>RFON01000043.1 GCA_009926625.1 Planctomycetota bacterium
GCGTTTTACCTCGGTCGGTACGAGGTGACGCAGCAGCAGTATGCCAAGGTGATGGGCAAAGATCCGAGCCGATTCTCTGACACAGGTGATTTGGCTGTGGATGAAGCGATGAGGAGTGGGATGACAAGGAAGGAGGCCGAGCAAGCCGCGAAGAAAAAAGCCGCCGAGAAGCAAGGCGTGGGCAGTTTGGCGAAGCCCGTCGAACAGGTGTCATGGAACGACTGCGATGCATTTTGTAAGAAGACCAAGCTGCGGCTGCCGACGGAGGCGGAGTGGGAGTACGCGTGCCGAGCAGGGCAGCGCACGCCGCGGTATGGGGAACTGGACGAGATTGCGTGGCACCGTAGTAACTCGGAGGGCACCACTCATGCCGTCGGGACAAAGAAGGCGAACGGATTCGGGTTGTACGACATGCTCGGCAATGTGGTTGAGTGGGTGAACGACTGGTACGGCGCCTACAGCGCTGACGAGCAAACAAACCCGCAGGGGCCGTCATCTGGCTCGAACCGCGTGCTGCGCGGCGGCTCGTGGTACTACGACACGTACGACGTGCGTTCCTCCTACCGCAACCTCATCACGCCTGACTACTCGAACAGCGGCGGCATCGGGTTCCGCGCCTTGAGGACCCCCTGAATTCCCTTTCCACTCTTTCCTCTTCCATTTACGCTCTCTCTTCTTTTCTTTTTTCCGAGGACCAACCTGATTTCCACGGGCCACTCCGCGATTGTCGCGGCGTGACCGAAGCGCCGCCGTTTTTGTGCGTGGGTCCGCTATGGCGGCGGCATGCATGCCGCTGCCCAAGCGGTCGAACAGCTCTCGACCACGGTCGAAGACCGCTACATCAATGACTCAACGGTGGGCTCCCGCGAATCCGCGACTCAGTTCGCGGTTCGCTTGAACAGGTAGGGACCCGCGGTGGACCCGCCGACTTGCTGACCCTCGGCATTCAGCGTGCGGTCCCAGACTTCGAATCCATCATGGTCGATCTTGAGGCTCGTCATCGATGACACGCCCGACGACGCAGGCGGCACACACTCGTTGGGCTGCGTTGAGCCGATCCACGAACTGTCTTCGTTCTTGCGCAGCGTGATCGTGCAACCGCTGATCGGCAGCAACAGGTCCGCGGTCAATTTGCGCATGGGGCGCTCGACTTTCCATTCGCCTGCGTACTGCAGCGCGTCGCCAGGCAGCGCATAGATGCGGCAGTCCACGGAGTCTGCATCGTTGCCGTCCACGACCTGATAGATGCGTTGGCGATAGGGCTTGTCCTCGCTGGTCGCGAGGGACTGTTCGACATAGAGCCACTGCCCGTCGATGCGATCGACCCAGATGGGGCGTAGGTGCACGCGAATGTCCTCGAATGCAGGATTGTCCTTTGCTTGCGCCGCGTTCGAGAAGTTGCCCGCCATGAAGGAACCCACCTCGCGACTGTTCATCGAGGGCAGCGCAGGGTCGATGCGTGCGGAGGTTTCCGTGCCGCAGCCGACTCCGAGCAGCACCGCGGTCAACATGGCGGCGGCGGGCAGGATTCGGTGTGCGTTCAGGTGCATCGCGTCATTGTCCGTTGGATTGGTCACTTTCGCTAGTATCGATCTTCCCATGACGACCTCAGCGCCCAACAGCCCCACGCCATCGCCCGCCAAGACCCCCGATACCCGCGGACTCGCTGGGCAGACTGTGGGCGATACCGCCATTTGCGAGGTGAATCAGAGTCAGTTGATTTACCGCGGCTATGAGATTGCGGACTTGGCGGAGCATGCGTCGTTCGATGAGGTGGCGTTCTTGCTGCTGCTGGGACACAAGCCAAGCGCTGCGGAACTGTCGGCGTTCAAGCAGGAGCAGGGGGAGCTGCGGCAGGTCCCCGCGAGCGTGCGCGATGCGATTGTGCGGATTTGCCGCGAGAGTCCGAAGGCGCATCCGATGAGCATCCTGCGCACGGGTGTTTCGCTGCTGTCGCATCTGGATGCGGAGTGCGAGGACATCACTCCAGAGGCGGAGCTGCGGAAGTCGAAGCGGCTGCTGGCGCAGATTCCGACGATCATTGGCATCTGTCAGCGCACGCTTGAGGGGAAGGCGCCGGTGGACCCCGATCCGAAGCTGGATCATGCGTCGAACTTGCTCTGGTGCATGACTGGTGTGCGCCCGACGGCTTTGGCGGCGCGCATCATGGATGTGAGTTTGGTGCTGTATGCGGAGCACGATTTCAATGCGAGCACCTTCTCCTGCCGTGTGATTGCCAGCACCGAGACCGATCTCCATTCTGCGGTGTGCGGTGGTATCGGGGCGTTGAAGGGTCCGCTGCACGGCGGCGCGAACGAGATGGCGATGGAGATGCTGAAGGAGATCGACCGCGACTGTGCAGGGGGAGCCATGAGCGTCGATGCCTGGATGCAGCGTGCGTTCACGGAAAAGCGGAAGTTGATGGGCTTTGGGCACCGTGTCTACAAGAACGGCGATCATCGGGCGCCGATCCTGCGGTCGTGGGGGCTCAAGTTGGCTCAGGAACTTGGGGCGAACGCCACCAAGTGGTTCAGCATGGGCGATGAGGTGCAGGCCATCATGTTGCGCGACAAGAAGATCCATCCGAATGTGGACTTCCCGTGTGGCATGACCTATTTCGTCATGGGAATCCCTGTGCCGCAGTACACGCCGATCTTCGTGGCAAGCCGCATCACTGGGTGGTGTGCTCACATCATGGAGCAGCACGCCAACAATCGCATCATTCGGCCTCTTGCGCAGTACTCAGGACCCAGCCTGATGCCCTGGCGCTGATGCTTAGCAGTCGGTTATTGGACATTCTCTGAAATTTTGCGACTGTCTGCGGTGTGCGACCGCTTAGGGCGGTTGGGGCAAAGCCAAAAGAGTTTGTGATTTGTTTAGTGACTTTTGGAGTAGTTCGTTTGCATCCTTGCTGACCAGTGGCATCTTTGGGTCGTCTGGAGGCACGGGAAAAGGGAGTCCTCTTTCGGAGTCTCCCGAATGTCTCTCATCACAAAGTCTCTCTCCGTAGTTGCTTTGGCAGTCGTCGCGAGCGGTGCTTCCGCTGAGATCCTTGTTGCAAGCAGCCAGTCTGTGTTTGACGCGCTTGTTGCTGATCTTGGAGGCTCCGTCTCTGCTCAGTCGTTTGCCGGTTACAACGGCTTCTATGCGTCGGGTGTGGGCGGCGGCAGCGGCGATGCGTCTTGGACCGCTAGCGCCAACGGCGGTCTCTACGCGGATGCTGGGGTTTTTTCGACCAACAACCCTGATGCCGCTTTGACCTTCAGTTTTTCGAGCCCCAATGTGTTTGCACTGGGCGGCAATTTCTTCAACACAAACATTGACTTCACCACGGGGCCCGGGCTTGTGAAGGTGGTGGCTGGGGGTGTCAGCTTCATCCTGTCCTCCTCGCCATCCAGTTTCGCTGGCTTCGTCAGCACATCAGGGGCGATTTCCTCGATCTCGATCCTTCCCTTTGGCGGCGCAGCTTCTGGCACCTACGCGTCCACCACCTCTTTGTCGATTGGTGTGATTCCAGCCCCGGGTGCAGTTGCCCTGCTCGGTATGGTCGCCCTTGCCGGTCGTCGGCGTCGTTGATGGGCAGCGCGTCTATTCGGCTCGGATGAGCTGAACAAGACTCCGTCGAAAGAACTGGACTGACAGCGGGTGGCGCATGGCGCCGCCCGCTGTCTTTTTTGCTGGGACTCTGGCCGTCGGCTGCCCGACGCTCCCGATCTGTGAGCGGCGTCTCTAGACTTTTCGTCGGTGCACGACCTCAACTCGATGACCCTCGGCGCATTGTGGCAACACTTCTGCAGCGGTCACGGCGCGGAGTCGGTGGCTCGTTCGCTGGAGGAGGACGGTGCTCTGTCCGACATCACGACGCAGTCCTGCATCCTGCGGGGTGATCGCGCCGCTTCGGTCGTCCTTCGCAGTGGCGGCTGCGTAGCGGGTCTTGGGCTTGGTGGACTCTTCGCCGCACGGTGCCCGACACTCCGCTGCGAGTTGGCGCATGGCGCTGCCGACGGCATGCGCGCCCAACCTGGGACGCGGCTCCTGACCCTTCGCGGAACGCTCGATGTGCTACTGCCCGTGGAACGCTCGCTGCTGAACCTGCTTGGTATCGCCGTCGCAACGGCAACGGCGACCGCGTCGTTCGTGGACGCGGTCCGTGGCACACGCGCGGTGATCTGCGACACACGCAAGACGATACCTGGTCTGCGCTGGCTGCAAAAGTACGCGGTGCGCTGCGGTGGGGGACATCTGCACCGATGTGGGCTCGCGGATGCCGTGCTCTTGAAGGACAACCACTTGTATGGGCTGCAAGGCGCACGCTTTGCCGCCGAGGTCGAGTCGGTCGCGTGCCGCGCGCGCGCATCGGGGCGACCGATCGCGTTCGTGTGCGCTGAGGTTGATTCACTCGACCAACTCCGCGCGTTGTTGGCGCTTCCACAAGGCACGCTCGACATTGTCCTGCTCGACAATTTCACGGTCGGTGACCTTTCCGATGCTGTGGCACTGCGTGATGCAGCGCGACCAACGCTTCTGCTCGAGGCATCGGGCGGTGTGCGGCTGGACACGGTGGCTGCGATTGCTGCAACCGGCGTTGATCGAATCTCGGTCGGCGCAATCACCCACAGTGCAGGTTGGGCGGATGTGGCGCTCGACATGCTCGATTGATCGCAGCGAGTCTCGCGCGATCATTACCATTCCGCCACGATGGCAAACCAAGTGAAGACGATGGTGGTAGTCGGCGGTGGCACGATGGGCTCGGGTATTGCGCTGACGGCGGCGCAGTCTGGGATCGGTGCGGTCGTGGTGGATGTCAACGCAGAACAGGTGGATCGCGCACGCGCCTACCACTCCAAGACGCTCGCGCGCCTCGTGGAGAAGCAGAAGCTGACCGCGGAATCCGCTGCTGCGGTTGCCCAGCGATTGTGCTACGAGTCCGATCTCGAACAGACGCGCCATGCGGATTGGGTCGTCGAGGCCGCGAGCGAGAACCCCGAGGTCAAGAAACGCCTCTTCAGCGCGTTCGTGCGGATCTTTCAGCCTCATGTGGTGCTGGCAACGAACACCAGTTCGATTTCCATCACTGACATCGCAACAGCAGCGGGTGAACGCGCCAGCCATGTGATCGGCATGCACTTCTTCAACCCCGTCCCCGTGATGAAGTTGGTGGAGGTGATCCGCGGTCTCGCCACGAGCGATGAGACCGTCGAGCGAACGCTTGAACTGGCGAAGACGATGGGGAAGACTCCTGTCCCTGCGAATGACCGCGCGGGCTTCGTGTCGAATCGCGTGCTGATGCCGCTGATCAACGAGGCGTTTCATGCATGGATGGAAGGTGTCGCCAAGCCTGAGGACATCGATCAGATCATGCTGCTCGGCTGCAACTTCCCGATGGGGCCCCTGCGGTTGGCGGACTTCATTGGGCTTGATGTGTGCCACGACATCATGATGGTGCTGCACCGTGAACTGGGAGATCCGAAGTTCTTCCCGTGTCCGCTGCTTCGGCAGTTGGTGACGGCTGGTCGGCTCGGAAACAAGACGGGGCGCGGCGTCTTCGAGTATCCGCAGGGTTGACCTGCCGCGCGCGTGACGCGCGCCGCGGCGCCGAGGACCTCACGGGCGCGTGCTGCGGCGAAAGACGAAGAGCCGCGAGCCGACATAGTTGAACGCCATCCCGGCGAGCACGCCGCAAACCGCTGCGGTCTGCAGCCCCAGCGTGTGATCGGTCCACCGCGTTGCAAGCCGCGTGGTGACGAACCAGTTCACGACCGCGCCAACGAGGCACACGGACGCAAACAGCAGGAATTGCTTCAGGATCGGTCCGCGAGCGCGGTCGCCAAAGGTGAGTGCGCGGTTGAGCAGGAAGTTGCTCGCCATCGACACCAGCACGGCAACTGTGACTGATGTGTTCAGCAGCGCGACACGCGAAGTCATGCCCGTCGCCTTCAGTGCCTCCGATACCGCCGTGACGGTCGCGAGATTGACGAGCAACCCGCTCGCGCCGACGAGCGCGAACTCCGCGAAGCGCGCGAGTTCCCCGTACTTCCACCGAGCGAGCTGCCGCACATGCACGATGTAACGAAGCTGTTCGCGAAGTCCCATCTTGCTCTTGCCGAGTGCCCGATCGCTGAAGTGGATGGGCACTTCAGCGACGCTTCGGCAGCGGCACTTCACGATCAGTTCCAGACCGATCTTGTAACCGATGGGATCGAGTTCGCCCGCTGCGCGTGCAAGGAGATCGCGGCGCATCGCGAGGAAGCCGCTCATGGGATCGTCGACCCAGGTGAAGAGTCGTGCCAGCCATGTGGCGCCGCGGCTGTTGATGTGGCGAAGCAGCGACCAGTCGCCAGCGATCGTGCCACCCTTGGTGTAGCGCGATCCGATCACCATGTCGTTCTCGGGGCGCTCCGCGGCTTCGACCAACGCGGCGATGCGCTCTGGTGGATGTGAAAGATCCGCATCCATGACGACCAGGATGTCGCCACGCGCCGATTGCAGTCCCTCGAGGACCGCGTAACCGAGCCCGCGAGGCGGCTTTCGCGTGACCAAGTGCACCCAAGGCTCACTCGCCGCGTTCACGGCGCGGTCGATGCCATCGCCCGACGGATCGTCCATCAGCCACAAGTCGAAGCGACGACCCGTGGGCTGCATCGCTTCTCGAACGCGCCTGACCAGTTCTGGGACATTCATCGACTCGCGGTAGGTCGGCACGATGATGGAAACACTGGCGGACAAGTTCGCCTTCGATCGTAGCGATCGAAGCGGTGGCGATAGACTTTGCGCATGAGCACGCTGCCTTCACGGTCCAACCCGTCCGCTGCAAGTGCCCCGACGACGACGCCGGACGCAGCGCTCGCACAGGCGAAGAAGTCCACGGTCGATCCTGAGTCGGTGACGCTCTCGGGCTATCAGGTGGAGGTTTCGTATGGACCGAAGGACGGTTCGTCGACGGACCCGAGCGATGCATCGCGTCCGCATGCGCGGATCGGCGAGGCGGGCGCGTTCCCGTTCACGCGCGGCATCCACGGCACGATGTACCGCGGGCGTCTCTGGACCATGCGCCAGTTCGCGGGGTTCGGAAGTGCGGACGACACGAATGCGCGCTTCAAGTACCTGCTTGATAACGCGAAGGGCACCAAGGCGAACACGGGACTGTCGACGGCGTTCGACCTTCCCACGTTGATGGGGCGCGACTCGGATGACGCGTTGTCGGTGGGTGAGGTGGGCCGCTGTGGTGTTGCGATCTCAACGATCGACGACATGGCGCGGCTCTATGCGGACATTCCCGTCGGCGATGTGACGGTGAGCCAGACGATCAACGGGCCCGCGGCCGTGATCTGGGCGATGTACCTGGCGATGGCGCAGGAGCGCGGCATTGCATGGGAACGGCTGGGTGGCACGCTGCAGAATGACATTCTGAAGGAGTTTCACGCCCAGAACGAGTTCATCTATCCACCCGAGGCGAGCGTCAAGCTGGTCGTGGACACGATGGAGTTCGCTGGCAAGCACACGCCGAAGTGGAACTCGGTGTCGATCAGCGGTTACCACATCCGCGAGGCTGGATCGACGGCAACGCAGGAGTTGGCCTTCACGCTGCGCGACGGCATGGAATATGTGGAGTGGGGGATCAAGCGCGGGCTGCCCGTGGATGCGTTCGCGCCGCGATTGTCGTTCTTCTTCAACAGCCACAACGAGTTCTTCGAGGAGATCTGCAAGTTGCGTGCTGCGCGCCGCATCTGGGCGCATGCGATGCGTGAGCGTTTTGGTGCGAAGAACGAGCGATCGTGGCTGATGCGCACGCATGTGCAGACGGCGGGCTGTTCGTTGACGGAGCAGCAGCCGCTCAACAACATCGTGCGGGTGGCATATCAGGCGATGGCTGGCGTGCTCGGCGGCTGCCAGAGTCTGCACACCGACAGCATGGACGAGACGCTCGGACTCCCGACGGAGCAGGCGGTGCGAGTGGCGCTGCGCACGCAGCAGATCCTCGCGCATGAGACGGGCGTGCATCGAACCGTCGATCCGCTCGGGGGATCGTGGTATGTCGAGGCGCTGACCGACCAGATGCAGGCGGACGCCGATTCGATGATCCGCACCATCGATGGAATGGGCGGCGTTGTTGCGGGCATTCACAAGGGCTATTTCCGCCGATCGATCGCGGAGGCGAGTTACCGCGTCGGGCAGGAGATGGAGGCCGGGGACCGCATCGTTGTTGGAGTGAACGCGTATCCCGAGGGGAACGAGGAGCGTTCCGTGGAGATCCTCCAGATTCCGCATTCGGTGGAGATGCGGCAGTGTGAACGCCTCGCCGAGTTCCGCCGACTGCGCGATGGCGACCGCGTGAAGCGCTGCCTCGATGAGATTCGCCGCGCGGCGCGTGCGGGTGAGAACACCATGCCCGCGTTGGTCGATGGCGCACATGGGCGCTGCACGCTCGGCGAGATGGTGCAAGCGCTCGCGGACATCTACGGTCGCTACAGCGGCGGTCCCGAGTGGTGACCTGCGCAGCCCGCGGCGGGTAGCGGGGATGCCCTAGGATCGGCACGATGGCGCGCGAGTTCCAAGGGCCCAAAGGCACACGCGATTTTTATCCGCGCGACATGGCCCTGCGTCGGCACATCGAGGCCGCATGGCGTCAGTCATCGGTTGTCCACGGCTTCGAGGAGATTGATGGACCGACCTTTGAGCACTTGGAGCTCTACACGGTGAAGAGCGGCGAGGGGATCGTCAGCGAATTGTTCAGCTTTCGCCGCGCTGGGGGCGAGGACGACTATGCGCTGCGCCCAGAGTTCACCCCGACGCTCGCGCGCATGGTCGCAGCCAAGGCGGGAGGGCTTCCCCATCCGATCAAGTGGTTCGCGATTCCATCGCACTTCCGTGCTGAGCGCCCGCAGCGCGGTCGCCTGCGTGAATTCCTGCAGTGGAATGTCGATCTGCTGGGCATCGATGGGCCACAGGCTGAAGTGGAGGTCCTGTCCACGGCCATCGTCGCGCTCGAACGGCTCGGCCTGTCGCCTGCCGATGTGCGCGTGAAGATCAGCCACCGCGGCGTCGTCGGTGCGGCACTCCGTTCGCTTGGCGTTCCAGAAGAGCGCACCGCGGATGCCTTTGCGCTGCTCGATCGGCGTGACAAGCTCGATGCCGCGTCGTTCACCGCGCGTGCCGCGGAGATCGGCCTTGGCGGAACGGACGGCGAGAAAGCACTGGAGGCGTTCGCGCGTGTGGCGCGCGCACGATTTCCAGCGGCGGATGCGGCGCAGGCTGTGTGTGCAGCGACCAACTGCTCAGCGGCTGATGCTGCGCCGCTCGCCGCAGTGCTCGACGGGCTGAAGGCTTCTGGCATGGATGAATGGTGCGAGGTGGACCTCGGCATCGTTCGCGGGCTGGCGTACTACACGGGCGCGGTGTTCGAACTTCACGAAGCGAGCGGCGGAGAACGCGCCATCGCAGGGGGTGGGCGCTATGACGGGCTCGTGGAGATGTTCGGTGGTCCGCGGACGCCAGCGGTCGGCATGGGAATGGGTGATGTGGTGCTCGCGCTCGTGCTGCGGGACCGAGGCAAGCTGCCCGCCGACGACGGGGAATCGCTGCTGCCACGCCCAGATGCGTTCTTCATCAGCGCCGAGGGAGAAGCGTCGGACCGCCTGTTGCCAGGAATGCTCTCGTCGCTTCGGCGCGACGGACTGCATGTGCGGCAAAGCTACAAGTCGACGCGCAATGTCGGGAAACTGCTGGCGGATGCCGGCAAGTGCCGTGCGCGCATGGCTGTCATCCTCGGCGCCGAGGTGGCGGAGGGAATGGTGCAGGTGAAGGATCTCGATCGCAACGAACAGGTGATGGTGGCGGTAGCCGATCTTGCGCGTCACCTGCGTGGGGACTGAGCTCGATGCTCGAGCGTGGCGCGTGCCTCAGCGCCAGAATGCGCCGAAGACCAGGATCACCCACACCGCGGCGGCGAGTGCGACCTTCAGCAGCGTTCCTGCAACGCGTCCGCCGGCAGCGCCAAGCGCCGGCTTGATCGATTCTTGCGCGGACTTGCCGCCCTTCCAAATCTCGCCCGTCGACGCTCCGATGGCTGCACCGAGTGCGGCGCCTGCGAGAGTCCCGATCAGCGGCAGCGGGATCAGCACCGTGCCAACGAGTGCACCCACAATGCCGCCAACGAGCGCGCCGATGGTTCCCCACTTCGATGCACCGCCCGCCTTTGCGCCGGCGGCGCCGGCGAGGAACTCGATCACCTCTGCAGCGAACGCGATGACGAGCGCGACGCCGATCGTGGTCCAAGTGACCCAGCCGCCCGCTCGACCGAGCCACAGCGATGCCGCCAGCTCATGCACGACGGCGAGCAGCACCATCAGCCAAATGCCTGGAAGGGCCAGCAGCGTGCTGACCCCTGCAATGGCAGAGAGCAGCGCGAACAGTGATGCGGTGACATACAGCTGCCACATGGCTGCAGACTAGACGGCGTTCAGGGAGGATCCGCTGGTCGTGCAATCCGCTCGCAGTGGAGGTTGGCCAACCAAGCGGATCCGATGGAACGCCTCGCTGCCATGCCACTGGATGATGATGTCGCCGATGCCTGCGTCGATCCATTGCCCACGCTGCAGCGGCGTGACGGTGCTGCCATCGGCAAGGCATCGCTCGTCCACCGCTGTCAGGTAGTGCACGCGGTGATCGGCGAGCGGTTCGATTTGTGCGGTCCAGCCGGCGCAGGCCTCGCGCGGGTCGCGTGCGCAGCGGAATGTCCGCGCGGATCGATCGTCGGGATCGCTTGTGTTCATGGTTCGCCCAAGGAACCAATCGAAGTGCGATGTTCCGTCGGGCAAACGGTGCAGCGCGGTTGCCATGGGCAGCCAGATCGGCGCGCTCGCAGTCATCTCGTCAACGACCGTACACTCCCGACCAATGGACTGCCAACTCTCCCTGCGATGGATCGCAACCGCGCGCGTCGCCGCGATGCCACGAACCGCTGCTCGCATGCTCGTTCATTTTTCCCTGGCCGCCGCTGGTGCGTTCACGCTGATGCTCGGCGCATGCCAAGGACCGCCCTCGACGGAACAGTCGATCGATCGCGGCAATCACTACCTCGAGTTCGGCAAGTGGCAAGAGGCGGCGGATGCGTTCCAGCCCGTGATCAAGAACAGCCCAGGGAAGTGGGAGGCTGAGTACGGATACGGAGTTGCGATGGCGAATCTCGGCGATCTGGTGACGGCCCGCCGCTGCCTCGAAACTGCCAATGATGAGTCGCCCGGCAACATGAAGGTGATCGAGGCGCTTGCTGATGTGATGTTCCGTCAGAACGACACGAGCGCGATGTATCAGTTGCTTCGCGGTGCGGGCGCATCGCTCGGGACGCCTGATCCATGGATCACGCTTGGGCTCTACGCCATTCGCCTGAGGGACAGTGACAGCGCTCAGCAGGCCTTTGCCGCGGCAATTGAGGTGGATTCGGGTGCGCTTCGTCCGCGTTCGACCGAACCGTACTACCAGATGGCGATGCTGCAGTTGTCGCTTGGGCGCAAGGATGAGGCGGTGCGTCGGCTGCGGCAGGCCTACGGCGTGTCTGCAAGCGATCCGCGCGTTGTGCAGGCGCTGCAGGCGCAGGGCGTTGCGGTCGATGCAGCGACCGCGCTGCCTCCGGGGCCTTGACGCATGAGTGCTCGCGAGCGCTCGACTGGCGCCGCAGGCGGCGGGGCTGATGAAACGCTCTCGATGGCGCAGTGGTCTTCGGTGCTGGGGTTGCTCTCGGATCCGCACCGCGTTCGGCTTCTGCGCGCGCTGTCGCGCCATGAGCTCGCTGTCGGCGAGGCCGGCCGTGCGCTGCAAATGCCGCAGTCGACCGTCAGTCGACAGCTGAAACTGCTCTTCGATGGGAAGATGCTGCAGCGCCGTGTCGAGGGAACGACCAGCCTGTACCGCGTCGATCGGGATGGCATGCCAGCCGCGGTGCGTTCCCTCTGGAAACTTGCGCAGGCTTCGCTCGCTCGTGCTGCGGACCTCGAGCAGGATGACGCACGCCTGACCGCGGTGATCGCGGCGCGGCGGGCGGGCAACGGGTTCTTCAGCCGAGTCGGCGGCGACTGGGACATCATCCGCAACGAGCTTTTTGGCAGTCTCGTTGGATGGGAGGCGGCGCTCGGTTTGCTGCAGCCGAACGCGGTTGTTGCAGATCTTGGGTGCGGCACGGGGGAGATTGCTGAACGCATCGCCCCCTATGTGGGCAAGGTGTTTGCCGTGGACAGCGAGCGAGCCATGATCGCCGCGGCGCGACAGCGGCTTTCGCGGCACTCGAATGTGGTGTGCACCGAGGGCGATCTCATGCACCCGCCGATCCGTTCAGGAACGATCGACGCAGCGGTGGTTTCGCTGGTGCTCCACCATGTTGCGGATCCTGCCGCCGCTGTGCGAGCAACATCGAGGCTGCTGAAGCCTGGCGGTTCCCTGCTGTTGATCGACATGATCGCGCACGCGCGCGGCGACTATCGATCAACGATGGGGCATCGCCATCTCGGATTTTCGCAGGGCGATGTACGGCGGTGGGCTGAAGCCGCGGGACTTCGCATGGAACGCTGGCACCGCATCGTTCCAGCGATCGAGGCAAAGGGACCGGGACTGTTCAGCGCGCTACTTCGAGGAGCCAGCGGGAGCGGTGGAGCCAGCGGGCGCAGCAGGAGCAGCGGGCGCAGCGGCTGAGGTCCCGAACTTTGCGAGCACCGCCGACGGATCCTTCCGCGCGGCGTCCGCGCACTTGGGGCAGCACAGTCGCACGAGGCGCTCGCCGATGACGATGTCGGTCGGCTCCGCAGGCAGCGGCTCACCCGACACCGCGCAGGTCTTCAGCGGGTAGGTTGGCTTCTGCTTCTCGATCACCGCGCCGTCGATGGCGGTGAGGTACTTCATTGGATCACGGCGAACCTTTTTGATGCAGCCGGGGCAGCACAAGCGCACGAGCTTGTTCAGCACGACGACATTCTTCACGTTGCCCGCGTCTGGGGCATCGGGTGCGGCGATCTCTTCGTCACGCATCACGACGCAGTTGGTCATCGGATACAACGGCATTTGCTGCGCGATGATCGCCGCATCGACCGCTTCGAGCATCTTTGCGCGATCCTTCTTGAAGGTGTCAACGCAGTTGGGGCAGCAGAACCGAATCGCCCGTCCGTTGATCGTTGCGTTGTCGGGCTCTTCGATCACGAAACTGACGCTGTCCTTGCCGAGCGGTTTTCCCGACACTGGACAGGTCGCAAGCGGGAAGGGCGATCCACGCACTTCGGCGGCGGGGGCGGGGGCTGACCCGATCGCCAAACAGGCAAGCGCAATCAGGGTCAGGAGAATGGTCGAGTGGAGGGGGTTGGTTGGCAGGAGGGTGGGGCGCATAGAGTTCCTTGAGAAAGGCAAGTCTACGAACAGACCCTCCGTCAGTCCCGACCCGCGCCACACATTGGACTCGCGACGGATTCGTGGCTAGTATTCAAGTATCCGGATAGACGGATGAAAGGACACCCATGACCGCAACCGCCGCCCAAACAACCACCGCCACCACTTCCACAGAGCCGTTCCTCGCAAACCCCCGCCTCTCGCTCGTCGAGTTCCCGCCCTTCAAGGTGAAGGACCTGTCGCCTGAGACGGTGCGCTTCGGCCGAAAGGAGATCGAACTGGCGGAGGTGGAGATGCCAGGGCTGATGGCTCTGCGCGCGGAATACAAGGGGAAGTTCCCGCTGAAGGGTGCGCGCATCGTCGGCAGCCTGCACATGACCATTCAAACGGCAGTCCTCATCGAGACGCTGGTCGACCTCGGTGCAGAGGTGCGTTGGTGCTCGTGCAACATCTTCAGCACGCAGGATCACGCCGCGGCTGCAGTGGCGGTTGGACGCAACGGAACGCCTGAGAACCCCAAGGGCATCCCCGTGTTTGCATGGAAGGGCGAGACGCTCGATGAGTATTGGTGGTGCACCTGGCAAACGCTGCATTTCCCGGATGGCAAGGGCCCCAACATGATTCTCGACGACGGGGGCGATGCCACGCTGCTTGTTCACAAGGGGCTCGCATTCGAAAAGCAGGGCGCCGTTCCCGCGGGGACGAGCGAGGACAGCGAGGAGTACTCGGTCATCCTGCGTCTGCTGCGCGCACTCCAGAACAAGCACGCGGGCTACTGGTCGCGCACTGTGCAGAACATCCAAGGCGTCACCGAGGAGACGACTACGGGCGTTCACCGCCTCTACCAAATGCAGGAACTGGGGCAACTGCTGTTCCCTGCGATCAATGTCAATGACGCGGTGACCAAGAGCAAGTTCGACAACCTGTACGGCTGCCGTCATTCGCTCGTGGACGGCATCATGCGCGCGACCGATGTCATGCTGGCTGGCAAGGTCGCCGTGGTGTTTGGCTACGGCGATGTCGGCAAGGGTTCCTGCCAAAGCCTTCGCGGGCAGGGTTGCCGTGTGAAGGTGACCGAGATCGATCCCATCTGCGCCTTGCAGGCGTGCATGGAGGGTTACGAGGTGGTCACGCTCGAGGATGTCGTGTCGACCGCGGATGTGTTCATCACCGCGACGGGAAACAAGGACATCATCCGCGCGGAAGACATGCTCAAGATGAAGCACAACGCCATCGTGGGCAACATCGGTCACTTCGACAACGAAATCGACATCGCTGGCCTGAAGAAGACCCCAGGAGCGAAGTGCGTGAACATCAAGCCGCAGGTCGACGAATGGAAGTTGCCCAACGGACGCAGCATCATCATGCTCGCCGAAGGTCGGCTGTTGAACCTTGGCTGCGCGACTGGTCACCCGAGTTTCGTGATGAGTTCCAGTTTCACCAACCAGGTGATTGCCCAGATCGAACTCTTCTCGAATGCCAAGAAGTACGAGAAGAAGGTCTACACGCTGCCGAAGCATCTGGATGAGCGGGTGGCGAGGCTGCATCTGACGCAGCTCGGCGCGCGACTGACCACGATGCGCAAGGATCAGGCGGAGTACATCGGCGTGCCGGTGGATGGTCCGTACAAGCCAGACCACTACCGCTACTGAGTGCGCGGTAACTTCCTCTGCGTGATTCTTCCCGCAGCCGTTTGCCAGTCGCTTCGCGTGCGGCGCGTGAGCGCGGTACTTCGCGCGTGGATCCCGCTCTGGAGCAGCGCGGGTGCGGCGGGCGTGCTGTGCGCTTGCATGTCGCATGATGTGGTCG
>RFON01000044.1 GCA_009926625.1 Planctomycetota bacterium
CCCGCCAGTCGAAAGGTGGATGATTCGCTCGACGCGCTCGGAGCCGTGGTGGAGATGATTCACATGGCGACGCTCGTGCACGATGATGTGCTCGACGAGGCTGACATGCGTCGCGGTGGGCACACGGTCAACAGCTTGCGCGGCAATGAGACGGCCGTGATGCTTGGCGACTTCCTGATCGCAAGTTCATTCCACCTGTGCTCGACCATCGGCGAACCGTGGCTGAACAGCGAACTCGGCGCGATGACAATGCAACTGTGCAGCGGCGAGGTGCTGCAGTTGTCGCACCGCGGCGACCTGACGCTGACGCAAGACACTTATTTCGAGATCATTCGCCGAAAGACGGGAGTGCTTTCGGGCGCGTGCTGCCAGTTGGCGGCGCGCTTGTGTGGGGCTGGCTCAAGGGTCGCCGATTCGCTGCGGTTGTACGGCGAGGAGCTGGGAATGGCGTTCCAGATCCAGGACGATGTGCTCGACCTCGTGGGTGATGAGCAGACTGTGGGAAAGACGCTCGGGATTGACCTGCGCAAGGGCAAGTTGACATTGCCTCTCGTGGTCCATCTCGCGCGGTGTACCCCGGAGAGCCGCGCGCGCACGGTCCAAGCGATCGATGCGGAGGAGACGACCTCGCTGCTTCGACTGATGGCGGCGACTGACGCGCTCGGCGCGGCGCGCACGCATGCGTTGTCGCTGGTGGCGAGTGCGAAGGCGCGGCTTGAGGTGCTGCCGCCAAGCGGACCTCGGCAGGTGCTTGCCATGATGGCCGACGCAACGGTCGAGCGGGCGTTCTGAAGAGTCGTCGCGCAGGTCGCGCAGGTCGATCAGGTCGCTCGGTCGATTAGGGGCGGTCGATGGCCCAACCGCGCTGGCTGCGCTTCGTGGAACCCGTGCCATTTCCCTTGCCGCCGCCTGATGCTTCTGCGAGCGCCTTGTTGGCGGCAACGATGGGATCCATCACCTGGTTGTTCAGGCTGCTTGGATGTCCCTGCCAACGCACGACATTGTCCGCGGAGATCACGGCGATGCAGGGGTAGCTCTTGACCCCGAATGCGTTGATCATGTTGCGGCTCGTGTCGAGTCCGATGGCATACTTGACTGCGGAAAAGTCAGATCGGAATCGTTGGAAGCCGGAATCGAAGGTTGACTTGTTCTCAAACGAGACACCCACGACCGCGACATCGTCGCCGTAGTGCGCAGCGAGTTCGTTCATGTGCGGAATCGCTGCGCGGCAGGGCGGGCATCCCGTGAAGAAGAAATCCACCACGATGACCTTGCCAGCGGTGTCGTCGAGCTTGTTGATCCAAGTATCAACCGACATCGTTGGGGCCTGTTTCCCGCGGAGGTCGAAGGCGTTCGTGACAGGCGTCGTGTAGGTGGGAAACTGGGCAGTCTTTGCTGCGTCGGAGGTGTTGCTGTCGGCTTCGCCATTCGCGGCCTTCGCGATGTCAGGGCGCATCGCGGTGGGCGTCGTGCGGGCGGGTTCGGCAGCGAGCAGTCTCACTGCCTCCGCGATGCCCTTGTCGGTGAGTCCGATGTAACGCACGGCGCCGCCTCGGTCGATGATCAAGTTCGCTGGCTTCTTGTAGAAACCGATGGTGTCGCACCAGACGCCATCGGTGTCGATCATGATCGTCGCCTTTGATTCGAACTTCGCGAGTTTTCGTTCGGCAGCTTCAATCTTGTTCGGAACTTGCAGTGCGACGATGACCACATCGCCCTTCTTGTGCAGATCGCCGAGCGCGCTCGCAAGTTTGTCGAGCACGGTCGGTGCCGTGGCAGCGGCATCGACGCTTTGCAGGACGACGATCTTGTCGGCGGGAATCGTGACCGAGGAGTTGTCGAGCGCACGCACGCTGCTCGTTGGCGGGGGAAGCAAGTAGCCGAGGTTCGGTTCAAGCGCAGCGCGATCCTCCGCGGCGAGTTTGGCGACCCATGGCTTCGCGGGTGGGATGCACTCGACGCGGGTGGGTGGCGCAGCGGGGGGAGTGGGCGGGTTCGTCCTGGCGTTCCCCGCATCGGTCGGTGGAGCAGCGGGATTACCTTCAGGAGCGGGCGAATCGGGGTTGGCAGGGTCCGTTGCAGCTGGCGGCGGATTGGTGGGCGGTGCAGGAGGCGGGTTTTCGCTTGGCGGTGGCGCGGGTGGTGGTGGTGCGTAGCCGCCCCCGTACTGCGGCGAGGCAATCGCAGAGGCTGCTGCCGCAAGCCCGCAAGACAGAGCCACGCACGCGCACATTCGACTGGTTCGCTGCTGCATGAAGCGAATGGTAACTCACCACGCCGGTGTCCTGAAGCGGGGCACCGTCACCGCAATCGATCCGATCATGCGTTGTCGATGAGCCTCACCGCGCCAAGTCGCGCAGCAATGAGGGCACGCAACATGCCTGGCTGCAGCGGCGCGTGAGCGTCTGTCACAGGCTCGAGCGAATTCGCGTCGCGCACCACGGCGTAGTCGATCTGGAGTTGGTGCCGTTCAAGTTCATCGCGCATCGCCGACTCAGCCCTCGCAATCACTTCGGTTGCGCCGAGCGTGCCGGGCGCAGTGTCGTCCCGCAGAATCTCCCGCGCTCGCTGGAGCGCACGCGAGAGGCTCAGTGCGCGTTCACGATCATGTGGCTGCAGGTATCGATTTCGGCTGCTGAGGGCCAGCCCATCCGCGTCGCGCACCGTGGGGCAGGGCACGATCTGCGGCATGCTGCAGGTCGTGTCCGTCGAACGCGACGACTCGACCATCTGCGTGATCACCCGCAACTGCTGATAGTCCTTTTCGCCGAAGTAAGCACGCTGCGGGCGGCAGAGTTCAAAGAGCCGCGCGACGACCTGGCACACTCCGGCAAAGTGCGTTGGCCTGCACGCGTCTTCGAGCCGCGGCTTCACCGCGACCGTCGGCAGGTGCAACGACTTCGCCTCTTCCTGCGCCCGTGCCATGCCGCGCGGATACATCACCTCCACCGTGGGCGCGAAGATGGCAACCGCGCCAGCCTCCTGGCATCCGCGAGCGTCCGCCTCCAGCGTGCGCGGATATCGATTGAAGTCCTCGTGCGGCGCAAACTGGGTCGGATTGACGAAGATGCTCACGAGCGGCGGCAGGCCGTCTCGAACGCAGCTGCGGATGAGCTCGAAGTGCCCTTCGTGGAGCGCCCCCATCGTGGGGACGAAGCCGCAGCCCTTGAACGCCGCGAGCCCTATGGTGGAATCAACGATTTCCATTCCGTGGTGTTGCCGTTCGTTCCGTGCGGGCTATGATTGACTCAGTTGAGAATGAGTCTCAATTGACCGATCGACGCAATTTCGGCAGAACGCTCCGAAAACAGGCTTCGAACAATGCACCTCAAGCAGCAAATCTACCTCGACAACGCAGCCACCACCCCTTGCGATCCGCGCGTGGTGGAGGCGATGCTTCCGTACTTCACCGAGAAGTTCGGCAACGCCGGTTCGCGCAATCATCGGTTCGGATGGGACGCGGAAGATGCCATCGAACTGGCGCGAGAGCAGGCCGCGAGTGTCATCGGCGCGAACGCCAAGGAAGTCATCTTCACCTCGGGCTCAACGGAGTCGAACAATCTGGCCATCAAGGGGGCGGCGGAGATGTACGCGCGCGCGCCCAAGGGACAGACTGGGCGCGGGCACATCGTCACAGTCGCGCATGAACACAAGGCCGTGATCGATCCTGTCCGACGCCTGATGCGTGAGGGATTCGATGCGACATTCATCGCGCCGCCAGCCGATGGGGTCATCACCGCGGATCATGTCCGCGAGGCGATGCGCCCCGACACGATCCTGGTGAGCGTGATGTGGGCGAATAATGAACTCGGCACCATCAACGAGGTGCCGCAGATCGGTCGGCTCTGCCATGAGCGCGAGGCCATCTTCCACACCGATGCGACGCAGTGGGTGGGCAAGATGCCAACGGCCGTCGAGACCGACTGCATCGACCTGCTTTCATGGAGCGGTCACAAGATCTACGGCCCCAAGGGAGTGGGTGCCCTCTATGTGCGCCGCCGCAAGCCGCGGGTGCGGCTCGAGTCGCTCGTCGATGGTGGTGGGCAGGAGCGCGGCATGCGTTCGGGTACCCAAAATGTCACAGGCATCGTGGGCTTCGGCAAGGCCTGCGAGATCGGGCTCGCCGAAATGGACAAGGATCGAGCGCACCTGCAGCCGCTGCGCGATCGTCTCGAGCGTGAACTGACCTCGCGCCTCGAAGTCTGTCAGGTGAACGGTCATCCGACCAAGCGGCTCCCGAACATCTCGAACATCTCCTTCGGTTTCGTCGAAGGCGAGAGCCTCATGATGGGCGTTCGCGACATCGCCTGTTCGAGCGGAAGCGCGTGCACGAGCGCAAGCCTTGAGCCGTCATATGTCCTGAAGAGTCTCGGCATCGGAGACGATCTTGCCCATTCATCGCTGCGACTTTCATTCGGGCGCTGGACAACGACGGCCGATGTGGACACGGCGATCGAACTGATCGACCGCGCTGTGAAGCACCTTCGGTCGATGAGTCCACTCTTCGACCTGCATAAGGAGGGCGTCGACCTTTCCAAGATCGTGTGGCAGAGCCACTGAATCGGTAGCGCCAGCACACATCAGCCCAGATCAATCCCACAAACACCAACGCATCCAACAGCAGTTCAACAGGAGTTCAACAGGAGTTCATCATGGCATACAGCGAGAAGGTCGTCGATCATTATGAGAAGCCGCGAAATGTGGGCAGTTTTGGCACTTCGAAGGAGGTGGCTGCCCGCAAGGACATCGGCGTCGGAATCGTCGGTGCGCCCGAGTGCGGCGATGTGATGCAGCTTCAGATTCGCGTGAGTGACGCTGGGGTCATCGAGGACGCCAAGTTCAAGTGCTTCGGCTGCGGTTCGGCAATCGCCAGTTCATCGCTCGCAACAGAGTGGATCAAGGGCAAGAAGGTTGATGAGGCCCTCACGATCCGCAATACGCAGATCGTCGAGGAACTCAGCCTGCCACCCGTGAAGATTCACTGCAGCGTGTTGGCGGAGGATTCGATCCGCAGTGCAATCGAGGACTGGAAGCGCAAGAGCGGGAAGTCCGCCGAGAGCGCCGCTGCACAATCGACAACTGCCACGGCTGCGGCGCACTGAGAGGCGCATCGCATTTTCATTCGTTCGTCCATGCCACACAACTTGATCACACGCCTCGCCTCCAAGTTCAGATAAAGGGAACATTCATGCCACTGACCGTCACCGAGACCGCTGCCCGAGAGATCGACACCATCATCCGACAGCAAGGGCTCGATCCATCGAAGATTCGCCTGCGAGTCGGCGTGAAGGGGGGCGGCTGCTCCGGCTTCTCATACATCCTCGACCTGACGGAGGTGCAGAAGGACAGCGATGAGTGCTGGGAGTACACCTACACGCGCCGTGCCCAGGCGGCAGAGGTCGCCAGCGGCGAAGCCGCGGGCGGCGGCACAGCAACCGCAGTTGCCACCGCAGCATCCGCGGGCGAGCCATTCACGGTGCATGTCATCTGCGACCCGAAGTCGTACCTGTACCTCAATGGCACGACGATCGACTTCAAGGACGAGTTGATGGGACGCGGGTTCGTGTTCAACAATCCCAACGCCACGAACACCTGCGGCTGCGGCAGCAGTTTCAGCGCCTGACCAAGCCCGCTGGTCCTTCGCGCCGCCGGTCGCGGCGTCAGGCCAGTACGGACATCTGCTTGATCGCTTCGGCACTGGCCTCGGCCAGTGGCACTGGGCTGACGCCCGAACCAACGGCATTGCGCATCCACAAGTCCGGCGTGAAGCGCCCGATCGATGTGATTCGCCGAGTTTCCGCTGCAATGTCCTTCCCGCGCATGTACGAGCGGATCTGATGGCTCATGACATGACCGATCGTGTAATCGGGGAGATACAACGGGTGATTGATCATGTGTTGATACGCGGCGAGCAGGTGGTTTCGGTCCTCGCCGAAGTCGCGTTCGTAGAAGCGCTTCCAAAGTCGACGCGCGATTGCAAGCACTTCGGCCCGTAGCGCCGCGGCATCGGCGTGCGGATTCGCATAGAGCCAGCGCCAGGCGTGCAGTTCGAGCAAACTCGGGCCGGCGATTTGGCAAGCAGCCAGCATCGTCTGGATGCTGTCGATGGCGAACGCACGGTCGGCCTCGGATGCATCGTCGAGCCCAAGCACGCGTTTGCCGAGTGACTGATAGAGGAATGCAAACGCCTCCGTGCATGCCGTGTTCGGCACATTGCGCAGTGCCGGCCTTGGCACGAAGAAGGTCGAGCAGAGTTGCTCGAGGTTGTGCCCCAGCTCATGCATCGCGGTATCGAATCCATCCCAGCCCAGTCGGTCCTTCAGGCGGCTCGTGCGCAGCCATGCGCCGTACTCCGGCAGCCGCGGCCGCATGGCGTGGCCCGAGCCGCGCGCGATCTCCACGCGAATGCGTGAGCCAAGGAAGTCCGCGTCAGACGGCTTGAAGCCCAGTTGGCGGAGCACTTCGGGCAGGCTTTGC
The DNA here is from genome assembly GCA_009926625.1 of Planctomycetota bacterium. Lineage (GTDB taxonomy): Bacteria > Planctomycetota > Phycisphaerae > Phycisphaerales > SM1A02 > F1-60-MAGs104. The sequence goes on from RFON01000044.1 coordinate 6,478, forward strand.
TCGAACGCCTTCTCGTTCGGGAATCGCGCGGTGACCGCCGCGTCCAGTTCGCTTGCTGACCGCGCTTCGGCGATGTCGTCGAAGTAAATGTCGAAGGGCTCGAGGTCGCGTCCGAGGCGCGTCCGCAAGAACGCTGCGAGTTCGATGCGCGAAGGGTGGTCGAGGAGTTCGGTGAGCAGGTGCTCGACATCGCTTTCGCTCATCTCGCGCGCGAGTTCGAACTTGCGCGCGATGGCGGTGGGATGCTCGGGGTGGTACGCGTCGAACGTCTGCGCAAGCTTGAACTGTTCGATCCAGTGGTCGTAACGCGCGAGCCCGACCGTGCCCGCATCTCCCCCGCGCGTTTCAGCTTGTGGATCCCAATCGCGCGTGTCGCTGCGGCCCATGACCGCCAGCGGAGTGCGTCCATCAATGGCTCGCCCAAGCACTGCCGCAAGCGCGCGCTGTCGCGGCAGCCCCGATGCATCGTTGTACTGCGCCTTGATTTCCTCGCGCACGAGCCAGTGCGTCAGGAGCGCACGGTCTGGCGCGTACCACCGCTTGCCCGACGCGTCCACGAGCGTTCCCACGGGGATGTGCTGCCGCGCCACCCATTGGCTCGCCGCGTGCCCGACATGTCGAGCGCGGTCTGCCAGGGTTGCAGGGATGCGAGCGTCAAAGGACTGGGCGATCCGCACCGACGCCCAGTGCGCGTGGTTCCATGCCGGACCATCCTGCAACATCGTGGCGAGCGTTTCGCGCGGCAGATTCAGCAGCGCGAGGAATGCGAGTTTCTGGCGGTACATCTGCTCCGCGAGATCGGGTGCAGGGTCGAATGTCGCCAGCATGTCGTCCACGCCCTCGAACTCATCGCCCGCGAGGTCACTGTGGCGGCGGAGCGTGCGACGCATCTCGTACAAGTGCCCATAGACCTGCTCGAGTGCGGACTCCAAGCGATCGACGAGTCGATCGAGATCCGCGCCCGTTGGAACGAAACGCTCGGTGCAGAACGACTGGAACTGGGCGGGGGTTCCATCGCACTCTTGCCAGCGCGCCGCCACCTGTCGAACGCCGCGCTCAGCGCGTCCTCGTTCCCCTTCGCCATGCTGCTTCACGAGCGCCTCCACGACCGCCGCTGATTCCGCGTTGAGCTGTGTCATCGCATCATTGTCGTGTCGTCAGCCGCGCGGGGCAAACCGCGTCCGCAGACCGCCAGTGAGGAGCGTCCAGTCCCATCGCGCTATGCTCGCCTCATGCTGACCATGCCACGATGTTGCCGCCCGCGGCGCGCGCTGTCGAACTTGATCGCACTCGTGGTGTTGCTGCAGTTGGTGCTCGTTGTCGCGTCCTGCCAAACCCCCGATCAGGGAAGATTCGGTCAACTCCGCAAGGGAATGCAGGACTGGGAAGTGCTCACGCTGCTCGGCAACCCGTCATCCAAGACGCCCGCCGTCACGGGAAAGGACGGCAAGGTGGTTTCGCCTGCGTCGTGGAACTACGGCGACAACCTTTCAACGCTTGCGTCGGGAACGATGTTCAAGGACCAGCCGCCGCCGGAAAATGTCTGGTCGGTTTTCTTTGGGACCGATGGTCGGGTCAGCGGGTGGCGGACGCCAAACTGGGAGGAGTGACAGTTTCGAGCCGTGGGCTTGCGGGTGTCAGACGGCCGCAGCCATCTTCTGCGCCTTCTTCCGCGCGTCCTCAAGGTTGCCGACATACATGAAGGCGCTCTCGGGCAGATCGTCCGCCTCGCCGCTGCACAGCCGCTCGAAGCTGTCGATCGTGTCCTCGAGCGAACAAGTCACGCCAGGCAGTCCCGTGAAGACTTCTGCGACATAGAACGGCTGCGAAAGGAAGCGCTCGATCTTGCGCGCGCGTGAAACGGTGAGCTTGTCCTCTTCCGAAAGTTCGTCGACACCCAAGATGGCGATGATGTCCTGGAGATCCTTGTATCGCTGCAGGATGCCCTGCACGCGGCGCGCAATCCGATAGTGGCGATCGCCGACGACCTGCGGATCGAGAATGCGGCTCGTCGAGGCGATTGGATCGACCGCGGGATAAATGCCCTTCTCGGCGATTCGGCGTTCGAGATTGATGAACGCATCGAGATGGCTGAAGGTCGTGGCAGGCGCAGGGTCGGTGTAATCGTCTGCAGGCACATAGATCGCCTGCACCGAAGTGATCGCACCCTGCCGCGTGGATGTGATGCGCTCCTGCATCGCACCCATCTCGGTCGAGAGCGTCGGCTGGTAACCGACGGCGCTGGGCATACGCCCGAGCAGCGCGCTCACCTCCGACCCCGCCTGTGTGAAGCGGAAGACATTGTCGACGAACAGCAGCGTCTCCTTGCCCGACTTGTCGCGGAAGTTCTCCGCCATGGTGAGCGCGGAAAGTCCGACGCGCAGGCGTGCGCCCGGCGGCTCGTTCATCTGGCCGAACACCATCGCGACCTTGTCGAGCACATGGCACTTCTTGCCGCTGGCGTCGATGTACTCCGCCTCCTGCATTTCGCGCCAGAGATCGTTGCCTTCGCGCGTGCGTTCCCCGACGCCCGCGAACACCGAGTAGCCACCGAAGTTTCGTGCGATGCGGGCGATCATCTCCTGGATGACCACGGTCTTGCCGACGCCTGCGCCGCCGAAGAGACCGATCTTTCCACCACGCACGAATGGGCAGAGCAGGTCGATCACCTTGATGCCTGTTGCGAGGACCTCGGTCTTCGGGTTGAGGTCAGTGAGCGTCGGCGCAAGTCGGTGGATCGGCGCGCGTTCGGTCGTGTTGACCGGACCACGCTCGTCCACGGGCTGACCGAGGAGATTGAACACTCGACCGAGGACCGCTTCACCCACGGGAACGCTGACTGGGCCGCCGGTATTGACGCACGCGTCGCCGCGGCGGAGTCCGTCGGTCGACGCCAGTGCAACGCATCGCACGACACCGCCGCCGAGATGCTTGGCGACTTCGCCCACGAGGGTTGACTTCACGCCGCGCAGGGTGAAGTCGACGGTCAGGGCGTTGTAGATCTCGGGCATCGCGTTCTCGGCGAAACGCGCGTCGAAGGTCGATCCGATCACTTGGGTGACGACACCAGTATTGGAGGTGGACATGGGGTGCTTTGGGTGGTCTGAAGATGCTTCGAGAACGGGTCGGGAGGATAGCCGCACCGTGCCCGCGCGTCCAAGCAGGCGGCACTCGACGCCCGCGAATCACGCGAGGCGCAACCCGCCAGTCGCGCGGTGCATCAGGTCGGGTGCCGGCAAGGTTGTGACGAGCAGTTGAACTCCATCGGGGCCGGCAATCGCCTCCCACGGCGGCGATTCAGCGGGGATCAGCAGAGTCGCGCCAGTGCGCAGTGGTTGCGCGATGGCGGATATCCGTACTTCTCCCTTGAGCACGGTCCACGAGAGTGGCACGCCTGTGGGGCTGTGTTCAATCGCGCTGCCCGCGCGCACCGACCAGCGTTCCACATCGAAAAAATCCGTGCGCACGAGCCCCGTGATCGCGATTTGCTCGCCCGCGAGTGCAGGTTGATGCGGGGGAGAATCAAGCAGATCGATTTGCTGCTCATCGCCTACAAGGATGCATTCCATCGCCTGCTCGACATGCAGCGGACGCGCTGGATCGTTTCGGCCCCAATCCCACACACGAAAAGTCGTATCACTCGGGGTCTGGACCTCCGCGACGAGCGTGCCTGCGCCGAGCGCGTGGCAGATTCCAGACGGCAGCCAGAAGCAGTCTCCGACGCGCGCTGGGACACGGATCATTGCATCGAGCAGCGTGTTGTCGAGGATCCTGCGGCGCAGCGCATCACGGTTCACCGAGGGGTCGATGCCGCGGTAGATGACCGCGCCAGGCTCCGCATCGAGCACCAGCCACATCTCGCTCTTCATGTGCGAGTCTGGATTGCGATGCGCGTACGCGGCATCGGGATGAACCTGCACGGAGAGATTTTCAGCAGCATCGAGCAGTTTCACGAGCAGGGGGAAACAGCCTTCACTCCCAGACGCGGTCTTCGCCTGCCCCATCAGGCTCCGCCGCAGGGGCGGGGCTGCGAGCAGGTCGGAGAGGCAGTTGCCTTCGTGCGGTCCAACAGCAATTCGGCTCTTGCCATCAAGAGTCGTGGATGGAAGGTCAGCAAGTAGCCACGCCTCGCCGATGCGACCGCGCGCACGCGCACGCGCGTATGCGGCGGCGGGCTGATCACCCGCAGCGAGCCAACGCTCGAGCCGATCCCCACCCCACACCCGATGACGGAAGACGGGGCTGAGGAGCAGGGGGGGGATCATGTGCGGAGCCCGCAGCCGTCTAGATCGCCATTCCCGTGATCGTGCCCTCGAACACGAGTTTGCCGTTGACGACACCCTGTGCCTTGCTGATGAAGCGTCGGCGGTTGAACTCGATCTCCTTTGACAGCAACAAGAGTCGATCGCCTGGCAAAACCTGCCCACGGAACACCACATCGTTGCATCGAGTGAAGCCAAGGAACCCGCTCGCGCGCCCGAGTCGGGTATGCAGCAGGCTGCACATTTGGGCGGCGGCCTCGATCATCAGAACCCCTGGAAAGATGGGGCGCCCAGGAATGTGCCCCTCCACCCAGAATTCATCGTCACGAATCAAGCGCTCGCCAAGGGCAGAAGTGCCGTCGGGGGCGATCCAGATGACCCGGTCGATCATCCGCATGTGCCCGGTCTGCGGCAGGTACTTATCGACCTCTTCCTTGTCGCAAAGTGTCGCAGTGAGGTCGATATTGTCGATGGGGAGGAGTAGGTCGGCAGCCATTTCGTGCTTGAGGACGGTGAAGAAGATAGCGATTTGTTACCATTTCGGCATTCCAAGGAGGAACTGATCCATGATCATGAACAGTTATGAGGAACTCCTGCGGGTTGTGAACGCAGCTCGCGAGGACATTGAGAAGGCGCACGGCGGCAATCGCGCAGCGGGAACGCGTGCGCGGAAGCAAATGCAGGCAGTTCGTGCAGCCGCACAAGAGGTGCGCAAGGCGATCCTGGGTGGTCGCGAGCAGCCGCCTGCAGCCTGACTTTGCAGTCGGCTTCTGAGGGGACTCTCGTCGCTCAATTGTGGAGAGGCGATGTTTCGTCGGGGGATACTGCAGATCATTTCAGAGCGCATTTCCGAATATGCGTGCCGCGCATTGGCGGGCTGACTTGCGGTCTAGTCTCGTGGCATGCAAACGGCGGACGCCAAGTTTGCGGCGGAAGTGCAGTCGCTCCTCGATCAGGGGTTCGCGCGGCGCGCACTTGAGGTCGCTGATCGCTGGTCCACCAAGTCACGCCAGCAGGTGGGACCTTGGTTGGCCCGCTCCAGTGCCAACACAAGGTTGGGCCGGATCGATGCGGCTGATCGTGATCTCGAGGTCGCTGAACGACTGGCACCGAACGATGATCGTGTGATTTTTCTTCGGGGGCTGACGGATCAGCAACTCGCGCGGCTCGATGCATCCATCAAGCGCCTTCGTCCCCTGACTGGCAAGCCCGGCCCGTACTCGACCGAAGCCTGGATGGGATTGGTCGACAGCCTCTGGATTGCTGGTCGCCGCGCTGAACTTGCCGATGAGGTGGCAAGGGCAGGACCGTGGACGCAGGACCCACGGCATGCGCTTCATACGGCAAGATCGGTTTCGCACACGGACCCTGCACGCGCGGTGACCGAACTGACGGCGGTCATGCAGTCAGGGGTCGCTCCGTTTGTCAGGCGTCTCGCTGGATTCGACGCGGTCCGACTTCTCGATCGCGGCGGGAAACACCGTGAGGCATTTGACTTGGCGCAGCGAACGCACGCGATGACGGGGTCGCCGTTTGATCTCGATGCATTCCTGCAACCCGTGCTTGATCTGCGCATGCGCACTCCAGGGGCGGCAGCGGGGAGTCCGCGGGCTCGGCCCGAGGTTCCAGTGGTTGACGGGCTCGCCATGTTCGTGTCCGTTCCACGAAGTGGAACGACCCTGCTTGAGCAGATGCTCGATGCGCACCCGCAGGTCAGCGGCATCGGTGAGTACGACGGACTTCGTTTCATCGGCGAGGCGACGCAGTCACTTGGGTTTTCGGGGCGTTCCATCGAGCAGCTGTCCGCGAAGGATGCGATCCAATTGCAGCGCGAGTACTTGTCGGACGCGCTGCGTCGGCGGCGAGCAAATGCGCCCTGGATGGTCGACAAGAACCTGCGCGCGTGGCGGCTGATCCCCGAACTCGCGGCGGTGCTGCCTGGGACGCGGTGTTTCCATGTGGTGCGCGATCCGCGCGATACGGCCATCAGCATCCTGCTGTCGTACTTCCACCCGCACTCCGATGGATGGACCGCATCGCTCGACTCGATTCGCCGCGTCTTGGAGGCGGTGGAGAGCGCGTTGCCGGATGCGCTTGCCTCGCACGGACTGCGCCATGAGACGATCGTCTATGAGCGGCTCGTCGATGATCCTGCGGGTGAGGCGAGCCGTTGCCTGCGGTTGTTGGGGCTTGAGCTTGCGGAGGGCGTTCTTCGACCTGAGTCGAATCCGAGGAGTGTCTTCACATTGAGTCACGCACAAGTGCAGGCACCGATCAACACATCTTCCATCGGGAGGTGGAAGAACTACGAATGGGCATTCGGGAGCGAATGGGATGCCCTCGCAGCGCGACACGAAGCGCGCCGCGCAACGGGTTGATCGCAGCGCTCGCTGCAGTCACGCGCCGAGTCGCTTGGCGAGGATGTCCTTTGCGATCGGCAGCATCCGCTTGAACGCCGCGTGATCGCACGATTGCATCAGTTCGTAGAGCGCGCTGATGGCACCCGTCGGCGTGCTGCCTGCCAGTTCCATGCGCCGAAATGCGGGGCCGATCTGGTCGGGCTGTCCCGCGGAAGTGGCATCCGTTGCATGGAACGACTGCAGACCGTTTGCGCAGCTGTCGAGCACCGTTTGCAGCACGCACACATGCGCTTCGATGCCGCACACAAGCAGCGATGTTCGCCCGGCGCTGCGCAATGTGGACATGACATCCGAAGTCAGTGCGGAGAACGCCGTCTTCTCGAAGACGGGCGCGCCTTCGGGAAGCACCTCCGAAATCTCCCGTGATGTGTGCCCGAGTCCGCGCACATACTGTTCGGTGACGATCACGGGCATCCCCAACACCGTGCACCCTTGGATGAGTCCGCGCACCGAAGCGATCATCGCGGCGGACGCATGGATGGTCGGGAGCAGGCGGTCTTGGATGTCGATCACCAGCAGCGCGGTCGAACTTGGATGCATGCGGGGCGGCGGCATGATC
>RFON01000045.1 GCA_009926625.1 Planctomycetota bacterium
CCAGCGATCATCAGGCTCTGCATCACTAATCACCGGAATGAATCGAAACTGGGGGTGCGTCTTCTCCCAGCTCTCAGCAAGCGTCGACTGGTAGAGATCCTGGGGCCGCCGACCACCCCAGTAGAGGACCATCGGGCGCTGAATATTTTTAAATGCGGCATGCTCAATCACGGCCTTAATCGGTGCAAAGCCAGTACCACTGGCCACGAGAATCATCGGCTTAGTACTCTCCTCACGCAGGAAAAAAGTACCCTGCGGGCCCTCAAAGCGCAAGATATCTTTTTCCTTCACAGCATTGACCGAAGGCGTGCCGGTACCGAAGACTGCGTCGGTAAACGCGCCGCCTGGCGTATGACGGATATGAAGTTCTATCGGCCCCTCTTGATGAGGCGCCGACGCCATGGAGTAGCTTCGACGCTTACCATCTTTCAGCAGAATATCGATATATTGGCCCGCGAGAAATTCAAACTTCTCGCTTGCCGGCAGCTGGAGTTTCACAATCACCACGTCGGGCGCTACTTTCTCAATGCTCTGTACGCGACAAGGCATCTTGCGAATCGTGATCATGCCCTCGGCGGCCACGACTCTGGCCTTCACTACGACATCCATCTTAGGCGTTGCGCAACAGATCAACACACCGCCTTGGGCACGCTCATCATCGGAGAGTGCTTTCTTCTGATAGTTGCCGTAATCGACCTCGCCTTCAAGCAGCTGTGATTTACAGGATCCGCAGGCACCATCCTTGCAGCCATAAGGCAGCACCACGCCGGCCCGCAAGGCAGCCTGCAGAATTGTTTCATTGGGTTGAACAGGGAATTTCTTGCCCGAGGGCTCAAGCGAACATTGAACAGTCAAAATCGAACGACTCCTAGAAAAAGGGTTACTTCGGAAAAGTCTACCCTAACGATACTGGACCCAATAAAAGAAGAAGCCGGCAACCAGCAGGGCTATCGCGCTTGGCAGCAGAGCCATAATCGGCGCAGGCCAGGTATTGAGCACACCGAGATGGGAAAAGAGGCTATTGACCAGGTGAAAGCCTACCCCCACCAAAATACCGGCAAAGACCCGAGCACCCACTGCCCCAGAGCGGGCCTGTAGGAATGCCGCAGGTAGGGCAAGCAACATCATCACCCAGATCACAAAGGGGTAGACCAGCCGTTTCCATAGCGCTGTCTCGTATCGCTCAGCCTGTTGTTTATTTTGTTTCAAGTACTGCACATATCGGAACAAATCCAGTGACGACATGCGATCGGGGTTCGTGACCAAGGCGCCTAGCATCTCGGGTGAGAGCATCGAGTCGACACGGAGTTGCGAGAGGCTGCTCTGCGTTACGGAGCCGTCTGCCAAAAAACGAACGATCTTCACATCACGTAACTCCCAGGCGTAGACCGCATTGACCTGGCCCAGGAAGTGCCCCGATTTTGCTTCAATGGTCTGGGTGAGCCGCTGGACGGAATCAAAGTCATACATCATCACCCGATCAAGTACCTGATCCTGTGTGAACCGACCTGCGTTTACAAAGCGCATGGTTTTCTGTCCGGCTGCGCGATCCAGCCCCCGCCTGCGCTCCACGGCATCCGCAAAGCCAACGCACACCATGTCGCTGCGCAACCGGTCGCTCTGGGAAAGACCAGCCACCACGGTCCGCGGATCAGAATGCTCGAGCTCCTTCAGGAGCTTCACACCAAACGAGGCAACACCGTTGTCGCGCATGGCTGCGAGCGCGCCAAGCCCCGCCAGAAATCGCGAGACGGAACTAAGTTCACCCGTACCGCCGTGTCCCGCCACCGCCTGCCGAAGCGCATACCACGTCCGCTTTCCACCTTGCCCGGAGTACAGCTCGCGCGGATCAAGCTGGCGCCAGTCAAGAAACTCCCGAAGCGAAGGATGGCGCCCAAGTTGCTCACGCTGGAACCTGATGTCTTCCACCCACTTCGCGGTAAGGCCACGAATTGCCGAGCGAATGCTGGCGATCACGCGCTCTTGCGCAACGCGTTCTAACGTCACCGAGCAACCGGCAGGCAACGCCGAGAAGCCGCTTCTCACTTGCCCCTCAATGGAGACCCCTGGATCAGCCAGCAGCGCCCTCAGCCGCTGGTCGAACCGATACTCCTGCCGGTGTTGCCCCACAAAGTCCAACACCGTCAAACAGTCCTTGCCCGATCCGGGCGACAGTCGAAGCCCACGACCAAGCTGTTGAAGGAACACGGTCAGACTGTTTGTGGGCCGCATGAACAGCACCGTGTCAACCTCAGGGATGTCAACCCCTTCATTGAACAGGTCCGCAACGAAAACAAGCTGCGTCTCCCCGCGCCGCAACCGACCAATCACCTCGTCACGTCGCTCAAGGTCATCTGATCCATCAAGTGCCTCGGCACGAAGTCCAAAACGACCTTGACTCTCTGCAGTTGCGCGCCACTTCTCAAAGACGCTGGCCATGTCACGCGCATGTTTCACCCCACTACAGAATCCGATCGCACGCATGCGCGAGGGGTTAGCAACATAGTTGTCAATCGCGGCGCTCACCCCACTCACCCACGATTGACCAGCGAGGATGTATCGACTCTCGACGGCAGACATGACGTAGCCGCGTTGGCTCGACCAGCCGACCTCACGGAGATCAATGTCATCCGTGATCCCAAAGTATCGAAACGGCACGAGCAATCGACGGGCGATGGCATCGGGGAGTCGAATCTCGGCCGTCACACGAGACTCAAAGTGCCGGGTCACATCGGATCCATCAGTGCGCTCAGGCGTCGCCGTCAAGCCGAGCAGTGAAGCAGGATCGAGGGACTCAAGAAGCTCACACCACGTCGGCGCTTCCCCGTGATGAACTTCGTCGACCACGACATAGTCGAAGTCACCTGGGGACATGGAGCCGGCATGCACACGGGCCGACCACGACTGGATCGAGGCGAACAGCGCTTGACACGGCCAATCGTTCTCTCCGCCCACCAAGAACCCACCGAAGTTGAGATCACGCAGGACTTGGCCGAACATGACCCGGGCTTGACGCAGGATGCGCTCTGAATGCGCGATGTACAGCAGCTTTGGACGGCGTCCCTTGCGGGCAACAAAGTCGGCTTCGAACCAGCGATAGTCGAAGGCCGCAATCATCGTCTTTCCGGTTCCCGTCGCCGCAACGACCAGATGCCGCCGCCGTCCGAGCGAACGATCAACCTCGATCCTGTCGAGGATGGCCTGCTGGAACGGCTTGGGTTCTAGGTCAAATAGAGGAAGCGAGACAGCCTGAGGAGCCGCCCCTGCGAGGGCACCCGATTCGCGCGCCACCAAGTCCCTGAACTGTTGGTGAGTCGGGTGGTCCTCTGCGAGGCCGTACTCGGTGAACTCAGGGTCGCCCCACCACTGCTCAAACGTCTCTTCGATCTTGGTCCACAAGCCAGGCGAAGCGACCTGAGACAGCCGAACGGTCCATTCAAGACCTTCGGTGAGCGCTGGCCGCGACAGATTTGCAGATCCAACGTATGCGCTGCCGAATCCACTGCTGCGCGCATGGATGTAGGCCTTGGCATGCAGTCGGGTTGAATCGGTTTCAGTTGAGAAGCGGATCCGAAGCCGCCCGTGATGCTGCCTTGATACGGAAGCGAGGACGTCCAGTGCCTTTGGGTCTGTTGCGCCCATGTACGCGGTCGTCACCACGCGCATCGAGCCGCCACGCTCTAGGAATGCCGTCACATCGCTCTGTAGCAACTTCACAGCGCTGAGCTTGATGAACGACACCAGCCAGTCCACGCGATCGCATGTTGCTAGCTCTCGTTTCAACTGAAGCAGGAGGCTCTCAGTGCCTTCTCTGCCCGTCAGAAGACCGTGGTCGGAAAGATCTGGCGGCTGATCGCCGTGCTTGGGGCCGATGCGCTCGAGCACCTGCGGCTGGAGCGCGGTTGCTCGCACAGCCTTGCTATCAGATCCATCTCCGATAAAGGTAAGCAACCGATTGGCGAGCTCGATGTCCGACGGCGTGGCTTTCTCATCAAGGCCAAGCCGCGCCTCAAGAGACTCCAGAAGCGACACTGCGAGCTCTCTTGCGACAAGTCGCGCATCTCGACCCCTCATGGGCCGCGTCGCCACCTCGAATCCCGCCCGACGCGCGGACTCCAGCAACTCCGACACGCGCGCGTCAATCAGGCTGTCATACAGCCCTTCAACCGGTAGCCCGTTGACTCGACGGATTCGCCGATAGGAGGGCGATTCGAACGGCACTCGCGGAGCTTAGCGAACCGCCCCACTCACTTCCGCCCCCTGCGTCGCTTCAGCTCGATCAGCAGGCCATGTTCGCCACGATCATCAATGCGTTTGCCGCCGCTGACAACAGCGCACCTGTCAACTCGGTTCTGCGCCTTCTTGAACGTGGTCCTCGTGCGCTGCACGGTTTCCTGAGACACGCGTGTGGCAAACGAGGCCACATTGCACGACACCATGAAGAAACCGACGACACAAGTCGCCGTCGGCCGCGAAGCGCGCGCGTCACGCCAGGCAAGCTCGCCCAAGTCTGAAACAATGTGGTGTGACGAGGACCTCGCTGCCCACCAGACCAACCTGCGGGCTCACGCCTGCCTCGTCACCCGGCGAGGAGACGGTCCACGGCAATCGCCGCGGTGAAGTCGCGCTCGCTCAGTCCACCCGCGTCATGCGTGGAGTAGCCCAGACGAACGCGGTTGTAGAGGACATGAATGTCCGGATGATGCTGCGTGCGTTCCGCCTCCGCTGCCACGCGGTGGACGAATCGCATTGCAGCCACGAAGTCCGGGAAGGCAAACTCCCGTTCGATCAGGTCGCCCGTGCGTTTCCACGCGGCAATGGACGGCATGCGGGACTGCACCTCGGCATCACTCAATCGCTTCACCATGCTTCGGATCGTACTTCGTACCATCCCCGCTCACGTGCCGACAACGGATGTAGACAGCGAAGGTGATTCGGGTCCGCCGAGGATTGCGGTCGTGACGCAGCAGGCGAACGATGCCCACGCACAGGTGGCGCGCACGCTCGTCGCACGCTTCGGAATGGAAGCGAAGGCGCTGTCCGATCCCGATCCCGCACGGATCGCGATGGCGGTTCGCGAATCGCACGCATTGGTAGTGGTTGGTTCGCCCTCCGAGGAAGTGCTTGGATCAACCGCCGTGGCGGAGGCGATCGCATCCATGCTGCCGATTGTCGCGCTCTGTGCGGGGGCGCCACCCACGCGTCTTCCGCCCGGCATCTCCTTCGCTCTCGACGCCGACGATGGACCGGATCATCTCGCTGTGGCACTTCGCGCCTTGGTGGCGCGGCAGCGTGATGTGCGGCTGCTGCAGCTCGATGCCGCAACGGCCATGCGCTTCTCAGGCGGACTTCGCCGCGAGATGGAAACGCTTCACGGCGAACTCCAACTCGCGGCCTCCGTGCAACAGGAGTTCCTTCCGCGCACATTGCCGACGCTCGGCGGCATGTCGAGTGCCGCTCTCTGGCGCCCCGCCGCGTTCGTCTCCGGCGACATCTACAACGTCCTGCGAATCGACGAGCATCACCTCGGACTCTTCGTCACGGATGCGGTCGGTCACGGCATGCCTGCGGCGCTGCTCACCCTCGTCATTGCGCGAAGTCTGCAGGTGAAGGAGATCGGAGAGGACTCGTATCGGGTCCTGCCGCCATCCGAGTCACTCGTGCGCATCAACGAAGAGATGCTGCAGCGCTCCACGCGGATGACGCGCTTTGCCACTGCGATCTATGCGGTGATCGATACGCGAACACATGCGCTCAGCGTCTCTTCTGCCGGACACCTGCCCTTGCTGCACGCGCGCCGAGGAGGACTGTTCGAGCCCGTCGAAACGCACGGGGGCTTGCTCGGTGTATTCAAGGATGAACACTTCTCGCAGGCGAACATCCAACTCCAACCGGGCGACAAGGTGCTGCTGTACTCCGACGGATTCGAACAAGCGTTCCCCGAGCAGGGTCAGGCCGCATCCTCGCCACGGCTTCCCAACCGCCGCTACTTGCAGGTCTTCAACGAGTTCGCATCGCTCGACGATCCGCAGGCATTCGTCGATGCGATCACGGGTCGCCTCGAAGAGGAGCGCAATGTGTTCCCGCTCGTGGACGATGTGACGCTGCTCTGCAGTGCGTGGAGGCCGTGAGGTCAGCGGCGCGCGAGCTGCTGTGCAACGGCACGCGCCACAAGACGCGCCAGCGGATCCGCCTCGAGATTGACTCGATCGCCCGCGCGCAGCCCGCCGAGCGCAGTGCAGTGGATCGTGTGCGGGATCAGCGCCACTTCGAAGAAGCCGCTGCCGCACGAGGCAATCGTGAGTGAGACGCCGTCCACCGCGATCGAACCCTGTGCGCAAATCACATCGTCCCATCGCTGCTCGGCGGTGCTGTCCACGGCGATCCGAACACGCCATTGACCATCGGTGCGGTCGACGGAATCCACCTGTGCCGTGCCCTCCACATGCCCCTGTACCCAATGTCCGCCGAGCGGATCGCCCAATCGGAGCGCAGGTTCGAGATGCACACGCTTTCCCCGCTGCCATCCGCCCAGCGTCGTTCGTTCAATCGTCTGCGGGATCGCATCGAAGTGCAGCACTCCGCCATCGAGTGACGCCACCGTCAGGCAGATGCCATGCACCGCAACGGAATCCCCGACCTGCACGCGCGCGACGATGGCCGGACACTCCACGGCGATACGAAGACCTGCCTCGGACCGTGTGAGATCCGTGATCGTGCCGGTGGATGGAACGAGTCCCGTGAACATGGGTCACCTCCACGCCCGAACGATGGACGCTTTTGGATAGTAGCGCCCGAGGATCGCGCGCTCGTCGCGTCCCGCGCGTCCCATCGCTTCCGCTCCGTGCTGGCACATCCCGACGCCATGTCCAAAGCCGCGGCCAGTGATCGTTGCATTGCCGCCCTTGATGACGACATCGCAGTCGCAAGACTTGATGCTGCTCTTCCCATCACCCGCCGCATTGATCGCGCGGCGGAAGTCCTCCGCCTCGAGCAGAAGATCCGCACCCCGCGCAGGTCGCAGACGCATGGCGATCGGTCGTCCGGCCGCGTTCCGATCCGCCGCTTCCACGCGGACGAGTCCATCCAACTTCGCCAAATCGGCGCGTCCATGTGCAGCGCCCCACGCACGCAGTCGCGTCACGATCGCCGACACGGGAATCACCACCTTCCACGACGCGACTGGGGAACCGCCACAACATCCCTCCTTTCGCGCAGCGCCGTCACCCGTGGAAACGCTGGCAATATCGTGGTGCGGATTGTCTGTCACCGTCCCGAGTGCGTTCGCGGGTCGACCTCCGCACGCGCTGGAGTAGTACGCGGGCACAACGCTTCCAGACTCGACGAGAACCTGGCCGCGCGTTTGTCGCACGGCGTCGTTTGCCTTTGCATTGTCGGTCGCACCGATCCAAGCCTGACTCAGCTGACCCGCCACCATGTCGTAGTGGCGCCGCCCCTCCCAGCGGTCGGACTCCACCGTCGCATAGCTGCGCGCGGCGATCGCCTGTGCGCGGTAGGCCGCGGGCGTCCACGATGGATACAGCTCCTTGGCGATCACGCCCGGCAGGTAGGACTCCATGCCGACGCTCATGACGAGGTCAATCCCATCCTCGGTGTCGTGCACGCTCATCTCGCCTGGCCAGTCGCGGTCGTTCCAGCGGATTTCACCTGCCTTGCTGAGCGGCTCAATCCACAGCGGTCCGCTCGCGAAGGAGCGCTCGCTCCTCGCGGCGCCGCCACCAGATCGCGACACCTTCCATCCACCAGGCACGGCGCGCACGGACAGGTCTCCTTCCACGGTCCACGCCGACGAAATCGGATCGCCGTCTTGCAGCACTCGCACCTCGCCCGCCGACTTCAATGCGATCGCCTGCGACCGAGGCACTGATGCGAGGCGGATGGCTACTCGGGGCTCCGTTGTGGGCGGCGCTGGAAGAGGTTTGGGTGGCAGCGGCTTCGGCGGCGCGGAAGGCGGCGTGACCGTGGGTTGCTCTGTTGGGGCGGACGGCTCGGGGGATCCCTGCGCCACGGCGGCCCGCTCACTCGCCACGGGGCGCGCGGGCGCCACAGGCCGCACGGGCTCTGGCGATGAACACGCAGCAATCAGCAGCGACATCCATCCGATGCAGACGCGGGTCCAACGCATCAGGGCTGCGCGGATTCGCGCGGATCACTCGAGCGGTCGCAGCGACAGTCCATGCGCGGAGAGTTGAGCCTTGATCTCGTCGAGACTGGTGAGTCCGAAGTTCTTCAGCCCCATCAGTTCTGCCTCGGTCCGGCACGCCAATTCGCCGAGCGTGCGCGCTTCGAGCAGCGTGATCGCCTTCTTGGCCCGAACACTGAACTCCAAGGTGGACACCGAGATCGACAGCACCGCTTCGTCATGCTGTCCCTTGAGGTATTCGAGGTACTCCTTGCGGTATGCCTGATCCTGCCCGCCTTCGAGCGCTTGACCGAGCCGCAGACCGCGCGCCGCAAGCATCGCCTTGATCTCACTGATGCTGGACTCGCCGAAGTTCTTGAACGCGAGCAGTTCTGCCTCAGTGATCCTGAGCAGGTCGCCGAGCGTTCGAATGTCGACCTTCTTGAGGCAGTTGCGCGCGCGTCCACTGAGTTCGAAATCGGTGATCGGCGTGTTGAGGATCGCATTCTTGCGAACCTCTTGCTGCTGCGCCTCGGCATCGAATGCCATTTCGGTCACGCCCGTGACATCCTTCAGGTACATGCGCGCATGCGGATGCGTTGGGTGCTCGTCCACGATGCGACGCAGGCAGCGCTCTGCGCGCGTCAGTTCGTTCATGTCCTCGTACAGGATCGCGAGGTTGATGAGCGCGTTCACGGGCGGACTCTTGCCGAAGCAGATGCTCTCGTACAACTCCACGGCCTCGTCGTCCTGGCCGACACGGTCGAGCAATCGGGCAAGGGCAAAGACCGTGTCGACCGAGTGATGTTCGCAGAGGGCCATCCGATACGCCTCGATCGCCGCATCCCTCTCACCCGAAGCCTCGCACCGCTGGGCGCGTTCAAGGTGGGGCTTTGCTTTGACAGGATCGCCTGCATGCAGCGGCAACTCGGTGGATGGAGTCATGATGGTCATCGGCCCTCTCAGTGAAAATGGACGCGGGCAGCCCACAGCGGCCTCGGACGGGACATCATAGCGGGTCGGACTGCTCCGCCACACTGTCCCCCGCGGCACCGCGTGCGTTCATCGCAAGCTTGATGTCGCGCCAATTGCCGCGCTCGAACCGCCAGGCGAGCGCTGCGCCGATGGCCATGATGTAGAGCGTCGCGCCAGCCCACGGTCCCCACGAGCCCCACTGAGGGAACACGACCGCGCATCCCCATCCAGCGCCGACGATCAGCCCCCAACTCAGCGCCGCGGTCACGAGTCCCGGCCACAGCGTGTCGCCAGCCCCACGAAGCGCACCGAGGTACACGATTCCGATGCCGTCAAAAGCCTGAAAGACTGCGGCCAAGATCATCACGGAGCTGCCGATCGCCGCGATGCGCTCCACGCTGCCGTCGACCTCGCCCGCGCCGAGGAAGACGCGAACCATCGGCTCGCGCAGCAGCAGCATCAGCACGCCCCAGATCGACATGTATGCAACGCCCATCCACAGTGCGGTGTGCGCCGCCTTCGCCGCGAGCCCTGGCTCGCGCGCACCGATGAACTGCCCCACAAGCGTGGTGGTGGCGACCGAGAACCCGACCGCAGGCATGAATGACAGGTGCATGTAACGCAGCACGATCCAGCCCGCGGCCAGATGCTCCGTTCCGAAGCGCCCCACCAGGACCGTCATGAAGATCGCCCAGCACACCATCTCGTTGCCTTGCTGCATGCTCGCGGGCCAACCGACGCGAATCAGATCGCGAACGCCGCCCACATCGATGCGCCATGTCGCGCGCGACCCGTGCTGCTTCGCAATGCGCGGACCGAGGAACACGATGGCTGGGATCGCGGTCTCGATGCATGTGCCGATCACCGTCGCGATCGCAGCACCCTGCACGCCCATGGGTTCAACCCCTGGAACCCCCGGCAAGCCCAGCGAAGGCAACCCCGTCTCCCCGTAGATCAGCACATAGTTGCCGACCACATTCGCTATGTTGCCGGCGAGGGCTGCGATCGTGATCACCTTCGGTCGACCGATGCCGAAGAAGAAGTTGGCGATCGACTTGCCCGCCAGGTTGACGACGGCACCAAGCAGGAGCACGCGTCCGTAGAAGATCTCGAGGTCGATGAGGGCGCGGTCGTGTCCCATTGCCTCAAAGGCGATCGGCAGTCCCCAGACCGCCATCGGAATCAGAAGTACAACCCAGGTGATCGCGGCAAACCAGACGCCGCTCCACGCATACGCCGCGGCACGCCGCGATTCCCCCCGCCCGACACACTGCGAGACGAATGTGTTGACGATGGTGATGACCCCAAAGAGAAACGACATCGCCGTCCACGCCCACACGCCACCGTTGCCTTGCGCGGCAAGTTCGAGTCCGCCGAGTTGCGACACCATGAGGCTGTCCACGAACTGCATCAAGGTGTAACTGGACATGGTGATGACGGTCGGCCAAGCCAGCGACCACACGCGCCGAATCCGCTCGAATCCGTCGAGATGATGGAAGTCAGCGAATTGCCCAGCCTGCATCGGAAGGAACCCTTCGTGGTGCAGCGCGGGCGCCGCTGTTCACAGATCGACCGTGACCATATCGCTCGCGCGCCCCGCCTCGGCAGGTGGGTGACACACCTGCGTGGCGAATGCTTCGAGCCCCTTGACCTGCGCCATCTGCATGCGCGTTCGGGCAGCCTCAAAGAACGCATCAGCGGGCTGGCCCGCGAGTGCAGCGAGTTCCAGGGCGATCTGCGAGTCACTCTTGGCGAAGTCGATCGGCATGATCGCTCGCTCGAACGACTGGATGCGCCCGGTTGCGTTCTCGAAGCATCCCGCCTTCTCGATCCATGTCGCCGCCGGCAGCACCACTTCGGCATGGGCGTTCAATCGAGTCGGCAGCGTGTCGAGCAGCACCACGCGGCGCGTCATGAGCGCCGCCCCCATCGGCTCGGTGACCCATGCGCTGGGATAGTTGCCGGTCACGAGGACGGTGCCCGCACCTGCCGTGGTCAGCGCGGCGACGACGCCCTCCGCATCCGTGACCTGTGCGACACCCGCAGGCAACTTGCGCGCAGGCTGCGCCGCCACGAGTGCCTCGAGCACACGCCGCACGCCCCGCGCGTTCGGCGCCTTTTCTGCGTGGATCGTGAATCCGCCCGCAAGCGTGCGGTCCTGCCCGCTGCGCGGAATCGGACCGACACCGATGACAGCCGAGGCATCGAGCCCAAGCGCAAATCGACCGAGCAGGAATGCATCCTCGCAGGAGAGCATCGGCGAAATCAGTACTGCCAGCCGACCGCCGCGCGCGCCCGCCTGCAGCACCTCGACCGCGCGCGCAAGCGAAGCCTGCCATGCCGACGCCGGATCTTCGCGGTCGAACGCCGGCGTTCCACGCACCGATGGCATCGTCAGTCGCTGTTCGTTGTGAACGAACTTCCATCCGTAGCGCACCTCATCGGTGATCCACCACTTGTTCACCTCGAGGTTGGTGCGCGGCTTCACGCGGTACACCGTTCCCTCGTTGTGTTCGATGGAGATGTTGTCGCCGCTTGCGGTGATGCCGTCGATCGAGGGCGTCTTCTTCAGGAACCACACGCGCTGCTGGAAAAGGAAGTCCTTGTCGAGAAGCGCGCCGACGGGGCAGAGGTCGACGACATTCCCCGACAGTTCGTTGTTGAGCCCCATGCCTGGAAAGACATCGATCATCTCGGTGCCGCCGCGACCATCGACCATCAGCTCGTTGGTCTGCGTGACTTCCTTGGTGAACCGCACGCAGCGCGTGCACATGATGCATCGGTCGCTGTAGAGCAGCACATGCTCGCCAACATCCTTCTTGGGGTTCTTGATCTTGTCTTCTTGGAAGCGCGAGTGGCTTCGACCGTACTCGTAGGAGTAATCCTGAAGGTGGCACTCCCCTGCCTGATCACAGACGGCGCAGTCCACTGGATGATTGATGAGCAGGAACTCCATCACCGCCTTCTGGTTCGCCACGGCCTTCGGGCTCTCGGTGGTGACGACCATTCCCTCCGCAGCGGGCGTGTGGCATGTCGGCATCAGCTTCGGGATCTTCTCCAGCTGTCCCGACTTAGGGTTGGGCTGACTGATCTCAGCGAGACAGATGCGGCAGTTCGCTGGAACGGAGAGTCCAGGGTGGTAGCAGTAGTGCGGAATCTCGATGCCGCTTTGCAGCGCCACATCGATGATCGACTGTCCCTTGGTGAACTCAAGTTGAACGCCGTTGATGGTCAGGTGAGGCATGATGGATGGCCGTGCGAATGCGTCGTGCGATGCGCCGAAGGCAACCCATCCTAGCGACCATCCGACGCGGGGGCAGCAGAACGCGTGACGCACTCCACCTCGATGGCACCGTCCACGACATCGACCGCGCAGATCTCGATGGTGCGTCCATCCTGCAGCGGATACAGCGCGGAGACCTGCTGCTGCGCCGCAGCCTCGCCGTCGAGAAAACGCCACGCGAGCGCACCGCCCGATGGCACGGGCAAGCGGCCGATCGCGCCGCCCTCCGGCCGCAACCGAATGACGCCGCCCTCCACACGAGTCGCCACGCCGCAACTGAAGATGCGTCCGCCCTTTTCCAGCAGGATGGTCAAACTTCCCGCATCGCAGCGCAGTTCTGCGAAGACACCCTCGAGCGGCCACACCAACGAGGGATCATGCGAACGCCACTGTGGCAGGCGAACCGCGAGCCAGGCGTTTACATCATCTGCATGAATGCGGACTGCCCAGCGCGCATTCGGCGGTCGGACCCGCGAGATCGCAGCCGCGAGG
>RFON01000046.1 GCA_009926625.1 Planctomycetota bacterium
GCTTCCTGTTCGTCGAACGCTTCATCGGAGACTCCTCTCGGCCCCTTGGGCCGCGAAAGTCTCTCATAGCGGGTGGACCTGTTCAGCGCACCCCTGTCACGCGCATCGGACGCCCGAGCGGGAAACGGCAATCAGTGGCGGGGAAGGGTGCGCGGTGATACTGCTGACCATCGCGATTCCTGTCGCCCTCCTCGTCGCGGTGGCGGCTGTGCTCGGATTCGTTTGGGCAGCCCGAACGGGGCAGTTTGAGGACCTCAACACGCCGCCACGACGAATGCTGCTCGACGATGCTCCAGAGAGAGCACCTCGGGCTTCAAAACAAGATCGTGCGTGAACCCAACGAAATCTGCACACGATGCCGCCATTCTTACGCCCATGCTCCTCACCGCCACCCTCTGCGCATCGTTCGTTTTGGCTCACGACGGCATCGAAGAACATGGTCATCGTCATCGCCTTCCGTGGTTCGAGGAGCAGGCAAGGCGCCAGCGCGTGTACGGATTCGGCAGCGAGGGGCTCCGTGCAGACCAGATCCCGCTGGCGCTGCCTTCGATGCTCCCAGCAGGTTTCACGGTGATCGGTCTGCCCGACACGCAGAATTATTCCAGCACCTACCCAGAGATCTTCACGACGCAGACCAACTGGGTGGTTGACAATGCGGCGCAGCTCAACATCCAGTTCATCTCGCACTACGGCGACATCGTGAACAATGCGGACCAGGTTCTGCAGTGGGACCGCGCGGACATCTCGATGCGGGTGCTTGATGATTCGGGGCTGGCCTACGGCGTGTGCCCCGGCAATCACGACATTCTCCCAAGCGGCGGGTCGGGCCAGCCCTTCATCCCGCAGAACTACCTGCAACGCTTCGGCCCTTCGCGCTTTGCCAATGCGCCGTTCTTCAAGGGTGCGTCGCCGAGTGGTTTGAGCAGTTACCAGTTCTTCTCGGCCGGCGGCTTCGACTTTCTCGCGCTGCACCTCGCGTGCGACACCCCGATCGCGGAATTGTCGTGGGCGCAGGGTGTCTTGGATGCCAATCCGCGCCGCTGCGTGATGCTGACAACGCACCGTTACTTGCAGGATGCGGAGGACTACACCGCTGGAGTCCCGGTCGTGCCGTCGGGACGCTACCCAGCCATCTGGTACTCGGCGGAGGGCCTCTATGACCCGCAGGGGATCCAAAGCGAGGACTTTTTCCAGTGGTTCATTCGCAAGAACACCAACATCTTCTTGGTGAACTGCGGGCACTTCCACGAGGAGTTCCGTCAAACCAGCACGAATGTGGCGGGCAAGCCCGTGCACGAAGTTCTTGCGGACTATCAGGACGATCCGAACGGTGGCGATGGATGGCTTCGCATCATGAAGTTCGACACGGTGTCGGGCACGATCGATGTCGACACCTACTCGCCCACCTTGCAGGCGATCCGCACCGCATCGGAGAGTGACTTCACGCTCGCGGTCGACTTCCCTTCGTACCGCACAGCTCCAGACCGTGGCTTCAAGGCGTTCCAGCAAGGGATCAACGGCTATGAGGGAACGCAGGACACTTGGGTGAGCCAGCAGAATCCCAACTCGAGCTACGGGAACAACGACACTCGCGTGTCGGATGACGACACGGCCAACTCCTTCTTCTCCGACTACCGAGGGCAGGCGCTGCTTCGTTTCGACGGCATTTTCGGCGCCGGCGCGGTCCCCGCAGGCAGCACCATCACCAAGGCAACGCTCGTCTTGGACATTCCCGACGACATCGACACGCCGTTCTACAACCCTTACTTCTATGTCTACAGGGTGATTCGCGATTGGAACGAGTCATCGACATGGAACTCGCTGTCGGGCGGACTGAGCGTCGGACAGGACCTCGGCGAACTCGTCGGATCCTTCCTCGGAGACAATGTGCCGGACAGCGACACGATGCGTCGGATCGATGTCACGAGCGTTGTGCAGGCTTGGGCGAATGGAACTCCCAACCAAGGGCTTGCCGTCATGCCGCAAATCATCAGCGGCAACGACGACGGCATCGAGATTCGCTCGAGCGAGAATGGCAATGTCATCCTGCGCCCGCGACTGGAAATCACTTATGTGGTGGTCCCCGTGTTTGCCGACCTTGATGGCGACGGTTTGGTCAACGGTGCCGATCTTGCGGCGCTGCTTGGCACTTGGGGATTGAACGGTCCCGCGGATCTCAACAACGACGGGGTCGTCGAAGGCGCTGACCTCGCTCAGATGCTGAGCGCGTGGAACTGATCCAGCGCGAACGAGTTCTTCGCAGTCAATTCATGCGCCCTTCACCGATCGCACGGGCAACCTGTGCGATTTGGTGGCACTCTCCCCAACAACCTTTTTTAGGAGAAAGCCCCCCCAATGTCGATCATTCGCCCGCTCATCGTTTCTTCCTTGGTCGCTGCCCTCGCAAGCGGTGCTCTTGCTGGTGTATTGGAACCTCGAATCTCGGTCGGGGATGTGATCGGCGGTCGGGCTGCCATCCTGGTGAGCCCAGCGACGGGAACGGGCGTCGTGACCGTGGAGATCGCGCGCGACGAGCTGTTCACGGATGTCGTCAGTTCGCAGCAGCTGACTGTCGACAACGCCTTGGTTCCAGGAAAGGCGATCGTCACGGGGCTTGCCCCAGGCGCATACTTCGCGCGGGCTGTTGAGGGGCAAGCCGTCCGAACGGCGCGCTTCGTGATGCGTGCAGCGCCAGTGGCGGCAGCGTCGGCCGACCGTGGGGTGCGATTTGGCGTGACGGGTGACTGGCGCGGCGATGTCGGCCTCTTCACCGCCATCGGCAACGCCGATGAGCGCCGCCTTGACTTCTTCGTCAAGTTGGGTGACACGGTGTACGCAGATGTTCCCAGCCCTGCAGTCCCCAACGGTCCTGCGGCGACGCTTGACGAGTTCCGCGCAAAGCATGTCGAAAACTACGCGCCCTCCTATGGGATCGATCCATGGGGCGAGTTGACCGCCGTTGTCCCGACATTCGCATCCATCGACGATCACGAAGTGACGAACGACTTCGACGGTGGAGCGTTTGACGGCACCTCTTGGTTCAATCAGGGCAGCCTTTATGTCAACGGACTTCAGGCCTTCGTTGAGCACAACCCGCTCGTGCCCGCTGTGTGGCCCGTCATCGGCAACAGCGCGATCGATGCGCGCATGGCTGGTCGTCCCGACCTGTATCGGTCGTTCGCTTGGGGAAGCGACGCATCCGTCTTCATGCTCGATGCCCGCAGTTTCCGTGACGCGAGCCTTGCGCCTGTCTCGAATCCCTTCGATCCTGCGCAGGTCACTGCATTCATCACCGCGAGCTACAACCCTGCGCGCACGATGTTGGGCAGTGCACAGATCCAGCGCCTGCTCACCGACCTCGCAACCGCGCAGGCTCGCGGCGTGACATGGAAGTTCATCATGACTTCCATGCCGATGCAGAACTTCGGTCCGCTCGCTGGCGAGGATCGTTGGGAGGGTTACGCGGCTGAGCGCGCATACATCCTGCAGCAAATCCTCGCGCTTGGGCTCACCAATGTCGTGTTCGTGACCGCCGACTTCCACGGCACCATCGTGAATGATGTGACCGTCATCAATCCGTCCAATCCCTCGCAGCAGCTGTTCACTGGCACCTTCGAGATCGTGACCGGATCGTTGGCGTATTCGGCGCCCGCTGGACCGACCTTCGCGCAGCTTGGTCTGTCGACGGGTGCGATCACCCAGCAACAGTTCCAGTACTACCAGTCGCTCCCGAATTTCGGCAAGGATCAGTTCATTGGACAGGTGCTCGATCAGGTTGTGGGTGGCTACGGCTACTCACCGACGGGCATCCAGGACCCATCCATCGATGAGACATTCCTCGTTGGCGGTTCAGTGGCTATGCACCACTACGGTTGGACGGAGTTCGACATCCACCCCCTGACAAAGGATCTGTTGCTGACGACCTACGGAGTCGACTGGTACTCGCCGGCTGAAGTTATTGCCGATGCGCAGTCCATCATCGCTCGCCCGATCACCATCCGCCAGCAGTTCAAGGTGAAGGCTCGTGGCATCTTGCCGCTGTGCCCTGGTGACCTCAACGGAGATCGCGTGACGGAAGGCGCTGACCTCGCCAGCCTGCTCGGCGCATGGGGCGACTGCGAATACGCAAGCTGCCCAGCAGACTTCAATGGGTCGGGCGTCGTCGACAGCGAAGACTTGGCGTTCATGTTGGCCGCATGGCAGGGAAACTGCAGCGCGGGGAACTGACCCTTCGCCTCTTCGCCGTTTCGCATTGCCGATTCTCCTCTTCGCATAGTTCGAATGGCAAAAAGGAAAACGCCCGCCTGAGGCGGGCGATTTTTCCCCAACGTATTCCCTGCAGCGTTCCGTCGTCGTCGGGTGTCCAGTCCGTCGAGGCCCGCATCGTGACTTGGAGGTGTCTTACGTCTCCGCGTCGTGGCTTTGGCTTCTTTCGTCGCCTCAGCCGTGTCGGACAGGCTCGGGAGTCCCTAACCAAGCCTGCCGTGTTCAACAGGAGAAACGACAATCCACCGAAACATCGATCACAGTTTTCCCAAGTTCAACGTTCAACCCAACATGGCGTGGTACTTGACGTCCTATAATGTTGACGCAGTTATCATGCAGAATACTTGAAAAGGGAGAGGGTTCTTGGGCGGATCGATTGATTTGCCCTCGAACATTTATCCAGCTTCGGCGTAAATGTCGAACCGTCAGTACCTCACTTCAATGGGGGTGCCCCGAAGGCGCTGACCTGACCAACTTATATCTGCCATGGGCCCCAGCTTTGTCTCACAGACCATCGACCTGTTCCTCGAGCTGGGTCGGCAGTTCTCACACAAAGTCGATCCTGCTGCAATCCGCGCGCTGTTTGAGGAATCGGATGCGGAAGATCCTCTGGCCTGCTTGCCGCGTTTCGCAGCGGCCGTAGGGCTCATGGCTCGTCCCGTCCGAATGCGTGTCTCAGAAGTGGTCTGGCTCGCAAGTCGGTCTATCACGGTGGTCGGGTGGGATGCAACGGCGAAACGGTGGATCGCGATTCGACCGCACGGCTTTCTTCGAGCCAGGGCATGGTTCAGTGATACGCCAACGGACGACGCTGAGAGCATCAGCAGAGCGTCTCTCGCGCGTGCACTCCATGGCGACGGGGTGCACGGCGAGGTCGAGGTTGCAGTCGTGCATCTGGAACGACCCGTCGAAGACATGTCGCACGGTCGACATGCCGAAGAAAACCCGTCCGATCAAACCCATGTTGATCCAGTCAGGCGCCTGCTCGCTTTGATGCGGCCGGAAGCTCCCGAGTTCTGGACCATCGCGATTTTCAGTCTGGTGACCGGACTGCTCTACCTCGCACTGCCGCTCGCCATCAATGCGTTCATCAGCAACCTGAGTTTTGGCAGCCGCGCGATTCCCTTCCTCCAAGGCTTGGTGGCTCTCGCTGCGGTCGTGCTTGTCTGCTTTGCCTTGGCCGGGCTGCTGCGCGGGCTGCAGTATGTCGTCGCGGAGGTGATTCGCCGCCGGATCTTTGTGAGGCTTGCGACCGATCTGGCGCAGCGCCTTCCCAGTGTTGATCTGGCAGGGCTCGATCGAGAGCACGCGCCCG
Source organism: Planctomycetota bacterium (assembly GCA_009926625.1). GTDB lineage: Bacteria > Planctomycetota > Phycisphaerae > Phycisphaerales > SM1A02 > F1-60-MAGs104. Next base: position 5,582 of record RFON01000046.1, read on the forward strand.
AACTGGTCAATCGTTTTCTCGATGTTGTGACGGTCCAAAAGAGCGCCAGCATGATTCTGCTCAGCGGAATCAATCTGGTGCTCAGCACCACGATCGGGCTCACCGTGTTGGCGTTCTATCACCCCTTTCTTCTCGCCTTTTCGATTGTGGTGCTGCTTACCCTGGCCGCCATCGTCTTCCTCGCGGGTCGAGGCGCCGTTCGTACAAGTGTTGAAGAGTCGAGATGCAAGTACGAAGTGATCTCCTGGATGGAGGAGATTGCGCGCCATCCGCGGACATTCATGGTTGGCAGTGGGGTCGAGTTCGCACGGGAGCGAGCGGAGGACCTGGTTCGAAAGTACCTGCGCGGTCGGAGCAGCCACTTCTCCGTGCTCATGCGGCAGATTGGTGGGCTTCTCGCCTTGGAGGTGATTGCCGCAACGCTCCTCTTGGTCCTCGGTGGTTGGCTTGTGTTGAGTCAGCAACTCACCTTGGGACAACTCGTCGCAAGCGAGATCATTGTCGCAGCGATCGTGAAGTCGGTGTCGAGTCTCGGGAAGCAGTTCGAGGCTTGGTATGACGCCGCGGCAGCGGTGGACAAGCTGGGGTACCTCGTTGACCTACCGCTGCAGCGTCGAGGGGGGGAGCGCGCGCTGCCGTCGGATGGGGGATTTCACGTCGAAGTGCGTCAGGTCGAGTGCTCTCGAACGGACTGCCGCCGGAGGGTTGTCGGATTGTCGTTTGCCGCCGCGTCCGGCGAGCGTATTGCGCTGGTAGGTTCGCGAGGGACAGAGACTGGCGTCATTCTTGAGCACCTCGCGGGACTGCGTCACCCGCTGCGCGGCGACATCACCATCCATGGCATTGATCTGCGCGCTTGGGATCTGCCATGTTTGCGCTCGCGTATCTGCCTGCTTCGGGCTGGTGATGTCTTTTCGGGTTCCATCGCTGACAATCTCGCGCTGGGCAGTTCCAACGTCGATGTGCGCAAGATGCTCTCCGCCCTCAACAGTGTCGGGCTTGGGGACTTGGTGCAATCACTCCCGGGTGGGCTCGACACCCAGCTCGTCACGGGAGGCATGCCGCTGTCGGACAGCGAAGGCGATCGGTTGATTGCAGCCCGCGCGATCGTTCAAAGGCCTGCGCTTCTTCTCATCGATGGGCTTCTCGATGGGCACGATCTCACGCGCGAGGCTCTCGACGCCGCGCTGCTGCAAGCTCCCATTCCATGGACGGTCGTCGTGGGGACGAGTGACCCCCGAGTTGCTGCACTGTGTTCCCGAGTGGTTGAGTGTGAATCCGCTGAGGTTGTCGCACATGCCTGACCCGATTCCGCTCCTTCCAGTTCCACCTCCTGTGCTTGCGCAGGCTGGCACAACCCGCCGCTCGCGGCTGCTTGCTCGCCTGCTCTCCGTTGGCGTAGTCATCGTCGCCCTGAGCATGTTGATCTTCCCATGGCAGCAGTCTGTTCGTGGTGTGGGGCGGGTCATCGCGTTCAATCCGCTCGATCGCCGCGCCAACATCGAAGCGCCTGTGGAAGGGCGCGTGAAGCGGTTGCATGTTGTCGAGAATCAGGCCGTGCGCCAAGGAGATCTCATCGCGGAGATTCAAGACAACGATCCAAACCTGCTTCTGAATCTTCGACTCCAGCATGACGCTGCGGTGGCGCGGCGTGCAGCGGCTGAACAGCGGATCCGCGACATTGATGAGCAGATCAAAAGTCAGGAACTCGCAAAGCCTCAGGCGCTTGACGCGGCTGCGCAACGCGTGAATGCAGAGCAGGTCGTGTTCGATACTGGGCAGATCAACGCGCGTCGCATGGAAGAACTGCTGAAGACCGATGACATTTCCAAGCGCGACTGGGAACTTGCGAAGCTCACAGTCGACAGCGCCAAGGCAAACCTCGCGGCCGCCAAGGCTGTTCTTGAGCGCACGGCACGCGACTATGACGCGATCATCGCCAGTTCAAAGGCAAGTCGCGGACTTGCCGAAGCAGATCTCGCAGCGGCGACACGCGACATCTCCGCGGTCGACATCCTGATCAGCAAGTCAGAGCAGCAGATCATCTCTGCGCCGCGTGATGGGATCATCCTCAGTGTTTCCGCGACCGAGGGCGCCTACTTGAAGCCAGGGTCTTCCATCTGCGTGCTGATTCCGCAGACGGAGGAGCGCTTCGTCGAGGCGTGGATTGATGGGATGGACATGCCGTTGGTGGCTCCGACGGTTGGCACTTTGCTCCCATCGGGGTTGGTGGGGCAGGTTCGGCTGCAGTTCGAGGGGTGGCCAGCAATTCAGTTTGTCGGTTGGCCGAGCGTGGCTGTCGGCACCTTTGGTGGGAGGATCATGTCGATCGACGCAGTGGACGATGGTGCGGGGCGCTTTCGAATCGTGATTTGCCCAGACAAGTCTGATGCTCCGTGGCCGAGTGCACAGTTTCTTCGCCAAGGGGTTCGCACCAAGGCGTGGGTCCTTCTCCAGACCGTTCCCTTGTGGCAGGAGGTCTGGCGACAGTTGAATGGATTCCCCCCAGTCTTTTCGCCGAGCGAACCCAAGGCGCAGGAGCAAAGCAAGGCGGAACTGTGAATCGCATGGCTCTCGATGACTGCCCTCGCGCCGTTGGGAAGGCTCGAGCATTCCAGCAGCAACGCACCGTGATGTGGGGAGTGGTGCCATGGACGCTCTGCCTTCTCCAGGGCTGCAATGGTCGCGATTATCTCGAGGACACCGCACTACCGCCGATGGAATTGGAGCGCCTGCGTCGACCTGCTCTCCTCGATCCGAAGGCAGAGTCACAGGAGCCACCGGTCACGCTTGCGGATGCGGTACAGGATGCCGTGGAAGTTGGCTTCGGCTCACCCACCCACCCAGTACGTGCAACTGTGTCGCTCGCCGATGTTCGTCAGTGGTCGCTGGAGTACAACCTCGATCTCTCTGTTCAGCGCTACAACCCGACCCTCGGCGTGACCGCACTCGATGCGGAGGCGGCCAAGTTTGAGGCAGTGTTGCGTGGCAACTACACCCGCAACGACAGCACGCTGGTTGAGAACCTGGAGAGCGGGCTCCCGACCGCCTCCGACTCCGCGAAGATCGGTGTCGACTTCCCTCTTGCAACTGGTGGCACGATCAATGTCAGCACGCTGGCCATCGCTGCGGATAGTGTGTTGACGCCAGAACCTTGGGAAGCAGGGCTGAGCGTCAATCTGTCTCTTCCACTGCTCCGAGGCTTTGGGATTCGAGCGAATACCGCGAGCATTCGGGTCGCACAGATGGAGGCGCGGCAGATTGACGCTCGAACCACCCTCGAGATGATTCGAATCCTTGCGAATGCCGAGAAGTCCTATTGGCAACTCTTCACCGCGCGGCGCATCCTGGAGGTTCGAGAACGCCAGCATCGCCTTGCTGAGGAGCAGATGGCGCGCGCAAGGAGGAGGGTCGATCAAGGCGATGCGGCGCCGATTGAACTGCTTCGAGCACAAAGCGGTGTTGGTCGCACAATCGAGCAGATCATCGTGGCGGACAACGTGCTGCGAATACGTGCTCGGTCCTTGAAGCGTTTCATGAATTCGCCGCAGTATCCAGTCGACGGGCCCACCATGCTCGATCCGATCACGGCGAGTGAGCCGTTTGGACTGAATCTGGATCCTGCGGCTCTCACCGCGTTGGCATTGAACAACCGCATGGATCTGCTTGAGCTTGAACTTCAACTTGCCGTAGATGCGGAGCGCGTTGCATTGGCTCGGAATGAAGCGCTTCCCTCGTTCACGCTGGACTATCAGTATCAGTATCTCGGAGATGCTGCAAGTCTGGGGCAGGCTTACAGCAGCCTCGGCGATTCGGATCCATTCGTGGTCAGTGTCAGTGGCAGCATTCCTCTTGGGAACGAGGCGAGGAAGGCGCGGCTCAGCCAAGCCATTGCGCGAAGGCTTCAGCGCCTCGCGACAAAGGAGAGTCGTCGTCAGGCCATCACGCAGGAAGTTCACGATGTGGTCGACACCGTCGCCGGCGCTTGGCGGCGCGTGGTTGCCACCCGGCTCGAGGTGACATTCGCGGAGCGTGCTCTGCTGGCGGAACAGCGGCAATTTGATGTGGGACTGCGGACGAGTGTCGAAGTGCTCGATGCCGCGGCGCGCCTTGCAGATGCGCAGGCGCGCGAAGTCGACGCATCGGCTCAGTACGAGATATCCCTGATTGATCTCGCGTTTGCAACGGGAACGGTGCTCGGTGCATCTCAAGTCAGCCTTCCCGACCCAATGCCAAGACCCGAATCAGTTGTTGGATGGCCGTGGGAGTGATCGCACTGCGCGGTGACTCTGAGTCAGGGATCAACCCGCCATCTCCACGGTCGTTGCGAGGTCAAATGCAATCCGATCCCAAAAAGGAAAACGCCCGCCTGAGGCGGGCGATTTTTCCCCAACGTATTCCCTGCAGCGTTCCGTCGTCG
>RFON01000047.1 GCA_009926625.1 Planctomycetota bacterium
CCCACCAACATCGTCTTCAGCGAGGGGATCGGCTTCATGTCGAAGCCCACGCCCGAACAGGACACGCCGTTCATGGTGACCGCGCATGAGGCAGCGCACCAGTGGTGGGGCAACATCCTGCGGCCAGGTGATGGACCTGGCGGCAACATCCTGAGTGAAGGCATGGCGCACTGGTCCACGGCGAGGCTGATGCGACAGTTGCGCGGCGAGCGCGCGCGCATGGCGTTCATGCGTCAGATCGAATTCATCTATGGCAACAGCCGCAGCGCAGACGATGAGCGGCCGATGGTGGAGATCGACGGCGCGCGCAGCGGCGACGGGACAGTCACCTATGACAAGGGCGGCTGGGTGTTCTGGATGCTGATGGAACACATGGGTGAGGAACGCATGAACGCGGGTGTTCGCGCGTTCATCGAAAAGTTCCTGCATGGCCCTGATTTCCCGCTGCTGCAGGATTTCGTCGAGGCGATGCGCCCGCACGCGCCTGATGCCGCGGCGTACGACGCGTTCGTGCAGCAGTGGTTCTTCGATGTGGTGGTTCCCGAGTTCAAGGTCGAGCTGGTGGAGGCGCAGTCGCCCCTTGCGCCAGGCGATCCATGGCGCACACGCGTGCGAGTTCGAAACACGGGAACGGGTCGCGTTGCTGTCGATATCGCCGTGGTCAATGGCGAGGAGCGTTGGCCTGAGTCGACGAGCGTTCGAACAGCTGAGGAGCGCGCCGCGTCAGCCGTGCAGCGACCCGAGTACCGCGATGCGAGGGTGATATCGATCATGGCTGCCGGCGAGACAAGTGAGGTCGAGATCGAAAGCGACTTCGAGCCGAAGGAAGTGGTCATCGACCCTGATGTCCGCGTGTTGATGTTGCGGCGACAGACGGCGCGCGAGGATGTGCGACCGAAGCCTGGCCAAGTCGCGGCGCAGTGACGGGTCGGGAAGGGGCGTCGAGTGGGTTATCGCTCCGTCGGTGATGATCTCGTTTTGGCATTGTGTGATCTTCACATTCTGCTAGCATTTCGCGTTCGGGGTTGGACTGTCCAACCTCATTCAAGGTTTGCGCCTGCGCTTCGAAGTCGGCTGCGTCATTTTCCGTAACGGTTTTCGCTGAGCTCGCGCGTTTCAAGAAAGTGACGTATCTCTATGAAGCTGTATGTTGGAAATTTGCCGTTCAAGACCACGCAGGAGGCGCTCGCTGCGCACTTCGGCCAGTACGGGCCCGTGACCGAGGTGTTCATCGCCACCGATCGTGAAACCGGTCGTTCGCGTGGATTTGCTTTCGTCACCATGGGTGACGACGATGGTGCAAAGAAGGCCATCGAGGATTCGAATGGCAAGGCGTTTGAAGGTCGCAACCTCACCGTGAACGAAGCTCGTCCGCCCGCATCGGGTGGTGGCTCGCGCGGCGGATTCGGTGGCGGCGGTGGTCGCGGTGGCTACGGTGGCGGCGGCGGCGGTGGCCGCGGCGGCTACGGTGGCGGCGGTGGCGGCGGTGGCTACGGTGGCGGCGGTGGCCGCGATCGTTACTGATCCGATTCACGCGAATCAATTCGTTCGATCAACGACGAATCGTCGAAGACCCGCTGCTGATGCAGCGGGTCTTTTCTTTTCCCCGCTTCCCGTTCTCGTGAGTTGGCGGGCGCTTGTCGGCCCGCAGGTCAACGCGGAATGCTTGGCGTTTTCGGTGCGAGTCCCGATCCAGAGGAACGCGATCGCCCGCTGCCGGAACTCGAACCCTTCCCGCTCTTGCCTGCATCATCCGCGCCGATGGCGCGGCGCGTGCTGTCCGTCGGCTGCAGCATGCTGGCCTGCGAAGAGCCGAGCTTGCGTTGTCCTGGCGGCAAGTACCGCTGTCGATTCTCGAGCGCTTCCTCTGGCGTGACCTTCAGCAGTCGCAGCGACAGATCCTGCGCCTTGGCGATGTCTTCCTTGGTCATCTTGCCTCGCAACTGGTTGCGTTCGTGCGCAGCAGCGTGGTTGCCTGCGCTCGCGCCCAGGTTCAACCATGCGTAGGCGGCAATCATGTCATATGGAACGCCTGCGCCGCGTCGGTACATCTGCCCGAGGAAGTACTGCGCCCAGTCCAATCCCTGCTCGGATGCATCGAGGTAAAGCTGTGCGGCGACCGCATCGTTCTGCGGCAGCCCATCGCCACGCTCGTAGAGCACACCGAGCTGCAACTTCGCATGCGGAATGTCTTGATCGGCAGCGGCTCGGTACCAGGCGGCAGCCTCAAGATCGCTCTCGGGAAGTCCGTGCCCATGGTCGTAGCGCCACCCAAGCACATAACACGCATCAGCCAATCCCTGCTCGGCAGCCGCGCGGTAAAGAACCGTCGACTGCGCGATGTCCGCAGTCACGCCGGTGCCGAACTCGTACATCCGCCCGAGTTCGTACTGTGCCTCCGCAAGACCCGCATCCGCGGCCTTGGTGAACCACGCTGCCGCTTCGCGCGGATTCTGTTGAATGCCCTCGCCAGCGAGCAGCAGCCGACCGAGCAGGAGCTGCGCATCCGAATCGCCGCGCTCCGCTGCGCCCAGAAAGAGCTTTGCGGCCGCTTGGGGATCGCGCGCCACACCATCGCCAGCGGACTGCAGCATGCCAAGCGAGACGCTTGCCACCACCGAACCTTGCGCCGATGCCAGCGCATACAGCGCCGCTGCACGCGCGGGATCGCGCGCGATCTGATCGCCATCGTCGTACATGCGCGCAGCAAGCAGCTGCGCCACGGGTGACCCCTTCGCGGCGGCGCGTTCGAGCCACTGGATCGCCTCGACCGCATCTGCCTTCACACCAACTCCATCGCGCAGCGCGAGCGCAAGCGACAGTTGGGCGTCAAGCAGATCTTCATCCGCAGCAAGGCGATACCAAACGATTGCCTCGCCCGCGTCGGGCGCGCAGCCACGACCCTCAGCAAGGAACTGTCCGAGCCGATGCTGCGCGAGCGCATCGCCGCGTTCCGCCGCCATGCGAATCCAGCGCAGTGCCGCACCATCGTCGGCGGGTCCACCTGCGCCTTCGGCGATCAGGAATCCAAGCCGCCGCGCCGCGAGCGAAGGGTCGGCATTCATGCCCTTCTCCAACCACTGGCGCGCGGCCGTTGCATCCCTCTCGCTCCCGACGCCGTCCGCCAAGCGGACGCCGTAGCGCAGGGCACCCTCGATGCTGCCAGCCTCCGCAGCAAGGCGGTACATCTGCGTGGCATCCGCCTCGTCCGTCGACACGCCGTTCCCGCGCACGATCATCCCTGCCAGTTCGAGCGCGCACTCCGCGTCGCCGAGTTTCGCTGCCTCGCGAAGCCAACGCTGCAGTGCGACACGGTTTTGTGGTTTGCCATTCCAGCCGCTGCGGTGAAGCGCGACGAGCCGCTGAATTGCCCCCAGATTGCCGCCCTCGGCAGCGCGTTCGTAGAGGATGATCGCTGCCTCGATGTTGACGCTGCCGTTGGTGCCTGCTTCCTGTGCCTGCGCCTGTGCGAAAAGATCGGAGGGCGACGGGGGGGCTTGCCTGTCGCATGCTGCGAGCGTCGCCACGAGCGCCCACGCAGCCATGCGCATGAAGCGCGGTGAAATGGTGGGGATTTCACCCATGCAGCGAATGGTAATCGCGCTTCGGTGCGCGTCCAACCTGATCGGCGCCCTCGGCGTTGGGTCGTGCGCTCAGATGTCCACTTGCACGCCGAGTTCGATCATTCGACCCGGCGGGATCGAGAAGTAGAGCGGGTTGCTTGAACTGATCTGGCCAAGCGTGCAGAACAGCCGCTTCTGGAAACCGGGCATGGCCGATCGACCGCGCGGGGACAGAATCGTTCTGCCCAGGAAGTATGTCGTGCTGCCCTCGTGCGTTTCGAGTCCGCGGTCGCTCGCGAGTCGCATCAGTCGCGGGACATCTGCGGACTGCAGGAATCCGTTCTTCGCGGCAACGGTCCAGAAACCATCGGTCTGCTCTGCGACCTCCACTTGATCCTCCGGATCAACGAACGGCACGGCAACCGTCTGCACGGTCATGATGACGACCTGCTCGTGCAGCACCTTGTTGTGCTTGATGTGGTGCAGCAGCGTGGGAGGGACACCGACTTGCTGTTGAGTCAGGAAGACGGCCGTGCCGGAGACGCGAGGGAGTGGGTGCGTTTGCAGACTGTTGACGAGGTGGGTGAAGTCGAGCGTCTGCCGTGCGTAGCGTTCCACCATGACCTGTCGCCCGCGAATCCATGTGAAGATGATGTAGCAGGTCGTCGCAGCAATGAGCAGCGTGAACCAGCCGCCGTTTGGGATCTTGAAGGTGTTGGCGAGGATGAAGCACAGGTCGAGCGTGAAGAACACCCCGAGGAAGGCGGCCACACGAAGTGGACCCCATCCCCTGTGGCGGTTCATCAGCACGGCGAAGAGCAATCCGACGAGTCCCATGTTGAGCGCCACGGCGAGACCGTACGCACTCGCGAGCCGCTCCGATGACTGGAACACCAGCACGACGAGGCAGACGAGCACGACGGCGATGCCGTTCATCAGAGGCACATACACCTGCGAGCCATGCTCGGAGGTATGGATGACCCGAAGTCGCGGCATCAGCCCGAGTTGGATGGCGGCATGCGTGAGCGAGAACATTCCCGTGATGATCGCTTGGCTGGCGATGATCGCCGCGGCGGTCGCCAGTATCACCATGGGGCCGATGCCCCACTCGGGCACCAGTTGGAAGAATGGATTCACGATGGCATCGGGGTTCCGCAGCAGCAGCGCACCTTGGCCGAGATAGTTCAGCAGCAGCCCAGGCATGACGACGAAGTACCACGCGGTTGCAATCGTTCGCCGCCCGAAGTGACCGAGGTCTGCATAGAGCGCCTCGCCACCCGTGATGCACAGCATCACCGCGCTGACGATGGTGATGGCTGAGGCGAACGATCCTTGGAAGACATCGATGATGTGGAGCGGGTTCAGCGCTTCGAGGATCTGCGGCGTCTCGATCACGCTGCGCACGCCGAGCACGCCGAGGGTCAGGAACCACAGCAGCATGACGGGTCCGAACAGGAAGCCGATGAACGCAGTGCCCTTGCGTTGGATGACGAAGAGCCCGATCAGCACGACGAGCGCCATCAACATGATCAAGTCGGTCGAGAAGAGTGGCTCCGACCGATGCTCAGAGGGCTGCAACTCCTTCAGCCCTTCGAGCGCCGAGAGCACGCTGATGGCGGGGGTGATCAGACCGTCGGCATACAGCAGGGCCGCGCCGACGATGCCGATCCCGAACCAGAGCCTCGGCAGTCCGAAGACGCTGCCTTCCTGACGGGTCGGCAGCAGTGCGAGCAGTGCGAAGTTGCCGCCTTCGCCTCGGTTGTCCGCACGCAGGATGAACATCACATACTTGACGCTGATGATGAGGATGAGCGTCCAGAAGAAAATGCTGATGAGTCCATACACCATCGACTGCGAGACTGCATCCGCGCTGACGGATGTCTGGCCGTGCAGCAGGAAGCCGGCGCGAAGTGCATACAAGGGGCTGGTGCCGATGTCCCCGAAGACGATGCCGATTGCGGCGATGACAACCCCGGCCTTCAGTTTCGCGGCCGCGCTGGCATGCCCATCCGTGGGCGATACTGGGGATTCGGATGCACTCATGCGTCTGGACAGGTTGGTCGTTCACGAAGGACCACCCAAGCGCCCACCGACGGATTGTAATCGCTGCCAAGGCCTCTCGCGTCGAGGGGGACTTTCGTGTCCACTGCGCGGATGACCATTTCACGACGCGACTTCGTGCTGGCTTCACTCGCCGCTCCAGTTTCCTTCAAGGCAGTCACGCGCCTTTCGCGTCAGCGTCCGATGCAGAACAGCAAACTTCGCGTGGCGAAGATCGGCTGCGGCGGGATGGGCAACGACGATCTGCGTGCGGTTGCATCGCATCCGATGGTCGAGATCGTCGCACTCTGCGATGTGGATCGCCGCAGTGTCGATGCCTTGCGGCTTGGCACGAAGGACAAGGAAGGCAAGGCAGTGCCGCCGAAGTTCCCGCAGGCCAAGGGGTTCGCCGACTGGCGCGAGCTGTTTTCCACGATGGAGAAGGACTTTGATGCGGTCGTCGTGAGTACGCCCGATCACATGCACGCGGCAATCTCGATGGCGGCGATGAACATGGGCAAGCATGTGTATTGCCAGAAGCCGCTCGCGCATGGCGCTTGGGAGAATCGGCGGCTCGCGGAAGTGGCTGCGACGAAGCCGAACATCGTGACGCAGATGGGAACGCAGCGCATCGCCACGAAGTGGCGGCGCTACGGCGCAAAGCTCATGCGCGACGGCGTCGTGGGTCGAGTCAGTGACCTCTATGCATGGACGAATCGCCCCGCTGGATGGTGGCCACAGGGTGGCGATCGCCCGCAAGGCAGCGATCCGATCCCAGAGTGGCTTTCATGGGATTTGTTCCTCGGCGTGTCGCCAGAGCGTCCATACAAGGACGGCTACACACCCTTCAACTGGCGCGGCACGATCGATTGGGGAACAGGTGCGTTCGGCGACATGGGCTGCCACATGCTCGATGTGCCGTTCTACGAACTGGAGTTGGGAATGCCGCGTTCGGTCCGCTGCGATCCAGAGAAGGCGACGAGCGATCAGTACCCAGAGCGCGAGACGGTCGTCGTGACCTATGCGGCCGGTCCCAAGACGGGAGCGAATGGATTGAAGCTGCACTGGTTCGATGGCGGTCGCTTTCCTGATTTCCGTTCGCTTGGTTTGCCCGAAGGTTGGGAAGGCGGCAAGACTGCGGAGGAAGTGGTGAAGGGCGATGGCGGCGTGATCGCCGTCGGCGAGAAGGGGGTGCTGTGGTTCCCGATCGAGCACGCCTGGTCTCGCGTGTTCGTCGATGGCAAGCCAGTGGAAATGACCCCCAAGGACTTGGGTGCATCGAACCACTGGCACGACTGGGTGGATGCGTGTCTTGCAGGGAAGAAGGATGCGTGCGTGTCGCGGTTCGAGAAAGCCGGTCGACTGTGCGAGAGTCTCTCCATCGGCGCGGTCAGCTCGCTCGATCCCGGCAAGGAACTGGTGTTCGATGCGTCGAGTTGCGCGTTCGCGAACAGTCCCACAGCGAGCCGCATGCTGCGGCGGACACCTCGTGCGGGCTGGTCAGTCGCCAATCTCTGACGCTTTCGCTCTCGAACTCGCTCCGCCGGCATAATTGATCGCACACAGCACCGTGAGTGTCTGTGCGATGCTGTTGCCGCGGTTGAGTCGGATGACCGCGATCGGTGTGAGCGATGCGAAGCGCGGCGCGAGATCGCGAAGCGCCCCATCGACCTGATCGCTCGGCACGACGAGCAGCGCATCGCGTCCGATGAGCGTGCCATCGGGGTGCAGCCATCCAAACTGCCGCGCGTCGCTGCTGAGGCACGCCACATCAATGTTGGTCCCGTGCAGCGCGGTCGCCAACTTGCCTGCATCGCGCCAGTTGGTCGCCGCCGCGAAGAAACGGTTGCGCGCGACCCCCTCTTCGCCGCAGCGCACGAGGATGTCCGCATCCAATTCGGGAAGCGGTGGATGCGGATCGGGCGCGCGCGGCGGGCGCGTCACCTTCGGCGGCTTTCGCTCCCATGTGGACGGCGCAGCGGGCGGCGGCGCGAGCACATCGGCAGCGGGCGGCAGCGCCCGCAACTCGTCGACGCACGGGGGATCCTCTGCCGACGCGCCTGCACCCGCGCCCACCGTGAACACCGCAGGCGGCGGCACGAACGGCGGCTGTGTTGCCGCAAACGCCGCGCGCTGCCCGGCTCGCCGCACAACGAAGGTGCGCACGGCGTTCCAGGGCAACGCCTCGAGCGTTGGATCCTTCACCGCAGCGGCAGCTGGAATGGTGCGCAGCATCCATCCGCTCGATGCCTGCGAGACGCCGATGGGAACCACCAGCAGCAGCACGACTGCCGAAAACGCAAGCCAGTTGCGCACGAGTGCACGCTTGCCATGAGCGAGTTCGTGCGCCGTGGCAAGACCCAGCAGCGGGAACGCGAACAGGTATCCAATCGCGGGCCAGTGGGGGAGCCCCTTGGGACTCCAAGCGGCAATCACGAGGAACGCGCTGACGGGCACGACTGTCATGCACGCGAAGAACCAAGTCGATCGCGCGACCCCGTCCGCGCGCGGACCGCGCCGCAGCGCCTTCACCATCTCGAACAGCAGCGGTGCCCAGATCCACGGCAGGATGATCCCCGCTTGCGCGCCGAGTGATTCAAGCACGCGCAGCGGATGGAAGCCGCCGTCCGCTGCGGCGCGCGCGCCTTGGAAGCGGAAGGATGCCCAGTCGTTCATCGCGTTCCAGATCAGCACTGGACTCGTCACTGCGATTGCCGTTGCCGCACCGAGCCACGGTGCGGGGTGACGCAGCAGTTGGCGCCCCTCGCGCGTGCTCAGCAGGAACAGCAGCACGCCGATCCCTGCGAGCGCGGCTTGGTACTTCGCGAGCCCCGCGGCACCGAGCGCCGCGCCGGCCACGATCCATGTTGTCCACGCATTCCACGGTCGAACGCCATCCAGTTGCAGCGCACCAAGAACGCCGCCGCGCGCGAGCGCCCACGCCATCACCATCAGCGCGGCAAGCAGCGGTCCGTCGGGCAGCGCCCAACCGCCAAGCGCCACCGAGAAAAGTGCCGAGAGATTCAGCAGCACCGCCGTCCATGCACCAGCCTGCGGCGAAAACAGAAGTCGTGCCGTGCGCCATGCCATCCATGTGGTGAAGGCGAACAGCAGGATGAAGGGGAGTCGAATCCAGATGGGCTCCACGGGACCGCTGCCGCACAGCGCGAGACCGGCGCGCGTGAGCAGGTAGACGAGCGGCGGATGATCGAACCCCGAGAGCGTGACGGATCGGCACGCGCCAACTTCATAGGCCTCGTCGATGCCAAGCGGCAACCATACGCCCACGAGCACGCGCAGCAGGGTGCCTCCCACGATCGCCGTCCAGGCAACGGCGGTCGGCGATCGCGGCCATACCGCATCCATCGCGCGCGGCACCGAAGGCGGATGCACCTTCCACCAGACCCACAGCGCGGTCATCACACAGCCTGCACCGAGCATCCATCCAGCGATCACATCGGTCAGGTAGTGCGCTTCGAGCACGATGCGAGTGGCAGCGACCGCTACCCCCACGATCATGATGGGCCAGCGGAGCCGCGGAAACCAGATCGCCAGGACGAGCGAAGCGGCAGCGGCTGTGGTCGCGTGACCACTTGGGAAGGACGCCCGGACCCATCCCTTCTCGAACCATTCGAATCCAGTGAGGTCGCCCGAGATGAATGCCGCTGGACGCCAGCGTCCGAACACGATCTTCAGTGCATTCGCGACTCCGCCAGACACGGCGACCGTGACACCGAGCAGGAATGCCCAACGCGCCAGATTGTCCCGTCCCGTGCGCCAGCCGTAGACGAACAGCACAACCGATGGCACGATGATCCACTGCCCTTCGCCGAACTCGGTCAGGACCTTTGCCAGATCGTGAACCACCCATGGCAGGCTCGCGCCGAAGAGTGCGATCTCGTGATCGATGAAGAACAGGAGCGCGAGCGCGCCGAGCCCCATCAGCGCCGCGCGCGCGACTCGGCGCAGCGACGGCATCTGCGCTGGACTGCCGATCATCGACGCCCCCACAGCGGCAGCCAGGCGAGGGCCGACAGCAGCATCGCCGCAGGGATGAGCGCCATCGCCCACTCCCAGCCCCACGATGAGTCGGCGATGCGACCGACGATCACGGGGCTCGGCACATCGCCGAAGGCGTGGATCGCCAGCACATTCGCGCCGACGGCAAAGGCGCGCAGGTCCGCAGGAACGGCGTTCACGAGGACGGCATTGACGGGACCCTGGGATGCGAAGGCGAAGGTCGCAGCCAGGAACAGGACAGTCATCACCAGCACCGTGTCCGTACAGTACAGAGCGGCGGCAGTGAGCGGCGTCGCCGCAAGCATGCAGATGCCGCACAGCATCAGGCACGCGCGCGAACCGCC
>RFON01000048.1 GCA_009926625.1 Planctomycetota bacterium
CTGGTTCGACGCGCTGCAGCCCATGTTGAATGTCCCAGGCGGGATCAGCACGAACTCCATCTGCGTCGCCGTGTCGCGAACGCGCCAGGCAAGGCCCGTCGCGAGAATGCGCTCGCGGATCACTCCATTGGTGACCACATCTGGATGGAACGGAGATACACGGTCCCCACGAGGTGAGCAGGAAGTGCAGATCGACCCCAGAGATCGCCCCGTCGCTGTCGAAGTCAGCCAAACATCTCTTCGAACCGCCCTGTGAGCATTGCCCCCAGTCTGCCAGCACCACTGTCAAGTCTGCGGAATCGACGGCTCCGTCACCAGTGATGTCGGCGGGGCAGGGAACTACCTCGCCGCCTGCGCGCACGGGAAGCACAACCGCAGTGAGTGCCGCTAGAGCGGTCATCCAGCAGAGGCTTGATCGCCTTACCGCGTCTCGAATGCATCGCACGGGTGTACCCCTAAAAATCGGTCAGCCTATTGCGCCACAGAACGGAGATGAAAAGGTACTCCGCCCTTCGGTGTTGGCAAACAGGCAGGCACAAATGGTTGCCACGCGGTACAGGGGGGCCCTACCACCCCCACCCCAACCGTGTGAGGCGGCGGCACGATCCTGCTGGGCGAGTTCTCGAGCCTGCGAACGCGGGGCGCCAGCCCCGTGGAGCAGGCGAGAGCTGGAGAGCTGTCTGAGCCCCAGCAGGTCCGTGCCGCCGCCCCTGGCGTGGGGATGTGCTGCGTTCAGCCGCTGCTGGCGGCGGCGTTCAGCCGCTGCTGGCGGCGGCGTTCAGCCGCTGCCGGCGGTTATGGCGTGCCGATTTGTGGCGGCACTGGCTGGACCTTGCCGCTGCGATCAATGCATGCGAGTGTCGTCTCCCCGACGACGAGTTCGTCGTGGCCTCGCCTGAGGCGATACGCATGCTCAATCTTCACATGTCCCACATCGCGCAGTGTGGTCTCGAGCGTCAGGAGTTCGTCGTACCGCGCTGGCTTGCGGTAGCGCAGTTCGAGTCGCGTGACCACAAGGAACAGTCCATCCGCTTCCATCTGCGCGTAGGAGCCGCCGCGCGCGCGGAGCATTTCGGTGCGGCCCATCTCGAACCAGACTGGGTAGACGGTGTGATGCACGAGTCCCATCGGGTCGCATTCGCAGTAGCGCACGCGGATGTCGATGGTGTGTGTATTGCTCACGAGTGGGTTGTAGCAGAGCGGCCGGATCACTTGCCGATGCAGAAACGCGCGAAGAGTTCGCCGAGCACATCGTCAGGCGTGCGGTGACCGGCGACGATGCCGAGTTCGTCGAGCGCGCTGCGGAGTTCGAGTGCAACTACTTCGGCCGGGTCGGCGCTGCGGCTGCCGCGCGCGACGGATGCGTCGGCGAGTTCGGCGGCGCTGCGCAGGTGGGACTGCGCGGACGCGATGGCGCGGCGGTGGCGTTCAAGGAGGAGCGGCTCGTCGCTGCTTGCGGCGCTGTCGAGGTGATCGGCGATGGCGGCGCGGAGAGTGTCGAGACCTTCGCGCGTGTGGGCACTGGTGCGGATGCCGGATGTCGGGATGAGGGTTGGCGATGTGTCAGACTTGGTCCAGACAAGGAGCGCGGTCGTGTCGGCGCTTGGTGGGGCGGAGCCGATGGGGGCGCAATGGAGCGCGAGTCGCGCGCGGTCGAGCGCGCTGCGGCGGGCGAGTTGCATGTGCGCGGCGAGTGCGTTCTGCGGGTCCTCGATGCCTGGGAGGTCGCAGAGAAGCACTTCGGCGCTGCCGATGCTGAGGGGTTCGACGATCGCGTCGCGGGTCGAGCCGGGGACCGCGGATTCGACGGTGCGCGTTCGTCCGAGCAGTGCGTTGAAGAGGCTCGACTTCCCTGCGTTGGGCGGACCGTGCAGCACGACGAGCGGCAGGGCGCGGAGCGATTCTTCCGGCGTGGTACGGCGGACGATGCCGTCGATGTGCGCGGTGATGTCGCGGATGCGCGCGGCGAGTTCGGCGGCTTCGATGGCCACGACATCTTCTTGATCGCTGAAGTCGATGCCCGCTTCGACGAGCGCGAGGAGTGCGGTCACGCGACGAGTGGCCGCGTCTGCTGCCGCCTGCACGGGTGATGCGCGCAGGGATTGTGCTGCGGCGAACTGTGCGCGCGACTCGGCCGCGATGGTGAGCGCGATGCGCTCTGCGTCGGCGATCGGCAGGCGACCCGCGGCGAATGCGCGGGCGCTGAACTCGCCGGGGTTGGCGCGGCGCGCGGATGGTGCGGGTGCACGCGAATCGGTCAGGGCGTCGACGACTGCTGCAAGCAGATGCGGGTTGCCGGGGAGCAGGAGTTCGACCGTGTCCGATCCGGTGAACGATCGTGGGGCTGGCATGACGAGTGCCGTGGCTGGGCATTGGCAGCGGTTGCCGGCGACTTCGATGGTGAGTCGCACGAACTGGATCGAGCGGGCGCGTTCAATCGATCCGCCGGCGAGCCGCGCGCCGAGCACTGCGAATGCGTCGTCGCCACTGATGCGCACGAGGCCGCGCAGTGAACGACCGGGGGGCGACGAGATGGCCACGATCGCGTCGGCGGCCTCCGCTGGGCGGGGCGCGGCGGCGTGCATCACCGATCCTTGAACTTCTTGGATCGCTGCTGCTTCTCCTGCGCGCGTTCCATCGCCTTTTCGTACATGCGTCCGAGCGCGTCGCGCGTCTTGGACGGCTTCGGCGGCGTCGGGTTGCGTTCTTCTTCTTCCACCTGTCGTCGCACCATCTTGCTTTCCCAGATGCCGATGAGCGTGGAGGTCATGATGTACAGCGTCAGCCCCGACGGCGCGGCGTACAGCATGAGCGGAAACATGACGACGGTCATGACGCGCATCATCTTCTGCTGCTGCGCCTGCTCGGGCGACAGCTGGGTCTGCGGCGGCGTCATGTACTTCTGCTGCACATAAAACACTCCGCCCATGAGCAGCGGGATGATGTTGATGCTCGACAGGGTGAACAGGTAGAGGTTCACGGAGGTCGGCAGCGGGATGAAACGGTCTTGGGCGCTCAAGTCGCCGAGGAACTGCCAGCCGCCGAAGAGTTGGAACACGCCGAAGAACGCTGGCTGCTGCCGCAACTCAAACGCGAGATAGAGCACCGCGTACAGCGCCATCCAGATCGGCATCTGCAGGAATGTCGGCAGGAACCCGCCGAGGCAGCCGACGGGGTTGATGTTCTTCTCGCGGTAGAGGCGGAACTGTTCTTGCTGCATGCGCTTTGGGTCGTCGCCGTATCGCGCCTTCAATGCATCGAGTTCAGGCTTCAGTGCCGCCATGCCCTTGCTGATGCGCTGCATCTGCACTTGCGATTTCTTGGAGATCGGATGCAGCAGCAGGCGCACCACGATGACAAGGGCGATGATGGCGAGCCCCCAGTCGAAGACCAGATACGCGTGCAGCAGTCCGAGGAACTCCACAAGGAGGTTGGCGAGCCAAGCGAAGGTGCACCATGAGCAGCAGCCGCCGAGCGAGTATGCAATCAGCCCCACCATCTCGAGGAGCGAGTAGGGAGCGGTCGCGCCAAGCAGGTTGCGATCGAGCGGGCCTGCGAAGACCCCAAGTGAAAAGTCGGCTGTGGCTCCCGGCTGCACATCGGTCAGCGGCGACTGCACGACGGCGAACAGCGATGGCGCG
The DNA here is from genome assembly GCA_009926625.1 of Planctomycetota bacterium. GTDB lineage: Bacteria > Planctomycetota > Phycisphaerae > Phycisphaerales > SM1A02 > F1-60-MAGs104. The sequence continues at coordinate 3,642 of RFON01000048.1, forward strand.
CCGGTCGGGTCGCTTGGCGCTGGCGATCCCAGTTGTGCGCGCACCACTTCGACCACTGGCGCGAGCGACTTGCTGACGGTTCCGCCACGTTCGCTTGCAGGCAGCGCATGGAGCGCCAGTGCGAAGTAACGGTTCGTCGCACCGATCCAACTGAGATTGTGCTCCTCCGCGCGTTGCTGCTCGTTCGGCCAGACATCGAAGCGCCCCGCCTGCACCGACTTCACGACATCGGCCCGCTCGAGCATCGCATCGTTGGAGAGCACCGACGCTTGCGCTGGATCGCGCCTCGTGCTGAGCAGGTACCCGAACTTCAGCCGCCGGATGTCCATCATCTCATTCGGTGACCGCGCCAAGTCGCTCGGCGCATAGTGGATGATCTGGACCTGCCGCGGAATGCCCGACATGTTTTCGACCCCCTGCTGCAACCGCAGGTCGAAGCCGCCCCCCGCGGCAGCGATGATCGAGTAGGCGCGCTTGACGCGCAGCACCGCTTGCCCCTGCGCATCGTCGATGATGGCGACGAACTCACCTGGCTGCGACTGCATCCAGGCCTTGCTGAACAGGTCGACACGAACGCCGTCGATGACGATCGAGTGCATCGCCAACAGCGGCACGCTGAAGCCTGCGAGCGTGCCTTCCGACTGCAGCAGGTAACGCGACTCGATGGGCGGCATCGGCGGTGCCTGTCCGATGGTGCCCCCTGCAACGGCGGCGGCATGGCGTTCAGCGGCGATGCGGTCGCGGGCGTTTACCCAGAACTCGGAGAAGATGATGCGGTCGATGCCCGCGCTTGTTGGTGCGAAGTCGACGCGGAAACGGTGCTGCGCTGGGTCGAGCGATCCGATGCTGTCGGGTCGCATCGGTGCTGAGAGCGGCGGGCGCACGACATACTTCGCCTTGCTGTTCTGCGCCGCGGTGTCGGCAGACTTTGCCGCGGGCGTGGCGGGTGTGGCGGCTGCCGTGGGTGCTGGTGTGGGTGCTGGTGTGGGTGCTGGTGCTGGTGCTGGTGCTGGCGCTGGCGCGGGTGGAACTGGCGCCTGCTTCGTCGATGGCTGCGTTCGGCCAGGGCCGAGAATGGTGACCGCTGCCACGCTTGACGCAAGCAGCACGATCACCATGGTGAGGAGAATGCGCTTCATCTTTGGTTCCATCGTCTGTTGCTCGCGTGGAAGAGGTCAGCGACCTTGCATGAGGCGCTCGCCGAGCCAATCGTTCAATTCGCTGATGGACTTGATCTTGTCCACGGTGCGCTGGATGTCGTAGTCGAGCCTGAAGAACTGCACGGACTGCGGCTCCTGGTTTTCGCCCGTCTCGAGGATCGCGTAGGACGCGCGCGGGTTGAGGTCGCGCGGCTGTCCAACCGACCCAGGGTTCACGATCACCGTTTCGCCATCGGCAAACCGATGGATCCCCTCCGCCATCTCCGCCGCGGGGAGGAAATCTGGATCGTCGGTGAACACGCCTGGCACATGCGTGTGCCCCACGAGGCACACGCTCGACGGCTTGATGCGCTTGAAGATGTCCTGGATCTTGCGCGCACTGTTTTGCGCGTCCTCGGGGAAGATGTACTCGTTGATGGGGCGCCGCGGCGATCCGTGCACACAGAGGAAGGGTCCGAACACCACGCGGACACGCAGCTGACCGAGGAAGTCCCAGCGCCGTGTTGCTGCCGCGACTTCCTCGGCGTCCGTACCGTCGTCGCTGCGCGATGGTTCGAGTTGACGCCGCGTCCAGTACGCGGCTGACTCCGCGGACGCGTTGAAGTTCGTGGGCTCGTAGAGGACGCCGAAATCGTGGTTGCCCATCAGGCTCCACTCGCAGCGCTTGGCAACGAGGTCGACGCACTCCTTCGGATCGGGTCCGTATCCGACGATGTCGCCGAGGCAGAGGATGCGGTCCGCGCCACGGCGGTCGATGTCCGCCAACACCACCTCGAGTGCCGCCAGGTTTGCGTGAATATCGCTGATGAGAGCCGTGCGCATCGTTCGCCAGCAGTCGGGCGGCGAGCGCGGAATCCTAGCAAACTGTTCGCCGCATGATGGCTAAACTTCCCACCCCTATGGCTGAAACACGGCACTTCGATCTCATCGTGATTGGCGGCGGACCAGGTGGCTATGTCGGTGCGATCCGTGCCGCACAGATGGGCATGCGCGTGTGCTGCGTGGAGCGCGACAAGCTCGGTGGCGTTTGCCTGAACTGGGGTTGCATCCCGACGAAGGCGCTGCTCCACAATGCGGAGCTCTACATGCATGCGATTCGCCACGGCGATGCTTGGGGCATCGAGGTGAAGCCCGAGCATGTCAAGGTGAACTGGGAGAAGGTGATCGGGCGAAGCCGCAGCATCACTGGACAGCTCAATGCGGGCATCGCGTTCCTCTTCAAGAAGAACAAGATCGAACATGTGGCGGGTCACGCGAAGATCGTGTCGGGCAAGACCGCCAGCGGACCGTGCAAGGTCGAGGTGCGGAAGTCGACTGGCACCTATTACAAGGGCAGCGGCGAGGGCGATGCGCAAGTGCTGACCGCTGATCGCGTGATGATTGCCACGGGCGCTGCGCCGCGGCAACTGCCCATCGCACCCTGCGACGGGAAGGTGATCGTGTCGAGCGCGGAAGCGATGACGCTGCCCGCGCGCCCCGCGTCGATGCTGGTGGTCGGCTCTGGTGCCATTGGCGTGGAATTCGCCTACTTCTACAACGCATTCGGCACGCAGGTGACCGTGGTGGAGATGCAGGATCGCATCCTGCCCGCCGAGGATGATGACATCTCCGCCGCTGCGCTGAAGACATTCGCCGCGCAAGGCATCGCGTTCCGAACAGGAACGAGCATCAAGTCCATCGACAAGACAGCCAAGGGCGCGAAGGTGACGCTGTTTGATGTGAAGGACGAGAAGAAGACGGAAGTGCTGGAAGTGGATGTGGTGCTTGTCGCCATCGGCGTTGGCGCGCGCATCGATGGACTGTGTGATCCATCGCTTGGACTTCGTCTCGTCGAGAGCGGTCCTGCCAAGGGCCACATCTGGACCGACTACCGCGACAAGCCCGAGCCGACCTATCAGACGAGTGTGCCGGGCGTGTACGCGATCGGTGATGTGATTGGCCCGCCGTGGCTTGCGCATGTGGCGAGTGAGGAAGCCGTGGCGGCCGTCGAGCGCATGAAGGGTCATCACACGCTCGGTGTCGATTACGCGTCGATCCCTGGTTGCACCTACTGCACGCCGCAGGTCGCATCGATCGGCATGACGGAGCGCGAAGTGAAGGCGAAGGGCATCAAGCACAAGATCGGCAAGTACCCGCTGAAGGCGCATGGGAAGGCGATCGCTGTGGGTGCGACGGACGGGTTGGTGAAGATCATCACGAGCGAACCGTACGGCGAGATCCTCGGCGCCCACATCTTCGGCGAGGATGCGAGCGAGCTGATCGGTGAGATGGGGCTTGCCAAGCGCCTCGAAGCAACGGCGGAGGACATCATTTCGACCGTTCACGCGCATCCAACGATGCACGAGTCGCTGCACGAGGCGGCGCTCGCGACCGAGGGGCGCGTCATCCACGGCTGATCGTCTCGCACCTGCCCGCGCACGCCGGCAGTGCCAACGACGATCGACCCTCGTCGCACCGGAGTTCGGTGCACGAGGGTCGTCGACGCCGGCGCGCGGCATGGTGAGTGAACGCCGCCGACTGGATGAGTTGTGCTTGGTTGAGTTGTGCTGGGTTCAGCGCCTGCGCTCTGGTGGCTTCGGCTTCTGCTTGCTCTGCTTCTGACACCATTCGATGTAGGCGCGGCGAACGATTCGCTCCTGCACCGTGTGCATCCAGTACTCGCCGTAGCGAACCTCCATGAATGCACAGAATGCGGCTGGATACGGCGTGCTGCGCGTCCCGTGCAGCGGCGGAACGGCGAGTGCGCTGCTGCCTGGCGATGCTGGCATCCACAGCGCAAGCAGGAGCGCAGCGCCCGCGATGTTGAGTGCGTTGCGGTGCCTCGCGCGGGAGCGTGAAAGGCGGCGTGTGTTGAGGGGGTCGTTCATGGGTGTCTCCTGTGAACTTCTTAGGCGGACTCGAGCGCTCGTGCGCTCTCCAGGATTCGCCAACCGGTTTCGCGGAACGCGGGGAACCGTCCCATCGTGCCAGCCACGATTCGGATGTCCTCGTCATCGAGCAGCCAATGGTCCGCAGATCCAATCGCTTCGAACTGCCGCTGCCGTCGGAGATGCTCGAAGGTGAACGCGCGTTCGCGCATCGACCAGTTCTCCAACCGCTCGGCGATTTCCGATGCCTTGTTCGAGAAGACAGCCATCGCTCGGTGCAGTTCGGGCCCGCTCGATCCGCGCAGGGCAATGTTGCAGCCGAACACTGCCCACCACCCATAGCTCTCGAGCCAATCGCCCGGCGGATACGCCGTCACATCCACCACCTGCTCGAGGCCCTGCATGAGCGCTTCGATCGCGGTGTGCGTGTCCATCGTGCCAAGCGCCGCTGCGCACTCCATCACTGCACCTCGACAGGTGTTCGCAACGCCCGCGTACGACGGGTCGTCAAACTCGACCGCGAGGTCGTCGTACAGCGCCTGCGCCCGCAGCAGATCGGCATGCGCCGCCTTCGCGTGGGTGTTCGCGCCCTGCGGATCGCTTTCCATCATGCGCCGCCGCGAATGCCCGCGTACATAGTGGCCAAACGCATGCACCACCCGCTCCACGCGACTGCGCGGCTCGTCGGTGATCCACCGATCAACCAGCCCGCTCGCGACAGCATGCGACTCGATGAGGTGCCAGAGCGCGTAGTGCGCGTTGGCCAGGTTCACCTCGAGCATCATGCGCACATGCGGCGGGACTGCCGGCTCGGCGAGCCCTTGCTGCAGCGCCGTCAGCGCCTTGGTGTAGCGCCCGAGCCCGTCTTGAGCGCCTGCCAGTCGGTTGCATGCGGTGGCGCGTTCCACCCCCGTCTGCGCGGCGAGCGTCAGCGCGCGCGCAAGCGTCGTCATGCGCCGATAGTCGCCCGCACGGTGCGCCTCGATCGCCTCGCGATCGAGCGCGAAGAATCCGCGCTGGGCGAGCGTCTCGATCTGCGTCTTCTCCTCGGGGTCTTCGCGCCACACGCCCTCGGCGACATCACCCACATCCCAGTCCAGCACATCCGCGAGCCCGATCACCAGATCGAGCTTCGGGTTTCCGCTTTCTGGAACCATCTTGGAAGGTTCCCGCCCAAGCGCCTGCGCAACCTGCTGCTTGGTCCACCGACGGTAGATCCTCGCGAGATCGACGAACTGCTCAAGTCGATCGCGCCGAACATCATCACGCGACATCGAGGCCCCACTTTCGGCAGGACTTCGGGTCCTGCATCCGCCACCATGCACGGGGAAGAAGGGACACGATTCGTGCGGCATTACCGAAAACACACTCCCTACACTGACTCGATGGAACAGTCGTCACCAGGTCTCCTGCTTGTCGTGAGCGGACCTTCCGGCGTCGGCAAGACATCCATCGTGCATGAAGTGGTGCGCAGGTTTCGCGGCGAGTTCAGCGTGTCGGCAACCACGCGCGCCGCAGGTCCCGGCGAAGTCGATGGGCGCGACTATCACTTCATCGATCAAACGCGCTTCCAACGGATGATCGACGCACACGAGTTCCTTGAGTACGCGCAGGTCTTCGGGCGCTCTTGGTACGGCACACCTCGCGCACCCGTGCTCGCCGCGCTCGCTGCAGGTCGCGTGATCGTGCTCGACATCGATGTCCAAGGTGCCGAGCAGGTGCGCGCGAGTCACCCCGGCATGTTCGGCATCTTCATCCTGCCGCCATCGGAGGAGGACCTGCTCGTGCGCCTGCGTGCGCGAGCGCGCGAGGATGAGGCAGCGATCGAGCGCCGCCTTGCGGAAAGCACGCACGAAATCGCACGCGCGCGCAGCGACGGGACCTTCGACGCGTTTGTCGTCAACGACGACCTCGGGCGGTGCATCGAGAAGGTTTGTGAACTGTTGGTCAGTCGGCTCGGTGCGGGTGCCGCTTCAACCCGCCACTAGCCACGCCTCGATCGCACCATCGACGCGGCATTCCGCATGCCGCGCGCGCAGCCCACGCACGAGCCGCTCCATGTCGCATTGCAGGAACGCATCGCGCGACATCTCGCGAGGCACTGCACTCGCGCCAAGCCAACACGCAACCACACCCCGCACGCG
>RFON01000049.1 GCA_009926625.1 Planctomycetota bacterium
GTTCGAGGCTTTGTGCGCGTTCGACGCTCGTTGGGTCCGCGGTGATCTGCAGAGGGTCTCGCCAGCCGTGCGGAGGCAGCGACGCAAGGATGACGCCCACCACCGCGAGGAGCAGCACGGCCGCGGCAGCCACGAGCAGGACAACAGCTGCACGCCGCCAGCGGGAGGCGCGCATGTCAGCCTTCGAAGGCCGTCACGCAGACCGTGTCATTCTGCCCGCCGAAGCCGAACGAATTGGAGAGGCAGGTGCGCACCACCGAGGCACGCGGCGTGTTGGGCACATAGTCGAGGTCGCACGCTGGGTCGGGCGTCGAGTAGTTGATCGTCGGGGGCAGCATGCCGCGCTCGATCGCGAGCACGCAGGTGATGAACTCGACGGCGCCTGCGGCTGCGATGAGGTGGCCGAGCATGCTCTTGACCGAACTCATTGGCACTTCCTTCGCGAGATCGCCGAACACGCGCTTCACAGCGACCGTCTCGATCGAGTCATTCTCCTTGGTGCCCGTGCCATGCGCACTGATGTAATGAACGAGCGGACGCCCGTCGCTGCCGCGCGCGCGCGGATCGATCCCCGCCTGCGCCAGCGCTTGCGACATGGCCGCCGCCGCGCCGCGCCCCTCGGGTTCGATGTCCGTGATGCGATAGGAGTCGGCGCTCGATCCGAACCCAATCACCTCAGCAAGGGGTTTCGCTCCACGGGTGCGCGCATGCGCGAGCGTTTCGAGAATGAGCATGCCCGCCCCCTCACCCATCACGAACCCGCCGCGCGTCATGTCGAATGGTCGGCTCGCCTTCGTTGGATCGCCCGTGCTCGTGCTGAGTGCCGTGAGCCGATTGAACCCTGTCACGCCCAGCACATGGATCATGGTGTGGGCGCCGCCTGCAATCATCACATCGGCCTCCCCGCCGCGAAGGATGCTGCACGCCTCACCGATCGCCTGCGTGCTCGCGGCGCATGCCGTGAGGCAGTTGGAGGTTGGTCCGCGCACATTGAACTCGCGTGCGATGTGCGCGAGCGGCATGTTCGGCTCCTGTTCGATTTCGCGCGCCGCCTGCAGGAGCGAGTGACCAAGCTTCGCCCATGCCGCGCCGTCCGTGCGACCCTTCGTTGCATCCCACGAACGGATGTTCGCGGCGAGGTAGTTCATCGTGTCGATGACACCCTCACCCGCACCGAGGTAGATACCCACGCGCCGCGCGTTCGCGGGCGGCGACTGATGAAGGTGCGCCTGCTTCCACGCCTGTGCTGCCGCGCCGAGCGCAAACTGCGAATTGATGCCCGCATTCGCATGCATGGCGATGTCGCGGACGAACGGTCGCACATCGAAGTCCTTCACTTCCGCGGCGAATGTCGTTGGGAAAGTGCGCGCGTCAAAGCGGGTGATCGGCGCCATGCCGCACGCGCCGCGCATGAGCGCGGACCAGACCGTCTCGAGATCGTGACCGAGCGGCGTGACCCAGCCCATGCCCGTGACCACCACGCGCTCGGTATCCGCTGCGCGCCGAGCGTTCACGCGATCCTCCCGAGCACCATCGCGGCGCTCTGCCCACCAAGTCCTGTGGTGGTCACGACGACATGGCGGAGCGATGCAGCGATTGCGCCTCGTGCATCTGCGTCCACACCGAGCTTCTTGGAACCGCTGGTCGAAAGTCGCGCGGGCAGTCGTTGCTCACGCAGGCACCGCGCGGCAACACACGCGGCCAGCGCGCTGGTTCCAGCGCCGACGATCCCCACCTGCGGCGCGACCGTGATGAGCGGCAGCGATGCGGCGCGGCTCCCGAAGATCGTGCGAAGCGCATGCGCCTCTGCTGCGTCCACGCACGCGATGGCGCTGCCCATCGGAACAACGGCGTCCACCTCATCAGCGCAGACGCCGGCTTGCTGCAGCGCGCCGTCCACCGCAGCGGCGATGTCGTCGCCCGCGTTCGACAAGTCCGCGCCGACCGTGTCCTCGCACAGGCACTGCGTCGCCGCGAAGCCGCGCAGTTCCGCCCAGGCGGCAGCGCCGCGCGATGTCGCACTCTCGGCGCTTTCCAACACGAGCAAACCGCCGCCCTCACCGAGCACCGTTCCGTCGGCGGTCGGATCGAATGGGCGCACTGCCGCCGCGCCATCGCCGCCCACGGGAACACGCGCGAGTCGCTGCGCGAAGGTCTGTCGCAGCAATCCCATGTAGTTGACTTTGCTCTCGGCTCCGCCCGAGAGGCACGCATCGGCATCGCCGCGGCGGATCACCCGCATGCTCTCGCCGATCGAGAGTCCGCCCGATGCCTCCGCGCAGGTGATCGTGTTCGATGGTCCCTGGCAATCATGAATGATCGTGACATGGCACGCGAGCATGTTGGGCAGGTACTTCAGCAGCCAGAGTGGCGTGAGATTGTTCATGCCGGTGCGCCCCCACTCACCACAGTCGAACGAACCATCCGCGGTCTGACAGGACTGCATCGCCGCCGCCAACTCGTCTGAGTCGGCTGGAATCAATCCCGCACCGATGTGGCATCCCATGCGCGCGGGCGCGATGGTCGGTGTTGCACCCTCCGCAGTGCCGCGCGTCACGAGTCCGGCGGACTGCACAGCGCTCGCCGCAGCGGCGACGGCAATCTCGATGTCGCGCGCCATCACCTTCGTCGCCTTGCGGTAGTTCTTGGGAACGACGGCACGGATGTCGAGTTGCTCGGGCGCGATCGTGGCTGCCACCGTGCTGATGAATCCCGATGCGTCCCATGCAGCGATCGGACGGATCGCCGTCGCACCGCTGCAGAGTCCATCCCACAGCGCATCGATGCCAACACCGAAGCCCGACACCGGTCCAACACCGGTGATCAGCACGCGTCTCATGGGGACTGGCATGGGCGGCGGAGGATAACCGCGTCGGCGCGCGTGCGTTCACATGCGGCGCGCAACGAGCAGCGCCATCTCGAGCGCTTGCTCGTAGTTCAATCGCGGGTCGAGCGCCGTTTGATAGGACCGCAGCAGATCGCCGCCGGAAAGTCCGCGCGCGCCACCCGTGCATTCCGTCACATTGTCGCCCGTCATCTCGAAGTGAACGCCACCGAGGATCGTTCCTTCGCGGCGATGCAGGTCGAACGATGCCTCGAGTTCGCTGAGGATGTGCTCGAACGCGCGCGTCTTCACTGGCACATGCTGACCATCCGCGCCAAGCACCGAGAGAACCTCCGTGTTGCCGTGCATCGGATCGCAGACCCAGAGCACGCTGCGCTTGGTCGCAGCCACGGCGCGCAGCAGGGGCGGCAGCAGTTCGCCGACGCGCCGAGCGCCGAGCCGGTGAATGAGCGTGAGGCGGCCGGGCTCGCGCTGCGGGTCAAGCACCTCGCAGAGTTGCACGATCTGCTCTGGCGTGGTGTCGGGCGCGACCTTCACCGCGATCGGATTCGCGATGCCGCGCAGGTACTCGACATGCGCGCCGTCCACCTGCGATGTGCGCGCCCCGAGCCACGGGAAGTGCGTCGAAAGATTCCACACCCCGTCGCGGCGCGGCACCGCGCGCGTCTGCGCTGACTCGAGTTCAAGCAGCAAGCATTCGTGACTCGTGTAGAAGTCGACACGCTGCAACTGATGCACGCGAACACCCGCGAGCGTTTCCATGAAGCGCAGCCCCTCGCCGATGGCGTCCACCATCCGCTTGTATTCAGCGGCGCGCGGCGAGTGGCTGACCCAGTCGAGATTCCACTGCTCGGGATGGTGCAGGTCCGCAAAGCCGCCGTCCACGAGTGCGCGAATGAAGTTCAGCGTCAATGCAGAACGGGAGTAACCACGCATCAGCAACCGCGGATCTGGGCGGCGCGCCTCGGCGGTGAACTCTGGACGGTTCACATTGTCGCCGCGGAAGGACGGCAGTTGCGTTGCGCCTCGCACCTCGGTCTCACTCGAACGCGGCTTCGCGTATTGCCCCGCAAAACGCCCGATGCGGATGACGCGCTTGCGAGAGGCATGCGTGAGCACGAGGCTCATTTGGAGCAAGATCTTCAGTTGGCTTGCAATGCGCGAAGAATTGCAATCGGAGAAGCTCTCGGCGCAGTCACCGCCGTGCAGGAGGAATCGCTCGCCTTGCGACGCTTCAGCGAGCTGCGACTTGAGCGATGCGATCTCGCCGCTCGTGACGAGCGGTGGCAGTCCTTTGATCTCCGCGACAACGCGGTCGAGTTCAGCGCGGTCAGGCCAGGGAACCTGCTGCTGCGCTGGGCATCCTCGCCATGAGTCGGAAGTCCAGTTGGTCATTCGCTCGCAAGGCTAGCGCGGCGCGATGCGGGTGACAGGACTTGAACCTGTACGGGTTGCCCCACTGGAACCTAAATCCAGCGCGTCTGCCGATTCCGCCACACCCGCGGTGCACGCGTGACCCGTACGATGATACGCATGAGCCTTGCGCAGACCGCTGTCACGAAGGTGATGCCGCTGCTGACGCGGCTCCTCATCGTGGCAGTGCTGCTTCCGCTCGGATGGCGGTTGGCATTGTCGACCGCTGCGTTCTCGCCCGCGGATTCTGCACGATTGCAGGCGATGGGCGTCAGCACAGCGGGCGTGGACCTTTCGAAGGTGCGATCGAAGCTGGAGGGCAGCGCACCGAACCAGCAATCGGCAGCGGCGACAAACAACGCTGCTGATGCGCCAATCACCGAAGGTCGCGCGTTGTACGGCGTCTCACTCGCGGCAGAGGCAGCAGGACTTCCAGCTCCAGCTCTCGCGGGTTGGACTGCTGCAGTGCTCCTCCTTGGCGGCAGCGTGCTCTTGGCGGCGGGAGCGTTCACGCGCCTCACCGCCGCATTGCTCGCGATGCTGAGCGCAACGGCATTCTGGGTCGATTGCCTCCCCGCGCTTCGCAGCGGCTACTGGTCGCTCGATAGGGCGCTGCTCATTCACGCTGGCGCTCACCTCGCCCTCTTCATCTTGTGCGCCAACCTGCTGCTGCTTGGGGGCGGCGCGCTCAGCGTCGACTCGGTCCTCGGCAGCGGCGGCGGACGCGGCGCGAAGGGCGCGGGTGCCAAGGGGTCGAGTGGCGGCCGCAAGGCGGGCGGCGATGGCCGAGCCGATGGCAAGGAATAGCAAGATGCGACGAGGCCGGACCGCCGTGTCGCTGGGTCTGTCCGCCGCTGTGCATGCGCTATTGGCCGTGCTGCTGCTTTCGGCGGGAGTTGCACTGCTGCCAGCGGTGCGCAAGGAGAACGCGCTCGGTGACGGATCGGCGTTCCTGTTCGAGAGTCCGACGCCGGCGAAGGCTGCGCCGCGCCCACCTGCGGTGCAGCCCGCCGTGCTTCCCACGCGCGAATCAACGGCAACAGCTGCAATCGCAGTGCAGTCCGCGCGCGACACTGCAGGACGAATGCAGCGATCTGCGGAGTTGCAGCGCGACACCATCACTGCCACGCTGCCGACGGTGTCTCGCCCACTGCAGACCCCATCCACCATGTTTGCGATGGCAGGGATTCGGCTGCCCACGGCGCGTCGCATGGTGTTTCTGGTCGACGCCTCCGGATCCATGATCGGTTCCTACCCAGCTGCGGTCGACGCAGTGTTGGAGGCGATTGACAGACTCAGCGATGAGCAGCAGTTTGCGGTCATCCCATTTCAGGCGGGCGATGCGTTCCTGCCAGACGGAGACCCGCTGCGCCGCGCCGGCGCAACGCTCGGCCAACGCGGGCGAGATCAACTCAAGGCATGGCTGCTCGAAAGGATCGTCCCGTCTGGCGGAAGCGATCCAACGCGCGCGGTGCGGGCGGCGCTCGCGCTCAAGCCAGACACGGTCGTGATCGTCAGCGCGGGGCTGCTCGGTGCGGGCCACACCACGCGCGACCGCGATGTGCTGCTGACCGAATTGGATGCGTTGAATCCACGAGATGCGCGCACAGGGCGGCGCCCCGTCGTGTTCGCATGCATCCATCTGATGCAGCAAGAGCCGCTCGGTGCGCTCGAGGTCATCGCACGCGAGCACGGACTGGCTGGCTCCTATCGGTTCCTTCCGCGGCTCGCGGATCTGCGCGAGACCGGCGATGCGACGCTTGCGCAGGACGATGAACTCATTCGTGGGGTCGCAGCGGCGATCGACCAAGCCAAGTCGGGCGAAATCGCCGCCGCGCGCGTGGCGCTGCTGCGCATCGGACTCGCGCATCCACTGCATGAGGCTTCGCCCGCAGCGCTCCTCGCCGCCGCGGAGATTTCGCTGAACCATGATCACGATGCCCGCTCGGCGCGGCGGCTTGCCGGGGCTGCCGCCCATGGCGCGCGTGCTTTCGGGCTCGGCTCGCTGCAGCAGCGGGCTGAGGCGATCGCGCGCGATCCAAACGCTTCAATCCTGCCTGCTCAAACACCTGAACCGAATCCATGATGAACGCCATGCTTACCTCGACGACACTTGCACCATTCGCCGCCGTGCTTCCATCGCATCAACAACCCCCACTGCTGGCCTCGCTCGACGCGGCGCGAATCTTCTTTTACTCCGCAAGCACGATGCCCGACGGCTCCATGCGAACGGAGTGGATCGGCAGTGCGATGATCTGGATCCTGATTGCGATGAGTCTTGTCAGCGTTGGGATGATCATCTCTGGGCTGCTCGCGCACCGACTGATCATGATCGCGCCGCCGCAGGCTCTCGCGGGGTTCGATGGCGGCGCAGCTGGACGCGCTGCCCTCGAGTCGGTCGCTGCACTGCAGTGCGACGCGGGGCGGATCGCGCGCGCAGCGTCCGACGCGTGGGTTCGCGGGAGGCGTGAAATCGTTGATGCCGCGGAACGCACAGCCGTCGAATGCGCAGCACGCCGATTCCGCGCACTCGAACCGCTGCATGTGCTCGCCCAAATCAGCCCGATGATCGGGCTGTTCGGAACGGTCTACGGCATGATCGTCGCATTCCAAGCGGTCGCTGCGTCTGGTGGCCAGGCGGATCCTGCGCTGCTCGCAGGCGGCATCGGCACGGCACTCGTGACCACCTTCTGGGGACTGCTTGTGGCGGTCCCCGCGCTGCTGGCCTACGCGCTGCTTCGCAACCGCGTCGACGCCGCCCTTGCGAAGGCCTTGGAGAGCGTGTTGGATGCGGCGAAGGATGCGCCCGATTCGGGGAGTGCCGCAGGGTGAGACGCGCGCCATCGCAACAGTCGACGATCGACGCGGACCTGACGCCGCTCATCGACTTGGCATTCCTGCTGATCGTGTTCTTCGTCCTCGTTGCACGAATGAGCGGCGAGCAACTTCCTGCGATCCCACTGCCCGAGCCGACAGCCATTGCTGCGACGCCCGCAGGAGCGACGCGTCGTCTGGCGGTGAATGTGCTGGCAGAAGATGGCGGCGCGGTGCTGACGCTGGCGGGCGAGCGCTTCGCATCCGATGCGGCGGGGCTTGAGCGACTCGCGTCGGCCATCGCACGGCGCCTCCGCAACGATCCACGCGTGCCCGTCGACATTCGGGCGGACCGTTCACTGACCTACCGCGCGGTCGAACCTGCCATCGATGCGATCACCAGTGCGGCAACCCAGTGCGGCACGCGCGTCACGATCCGCGTGTGTGCGCTGCAGGCAGATGTGGGCACGCCATGAACGCCGACCGCGCATTCAACGGCACGCGCGTGCGCCTCGCGATGACACCGATGATCGATGTCGTCTTCCTGCTGCTTGTGTTCTTCGTGTGCACGGTGCGCTTCGAGCGAAACGAAGCGGTGTACACCTTGGACTTGCCTCAGCGTGGACGCACCGCGGATCCGCTGGCGCTGCAGGAGCGCCCTCTCGTGATCCGCTTGGGCGCGCGTGCGAGCGGAGCCGTGCCGATCGAAGTGCAGGCGGATGGACTGCGTGAACGCCCCGCCTCATTCGATGCGTTGGCGTCCCTGCTCACACGCGCGCGCCGCAGTGAAGAGCCGGGGGCTGACAGCGGAGGGCTGTTCGTCGCAGACCACCCTGTGCTGGTGGCACCCGCGCGAGACTGCGGCTGGCAGGATGCCGTCGACGCATTCAATGCCGCGGTTCGAGCCGGCTTTCGCAACATCGGGTTTGAGCGGAGCGGCACATGAAAGGAGTTGCCAGTCGTTTCTCGACCGCGCTCGAGGCGGTCACCGCCAATGCATGGACCGCGCTGGTGAACGCGATCGTGCTCATCGCACCGATGGAAACGCCTGGAGCACTTCTCGCGGCAGCAGCGCAGTCGCCCGTAGTCGACGCGGTGTCACAGCGGCTGGCCGAAGATGACTTTCTTCGTGGTCTCGGCGACCTGGCGTTGGTGCGCGCGCTCGATGACCTTGACCGCACCGAGCCAGTGCGTGATCCGAAGTCCGCCGAGGCACTGCTCCGCGCGATCGCACGAGAGCGGGCCATGCTCCGCAGCGATGCGCTGGCGTTGACGGACCGCCTCGGATCGCTCGAACGGCTTCGCGAGGTGCGGCGTTCATTGGCGGCGCTCGACACACAGGATCCGTTCTCCGTGCTCTGGATCGGCGACGCGGCGGAGGACGAGCTGACGCTCGCATTCTTCGGGGCGGATGGCGGTGCCGATGCGATTGCTGGGTCGCAAGGGTCCGCACTCTTGCCGCGCGCACGAGCCGCACTCGACCGTGTCCTCGCGCTGCTCGATGCCGCCGATGCGCGCGCCGCATCGATCCCGCCCGCGAGCGTTCCCGACGGCTCGCCGCTTGCGCAGCGGCTCGACAATGACGCGCGCACCCGACGACCGTTCCTGCGCGCGGCGGTGCGCGCGATGCGCCTGGCGATCGAACGGGACGTGGAATCTGCGGGGGAAAGTCGCGAACGCCCTGCGAAGGGCGCAGCACTCCTGCGCGAACTCGCCGCACTTCGCCCGCAACTCCCTCCGCGACTGCGCCCCGAAAGCGATCTCGCCGAAGTCGCCGCGGCCGCAGTGGCTGCGCAGTGCGACGCTGCGCGGTACGCCGCTGCACGCATCATCAGCGCGCGCGATCCGACGCTCACGGTCCTCGCGCGCGTGCTCACCTGCGACTGCCTAGTGAACGAGCGCCGCGGCGAAGAGGCTCTGCGGCAACTTTCGGCGATGCATGCCGTGCAGGGGCTCTCCACACCACTGCGCCTGCTCGTTGCCGACGCAATTGTTCGCTCGCGCGGGATGCTCGGGAAGTCGCCGACGACCGAACTGACGCTGCGACCGTGGATCGACACGCTCGATCGCGCGCAGGCTGCCGAACGCGCGGGCGTCCGTCGTGCGGTGCTCGAGCGGATTGCCGGCGCGGCTCGCGGTCAGCCCGCGTACGGCGATCTCCCGCCGCTGGCCGAGGTCGCTCTCGCTCGCGAGATACTGCTCGCCAATCCAGCGGACCGCGCAGCACTCGCGCGCCTCGCGCCTCACGCCACACAAACACACAATGCCACCGCGCAGGTTGCCGCGCTCGAGACGATCGCCGACGCGGTGATTGCGGCTCGAATGTGGCCTGAGGCGGCGGATGCCTACCGCGCCCTCGCGCTCGCTGCCTCGCAGGAACCCATCTCGCTCCCAGCCATGCAGGCGGCACTCGACATCGAACTTGCGCTCGATCGCGCCGATCCCGCGGGCCGCGAAGCGCAATTGGAGGAAACGCTTGGCTTGGCGATCAACCGTTTCCCTGAGTTGCCTTCCCGTCCAGCGTCGCTCGCACAACTGGAAGCAATCCAGGTGCGCCGTTTCCTTCAGCAAGCGATGGCTGCGAGCCCCGAGATGCGCGCGACGATCGCGAAGCAGGCTGCGGATGCCGCGGAGCGGCTGACCGAACTTGACGCGGCCGCCCGCCGCAATGGGCTCGACACCGG
>RFON01000050.1 GCA_009926625.1 Planctomycetota bacterium
TCATCGTCACCGCCAGCGCCGACAAGATGAACGACGACACCGTCTCCGCGAGGGCGAAGAACGGATTGAGCAGTCCGCCGCTGACAGTTGTCGATCCCGCCCGCAGCGTTCCCGTTGCAGCATGCACACCCGTGGCCACACCGCCCCCGACCACCGCGGCAAGCGCCCAAGTCACCCACGCAGGCACAAGCGAGGTATCCACGCCCGCAGCGCTCGCCAACTGCGTGGCCATCACCAGCGTTCCAGCGACCGCCGCCACCGGCGCGCCCGCCACATCGAGCGCGTGATCCACCCAAGGGATCATCATCCCGAGCGCCTCGATCAGGCACGCGAGCGAAAAGCACACGAGCGCAGGCATCGAACCGATCCATGCCAACTTCTCGCCAGGGCTGATCCAACCGAAATGGACCGCCGCCGACAGGATCGCCAGCGGCGCAAAGATCCTCATTCCGCACGCGGCCGCAAGGGAAAAACCCACCAACCCCGCGAACACATAGCCAACCACATCACCTGCGTCCACACTCATGGCTTCCCCTCCTTGCGCTCGTACAAACCGACCAACTTTGCCTCGGCAAGCACATGCCCCTTGATCGCCTTGCGGAACTCCTTCGCCGTGGCGCCAGGCGCCAGATCGACCGCCACATCGAGCGCAAACAGCGTGAAGGTGTAGTGGTGAACGCCGCTGCCAGGCGGAGGCGCCGAGCCCCAGTACCCGCATCGCTCGCGCCCCCACGATGTCTGCCCTTGACGCACGCCCGCGGGCTCCTTCAGCTCAAGGTCGCGCGGCAGCGCTTCAGGCAGGCTCCGTGCCGTCGCGGGGATTCCCCACAGGGTCCAGTGCACGAATCCACGCGCGTCTGGATCGTCCATCAGGATCGCGAACGACTTCACACCCGCGGGAGCCGCATCCCACCGCAGCGGCGGAGAAGTACCCGCACCATCCGCAGTGAACTTCACGGGGAACGCCTCACCGCTCTTGAACGCATCGCTCCCGAGTTTCATCTCTGACTGCACAGGCGCAGCGGGCGCCGTCTCCGTCGGCTTCGGCGAACCCTGCGCGCCCGATCGCGCCGCCGCAACCGCGCACGCGAGGGTCGTTCCATGCAACACCACCACCAGAATCAGCCATTGAACGCGCATGGCGGCATCCTATGCGCTGTCCGCTGCAGTCCGAAGCGATTCACTCCTACGCTGCGCCGCATGGCAACGACCGCGAGGCTTCGAGCAGGACCAACGGCCGCCATGGTGATGCTCATCGCGGGCGACAACGCCGCCGTCACGCCACAAGGAACCGCACTGCTGAAGCTGCTCGACCTCAGCGCGGGCGAGGCGCTCGCGGCAGAAGTCCGCGCCAAGTTCCCGCTCGCGCAGCGCCGCATCATCGTCAGGAAGCCGTTCATCCGCATGCAACTGAACGCGCTCGCCACAGCGTCGCCGCAGCGCGCACTTCAACTCGTGAGCGCAGGCGCTGGGCTCTCCCCGCTCGCGATCGATTGGTGCGTGCAGCACCCAGAGGCGCGCGCATTCGAACTCGACATCGAACACATGGCGCAGAAGCGGCGCGCCATCGACCAAGTCGCAGAGCGTTCAGTTGCCGCGCGAATCCAGTGCATCCAATGCGATCTCACCGACCCCGCTGCTTCGGTCCGCGCACTCCGCGCGGAAGGTTGGCGTGATGACTCGCCAAGCCTGTGGGTCGTCGAGGGGCTCGCGTACTACATCACGCAGGAAGCGCTCGCAGCGCTCCTTCACCTCGCGCTGTCGGCGCACGCAGACTCGCGCGCGATCGTCGAATTCAGCGGCGACCAATCGGCGCTCTGTGGAAGCGCGCTCCACGAAACCCGCGAGTACCACTCGCTCATCCGACAGCTCGTTGGCGCTCACGCGCTGACTGCCGTCGATCTCCACGCGCTTGCCTCGGCGGCACACGCATCGGTCGAGCGGTGCTTCCATCCCATGGAAGTGGAACGGCTCCTCGGCATCGACCCCATCCACCACAGACCCGAGGAGTCGGCGATGCGCATCGCGCTCCTCGCGCCGCAGTCCAACCGATGACCTTGCCGCCAGTCCATCGAGCTCTCCGCGAACGGCTGCTCGAAGTCGTGCCGCCCGAGTGCCTCGAAGCAGGCGCAGCAGCAACGCCGCAGTTGTCGCTTCGGCTGAACCCGCTCCGCGCGCCGCCGCACGAAACCCGCGCCGAACTCGAAGCCGCAGGCGTTCACCTGCGAGAAGAGCCAGCACTTCCGCTGGCATTCACGACTGACGCTCCGCTGCGCAGCGTGCAGGCGTGCGCCGCGTGGCGCGAAGGGCGCGTTCATGTGCAGTCCCTGCCAAGCATCGCCGCTGCGATCTGCCTCAGTCCGCGCCCCGGACACTCTGTTCTCGACCTTTGTGCCGCCCCTGGAAGCAAGACCTCGCACATCGCCGCGCTGATGGAGAACAGCGGAACGCTCGTGGCAGTCGACTCAAGCCGCGCGCGCACTTTCCGCCTGCAGGAGCTGCTTCGGTTGCTCGGGGCACGCGCCCATTGCATCACGGCCCATGGCGAGCGCTGGGCACGCGGGCAGCGGGAGGCGTTCGACCGCGTGCTCGTCGATGCACCCTGCTCCGCTGAGGGGCGGATCCTTGCTGGGGATGAGGCGGCGGCGGCCGGCTGGTCCCCTGGCAAGGTGCGGCGACTTGCGTCCCTGCAGAAGGCACTCCTGAACGCTGCCATTGAGACCCTCAAGCCTGGTGGGCTGCTCCTCTACTCAACATGCACATTCTCGCCCGAAGAGAACGAACTGGTGGTGGAACGCGCCCTCGACCACGCAGCTGGAGCGATTACGCTTGAACCGCTGCCAATCGCCCTCCCGCACTCCCGCCCCGCCCTGACGGAGGTGCGTGGAAAGCCCCTCCCCCCATCCCTCGAACTCGCGCGGCGAGTACTGCCGCCGCAGGAGGGGTTCTTCTTGGCGTTGCTGCGAAAGACCGAGCGTCCTCGGTCCCAAACAGCGACCGCGGATGCAATGACCTTGCAAGGACCCGCAGTTCGCCCATGAGCCCGAAGGCATCCGACATCTTCGACATCCTGATTCGGCAGCATGCCGACATGCTGAGCGCGTTCATCTATTCGATGTCCTTTGACCGCTCGGAGGTGGACGACATCTTCCAAGAAACGATCATCAGCGCCTGGACCCGAATCGACGACTTCGACCCGTCGCGACCCTTCGCGCCCTGGCTCCGCGGGATCGCGCGCAACCACATTCTTGCGGCGGCACGCAAGAACCGCCGCTACCGCGCCCATTTGCACAGTTTGCTCGAGGAGCGGGTGGAGGAACAGTTCGGTCGGCTCGACCGCGAGTCGGGAGACTCATTCGCCGAGCGCATCGCCGAACTGAAACGCTGCATAGCGCGGCTGCACGCCGAGGGGCGCGAAGCGATTGAACTGGTCTACATACGCGGCGTGGACCTGCCCGTGGCGGCGGAGTCTGTCGGCGCCGCAGACGAAACCTTTCGAAAGAGGCTCTATCGCGCGCGTCTTTGGCTCGCGGAATGCCTCAAAGGCAAGGAGGTATTGGCATGAATGACGACCACCACCCGACTCCTCCAGACCATTGTGCGCTCGACCTCGGCGACCATGATGCCCCGCACCAACAGGCGGACGCGCGCGTTGTGCATGGGCTGTTGCGCATGCTCGACGAGGGGGAGCCGACCCGTGTTGCCTCGCGTATTGACCGCGCAACCGCAGCCGTTCGATCCCTTGAGGGCGGTATTCGGTTTGTTGGGACGACGGTTGGCACGAGGGTTGGCACGAGGGTTGGAACGCGCCGCCGAACGGTCCGCGAAACGCTTGCCTGGATCGGTGGAAGTGCGGGAATGGCGGCTGCCATTGCCCTTGCCTTGCTGCTTTTTCCCTCGTCGACCGAGGCGACGGCCCTTGCTGCCCTGAATTCGATGAGATCTGCCGCTCGAACTGGGGGCAGGTGCTACGACATTCTGGTGATGCCAAATCGGGATGCGGCGATTGCCGCCGAGCGTGGGCGTGGCGACGCCCCCGAGCGCGGGCGCGGCGACGGGCTGCGCAGGGTCGGCGAACTGCGCCTCGGAGCCGAGGGACGCTGGACACTGACACTCGTGAAACCCCGCGGGCATCCCTCCGACCCTCCGCCACCTGGTGGGCGTCCCCCGCTTGAGCGCGTCGTACTGGGCTTTGATGGAAACCAGTACTGGGTGGTGGGACCGCGCGGAACGATCCGCCGTTCTGACTCTCAGCGCGCGCTGGGTCGGGCGTTCCCTGGTCTCGTCGAGGCTGGGATTCTGGACTCTCCGATGGACGAAACCGATGGCGATCGGGTCTCGGAGCCCACATCATTCGAAACGCTTGGCTATCTATCCCTCTCCTCGGTCCTGGATTCCCTTCAGCGCGGATACACGGTCTCATTTGACTCGCGTACAGACGCAGAAAACTCACTTGACAGACCGATAACCGTTGTGCAGGCGCGCCGCACCGATTCACAAGCTGACGGAGCCCCGCAGTCGGTGCGACTGGTAGCCGACTCAACCACCCTTGAAGTGATCTCTGTCCGAATGACTTGGGGAAACGACCTGCCGCAGGGTCCAAACCCCGCGAATCGCCCCCCACTGCCGGGGCAGCCGCCAAAGGCGGTTTTGATCCGCCAAGTGCCCCGCGGCGCCTGCGAAGAAGCCGATCCGCAGTGGTTCAGCCCTGATTTTCACCGCTCCAACAGCGACGATTCCGTTCAGCGCCCCCGCTGATATGCCGACTCGTTTGGCGACCTGACCACTGTCACCCCATCTCGCGTGCCTCGCCTCCAAGGCTGCTTTGATGCTTGGAATGGCGTTGTTTCCCAAGCGGTGAGGTTCGGGGTGCGGGAAACTCAAAAATCAATCGTAAATACTCCCAAATAATTTGCAGGTGCGTGATCTTGAAGTATGGTCGTTTCGATGCGGGCGTCCTCCCGCCTCCGCGTCCTGCAGATCCCTAACCCTGCTGGATGCGCCTGAGAGTTCCGTTTGCCCTTTTCTTTCGGAGAGTCAACAATGAGCATTTCTTCGCGCCTTGATCGGCACTTTGTGGTTGCTGCTGCCGCAGTCGCAGTGGCTGGAGCTGCAAACGCAGCGATCGTTACCTGGAACATCAACACCGCCATTCCAGCGAACCTTAACGGTCTTTACATCAATGTGGCTGCCCAGACCACGGGTACGTCAGGGGCAGCAGTTGCTGGCTGGGACATCAATCCCTACGGCGCTACTTCGCTGAACTTCTTTGCGAGCGCTACCGCCCCGAACCCAACCACGACCTATGTCAGGACGCAGTCCAGCGGTGGGCCGAGCAGCTTGGCCATTGGCACCGTGATCGGTGGCACATCGGCTTATGTAAACAGCACAGCCGCGGTGATTAGTTCAACTGGCGTCGGATCCAACGGTTGGGCGCTCAACTCGACCAACTACTTTGGCTTCCGCTTCAACCCAGGCTCGACTGCGGGAGACGTTCGCTACGGTTACGGAATCATGCAGGTTGGCGCCACCGCGGCGTCGCGAACCTTGGTTGCCCTTGTTTGGGAAGACTCGGGCGCCTCGATCCAGGTGACCGCGATCCCTGCCCCAGGTGCCATCGCCCTCTTGGGTGTGGCTGGACTGGTGAGCCGTCGTCGCCGCTGATTCGGTTTCAACACTTGCTGAAGGCAAACAACTCACCACCGACAGCCGAAAGGCTGTCGGTGGTTTCTTTTTTTGGCGATTTGGCGGATGGGTAGCCAAGTACTTGGTCCATTGCAAAGGATTTGTTTTGCCAAAAATTGAAGTTGAAACTGGCGCGCCTATAAGTTTCGGGCATAATGCAGGGGTCTGAGAGGTTTTTTCAGGCAAGGTTGATGGTAGAAAAGGGAAATCTGTTGTGTTTTCCACCGAGATGTCTCGGTGAGCGGCGGATGGACGAGGGAAAAGGGAAATGGCGTTTCTGGCTTGGTTCGGCTCTTTGCTGAGCTCGGCATCGGCGGTCGCGGAGGGATGAGGACACCGCGATCTTCGAGGATGCGTCAATATTGATCGGGACGCAATGCGCCCGAGAATGGAGAAGGGATGAAAAGGATGATTGGAATCACCAAGATCGTGCTGGCTCGCGATGGAATCGCTAACGCGAACGGTGGGTTGGTGGCGGCTCTGTGTGGCGCCGTTGCACTCCTGCATGGCGAAAGTGCGTCCGCCGCGATGGTCTACAGCGGAATCTTGAATCATCAGGTGCCAGTGAGTGCTCAGGGCACCGTCGTGAACTTCGCCACTGCAACTGTGCAGAACGGCGTGGCGAGCGGTGTGCCGGGCTGGGATATCAATCCTTACGGAACATCGGCCACAAGTGTGGCGCTGCTGGCGGCTGCTGGCACTGGGATCATGCGAAATCCCGATGCCGGCACAAACACCTTCCGCACCAACTTGGCGGTTGGCACCGTGGTCGGTCCAAGTGGGTTCTTCTACGGAAACTCCGCTGCCGCGATTGGAACCGCGGTCGGACAGTGGGCCCCGAACTCGGAGGGCTTCATCGGCGTGAAGTTCACCAACGAATCGACAAACTTGACGCACTACGGGTTCGTGGCGCTGCGGATCGGGGCCAACGCCACCGACCGAACGATCATCGCGTTTGGGTGGGAGACCACTGCCAACACTGCGGTCACCATCATGCCGGTTCCTGCACCAGCAGCGGGCGTGGTTGCACTTGCCTTGGGTTGCTGCGGACGCCGTCGGCGACGCTGAACAGTTTGGAGCGTAACTCAAGTGGTCCCCAACCAATTGATCGCTTGCGGCGGTTCGATGCAGCAGTGGAGTCTCTACGGGCTCGCTTCTCGATGTGATGTTGCAGCGCGTTGTTGGGTCGTTCGTGTGGTCAAGCCGCGAGTAGCTTGCACTTTGCGGTGGTTGAAAAGGGGTGGTTGAAAAGAGTTTCAGTTCATGAGGGGCCGAACGGGGCCGGGGAGGTGATCATGGGAAATTCACGAAAAACAAGCGGAACGCGGCCGTTGTGCCAAGTGCCGCAGCGAGGCGGGGTCGTCGGCTGGATGTCCATCGCGAAGGCGGGACCGCTTTGCAGCGCACCCATGATTGTCACAACGGCAGCCATCGTTCACTCTCCGACCGCCTCGGCGGCCATCGTCTCGAGCGGCATTGTGAACTTCGAAGTACCGACCACTAACCTCGGGACAGACATCAACTTTGCTACCGTCACCGCGCAAAACAGCACTGGCACCCATCTGCCTGGTTGGGACCTCAGTCCGTACGGCACGAGCACCAACAATGTGGCTCTGCTTGCCAACCACGGCACTGGGATCATGCGAAACCCTTCAGCGGGTACCAACACCCTCCGCACAAACCTAGCCATCGGCACCGTGGTAGGGCCATCGGGGTTCTATTACGGCAATTCAGCTGCATCCCTCGGTACAGCTGTTGGACAGTGGACCGCGAACGCGGAGGGCTACATCGGCGTCAAGTTCTTCAGCGAGTCAACCTCCTCAGTGCACTATGGCTTCATGGCGCTTCGGATCCGGACCAATGCCACTGATCGAACGATTGTTGGTTTCGCTTGGGAGAGCATCCCCGACACGCCGATTGTCGTCTCAACAGCCTCGCTGCCCGCTCCAGCAACGGGCCTGATTGCGCTCGCCGCAGGCTGTGGCGGACGCCGTCGTCGGCGCTGAACCGCGCGGAATCCGCCCCGAGGAATCCTCATCGAATCCATTGGTCGCCGCGCGTGGCGATTCTTCCGCGCGGCGACTGTCGTTTCACGAATCGCCACGGTTCCGATGCAGCGATGGGTCAACCGACGCAGACATCGCAAGTACATCGAGCCCACTGCCGAGGAATGCATCCACCGCCGATGCGGCCTCATGCGGACTACGAATGAAGTCCGCGTAGTCGACGCGCAAGATGGAAAAGTTGGGCTGCGCAGCGAGCCACGCGTCCACACTCTTCAGCTGCGCCTCGTACACGGCCTTCAGACGATCGAGCGGAAGTCCTCCGCCCACCCGCCCGCTTCGCTCGAGCATTTTCGCCTGCGAACGCACCACCTCATCGAGACCGCGCCGCATGAAGATCACGCGGTACGAGAAGTTGGACGGCAACTCGGGAAGCAGCAAGTGAATCACCTTTACACACCTGCCGACCGCATCGGAGACCCATGCCTTGTCGTCACGCAGCGCTTTCACGCGCTCGAACTCAAGGTAGCCGCGCGGATTGTCCTCGTCGGCCGCGCGGAGGGAGTCGGTCAGGGGCTGCAGCCCCCCCGCCACGAGCATTTGCATCGCCATGCTCGTTCCTGAGCGCGGCAGTCCTGAAACGACCGTGATGAAAGGGCGATCCATGAATGCTCGGGGGTGCTCAGGAGTGCTCAGATGGCGTGCAAACGGTTCGCTGCGGAGGCAGTGTATTGCGCGCGAGTGTTCACCAGCCGAGCACGACCACATCGCCGCGCACTTCTTGGTGCACTGGCTTCGCAACTCCGCTGGCGGAGAGGATGATGCGCGCATCGGATGGGATGGTCACGATGCAGAACGACTTCCACGCGCCACCGCGCAGGCGTTCAATGACTTGCGCCACCGACACGAGCCGCGCCTGGTCCTGCGGCAAGCCGAGTTCGTTGTCGAACTCCCCTGCGCGGCCCATCACAAGTTGATCGCGGCGACCAGAGATCCACGTGACGCAGTGCGCCATCTGGTGGTCGCTCGCCAGCACCTCGCTGGCACGGATCACTGGCTCACTCACCCGCAGCGCATCCATTGGTATCTGCGACGCGCGCACCGCCGCGTCGGGAAACAGGAACGGCACCAACGCGAGCAGCGCCGCCGGCGCCGTTGCACTCCGCAGCACCCAGTCGGTTCCGGATCGCGCGCGCCAACTCCAGCGGTCCACCACAGCCCACAGCACAAGCGCCGCTGCCAATGCGACCAGTCGCACGGTTGTTCCAGTCGACCACAACTGCTCCGGCAAACCGCCCCATGATGTACCGAGAAAAATCGCCAACACCACCACGCCAGCGGCGATCGACAGCGCTGTTTGCCCCACCGCGCGCCCACTCGCGGACTGACGTAGCCCGCCCTCGAACGCCTTCACCAGCCCGAGCGACACCAGCACCGACACCGCGGGATAGAGCGGCAGGATGTAGGTCGGCAACTTTCCAGCGCTGAGCGAAAGCAGGAGCAGCGGCGCACCGATCCAGGCAAACGCGAATCGCGTTCCCGAGCCCCAAGCGACCGCGCTGCGCACGCCCTGCAGAGCCTGCCACCACACGAGCGACCAGACCGCGCCGCCAATCGGCAGCAGCACGATCAGCCACCACCATGGCTCGCGGTGCTGATTCGAGTCGGGGTCGGAAAAGCGCCGCAGGTGTTCGACGGTGATGAAGTACTCCCAGAATCGTGGCTCTGCACGGTGAATCAGCCATGCAGCGGGCAGCACGACGATCAGGCTCTGCGCCAGCACGGGCAGCGGCACCCAGAGCAGTTCACGCCAGCGGCGCTCCCACATCAGGAACGCACCCGCGGCGAGCGCGGGGA
>RFON01000006.1 GCA_009926625.1 Planctomycetota bacterium
GACGCATCGACGGCGCTCCAGCCGCGGACCGTGGTGAGGTAGTGCGGCATCCACACGGCAAGCGCTCCAAACGCAAAGGTGAACGCCGTGAGCCCAATCGTGGCGGCCCGAAAATCAGCGCTGCCGAACACCGTGCGCAGCGCTGCAGCGCGCTGCCCCGGCGTGACGCGGACTTCGTTCGCATCGTCGCCTTCGCTCGGTGGTGGTTCGCGCAGTCGAAGGCAGAGGATCGCAAGCAGCAATCCTGGCACGCCGCCGGCGATGAACACCGAACGCCATCCCCAGTGCTGCGACAACATGCCAGACGCGATGTAACTCAGTGCAGTGCCGATCGGGATCGCCGCGTAGAAGATGCTGAGCGCGGACGCGCGGCGCTGCGGCTTGTAGTGTCCAGCGATCAGTGCAGGCCCAAGCGTGGAGTACGCCGCTTCGCCGATGCCGACGAGGGCGCGCAGCAGCAGCAGTTGCAGCAGCGAGTGAACGAATCCGCTCGCGAGCGTGGCCGCGCTCCACACGAAGATGCCCGCCGCGAGCAACGGTGGACGGCTCGCTCGCCGCGCCGCAAGTCCAAAGGCTGGCGCGGCAACCATGTAGACCAGGAGGAACGCGCTCGTGAGGAGTCCGATCTCGGTCTGCGTGGCGCCGAGCGACTGCTGCAGCGGCGCAACGATGCCCGCAAGCAGGTAGCGGTCGAGGTAGTTGAGCAGGTTGAGCGCAGTCAGCAGCGTGAGCGTGCCGGTCGCCCCATGCAGGAACCTGCTTGCTGGCGCTGCCATCGGTGCGGCGTGGTACCCCAACTTGCGGCGCGGCACAAGCGCGGCACCAACCTGCCCGTGCCGAGGTAGCCTCTCCCCCCAAAGTCACCCTGTCCATGACTCGCCACAGACACTCCATTCCAGGAACACTCGTCATGAAACGATTCGCTGCACTTGCCCTCATCACACTCGCACTCGTCGGTTGCGCCTCAGGCCCCAAGACCGAGGAACAGAAGAAGGATCTGAGTACCGAAGTGCGAGCGGCGATCGAGCGGCTCAAGGTGCGCGATCCCAGCATCGACAAGTTCTTCGCCAAGTCGTCGGGCTATGTCGTGCTGCCCTCGGTCGGCAAGGGTGGCATCATCTTCGGTGGAGCCGCCGGCGACGGCGAGGTCTTCGCCAACGGGCGTTCCATCGGGTACTGCTCGATGAATCAGGGATCCATCGGCGCGACGCTCGGCGGGCAGGTCTTCGACGAGTTCATCTTCTTCAAGGATGACGCCGCGCTGAAGCAGTTCACCTCGGGGACCTTCCAGTTTGCTGCGCAGGCTTCTGCGGTGATGGCAACATCCGGTGCAGGTGCGGCGAACGACTATCAGAACGGGGTTGCAGTCTTCATCGGGAGCAGCACGGGCGCCATGCTCGATGCATCGATCGGCGGACAGAAGTTCGACTACCACGCAGGATCCACCCCATGACGGGCGGTCGACTGACCCGGAGAGCGTGGTCGTCCCGCGGCGGTGCGCTCGCTGCGCTGCTTGCGCTCGGCTGTGCCGCGCTCGCGGGTGGATGGATGCAGTCCCAGCAGCGTTCGTTCCGCTGGGATGTGCATGACATGAAGCGTCCGCAGCCGCCTGTCGTCCAGACAGGCGCAGCGTGCACGATGACGCCGCCGAGCGATGCGATCGTGCTCTTCGGCGGCGGCGACACATCGAAGTGGGTCAAGGCGGGCTCGGCATCACCGATCGAGTGGAAGGCAGAGGGCGGCGTGCTCACGATCGTGCCTCGCTCGGGCGACATCGCAACGCGCGATTCGTTCGGCGACTGCCAGTTCCACATCGAATGGATGGTGCCGACCAACCTGAAGTGCGATGGTCAGAAGGGCTGCAACAGCGGCATCTTCTTCATGTCGCGCTACGAGCTGCAAATCCTCAACTCGTCGGGCAATGTGACCTATGTGGACGGCATGGCCGGGTCGATGTACGGACAGCATCCACCGCTCGTGAACGCCTGCCGACCGCAGGGAGAGTGGAATGTGTACGACATCGTGTTCCGCGGACCGCGCTTCGATGCGGCGGCGGGCATCGTGCGAACCGCGTCAATGACGGTGCTGTTGAACGGCGTGCTGGTGCAGGAGAATGCCGAAGTGCTCGGTGAGACTGCCCACATGCGGCGCGCTTCGTACACGCCGCACGCTGAAAGCGCGCCGATCAAGTTGCAGGATCACGGCGATGCGCTGCAGTTCCGCAACATCTGGGTGCGGCCGCTCGGCGCACCCGCCGTGGCCGAATGACCGACTAAACCGATCGGATCGACCAAACCGACCGGACCGATCGGACCGATCGCGCGCGCGTTCACGCGATCGTGTTGTTGAGCAGGTTGTTGTTCGCGTTGTAGGCCGCCACCTTGTAGCACTCGGCATAGGTGGGGTAGTTGAAGACATTGGTGAGGAAGAAGTCGAGCCCGCCCTTCAATCGGATCACCGCCTGCCCGATGTGGACCAGTTCCGTCGCATTCGATCCGATGATGTGCACGCCGAGCAGTAGGCGCGTCTCGCGGTGGAAGATCAGCTTGAGGAATCCATCCGCGGTTTCCGCGATCTTTCCCCGCGCGATCTCGTTGTAGCGCGCAACGCCGATCTCGTACGGGACCTTCTCCTTCGTGAGTGCCTGCTCGGTCGCGCCTGCGCTGCTCATCTCTGGGATGCTGTAGATGCCGAGCGGATAGTCCTGCCCCATCGGCGGCGCGGGTTCGCCGAACATGTGGCACGCGGCGAGGCGCCCTTGCGCCGCGCTCGTCGCCGCAAGCGCGGGGAAGCCGATGAGATCGCCCGCCGCATACACGCCCTTCACGCTGGTCTCGTACTGCTCGTTCACGCTGATGCGACCGCGCGAGTCTGCGGCGAGACCAATGGCATCGAGGTGCAGCCCCTCCGTGCAGCCTTGGCGCCCCGCCGAAATGAGCGCGACATCAGCCGTCATGCGCTTGCCGCTCTCGAGTTCCACCAAGACGCGCCGCGGACGCTCGTCGATGCACGCAATGCGGACGACCGCCTCGCCACAGCGGAAGATCACATCCTGCAGCCGCATGTCATGGATCATCTCGTCGATCGTCTCGGTGTCCATGAAGGAGATGGGGCGTTCCGCCCGCTCAATCAGCGTCACCTTGGTGCCGAGTGAGGCGAAGAACGATGCATACTCCACGCCGATCACCCCGCCGCCCACCACGATCATGGTGCGCGGGATTTCGCGCAGCGCAAGCACGCGGTCGCTCGTGAGCACGATGGGATTCTCATCACTCGAATGATCGGGGCACGAGGCGGGGATCACGGGGCGCGTTCCAGTGGCAAGGAGGGTGAACGCGGTCGTCACGCGACGGTCGCCCTCGGGACTGTCGACGGCAAGTGTGTGCGTGTCGATGAACGACCCAAAGCCCGGGAGGATGCGCACCTCGTTGCGCAGCAGGTTCTGGCGGATGAGCTGCTGCTCTTCGTTGATGACGCCGCTGACGCGGTTGATCAGCATCGGCATGGTCAGGCGGATCGGATCGGCCCCGGCTGCTTCGAGTGACTTGCGCACGGTGCCGCGCTGCAGGCTCACGACGGCTTCGCGAAAGGTCTTGGACGGCATCGTCCCGAGGTGGACCGAGACGCCACCGACCGCGCGGCGACGCTCGATCATCGCGACACGCTTGCCGAGTTTCGCGGCTTGAAAGGCGGCAGACTGTCCCGCCGGTCCGCTGCCCACGATGGTCAGGTCGAACTCGTACTCCTCGGTCATGGCAGCAGCATAGGAGCGGCGCGGCGATACCGTGGACGCCATGCACTTCACACCGAGTGACGAATCGATCGCCGCCTGTTACCGATTGCTGATCGGCGTGATCGTGCCGCGTCCGATCGCCGTGGTCGGCACATGTTCGGCGCATGGGCAGGTCAATCTCGCGCCGTTTTCGTTCTTCACGGGGATTGGATCGCGCCCGATGTCGCTCCTGTTCTGTCCAGTGAACAACCGCGACGGCAGCGAGAAGGACTCGCTTCGGAACGCGAAGCCGCGTTCGGAGGGAGGGCAGGGCGAGTTCACCGTCAGCGTCTGCACCGAGGCGATCGTTCGGCGCGTGGCTGCTGCTGCCGAGCCGCTTCCATTCGGCGAGAGCGAGTTCGCGCTCAGTGGTCTCCACGAACGCCCGAGCCGTGTGGTTGCCGCGCCGTCGGTGGCGGAAAGCCCTGCGGTGTTCGAGTGCCGCACGCGACAGATCGTGCGCCTCGCCGAGGGTCAGGCGGGCGGCGGGAACATCGTGGTCGGGGAGGTCGTTCATGTATGGGTCGATGATCGGGCGCTCTCGAATGGCGCGGTCGATCCTGATCGGCTGCGTGCGGTGGCACGCATGGGCGGGGAGTCCTGGGCCACCACGCGCGAACGCTTCGATCTTGCGATGGGGCGCGAGGCGCTGCAGGCTCCTCCACCTCTCGACTTTGGAGTCGTGTGATCGTTACCCTAGTCGGACGATGACGCCCCGACCCAAGCGCCGCAGTTCCGCCAACGGTCGCGTCCGAACCACCAAGGAGAAAGACATGCCGACCGCCAAGCCCACGCCGAAGAAGCGAGTGATCAAGGGGAAGTCGACCGATACAGGTCGCAAGGTCAAGGCGAAGACGCGGACAACGCTGAAGGCCGCGGTCAAGCGGCCACGCACCAAGGCGCGAAGCGCCTCCGCGACGAAGAGCGACCTGTCCAGCAAGGCGCGTTCATCCAGCATCGTCGAAACATCACCTCTGACTTGGTCGTCGAACAAGGCGGGACCGACCTTCGACCAGATCCAGTTGGCCGCTTACCACGGGTGGCTGCAGAACGGCGGCACCGAGTTCGACAATTGGGTTGCTGCCGAGGCCGTTCTGAAGCGGAAGTCATCGGGCGATTCGAACGGAGCCTGACCAGTGCGACGACACACAATCATCGCGGCATTCACGATCGCCAGCGCGGCATGGATGCTGCTCTCATGCGGGGCGCCCAAGGACATTCCCCCGAGCGAGCGGCGCCATGTCGAACTGTTCAACGGGAGCGATCTCACCAATTGGAAAGTCTTTCCCGAGGACGCGCCGCCAGGCACATGGTCCGTTCGCGACGGCGTGCTTGTCTGCGTAGGGCAGCCGATCGGATACTTGCGCACGGTGCGCAAGTACACGAGCTTCGAGCTCGATTTCGAGTGGCGGTTCGATCCGGCGAAGGGTGGCGGCAACTCGGGCGTGCTCATGCGTGTGCAGTACCCGGACAGGGTGTGGCCGAGGTCGATCGAAGCGCAGCTGCAGAGCGGCAGCGCTGGAGACATCTGGAACATCGAAGAGTTCCCACTCAGCGCGAACCGAGACCGCACCAAGGGGCGGCACACCACGAAGGCCTATCCGTCGAACGAGAAGCCGCTTGGCGAATGGAATCAGTACTCCATTCGGCTCGTCGGGGAGAACCTGCAGTTGAAGGTCAACGGGCTGGTGCAGAACACCGCGACGCGCTGCGAAGTGGTGGAGGGCTGGATCGCCCTGCAGTCTGAGGGAGCGCACATCGAGTTCCGCAACATCAAGCTGCGGCCGCTGCCGTAGTCATCGCCTCAGCCCTTCGTGCGATTGAATTCGCGCATGAACGCAACAAGCGCTTCGACGGCGGGCAGCGGACACGAGTTGTACATCGACGCGCGAATGCCGCCAGCCTCGCGGTGACCCGCAAGCCCGTCGATGCCCTCCATCGCGGCGTCCTTCCAGAAGCGTTCGTCAAGTTGCGCGGTCGGCAGGCGAAACGAGGCATTGATCACCGATCGGCATGCCGACTGCGCGAGGAATCTGTAGAACCCTCCCGACGCATCGATCGCCTCCTGCACCATGCGTGCGCGAGTCTGGGCGCGGCGTTCCATTTCGGCAACGCCACCCTCGCCGATCATCCACTGGCACATTCGCCACAGCGTGTGGATGGCGAAGGTCGGAGGCGTGTTGATGCGGCTGCCAGCCTTTGCATGGGCGGCATAGGAAAACATGGAGGGCAATCGCCGCGGCGCGCGCTCCAACAGGTCGCGCCGAACGATGATGACCGACATTCCCGCAACGCCGAGGTTCTTCTGCCCCGACGCATACACCATGCCATGCGCAGACCAATCCACGGGCCGTGAAAAGATCTCGCTGCTCGCATCGTTGATCAGCACCGCGCCCTCGGCGCAGCGCGGCGGTCTGTGGTACTGCGTGCCATGCACCGTGTTGTTGGAGCAGTAGTGCAGGTACGCCGCGCCCGCGGTCGGAGGACACTCCGCGTCGCTCGGCACATGGTCGTACGCGCAGCGCTTGCCTTCAAAGGGAACCACAATCTGCGCCGCCGGCACGGCATCGCGTCCCTCGACGATCGCCTTCGCGGTCCACACATCCGTGTCGGGGTAGTCAGCCACGCCGCCATCGGGCAGCAGGTTCAGGGGAAGGAGCGCAAACTGCACGGTGGCACCGCCGGGCACGAACAGAATGTCATGCGAATCGGGTATCCCGCCGAGCCGTCGACAGGAGTCAAGCGCTCCAGACAGCACGCGGTCGAAGGGCGGCTGCCGATGCGAGTGCTCGAGGATGCCGATGCCCGTGCCCTCGAGATCGAGCAGATCATCGCCCAGTTCCCGCAGCACGGGCTCGGGCATCGCGGCAGGACCTGCGGAGAAGTTCCAGATGCGGGTCATCGTCGGGAATCGTCAGTCGTGCGTGCCGCGGCGGATCGACTGCACATGAACGCCGAGCACATGCGGCGCTTCGCGGATCTGTCGCATCGTGCGTTCCGTGGGCAACTCGTTCAAGTGGATGCGTGCGATCGCGGCTTGCCCGCCTTCGCAGATGACATTCTCCATCTCCTCCACATTGATGCTCGCCTGTCCGAGCACATCGAAGATGCCGACGAGGACGCCCGGGCGGTTCAGGTGCCGAACATGGATCAGCGTCGTTGCGCTGCTGACCGACGCGCGATTTGCGCAGGTCGGCACCGTTCCCGTTTCGAGCCATTGCCGCACGACGCGAACGACATCCTGGTCGATCGACTCCCGTGCCTGGGCCGTGTGAGCGCCCGCATCAAGCGTGGCAATCACGCCGGGTTCCTTGAGCAGCTCGGCAAACGGCAACGCGGGGCTCGAAAGTCCCTCGGCCGAGTGCAGGTCGAGTCCCGCGCGAATGCCCTTGGTTCGGCAGGCATTCAGCAGCGCACGCTCGTTCACGACGCTGCCAAGGCTTGTGTTGACTATCGAGCACCCGGGGCGCAGCGCTTGGAAGAACTTGTCGCCCAGCAGGCCTTCGGACTCCTCGTTGCCGGTCACGCTGACGCTGACCACATCCGAGAGCTTCGCCAAGTTGACCAGGTTCGCGCAGTAATCAATGCCGAGCGCATTGCAACGCGCTTCGGTGATGTGCTGGCTCCACGCGACCACATGCATGCCGAATGCAATGCCTCGCCGCGCGACTTCCTGGCCCACCTGACCGAGCCCGACCACCCCGAGCGTTCGCCCGGAGAGCCCAAGCGCTTCGCGGTCCCCTTCGCTGACCTGTCCCGCGCGCGCGCGCAGCGCCGCGTTCACCAGATTTCGGTCACATGCCAAGATCAGCGCCCAGGCAAGTTCCGCGACGGCTGCCGCGGTGCGCCCAGGGCAGTGCACCACGAAGATGCCGCGGTTGCTCGCCGCTTCGCGGTCGATGCTGCCGATGGTTGGTCCGGTGCCGATCACCAAGGCGAGTCGCTCGGAGGCACCAAGCACGCGGTCGTCCACCAACGCATCCCGCGTGACCAGGATGTCCGGCTCGATGTCGCGGACTGCATCGGGCAGGGTTGTGCCTGCCAGCAGTGGATTCTGGATCGCATCGCAGCCCGCGCTTCGGAGTCCCTCGAGCGCATGAGCACCCAACTGGTCCACGACCAGCACGCGCGAAGCCATCGCCAATGGCGTGGCGAACACGGTCGGCTCATGCTCGCTCATGACTGCAATGTTAGCGGTGCATCGATCGCAGGCGAGCAGGCGCGCAGCGAGAAGGTGTGCAGGAAGAGCCCACTTCGGATCTTCGGA
This sequence comes from Planctomycetota bacterium, assembly GCA_009926625.1. Taxonomy (GTDB): domain Bacteria; phylum Planctomycetota; class Phycisphaerae; order Phycisphaerales; family SM1A02; genus F1-60-MAGs104. The sequence continues at coordinate 8,040 of RFON01000006.1, forward strand.
TGGAACCAAGTGGACTTCGGCGGCATGATCAGCCCAGCACCTGCAACGGTCAACAGTTCGTCGATGGATGTGGGGTGCATCGCGAACGCAATGTCCGCGCTGCCGTTCTCCACATGCGCCGCCAGTTCCTGCGGTGTGCATCCGCCCATGAACGCCAGGCGCGTATCCGTGCGCTCATCGGTGATGCCGAGGATTGGCGCGAGCACGGTGCGCGAGAGGCGCACGACATCGAGTCGATCCGTCGGCAAGTCACCGCTCTCGCGCGGCAGGCGCAGCCGCCACCAGGATCGGTTCAGGTAGATCGTGACTTCGCCCTTCGCGCGCGGCGCCGGGCCGTCACTTTCGTCCACTGCATCGAGGACTCCCACATCGCCGAGCGCGCGTTCCACCTGTTCCACGGTCTGCCCAGGGGCGAGCCGCGCCACGCGGTGGTAGGGGAGGATGAGCAACTCTTCCGCGGGGTAGATCACCGCAGGAAATCGCCCCAGTTCAGTTCGGTCGATGCCGTCACCGCCATCGGCGAGCGCTGCAGCCGCACATGCCGCGGCCGCGCTCCTGTGATGACCGTCCGCGATGAAGATCCGCGGCACATCGCGAAACAGCGCGCGATACGCATCGACGGATGTCGCTGCCCACAGCGTGTGGATCACCTTGTCCGGCGCGCTGAAATGAAAGAGCGGTCGGTGATTCATGTCGCGCGACAGCTGCGCTTGAAAGCCCTCGAGCCCCGCAACGGTCAGGAACACGGGTTCGGAGTGCGCGCCGAGAGCGATCATGTGATCGGTTCGGTCCTGTTCCTTGTCGGGGCGGGTCAGTTCATGACGGGCAATGGTGCCGCTGAGGTAGTCCGCAACATCCACACAGCACACCAATCCGCTCTGCGTGCGTCCCTTTTCTGCCTGTCGGTAGATGAAGAAGTTCTCCCTTTGCTCACGCACCATGCAGCGGCTTGCAATCAGGGCACGCAGGTTGTCCAGCCCCTTCGCGTACACGCTGGGCGAGTGCGGGTCCTGATCCGCGCCGAAGTCAACCTCGGGGCGCACAACGCGCATGAAACTGTTGGGGTTCTTCGCCCAGTCCGCGGCGCCGGCAAGGTCAACGACGTCATACGGCGGGCATGCCACCTGCGAAACGCGGTTTGGAGCAGCGCGAATGGCCAAAAATGGGTGAACGCGCATTCGGGGCGAAAGTGTATCGGACCTGCTGCTGCGGAATCTTGAAGTCTGCTGAAGCGAGTGCCTGCGACGGCCGAATGCCAAGCGCATGGACCGAAACAGTTGCATCGAAGTGCTTGTGCGCCTCATCGAGGCAAAGGAAGGAGAGGGTCCAGGGCACTGCCACCGAGTGGCGTCGCTCGCTGCGTGGCTCGCCGCGCATGTCGGACTCGATCAGGGCCAGATCGAGGCTGTACGAATCACGGCGATGATTCATGACTTGGGGAAGCTGACCATTCCAGACGAAATCCTCTTCAAGCCGAGCCGACTCAACGAGGATGAGTTCGCGGTCATTCGGCGCCATCCAGAGACTGGTGCGCGGTTGCTCGGCGCGTTTGATGAACTGCACTTTGCCCAAGCCGGCGTTCGAAGCCATCACGAGAGGTGGGATGGTCAGGGCTATCCCGATCGGCTGCAACGAGATGCGATTCCGTTGGCATCGCGCATCATCGCCATTGCCGACAGCTTCGATGCGATCTGTTCCGATCGACCGTACGCGCGTCGGCGTTCGTCACGCAACGCAGTCGATGAAGTACTACGGTGCGCAGGTTCTCAGTTCGATCCGGAACTCGCCGTTCACTTCGCCGATCTCTGGCAGCAGGATGTTGCGCTCCAACGGTGGGGCGACCTCGGGAGGGAAAGAATTTCGGTTGTGAGTGGACAGTGTGAGGATTGGTGCTATTCTCCCGACCGTAGTGGCGACGGATTGCCATGGGGGCGTCCGAGAGCGCAAGGGTGCAAGGAGAACGCACATGCTCGAGAGATCAGCACAGCTTGTGTCGCTTTTGGCTCATAGTTTGAGCGGTTTTGAGCGTCTGGTGGTGGAACTTCACTTCATCGACAAGATGCCGACGAACGAGATCTCGGAAGTCCTCGAGGTGGATCAGGACGAGGTGGAGTTTGCCCTCGATGGCATTCGAGCCCGCGTGACCGCGGTGCGAAGTGCCGTCGTCAAGGCACTTTGCAGATCTGCTGCAGAACCCAGCGCGCTTGCGAGCGTCGGCGGGGCTGGCTGACTGGACCTAGCAACCCAAACTGTCAGTTCGTCCAAGCGCCAAGCAGAGCGGTCAGGTCGCTGCCGTTCACCACACCGTCGCCATTGATGTCTCCGGTGCCGTTGCTGCCGTTGGTGCCCCACCCAGACAGAAGGATGGTCAGGTCGGTGCCGCCCACCGATCCATCGCAGTCGATGTCGGCCGCATCACAGGTTGGCCCAGTCTGGACCGTCAGCGTCAGCGACGCGGGGCGCGCCTGTCCTGCCTGAATGAGCGGGTTCTCCTTCGCATAGAACACTGGGAAGTTGCCGCCCTGCTGCTGCACGAAGGTGAGACTGCTGACCACAAAGAACACGCGCCCTCGGTTCAAGCCGTCACGCAGATAGGCCTGGATCTGTGGCTGGGACAGCGACACCGAAAAGGTCATCTTCGCGCGCAGCGGGATCAGTTCGCCGGGAGCGAGATCGCTGATCTGCCCAGTGGCAAATCGAAGCGGATCGAAACCGACCCGCGGGTTGTTTGAAACATCGATCGGCGTACCTGCGTTGTCGAAACTGAGGGCGAATGCGTTGCGAACCCCCGAAGCCAGCGGGTTGGGCGGTGTCGAGTACGGGGAGTTCTCCACGAAGTTGGTTGCGCTGAAGCCGTTGCGGAAGCCGCAGCCGAAGAGCTCGATCGGCTGTCCCGCATCGGAGTCTTCCACGAACGCGGGATCGGTTGGTGCGAGGAAGGTCTGCCACGCATCGGGCGTCGGGTCATAGGCCACGATGCGGTCGTTGGCGAACTCGACGGTGAGGACTGCGCTCGACACGGAATAGTTTTCGCTCCCCAAACCGCCGGGCACGATGGGTGCGGTGTCGAATGCGATGATGAACTGCCCATCGCGGCTGTCGAACTGCGGCGATGCCGGGTCCGATCCGAAAGTGGAGATCGTCTGCCGAGTCCCCGGCGTTGCGTTGAATGGATACATCCAGCGGTCGAGCGCGGGTGCTTGCCATGAGCCCACGATGGTTTCCGCTCGCGCTTCGGAGAGGAAGCCGAGGACGGAGAGCGGGCAGGCCAAGATCAAACTCCACGAAATCAAGCGCATAGGATTCTCCAAGGCGACTACGGTTCTATTGCTTCGATCAACATGCAAACGGTAGGCGCCCAATCAGTGAAAGTTCAAGGCAAGCCAATCGCAGCGGCATCATCGCCACGCCCCACTCCTGTGCCGTCGGCGACGGGAAACGGACAGCCTGCGTCACGATTTCGTGGTTTCACCATCGTGGAATTGCTCGCAGTGGTCGGTGTCATCGTGTTGCTCGTTGCGCTCTCCGCATCTGCGGTCACGGCGGTCCAGCGAACCGCTCGGCAGGCAACGGAACTCGCCGCGCTGCGTGGCGCGGTGCAGGGTTGGACGGGCTACTCGCTCGACAATGGAGGTGCGCTGATTCCTGGATTCCTCCCTGGACTGCCGGCGTATCAGCGATCGGGCGAGTTGATTCCAACGCAGACGTACGGCGGCGGCGCGAACATCGCCTCGCGGTGGCCGTGGCGACTGTCGCCGTACCTCGGCGGTGACATGCGCGCGCTCTTCGCCGGTCCGCAAGCCGATATGTGGTCCAAGTTGGAGAACGGCGATCCCGAGCAACTGCTGTACTTCGCGAGCCTCTACCCGTCGTTTGGGATGAACTCGACCTGGGTCGGCGGTGACAGCGAGCGACTCGGGTTCTTGCCGGGAACCCTGCAGAACGGGCAGCCGAACCCGCTCGCCAACTTCTATGTGCGTCGACTTGCCATGGTGCGCAACCCTGCGCGCGTGGTCGTCTTCGCATCGAGTCGTACCAACGCAACGGTTGACGGCGGGATTGCCGAGGGCTACTTCCGCCTCGAGAGTCCGATGTTCATGCAGCCGCAGTGGCAGGAGCGTTACGACGCGGATGCGCCTGCATCGTTCGGCAATGTGAGTGCGCGCTACCGCGACGAAGCGTGCGTTGGAACGATCGATGGTGCGGTGGAGGCGGTGGGGGTGAACGCCCTTCGCGACATGCGCCGCTGGGCCGATCAGGCGGACCGCGTCGATTGGCTCCTGCAGCCCTGACCCTCGTCAGGGCTACTCCTCGCTCTCGCGCAGCTTTGCAAGAACGGTGAAGTCCTCGAGTGTGGTCGTGTCCTGCCGCGATTCGCGCCCCGATGCGATGTCGCGGAGCAGGCGGCGCATGATCTTCCCGCTCCGGGTCTTCGGCAGCAGCGTGGTGAAGCGGATCATGTCGGGTCGTGCGATCGCGCCGATCTCATGCGCGACATGTTCCTGCAGTTCGCGCTTCAGCTGCGCGCCCGCAGTCGCGGCAAAGTCGGCCCCGAGCGTCACGAACGCAGCGATCCCCGTTCCCTTGATTTCATGCGGCATGCCGACCACGGCGGCTTCCACCACGGCGGGATGGGACACAAGCGCGCTCTCCACCTCCATCGTGCCGAGCCGATGCCCGCTGACATTGATCACATCATCGATTCGACCCATGATCCAGAAGTAGCCGCGCTCATCGCGCCGTGCGCCATCGCCCGCGACATACATCCCCGGCACCTTGGTCCAGTAGGTTTCGATGAACCGTGCGCGGTCGCCGTGGATGCCGCGCAGCATGGACGGCCATGGCTTGCGAATCACGAGCAGGCCGCCCGCGTTGGTTGGAAGTTCCTCGCCGAGTTCGTTCACGATGGCTGCATCGATGCCGAACATCGGCAGCGTGCATGAGCCTGGCACGGTCGGCGTCGCGCCTGGAAGCGGCGTGATGATGTGCCCGCCCGTCTCCGTCTGCCACATCGTGTCCACGATCGGACAGCGCGAGCCACCGATGGTGCGGTGGTACCACATCCACGCTTCGGGATTGATCGGTTCGCCCACGGAGCCGAGCACGAGCAGGCTCGACAGGTCGTGCCGCTGCGGATGCGAGTCCCCCCACTTCATGAACGCGCGGATCGCCGTTGGCGCGGTGTAGAAGTGCGTGACGCGGTGGCGCTCGACGATTGCCCAGAAGCGGTCCTCGGCAGGGAAGTTCGGCGCGCCCTCGTACATCACCGTCGGCACGCGGTTGGGCAGCAGCCCGTACACGATGTAGGAGTGTCCCGTGATCCACCCGAGATCCGCCGTGCAGAAATACACCTGACCGCGCCCTGGCACGAGATTGAATGTGAGCCGCGCCGTATGCGCCGTGAAGATCATGTAGCCGCCCGTCGTGTGCACGATGCCCTTGGGCTTGCCCGTTGAACCACTCGTGTACAGCAGGAAAAGCGGATGTTCCGAGTCGACCGCCTCGCAGGGGCAGGCATCCGACTGTGTGCCCACGCACTCGTGCCACCAGAGGTCGCGCGTCGGATGCATCGCGACTTCGCGCGCGGTGCGGCGCACCACCAACACATGACGCACCGCGGGCAGCCGTGTGCACGCTTCATCGACATTCGCCTTCAGGGGAACCACCTGCCCGCGCCGCCAGGCACCATCGCAGGTGATGATGATCTCGCTCTGCGCATCGAGGACGCGGTCCACGATCGCGTTCGGTGCGAATCCGCCGAAGATCACGGAGTGCGGCGCGCCGATGCGGGCACAGGCAAGAACGGCGATCGCCAGTTCGGGCACCATGCCCATGTAGATGGTCACCACATCACCGCGCTTCACGCCGAGCGACCGCAGCGCGTTCGCGACGCGGGATGTCTCACGCTGCAGGTCGCGGTAGGTGAGTCGACGCACCTCAGGGTCGGGCGCGCAGGGTTCGCCCTCCCAGATGATCGCGACATCGTCACCGAAGCCCGCCTCGACCTGACGATCCACGCAGTTGAAGCACGCGTTGGTCTGGGCGCCGACGAACCAGCGCGCATCGGGGGCATTCCACTCGAGCACGCGCGCCCACGGCTTCATCCACTGGAAGCCGCGCGCCACTTCACCCCAGTAGCCCTCGGGGTCCTGCAGCGAACGCGCGTGCTCCGCGCGATACGCATCCATGCTCGGCACATGCACCGTCCCAATCGTTGTGCGGAAGTGTTCGCTCGGCTCGAAGACGCGATTCTCCTGCAGGACGCTGGTGATGGCATCGCTCATCCGCCACAGGCTAGCGCAGGGATTTCAGCAGGATTCCCTAGCATGATGGCGTGCTGACGCTGCGCGAAGTGTCGAAGTGCTACGGAACGATCCGTGCGGTCGACCGCGTGTCGCTGCGTGTGTCGGCGGGGGAGGTGGTCGGCCTGCTCGGACCCAACGGTGCCGGCAAGTCCACCACCGTTGCACTCGTGACAGGACTGCTGCGCCCCGACACGGGAAGCGTGACCATCGGCGCCGGGGGCGATCCGTCGAACGCCGCCGTGCGGAAGGCAATCGGCTTTGCGCCGCAGGAACTTGCGCTCTACGACACGCTGACGGCCGCGGAAACCGTCACGCTGTACGCGCGACTGTACGGAGCATTTCGCAGCCGCCGTCAGGTGCTCGAGGCGCTCGACATGGTTGGACTGGCGACGCGTGCCGACGAGCGTGTGGGCGGCTATTCGGGTGGCATGAAGCGGCGACTCAATCTTGCGGTGGCGCTGGTGCATGAGCCGCCGCTGTTGGTGCTCGATGAGCCGACGGCGGGCGTCGATCCGCAATCGCGCGCCCATGTGCGCGGCATCATTCGTGCGCGCGCTGCATCTGGATGTGCAGTGCTGCTGACGACCCATGACATGGAGGAGGCGGAGAAACTGAGCGACCGCATCGCGCTCATGGATCATGGCACGGTGCAGGCAGAGGGGACGGTGGACGAACTGGTGGCGATGCATGGTTCGGGAAGCAGCCGCGCTGCACGCGGGTTGGAGAGCGTGCTGCTGAAGCTGACAGGTCGGGAGCTGCGGGAATGAGCGGCGCACTGCTGGCACTCGTGCGCAAGGACCTGCGGCTGCTGCTGCGCGACCGAAGCGCGTTCGTGTTCACGATGGTGTTTCCCCTGGTGATTGCCGTGCTCTTTGGCTTGGTGTTCGGCCGCATGGCAACCCCGGGACCGATCGCTGTCGCGCTTGTCAACGAAGGCAGCGGGCCGCTGGCGGATGCGTTCATCGGCGCGCTGCAGGCGGATGCGGCACTTCGGGTGGAACGAGTGACGAGCCGCGAGGAAGCGATTGCGCGCGTGCGCGCCGCGCGATGCTGTGCAGTCGTCATCGTTCCCGAGGCGTTTGATTCGGCGGCGGAGGCGCTGCTGACGGGAGGGTCGATGCCGCTCGAGGTGCTCGGTGACCCAAGCCGATCCGCGGAACTTGGATTGCTGCAGGGCAAGTTGATGGAAGTCGGATTCGTGCAGTTCATGCTGAGCGTGGGCGACAGCGCGCGCCTTCAGCGGCAGGCAGCGCTGCTGCGGGCATTGCCCGCCGCCGACATGGGAACGAGCGAAGGCGAACGGGCTGCGATCCTCGACCTGCTTGGTGCGGCACAGCGGCTTGCGGAGGCGCGCGAGGAAAAGGCGCGGCGGCGGTCGGAGAAACAGATCGATGGCGAAGGTGCAGGTGCGTTCCCGCGGCTCGGCGCCTTTCGTCCAGTGCGCATCGCGCAATCCGCGGTCGTCGACGACCCCGCGCGTCCACCTTCGAGCTTCGCCGTCACCTTCCCGCAAGGCGTGGTGTGGGGGCTCGCTGGTTGCGTGATGGCGTTCGTGACGAGCCTTTCGGTGGAACGCAGTCGCGGGACGCTGCGGCGATTGTGTGCGGCGCCACTGTCGATGCACATGGTGCTCGCAAGCAAGGCGCTGGCGTGCTTCAGCATGGTGCTGGTCATGCAGGTGATGCTGATGGTGCTTGCCGTCACCGCGTTCGGCGTGCGCCCTGTGCAGCCTGCGATGCTGCTGCCTGCGATGGTTGCCATCGCGGTTGCGTTCACCATGGTGGCGATGGCCATTGCCGCGCTTTTCCAGAGCCTCGGCGGGAGTGAGGGTGCGGGGCGATCGGTGATCCTCATCCTTGCGCTGCTTGGCGGTGGATCGGTGCCGCTGGCGTTCATGCCGCCCGCGCTTGCGTCGGCGAGCGCCGTGAGTCCGTTCCGCTGGGCGATTGCCGCCCTCGAAGGTCCGCTCTGGCGCGGTGGATCCATGCCATCGCAGGTCGCAGCGATCGGTGCGGTGCTTCTGGTGGCGCTGATCGCGGCCGCCGTCGCTTGTTGCGCGCTCAGCTTTCGCCGCAGCGCCGCATGAGTCGGCGCGTCAGCAGTTCGCCGCGAACGCCCGCGCCGCATCCACGGCTTCGGTCACCTTGGTGACATCCTTGCCGCCCGCCTGCGCGGTGTCGGGCTTGCCTCCGCCGCTGCCGCCGCATGCCTGCGCGGTCGTGCGAACCCAGTCTCCAGCCTTGAGTCCCTTCGCAATCGCCCAGGTGGGGCTTGTCGCAGCGATAGCCACCTTTCCCGATTCGGTGTCGGGGCTGAGCAGCAGGATCGGCGTCTCGGGCAACTGCGCGCGCGATGAATCGAGCGCAGCCATGAGCGCAGCGGCGTCGGCACCGCGAACAACCGCCACCAGCGGTCGACGAGCATCGCCCCCCACATGCGCCTCGGCGAGGGCGCGCACCTGCGTCACTGCCTCATCGCGCGTGGAACCCTCCAACTTTCGGCGGGCGTCCTTCGTGCGATCGCGAAGTGCATCCAGCCGCGCCATCAGGGCATGGCGCGCGCACAAGCCGATGGTGAGCGCAGTCTCCGCGCGAACGATCTCCGCAGCTTCCGTCAGCAACGCATCGCCGTCGAGGCGCATCGCCGCTTCCACACGCTCGGCGAACTGGCGCGCCGTCTCCGCTGCCTCATTCGCTGCGCTCCCCGTGAGTCCAAAGCAGCGACGCACGCCCGCCGATGATGCGCCCTCCGACAGCAGCACGAATGACTTTGCACCGCCCGTCGATGCGAGGTGCGTTCCACCGCAGAACTCGATCGACAGGGCACCCCACCGCGGATCGTTCGGTGCGCGATCGAGGTCGGCCACGGGCGCACCGATACTGACGACGCGCACGGGATCGGGGTAGCGCTCGCCGAAGACGGCGCGAACGCCCGTGATCGTCTTGGCGTGGGCGAGCGGAAGCGTGCCGATCGACACAGCGAGATCCGCGGCGATGGCCGCGTTCACCTGCCGCTCCACCTGCTGCGCGTCGCCCGCGGAAAGCGCCCGCGACGATGCGAAGTCGAAGCGCAATCGATCGGCGGCGACGAGCGATCCGCGCTGCTGCACCTCCTCGCCGATCACGCTGCGCAGCGCGAGATTCAGCAAGTGCGTGGCGGTGTGATTGGCTCGGATCCGCTCGCGCCGTTCATGATGCAGCATGATCTCCGCGTCGCTGTCGACATGCAGCACCCCATGCGCGACGCGACCGATGTGCAGCACATAATCACCGAAACGCTGGACATCGCGCACCGCGAAGTGACCCGTCGACGCAGCGCGCGCGCCGCCTTGATCGCTCCCGCGATCGACGGTGCGGATGTCGCCCTCGTCCGCCTCTTGCCCGCCGCTCTCGGCGAAGAAACAGGTTCGGTCGAGCACGATGCCGCCCGTGTGTCCAGTATCGAGTGACTCGCAGAAGTGCTTGCCATTCCAGATCGCGCGAATGCGCGCATGCATCGGATGACCGAGATCGCGCGCCGAGTCGTCGGTCGCGTGGATGTGCATCGCCGCGAGCTTCGCGATCGCATCGGGCGGCAGTTCCGTCCGCTCGCCTTCCTGCGCACCCGCGCGGCTGGTCTCGCGGGCGCGTTCCATCAGCGCCTCATAGCCCGCCACATCCACGCGCAGTCCGCGCTCCGCCGCCATGACCTCGGTGAGGTCGACGGGGAAACCCCAGGTGTCGTGCAGGCGGAACGCATCCTCCGCGGTGATCGCGCCGCTTCCCGATTGCCGCGCGCGATCGGCGGATTCATCGAACAGCGCGATGCCGCGTCCGAGCGTCTTGCCGAAGAGTTCTTCTTCCGTGCGGATCGTCTGCGCTGCCTTCGCGGCTCCCGCGGCGATCTCTGGGAACGCACCGCCGAGCGTTTCGACCACGGCGGGCACGAGCAGGTGCACGAACGGCTGCTCCATGCCAAGCGTCTGCCGACCATGGCGCGCCGCCCGTCGGAGGATGCGTCGCAGCACATAGTTGCGCCCGTCGCTGCCTGGACCCGCTCCATCGCACGCCGCCGCCGTCAGGCAGCGCACATGATCGGCAATGATGCGGTAGGCGATGTCGATCGGATCGGTCAGCGATGCGCCGTAGGGCCGCGCGCCCGATGCTCGCGCGATTGCATCGAAGATCGGGCTCCAGAGGTCGGTGTCGTAGTTCGATCGTTTCCCCTGGATCACGCTCACCAACCGTTCCAGTCCCATGCCCGTGTCGACATGCTTTGCGGGCAGCGGCTTCAGCGTGCCGTCACTCTCGCGGTTGAACTGAATGAACACATGGTTCCAGATCTCGAGCACATCGGGATCACCGCTGTTGACGAGCTTCGCCGCATCGCGTCCGCCGATTCGATCGAAGTGAATCTCCGAGCAGGGGCCGCATGGACCGGTTTCGCCCATCTCCCAGAAGTTGTCCTTCATCGATCCAGGCAGCACGCGGTCCGCGGGCAAGTGTGCGCACCACAGTTCGCGCGCCTCCTCGTCGGGCTCGAGCCCAGCGCCCTTGTTTCCGCCGAAATAGGTCGCATACAGGCGATCCTGCGGCAGTCCGTACACCTCCGTCAGGAGTTCCCAGCCCCAGTGGATCGACTCGCGCTTGAAGTAATCGCCGAACGACCAGTTGCCGAGCATCTCGAAGAAGGTGTGGTGATAGACATCCTTGCCGACATCCTCGAGATCGTTGTGCTTGCCGCCGGCTCGGATGCACTTCTGCGAATTGACTGCGCGCGTGAACGCGCGGGAGCCGCGTCCGAGGAAGACATCCTTGAACTGGTTCATCCCCGCGTTGGTGAACAGCAGCGTTGGATCGTCGAACGGCACGACCGCACTGCCCGGCGCGAAGGTGTGCCCCGCCTTCGTTCGGAAGAAGTCGATGAATGCGGACCTGATTTCAGCTGCGTTTCTGGGCTGTGGCATGGCGGGAGCGGGGAGGATACGCAGCGGTGCCGCCCGTACCATCCTACGGCATGCGGCGTCCCTTCATCGGCGGCAACTGGAAGATGAACACTGATCACGCCAGCGCGCGCTCCCTTGCGCATGCGATCGATGAGGGCATCGCCGACGACCTGCAAGCCGACATCGTGGTGTTTCCGCCGTTTCCGTACCTGCTGACGGTCGCCGAGGTGATGGCGGGCTCGGTGGTGGCGCTCGGGGCGCAGGATCTGTCGAGCGAGGCGAACGGCGCGCGGACGGGCGAGGTGAGCGCCGAGATGCTTCGCGATGTCGGCGCGTCGTGGGTCATCGTCGGTCATTCCGAACGCCGCCACAAGGTCGGCGAGAGCGAATCGCTGATCGCGGACAAGCTGTCGATGGCGCTCGGCAGCGGGCTTCGTGCCGTGCTGTGCGTCGGCGAGACGCGTGAGGAGCGCGATGCGGGCAAGGCGCATGACATCATCGCGGCGCAGTTGCGGTCGGCGCTGGCATCGGTCGACGCAGCAGCGATGGTCGATGTCGTGATTGCCTACGAGCCTGTCTGGGCGATTGGAACGGGCATCACCGCACAGCCAAGCGATGCGGGTGAGGCGCACCGCGAGATTCGTTCTGCGCTCGCGGGACGCTATGATGCGCGGCTCGCTTCGAGCGTCCGCGTGGTGTACGGCGGATCGCTGGTGCCTGCTGCCGCGAAGGCGATCTTCTCGGTGGACGGCGTGGATGGTGGGCTCGTTGGCGGCGCTTCATTGAAGGCGCCAGACTTCCTTGCCCTTTGCTCTGCGGCGACGGTCGGAGTTGCTGCCAGCTGATACCTGGCCAAGGAACGCATCATGGGATTCTGGTTCAACCTGCTCACCTTCCTCTTCGCCGCATCAAGCGTGATCTTGGTGCTCATCATCCTCGTGCAACGACCGCAGGGCGGCGGACTTGCGCAGGCATTCGGCGGCGCGGGTGGCGGCGCGACGGACACGGCATTCGGCGGTCGCACGGGTGATGTGCTGACCTACCTGACGCTTGGCGCGTTCTCGATTTACTTGGTCATTGCGATCAGCCTGAATGTGATCGACAATCCGACTGTGGAGGAGCCGATCGTGGAGCCTGCGGTGCAGGCATCCGAGACGGGATCGAACTTGCTGCAGCCCGCGGCGGCACCCGCCGATGCGAGCACCAGCACTGGCGGTGCAGCTCCTGTCGACGCGACCGCAACGCCAGCCGTTGACCAGCCGCTCGTTGCGCCTGCAGCGCCCGCGCCTGCAGCGCCCGCGCCCGCAGCGCCCGCGCAACCAGCCCCGACCCCCTGAGCCACGCCGAGGACGCCACGGATGATCCGCTCGATGACCGGTTTCGGAGTCGCGCGCGGCGAAGTCGATGGCGTGCCTGTGGAAGTCGAAGTTCGCTCGGTCAACAATCGACACTTCAAGTGCACGCTTCGTGTTCCAGAGGAGCTTTCCGCGCTTGAGGCGGACATCGAGGCAGCGTGCACGCGGCGCCTCGCACGCGGCAGCGTTCTCGTGACGCTTCGAATCGTCGCCTCCGCAGCGCGGCGCGGCGCACGCATCGATGGCGAGGCGCTCAACGGTTACATCGCGCAACTGACGCAGACGCTCGGCTTCGAGGAGGCGCGCCGCATTGACCGCGGACAGCTCCTGATGCTTCCTGGCGTGATCGTCGAAGACGGCGGTGAGGTTTTTCTTGAGCACCTTCGCCCGACCGTGCTTCTGTTGGTCGACGAGGCGTGTGACCGAGTGCTCGAAACCCGCTCGCGCGAAGGCGAAACGATTCGCGCACATCTGGGCGAGTGTGCACGGACGCTGCGCTCGCGCGCGGCATCGATCCAAGTGCGTGCGCCGCAGGTCGTGGCGGCATACGAGGCTCGACTGCGTCAGCGCATGGATGCGATGCTGAAGGAGCTTGGCAGGAGCGTCGAGCCATCGGACCTGCTTCGTGAAGTGGCGATCTTCGCGGAACGATCGGACATCGCGGAGGAAGTGGTTCGGCTTGGCGGACACATTGACCAGTTGGAACGGCTGCTCGATCCGTCGAACGCCGAAGCGGTGGGGCGACCCATGGACTTCCTTGCACAGGAACTCCTGCGCGAAGCCAACACCATCGCAAGCAAGTCTGCGGATGTGGAGACCGCGCAGCAGGTGGTCGACATCAAGACGGCCATCGACCGCATCAAGGAGCAAGCCCAGAATGTCGAGTGATGGCTCGGTCCTGCTGACCGCGCGCCATGCGATTGCGTCAGCCCTGCTCGCCGCCGTTGGTTCGACTGCGCTTGCGTGGTCCAGCCAGGATGCGCTTCGCGATGTTCAGCCGCAGCAGGCTGACGGGCTGCGCATTCGTGGAGGTGTCGCTGTCGATGCGCAGGGGCTGGTGCGGAAGGTTCCGATGAACCCTGCGCTGCAGCAGCCGCAGGCGTGGCGAGGCGATCTCATGGGGCAGCCGCTCACCGCTGCCCCTGAAGTGCTGCGACTGTGGTCGCGCGAGGTCCTGGAATCGGTCAAGATTTCGCCGAAGGTGCGTGCGGCCGTCGCCGCGCTCGATTCGTCGCAGTTCACGGAACGCAGTGATGCGAGCCGCGCTCTCACGGATGCATCGGTTCCGCCAGAGCAGCTGTTTGCCGTGCTTGATCGCGACCAACTCAGCACCGAGCAGCGCGAGCGGTTGCTCGCTGCGGTGCGGGAGAAGGTCGTTGCGCTGCCACGAGGCGCGCTTGGCATCCGCATGCAGCCGAGCGGCGATCCACAGCGACCGGGTGTGGAGATCATCATGCTGCTGCCGGGCATGCCCGCGAGTGCCGTGCTGAAGGTTGGCGATCGCATTGAGGAGATCGATGGAAAGCCCATCGCCAATTCGAATGACTTGGTGGACCTGATCCAGTCGCGCCTTCCGGGCGACACGGTGAAGCTTCGGGTGGCGCGTCCCGAGCGCGATGAGCGCGGGCGACCGCGACTCGATGGGCAAGGTGGGTTCGTCGAGCAGCGACTGCATGTCGACATGCAATTGACGACCGCGGCGGATCTCGACAAGTTTGAGGGTCAGTTCCCGTCCATGTCGCGGAGCCTCGTGCTCGAGCGGCGGCTGTTGGCGTTGCAGCAGGCGGAGGAACGCTTCGCGCCGAAACCGATCACCGTTCGCAGGCGAGGCAGCGACGAGCCCGCGGACGGCGATGGACCTGAGGCGCCCTGAACAGTTCGGCGCAGCGCGCTCTCACTTCGAGGCGGCGGACGGCTGGTTGAAGTGAGCGTCCTGCACTGGCACGACGACATCCAACACCCGCATGAACACCTGCGCCGGGGAGCCGACGGCATCGATGTTCACCACGATGGACGGCGGGTAGTAGTCAAGGACTGGGTGCGTTTCGGTGTGATACACCTCGAAGCGATGGCGGATGACCTTGTCGTCCGCATCATCCATTCGGTTTTCCTTGAGCGCGCGGCGTCGCATTCGCTGCATCATGGCCTCTTCGTCGCCGCATGAGAGGTGGATCACCTTGAGGACATCGAGTGACTTCTGGAGCGCCTTGGCCTGCGCCACATTGCGAGGGATGCCATCGAGCACCAGCAGATCCTGCTTTGGCTTGAACAGGCTGAGCACCGTTTGTGCATGCATGTTCTGCCGCCACATCTCGATCGTCAGTTCATCGGGGACGAGTTCGCCGCGCGACGAGTAAGCGAGGAACTGCTTGCCCAAGTCGCTGGTCATGTCGAGCGAACGGAAGACATCGCCGCATGCGAGATGGAAGAACCCTGGGATCCTGCCAAGGATCTTGCCTTGCGTTCCCTTGCCCACGCCGGGGGCGCCGAAAAGCAGCACGGACTTGTAGCGTTCCGACATGAGTGGGTCTCCTTCGTCCGCGATGGTAACCCCAGAAACATGCGATGCGGGCGCATGGTTGGAGCATGGCGGCGTTGCATCGGCGTAGTCTCCCCGCCATGCAAGGATGGCTGAAGCGGTGGACCCTCCCGGACGGCGCGGCGGCGCGACCAACCCGAGGCAGCCTTGTGCAGCGCATCGCAGCCGCGCGCGGCATCGATGCAGATTCCCTCGATGCCTTCGCGGCGCCGACCTTCGATCACCTCAAACCCTCGGAGGACCTCTGTGGAGCGGTGGAAGTCGGCGATCGACTTGCGAATGCGGTGCGTGCCGGCAAGCACATCGCCATCTTCGGCGACTACGACGCGGACGGGATGTGTGCCGCGGCGATCCTTGTGCACCTCCTTCGGGAGGTGCAGGGTGGGGAGTCGCCTCGCGTGTACATCCCTGAACGCGCGACCGAGGGCTACGGACTTTCGCTCGAAGCGGTGCGACAACTCGCGGCCGATGGATCGAATCTCATCGTGACCGTGGACTGCGGCATCACGGCGCTTGAGGAGGTCGAGCTCGCGCGCGAACTGGGAATGGAGGTGCTCATCACGGATCACCACACGGCGCGCAGCGATGGTCGCTTGCCGAACGCCCATGCCATCGCACACCCTGCGCTCGGCGGTGGCGATGGAACGCTCTGCGGCGCGGCGGTTGCATGGAAGGTTGGGCTGGCGTTCTGCCGCGCATGGTGCGGCAGTGATCGTGTCACGCCTGAACTTCGGGAACTGCTCGTCGAGACGCTGGCGCTCGCTGCGTTCGGAACGGTGGCGGACATCGTTCCACTCGTGGGTGAGAACCGTGTCATCACGCGGCTTGGACTGTCGCGCATCGCTCGCAGCAGTTTGCCGGGCTTGCGCGCGCTCGCTGTGCAGGCAGGCATCGGGCCACACGACCGTGTCGACAGCGAACGCATCTCCTTCGGCATCGCACCGATCCTGAACGCCTGCGGGCGGCTCGGGAGTGCGATGGATGGCATGCATCTGCTCGCACTGCCGCGCGCGAGTGACGGTGTGGACGCGGCAAGCGAGCGGCTCGCCCTCGAGTCGGTGCGGCGCTTTGCGGCGCTGAACGAGCGTCGCAAGGCGGAGGAGCGCGAGATCTTCGAGCAGGCACTCGATCGGCAGGACGAGGGGCTCGGCGCGGCGCGGGGCGCATGTGTGCTTGCCGACCCGCTGTGGTCGCGTGGCATCGTCGGGACCGCATCGGCGCGGCTCGCCGAGCGACTGCATGTTCCTGTCGTGCTGATGCAATGCGACGGCGGCACGGCGCATGGTTCCGCGCGAAGCATCGATGGCTACTCGATCCTTGGCGGACTCGAGGCGTGCGCCAGTCATCTCGGTCGATTTGGCGGACACGCCGCTGCGGCTGGCGTGAGCGTGCCTGAGTCGCAGATCGGAGCATTTCGTGAGGCGCTTTCCGCGCATGCCGCTGCGCACCGACCGCCCAACGCAGGTCCCTCCGCGCGTGCAGATGTGTGCCTCGTCGGCAGCGATGTATCCGCAGAGTCGTTTGCGGCAGTGCAGCAGCTCGGTCCGTTCGGTCGAGGCTTCCCATCACCGACCGTCTGGGCACATGACGCGGTCATCACATCGACCCCGCGCATCTTCGGCAAGGACCACGACCACATCAGTTTCTTCGTGAGGATCGGCGACTCGTCCCCATCGGAGTTGTCCTGCACCTGGTGGAGACAAGCGGCGCAGTCGGGGCGCTTGACGCGCGGACTTGGGATTCAACTCATCGGTTCGCCGCAGGTGGACACTTGGAGCGGACGCAACCGCCCCGCGCTGCAACTGGTCGATGTCGCCGACCGCGCGTGAGATCGTTGCAACGCCCGTTGCAACGCCCATCGCAGCGGCGTTTCACAGCGTGATGCGTTCACCCTCGCCAACGCGCTTGGGAAGGTTCGCGCAGCCCTTGAGGGAGGCGGCATCGAGCGCAGTGCGGGGCGACAGTTCGATCTCGGCAAGGCATCGACCCGTGGATGGATCGCGCGCGATGGGCACGCCGCAGCGCTCGAGCCACTGCGCAGCGCGTTCAGACTGCAGTGCGCTGCTGGTGGCGGGGGAGTCGTCGCCGACCGCGTTCTTGATCGGTGCGAACTCCTCGACGCGCGTGGTCTCGGCAACCAGTGCGCGCCGCGCAGCGGGAACCGTGTCGAAGATGAACGACTCCAACTTGACCGCGTTCGGTTCGGTCGGCACGAGGGGCGTTCCCGTGTCGGGGTCGAGGCACGGCACCTTCTTGAACGCGCGGTGCAGCGGAAGTCCGTGCCCTTGATGGACAAGCCGCTGCAGGAACGGCACGCCAAAGACATGAACGGCAATCGATCCCGCGCGGTGCAGCAACCCGCCCGCGCCATCGCGCGCCTCGGTCATCGCCTGTGGCATGTTGCTGTACTCCATCACGAACCGCGAATCGCCGCGCTGACAGAACACGCCGACCTTCTCGGCTGGCGATGACTTGGCGACCACCTTGCTCGACACTTCGGCGGAACTCTCTGGGTGCGCATGGTGGAGTCCGATGAACAGCGCATCGATCGGCTTGCACAGCGGATTGTCCACTTGGAAATAGGAAAGGGTGTCGATCCCTTCGCTCGCGAGGCGGTCAAGCCAGCCGTGCTGCTCCAAGGCGCGAAGTGCTCCGCCATGTCCATCGGGATTGAGGGCGATCGAACCCTCACTCGCGAGCAGGATTCGTCCGGCGCGATCGAGGGAGGGAAGCGTTCCTTGCACGATCAAGTGAACGCTCTGCTGACCGAGGCCAAACCAATCATGCGCGGCCAGAAATCGCCCGGTTTCTGCGTGGTTGAGCGGACTGGTCATGATGAGCCACGGGATCCGTGCGGACCAACGGGCGCGCGCAGCGCCGATCGATTCCGCGAAGACCTCGAAGAGCGACTTTCGCAAGATCGGCGTGGCGGGAAAGGTGCCCTTGGGTGCATCGCAGCCGAGGCGGGTTCCCTGGCCGCCCGCCACGGTGAACGCCGCCACACGATTGCCTCGGATCACCGCAGATCCCTCGCGCTCGAAGTGCTCGGCATCCACACGATCCATCACGATCGGATGCACTGGCTCGATGTCGCGCAGGTCGGGCTTCGCCTCGGGGCCGCGTTCAGCACATGCCTGCTGCAGCAACTCCAGCGGCAATCCTTCGATCTCGTCGAGGAGGTTGCTGCGTGCCG
Organism: Planctomycetota bacterium; assembly: GCA_009926625.1. Taxonomy (GTDB): domain Bacteria; phylum Planctomycetota; class Phycisphaerae; order Phycisphaerales; family SM1A02; genus F1-60-MAGs104. The sequence goes on from RFON01000006.1 coordinate 26,356, forward strand.
CATCCGTCAGGCGATCCCAGAAACGCAGGAGATGCTGTTGCCCGAAAGCCTGCAACCGTTCCGCGGCGGCGCCGCGTCGTTCGTCGAGTGATGGGCGCTGCGCGGTGGTCACGGCGGGGAGCGTTTCGAGCGAGGGCTACTTCGCCTTCGGCATGGCGGGGTCGGACCAACCCTCGGGGCGGTGCCGCACGATCTTGCCAGTCCGCAGATAGATCGTCTGCTCGCAAATGTTCGTGCAGTGGTCAGCGATGCGCTCCATGTTTCGCGCCGCCGTCGTGATGCGGAAGGCAAAGTGCACGCTGATGCTGCCGAGCGCGACCTGCTCCTGCGCCTGCAGGAGCAGTTCGCTTCGGAAGCGGTCAACGGTGTCGTCGAAGAGCAGCACTTGTCGCGCCAGTTCAGGGTCGTTGTCCACCAGCGCGCGGTGGCTGTCGCGCAGCATGCCAAGGACGCTGTTCGCCATCACGCGGAAGGTCGGCGGAATCGACTCCGTCGGCTTCATGTGACCGACGACCTGTTCCGCGATGTTGACGCCACAGTCGGCGATCCGTTCGAGTTCGTTGTTGACCTTGACGAGCGTCAGCACCTCGCGGATCGCGTTTTCATCGGTCTGTCCCATCGCGAGCAGCGGAATCGACTGCCGTTCGATCGCCACATCGACCGTATCGATCTCGTCGTCAAGCGCGATGACCTGCGCCGCCTTGGTCTCATGGTGGTCGAAGTACGCCTCGACGGCGAGCGTGACGAGCCGAAGCACGCTGCCGCCTTGCGCGGCGAGCAGGCAACTGAGTTCGACGAGCTTCGACTCGAATGAGGCCATCGTCCTAGGATAACCCGTTATGGCGAGATTGAGCGTCAACATCGATCATGTTGCGACCGTCCGCCAGGCGCGGCGCACATGGGAACCGGATCCAGTGCGTGCGGCGGCTGAAGCAGTGGCCGGCGGTGCCGACGGCATCACCGTGCACTTGCGGGAAGATCGTCGCCACATCCAGGATGCGGATGTTGCGCGCCTTCGGGAATCGCTGCGTGTTCCGCTGAATCTCGAAATGGCACCGACGCCGGAGATGGTTGCCATCGCACTCGCCACGCGTCCGGAGACCGTCATGCTGGTGCCGGAGGGTCGTCACGAGATCACGACGGAAGGTGGCCTTGATGTGCACGCGCTTCGCGATCGCCTTCGCGCGGTGATCGAACCGCTGCGCAGTGTCGGCATCCCCGTCAGCGCGTTCATCGATGCAGAGGAACGCCAGGTCGCTGCGGCCGCGAGCCTCGGCATTGCGATCTGTGAGGTGCACACTGGTCCCTATGCACACGCCTTCCATGCGGAGGGAACGCTTGGTCCGCGCGCCGCTGCGCTGCTCGATGATGTGCAGCGGACCGGTCAGCAGATCATCGCGGCGGGGATGCGATTCAACGCGGGGCATGCGCTGCACCTTGAAAATGTTGCTCCATTGGCGCGCTGCAGCGGGCTGTGGGAACTGCACATCGGTCACGCGATCGTGAGCCGCGCCATCTTTGTCGGGATGCGGGCGGCGGTCGCAGAGATGCGCGCGCTGTGCTCGAGCCCGTAGGTGCGGGCAATTCAGCGAGCAGTCGGCGGTGCGCTTTCCACCACGCGGTGGACCGCCGGTTGCACCGAACAGTCGATCTCCGCCATGAAGAACCCGCCTCTGTGGCGCTGGACATTGGGCCACATGACGATCCTGTCCGCATCAGGAATCGGCAGGTCAGCCACTTCCGGCTCAGGCACCCAACGAAGTTCCCCCTCGTCAAACGACATGCGCGTGACCGCCGCATGATCGATCGCATGCGTCGACTCGAAGAGGAAGATCAGCCAATGGTTCTCGCCGAGATACGCGCGCTCGGAGATGATCCCCATGAGGCGCAGGTCGTCGTGCTGCAGCAGCAAGCCCGCCTCCTCGAAGGTTTCGCGACGCGCACACTCGTGGGGCGATTCGCCGCGCTGCACTTCGATCTTCCCGCCGATGGCGGAGAAGCGCCCAACATTCGGCGGCTTGCGGCGGTGCAGCATCAGCAGGCGCCCGCTTGCATCGAAGAGGTAGACGAGAACGGCGATTCGAAAGGGGAGTTCCGGCCAGTCGAGCAGTCGTTCGGTTGGGTTTGGTCCACCCCGATCGTCGCCGCTCATGTCGCTGCCTCAACAGCGGCAGCGCGAAGCGCTCTCGGATCGTGCGCATGCAGATCCGCCTTGGCAAGCAGCCGCGCGATCTCGCTGCGCGCTGCATCGGATGCGGGCGCGAGCGGCAAACGCACCGCGCCGCTGTCGCGACCGAGCAGTTGCAGCGCACACTTCAGCGGAACGGGGTTCACATCGATCGAGAGCAGTCCGCGCGCAAGCGGATACAACGCGAGGTGCAGGCGTCGCATCTCGTGCAGCGATCCCGCAGCAATGGCAGCGCACAACGCCGCAACGCGCGACGGCACGATGTTGGACACCACGCTGACCACTCCTTCAGCTCCGACCGCAGCGAACGATGCGGTGAGCGAATCGTCCCCCGAGAGGATGGCGATGTCGCAGCGACTTCGGATGTCGCTCGCGGAGTCCATCGAACCCGTTGCTTCCTTGATCGCCACGATGTTTGGATGCGCGCTCAGGCGCGCGACCGTTTCAGGAAGGATGGTCACCGCCGAGCGCCCGGGAATGTTGTAGAGCATGATCGGCAGCGGGCAGCTGTCAGCGATGGCCATGAAGTGCCTGTACAGACCCTCTTGGGATGGCTTGTTGTAGTAGGGAGCCACTTGCAGCGAAGCATCCGCTCCGAGCTGATGCGCAAGTCGGTGCAGGTGGATCGCATGCGCGGTGGAGTTGCTGCCCGCGCCTGCCACCACTTGCAAGCCGAGCGGCTTGCCAACGCGGACGGCGCACTCCACCACCGACTCGTGCTCCGCTTCGGAGAGCGTGGGCGCTTCACCCGTGGTGCCGCACGGCACGATGCCGCGGACGCCACCATCTGCCTGGAACTGCACCTGCTGCTCGAGCCTTGGGAGGTCGACCCGCGTGCCATCGACATCGAAGGGGGTGACGATTGCCGTGAATGCACCTGAGAATCGGATCATTCGCTCGATGCTACGGCATGCGTTGAAGCACTCGTTCAGCGGCCCGACGCGAGTCCCGCAGCGGAGGCGCACTCCCGCGCAAGTGCCTCCGCACTGCTGGCGGTTGCGGCCTCCGCGATCAGGCGGATGATCGGCTCCGTGTTCGAAGCCCGCAGGTGAACCCATCCTGTCGGCAGGTCAATTCGAACGCCATCCGCGTCGTCGATCCGTGCATCGGCGCGTGCGCCGAAGTGGGACCGCACTCGATCGAGCGCGTTTGCCACGGCCGCCTGTCCACCCACGGCAGCGAGGTCCATCTTCTGCTTGATCATGGCATAGGCGGGCAACCCTTGGACGATCTCGGCGATCGATCTGCGCTCGAACGCCAGCAGTTCGAGGGTCAGCGCCATGGCCGACAGCGAGTCGCGGACCCAGCACACGCGCGGCCAGATCAGCCCGCCGTTGCCCTCACCGCCGATGATGCCGTCGTGGGCGCGCAGTCCGCCGACGACATTCGCCTCGCCGACCGCCGTGCGCCACACGCGAGAGTTCGGGAAGCGTGCAGCGATGTCGTCGATCATGCGGCTCGTCGAGAGGTTGGTGGCGATTGCGCCTTGTCCACTGCGTTGCAGGATGCGCAGCGCGCACAGCACGAGCGTGTACTCCTCGCCGATGAAGCGCCCCGTGCCATCCACCATCGCCAATCGGTCTGCATCGGGATCCTGTGCAAAGCCCACGACGGCGCGACCATCGCCTTGGACCGCGGCGCAAAGATCCCGAAGGTTCTCAGCAATCGGCTCTGGTGTGTGCGCAAACGAACCCGTGCGCTCCGCATTCAGGTGCAGCAGGTCGCATCCGAGTTCACGCAGCAGGAGTCCACCCGAGTTCGCCCCGCCGCCATTGACGCTGTCGAGCACGACGCGGAATCGCGCGGCGCGGATGCGTTCCACATCCACGAGCGACAGCACCCGCTTGACATGTGTCTCATCCGCATTGGACTGACGCGATCGCACACCCCGCCGTGGCGCATCGGACTGCGCGCGACCCGCACGGAACGCCGCGATCACCCGTGCCGCATCCTCCGCAGGCAGCGCAAGCCCATCCGCATTGAGCGTCTTGAGTCCATTCCACTGCGCGGGATTGTGACTGGCCGTCACGGCGATGCCGCCAACCGCATGCAACTCGGCGATCATCAACCCGACGGTCGGTGTCGCGACCGTGCCGATGTCGATGACATCGAAGCCGCCGTCCTGCAGTCCATCCGCGGCGGCCGCCGCGAGCGCTGCGCCCGACCCTCGACCATCGTTGCCGAGGACCATCCTCGGTGGTTCGCTGCCTGTGCGCACGGTCGAACCGCCACGGATGTGGTCCGCGAATGCACGCGAAAATCGACGCGCGACATCCTCGGTCATCGAAGCGCCCACGATTCCGCGCGCGCCCGAAACGGAAAGCATGAGAGGGGCGTCCTGCATGCCGCGCAATCTAGCGCGGCACGCGTGCACGGGAAGGCACTCGGCATGCGGACTCGCAACGCTCGATCCCTATACTCGCGTTCATGTTTGAGCTCGAGGTTCGGCGCATCTTTTCAGCAGCGCATGCGCTCCTCCTGCGCGGCGAGCGCGAGGTGCTGCACGGACACGACTGGCAGGTGGATCTCACTGTTGCCACCGATGGACTCGATGCCGATGAACTGGCCTTCGACTTCCATCAACTCGAGCGGACACTCGACGAGGTGCTGCAACCGTTCCAATCCGCCAACCTGAACGCAACGCCGCCGTTCGATCGACTGAATCCAAGTGCGGAAGCGGTCGCGCGCCATGTGGCACACGAGGTTGCGCGGAGGCTTCCGACAGGGGTTCGTGTGCAGGCGGTTCGCGTCACCGAGGCGCCAGGGTGTGCGGCGCGGTTCATTCCGCGCATGACGGAGGCACCCTGCTCATGAAGCACGAACCCGATCGGGAGCCGGCAGTCGATGGCATGGGCGGGGGCGCGCCCTCCGATCCCGCACGATTCATCAACCGCGATCAGTCGTGGGTCGAGTTCAACGCGCGTGTCCTCGAGATGTGCGCCGATCCGCAGGTGCCGCTCCTCGAGCGCGTTCGATTCCTTTCGATCTACTCGCGAAATCTCGATGAGTTCTACATGAAGCGGGTGGGTGCCCTGCGGCACGACATGGAAGAGGGCGTCTCGTCGGGCGTGCTCGGCGGGATCAGCCCGGCACAACTGATGCATGCGGTTCGAACGCGAGTGCTGCAACTCGACGCCCTCCAAGCAAAGCTCTATCGCGACACGCTGCTTCCAGCGCTTCGATCGGTTGGGATCCACATCGTCGGATGGGCCGACCTGACGGAGGCCGAGCGCGCCGAAACGCAGGCATGGTTCCGTCGGAATGTCTTTCCGATCCTCACGCCGCTCGCCGTCGATCCAGGCCATCGTTTCCCCTTCATCTCGAACATGAGCGTGTCGCTTGGGCTGGTGGTTCGGCGACCAGGTGAACCAGAGACCCTCTTTGCGCGTGTGAAGATTCCAGAGTCCCCGTCGCGCCTCTTCGAGCTTCGTGGCGGTGGCAGGTTCATCGCCGTGCGCGAAATCATCGAGCATCACCTCGAGGAACTCTTCCCGGGCATGGAAATCCTGCAGGTGCTTCCCTTCCGCATCACTCGCGACGCCGAGATCGAGCCCGAGCGCGACGCAGCGGATGACCTGCTCGTCTCGGTCGAACAGAAACTGAAGGAGCGGAAGTTCGCGCGCGTCGTGCGGCTGGAGGTCGCGGCAGGTGCCAGCCCGCGAATCGTTCGATTCCTCATGGAGGAACTGAACCTCGGCGCCGAGGACATTTACGAGACCGCGGGGCTGATCGACTACGCCATCCTCGATCCCATCGCGGATCTCGAGCGCGCGGACTTGCGTTACGCACGCTGGGTCCCGCTCCCGCCGACGGAACTGCATTCGGAGGATGGCGCGAGCATCTTCGCGGAGATTCGCCGCGGGGACATCCTGGTCCACCATCCGTACCAGAGCTTCGAACTGAGCGTGGAGCGCTTCATCGCTGCTGCCGCCGAGGATCCGAAGGTCCTGTGCATCAAGCAGTCGCTCTACCGCACGAGCGGCGACAGCCCGTTCATCGCCAGCCTGATCCGTGCCGCGGAGAGCGGCAAGCAGGTGGCGGTGCTGGTGGAACTCCGTGCACGCTTCGATGAGGCGCGCAACATCGAGTGGGCACGCAAGCTGGAGAACGCCGGCGTGCATGTCGCGTATGGCGTCATCGGGCTCAAGACCCACACCAAGACCGCGCTGGTCGTGCGCCGCGAGTCGGACGGCATCCGTTGCTATGGTCATGTGGGTACGGGCAACTACAACTCGCGCACCGCGCGGCTCTACGAGGATGTCGGGTTGCTGACGACGGATCCGTTGATCACCGAGGACCTTGTGGACCTCTTCAACTACATGACGGGTCGTTCACGGCAGACCACATTCCACAAACTGCTGATCGCGCCGATCAACATGAAGCGGCGGTATCTCGAATTGATCGAGCGCGAGACGGAGTTCGCGCGTGGGGGAAAGCCTGCGCGCATCGTCGCGAAGATGAACCAGTTGGAAGACCGTGGGGTGATGGATGCGCTGTACCGCGCCAGCCAGGCAGGCGTGTCGATCGACCTGATCGTGCGCGGATTCTGCTGCCTCCGTCCGCAGGTTCCTGGGTTGTCGGAGGGCATCCGAGTGCGGTCGATCCTCGGGCGTTTCCTCGAGCACAGCCGAATCTTCTGGTTTGGCGCGGGACGCGACAATCCGCTCGACGGTGATTTCTTCATCGGGAGCGCCGACTGGATGTACCGCAATCTCCAGACTCGGGTCGAGGCATCCGCGCCGATCGAGCGCCCGGAGCATCGGCGCACGCTTTGGACGGTGCTTGAGTATTCGCTGCAGGATGTCGCGCAGTCGTGGGAGCTGTGTGCGGATGGTTCGTATGTGAGGGTCAGCAGTGGCGACCTGCCGGCGGATGATCCGCGCCGGCTTGGCGTGCATGCGCGCCTGATGTCGGATGCGCTCGCTGCCGCCACTCGTGGCGCAAGCGCGTTGCGGGACAGTCTTACTGACGGTCGACAGCCGGAGCCTCAGGTCCCGGTGCCGCAGAAGTCCCCGAAGCGGAAAACCCAACGTCCGGTCGGCTGACGCCAAGATCGAACAGGGTTTCCGCGAGTTGCCCCGGCAAGAGGTACCGCAGTGATCCGCTCACGGTCCACGAAAGTGGAACGGCATCCGTTGCCGATGCGGCTGGCGTTCCAGCCGCGGCGTTCGCAGCGGGCGCGTGAGGAATGACCACGGGCAGGCGTTCCACCGTGATGGAGCGCGCAGGCAGCGTGCGTGTGGCGACCCACTCGGTGCTCCACGCTCCCATCGGTGTCGACACCGAGTAATTCCAGCGGTCAAGGACCAAGGGAATCGTGTTCGGATTTCGGAGTTCGAGCCGCATCGCGAACTCGTCCGCCGACTCACCCGTCCCAACGCGATCCAGCGCCAACACGCGCACCTCAGGCGACGCCGTGCAGCCGACCACGCTGGTCAGGACGAGCAGTCCACATGCGATCGTGCGCATGCACGGCAATCTACGCGCTGTCGTGCGTCCGCGTGATGGGCGCGCACCCCTACGATGCAGTGATGCATCAGGCGTTGCCGACGCTGCTGTGGATCCGAATGGTCGGCGTGATCGCTGCTGCCGCGGTGTGCGTTCCCCTGCATGCGCAGGAGTTTGCCGTGGTCGTGGTCGATGACTCGCCCACAGCCGCGCAGATGCTCGAACAAGCACAGGATCAGGCGCAAGGCAATCCTGCAGAGGCGGCGCGGCTCATCGCTCGTGTGCTCGATGAGTTTGGTCGGCGGCTTGTTCCCGCGGCCAACAAGACTGATCAGTTCTGCGATGCGCGTGCGCGCTGCGAATCCCTCCTGCTGGCAGAGCCGCGGGTCCTTGAGAGCTTCCGCGCATCGCAGTCGAGCGATGCACAGCGACAACTCGACGCAGGACTTGCGCGCACGGTCTACGAGACGCGGCTGTGGACGGCGGCGGGTCTCGCGGCTGCAATGCGACTTGCACAGGATGCCATCGATGGCGCGAGCTTTGCGCAGGCGGAGGCGATCCTGCAGTCCGTGTCGGTTCACCCCGATATCGCATCGGCGGACCGCACGGTGCTGATCACGCTCCGTGCGATTGCTGCCGCAGGACGAGGCGACCGTGAACGCGCGGTGCAGATTGCGCGCGACCTCGAATCGATCAACACGCCAGCCGCGCGCGCCGCAGCGGAGCGGCTCTCGGCGGTGATCGCATCGTTTCCACCCGCGGAAGCTGCTGCAATCAGTCCGCTGATCCCTGGTCCGTTCGGTGCTGTTGCCGTGAACGCCGTCCGTCTGTGGAGCGATCCCCTTGAGAACTCCATTGCCGCTCGATTGCGTGATGCCGTGGAGGGCGGCATGCAGTCCGATCCGATGCCCGATGCCACGACAAGCGGGCGCCTGCTCGTGTCGATGCCCACCGTCGTGGGCTCCACGGTGCTCGTCAACGAGGGCTATGTGCTGCGCGCCTACGACGCGTTCTCGATGGAGCCGCGCTGGTACCAATTCATCGGTGCAGCGAACGCGCCGCGCAGCGACACGCAGGTCGGCGATCTGCAGGTCGTGACGGTGGCGGGCGATCGCGTGCTCGCGCTTTCGGGGCATGCGCTCGGCAATGAGCGCTCTGGTGGCGGGCGATTGGTGTGCATCGACTTGGCCAGTGGGCAGCGACTGTGGGAACTCGGAGTCGAACGCATCGCGGCGGCGTGGGGACTGAACGACACATTCCTCTCGGGCGCTCCCACGGTTGCGGGAGACACGGTGGTCCTGATGGGGCGGAAGGTCACCTCGCGGCTTGAGACGGTGTCGTCCGCGATCGGTGTCGATCTTCGAACTGGCGCCGTCCGTTGGGTCACACCGGTCGGTGTCGCTCCAGGCATCCGTGCTGCGTCGACACGACCGTACACAACGCCCGTCGCGGCGGGACCAACCGTGTTCGTCTCGAGCGGCGCGGGAGCCGTTGCGTGCATCGATGCGTCCGACGGCCGTGCGCGCTGGGTTCGGCGTGATCCCGTTCCCATTCGCGACATGCTGGTCGACCTCATCCCATGGGACATGGGTGGACCAACACTGACGGTCCGCGGCATCGTGATGATCGCACCTGGCAGCCAGCGGTTGCAACTCCTCGACGCCGCAACGGGTGACGAGATCGACAGTGTGCCGATTGGACGCGGGACCGCGCTCGATGTGGTGCGATGCGTGATGGCGGATCCTTCGGGAAAGACTCTCTTTCTCGTCGGCGACTCGGTGACCGCAGTCGGCGTGAACGACTTGCGCCGTCCGCTCTGGCGCTTCCGCGACGACAGCGAAGAAGGTGCCTTGCTGGCAGCCACGGCACGATCGCCGATCCGAGGTCGCGTGCAGGTCGGATGGCTTCCCGACGACAGGACCGCGCTCGTCGTTCCGCTCGCTGGAGGCACCGCGCTGATCGACGGCGCGAGCGGTACGCGGTTGTTGACGCTGCCCGTGCTCGGACCAGCGCTTGTCACGGTGCGCGATGGCATCGTGACATCCGTTGGGAACGAGTCGATCGAAGTGCTCATGGATCCGACGCGTGCACGCAGCATCCTGACCGACTCGATCGTGCGTCGACCGACCGATGCGGATGTCTTGCTCGGTCTGCTCGAGTTTGCGCTTCGCAACAAGGACGCGGATGCGCTCCGACTTGCAACGCAGTCGGCATCCGCGGCGATCGCGGCGTCGCGCGATCAGCCAGACCGCCGTTCACAGTTGATCAAGTCTCTCGTCGATGCCGCACGCAGCGGATTGCTTGGGCGCGGCGGTGCTGATGAGCTCTTTGCACAGCTCGCGGCATCTGAATGTTCGCCGTCGGACCGAGCCCTTGTCGTGCTTGCGCAGGGTGACTGGCTCGAGCAATCGGGGAACATCGATGCCGCGGTGGCTGCATGGCGCCAAGTGCTGACCAACACCGATCGGTCGAACGCGATGGTGACCGCAGCGGGGGAAGACGGCATGCTGCGCGTAGCCAGTTCTCGCGCGGCCATGGCACGCCTCCGCGAAGTGATTCGCCGATTCGGTCCCATTCGTTCAACACAAGCGATGCCAGCGAAGGGATCGGCCGCTGAACTGGCTGCCTGGGCTGCGTCACAGATGGGGACCGTGGAATCGGCGCGGGCTTGGCTCGAAGCGGCGCGACTTCAGCTTGGCAGCGGAGAGACGCCCGCCGCTGCCGCATCCTGCATGAGTGCGCTTGAGGCAGCCATCCTGTGTGGACAACAGGAGGGCCTTCTCAAGACGCTCCGTGGAGCTCTGGAACTGTTGGCATCCTGGCATCCGCCGACCTTCACCTCGCGCGCGCGCAGGCCGTCGACCGCGTCCGTTGGTGCGGCATCATGCCGAGCAACTGGGATGCGGCGGGGGAGTTGCGCGATGTTCCAGCGCGTGGGCGTGCTGGCTTGTCGATGGGATGCCGCGACCGCAGTCAGATCCGACGAGCGAGTCGAGCGCCGCCGTACCCGAGGCAGTCGTGCTCGAGGGACGGCTTGTTCCCACGGGCATCGGGCATGATTCGACTTCGCTCCATGGGCAGGCATTCCTTCAGGATGAACGCACGCTGATGTGTGTGGAGGGTCCTGCGCTCACGGAGCGTTGGCGGATCGAACAGCGATCCGATGCGTCGTTCGTCATCCCCTCGGGCAAGGGAGCCGTCATCATCGAACAGCCTGAGCGCGGCATCAGCTCCGTACGGCGAGTCGATGGTGCTGGCGCGCCGATGTGGAGCGTGGAGAACCTCGAACTCTTTGTCGCACCGAATCGGGCCCCCACGGGCGCCGGAGTCTTGCCTCCGCTGCACGGGACGAGTGATCTGATCGTGGTGCGTTACGACGGGTGGATGGGAAGCGTCAGTCTCGCGGATGGAAAGCTGCTCTGGTCACGCGATGGAGGCCTTCAGGAGGTGATGGCGATCGACGCTTCGGAGTCTACGGTCCTGGTCAGCGGCATTGTCAGTTCGCTTGAGTCGCCGAAGTCATTGGTCTGCCTCTTCGACCGCAAGACCGGCGAGCGGTTGAGTGAGCTCGAACTGGCGGATGACCAAGTGCGGTGGCTTCGCGCTGCGGGTCCAGGCACGGTGCTGTTTGGGTCGATCCGAGGCATCGGACGATGGGATGCGTTTGGCCCGCTGCGCGGCATCGTGTGGCAGTCGACTGCTGCTCGCGTTCGCGCCACCACGGATTGCCAAGTGCTCGGACCCGTTTGCGTGACGACCGACACGGGCGATCGGACAGTGCCAACGGACTGGATCACGGGGCGCGTGCAGGGCGATCGGTTTTCCATCCCTCGGGGAGGGCAGTTGCGTGAACCGCTTCGGCGCTGGTTTCGCTCGGGTGAACTGCTGATCACATGGAACACGGAGGGAGTGTCGATGTTTGGATTGGATGGAGTCCTTCGGGGACTCTCAGCCCTTCACGGTGATCGATTGGTCGATGGCATCGTCCCGCAGTCGCGCGCGCTGGTTGTCATCGAGCAGTTGGGTCGAGCCGCCGCCATGCGCGCGGTTGGAGGTGGCGGAACAACCCAAGTCCTGTTGCATCAACTCGGATGGAGCGAGGGTGGACGCCTTCTTGGTCCTGCGTTTGAGGTGGATTTCGTTCAGGGCAAGTTGGACAGGGCGAGCGCGATCGATGGATGGTTGTTGCTCGGGGGTCCACAAAGCACCGTCGCTGTTTCCCTGCCGAAAGTCCCAGTTGACACGCGGCAGTAGGGCGGGGATATTCCCCCCCGACGCTTTCGCGCACCAACTGAAGCATGATTCTTTCCCCCACAAGCTCCCCGAGTCTTCATCCGCCTTCGAAGGATCGCCCTCGCTGGACGACACTTCCACATCCCATGGCGTACGACGAGGAGGAGGAAGACAAGGACTTTGAGTTGGAGGAGGAGGATGACTTCGAGGACGAGGAGTTTGGCGACGAGGATGGATTTGGCGAGGACGAGGACAGCGGCGCCAAGCCAAAGGCTGATCCTGACGCCGAGGAAGAAGAGGACGACGACTTCGGTGATGATGATGATGATGACCTCGAGCCCCAGTCGCTCCCGAACGAAGAACTTGAGGAGTCTGACGAGGATGATGAGGAGGAAGGAGTTGGTGAAGGGCGGGGGACGGCGTCGGATGATTCAGACGACGACGACGACGACGACGACGACGATGACGACGATGATGACGATGATGACGATGATGACGAAGATGACGACGATGGCGATGATGACGAAGATGATGACGAAGACGATGACGACGATGGTGGCAACGACGACGAGGACGAAGGCGGCGGTGGCGGGCGTCGGAAACCACTGAGTCCAGGCGGGGCGCCCAAGCCGTCAGGAAAGAAGGTGCCCAAGCCCACGCCTCAGAAGCCGACGGGTGGGAAGCCGAGCGCAAAGCCAGAGGGCAAGTCGGGCGGCAAGTCCAGCGGCAAGTCGGCCGGCAACGGACGCTCTCGCAAGTCCTGACGAGATCGATTCACTCGGGCGGCAACAAGTCGATGCGGAGGATGTCGATCTGCGGTCCGCGCACGCGTGCGATGACCGCTCGGTCGTCTGCAAGGCGGAGCAGGGGAACCCACACGCCATCGAGCAGGCGCGACCCATCGGTGGTGCGGGCGTCGCCAGTCGAGAGGGATGCAATGTCAAGTCCTTCGCTCGTTGCAACGAGCGCCCGCTCCGCATCCATCTGCACGAGCGACAGGCTTCCGTTGCCGAGCAATCTGGACTGATCTGTTCGAACATCCCACAGCCCGACCCGCCGAAATCGCGGATGAAAAAATGCCCATGTTGCACCGCCAAGTTGCTGATTGCGCTGCGGGACGACCGTCTGATAGGCCATCGACAGGGTTGCACGCCACGAAAGGTCGAGGACGCGCTCAGGTTGTTCGGCCGCACGGTTTCCCATGGCAAACGAGCATGCGCTCAGGGTCCCGTCGCGAAGGCGCAGTACCACGATGAATCGCCCGTCCGTGGTGAACTGCGGGGCCAACCACGAGCCGTCCTCTGGCGCCGGAATCACCTGCTCGCCGTTGTGGTGTCGAACGACGAGATCAAACCGCTGGCTTTCGCGGTTTCGCCTGCACCAAGCGAGCCGATCTTCAGGGCCGATCGATGCAAGTGCGTTCACCTGTTCACCCTGGACCAACCACTGCGGCTCCGAACCATCCCAGGGCGCAATGCCGATCCACCGAGAGCCGTCTGGCCGCGGCGACTCGACCAAACATCCCCGTGCATCGGCAGTACGACCGAGCAGCATCTCACCACCAGCGACCTCGGCGGAAGTTCCTGTCGTGAGATCATGCATCGTGACGCGTCCCGCATCGACCCCGTCTTCGCTCGATGCAGCAAGCAACGTCTGAAAACGCGTTGCGCCCGCCGATTGCACGGCCGCGTGCGAACCGTCGGGACTCACAATCGGCAGTGTGAATCCGTTGCTTGAACAGCTTCGCAGGGGCACCAATCGAAAGCGAACCGTGGACTGTCGAGCCATCAACGGCTGCGTCGATGCTGCTTCGTCATCGCGCTGCCGCCGCACAGGTGCGTCGCTGGCATCCGATGCGCTGCTGCCACCCATGGGAGCGCTGCACGCGCAGGGCACGAGGCTCACGATCAGCAGCAGCGCTGCCGCCGCCACCACACGAAGCGTCACTGCCGCCAAGCCGCGGCGCACTGCTTACGGGCCCTTGGATGGCTCGATCGGCGCGATCGGGTCGACTGGCTGCTCGCCGCTCTTCTCAGGAAGATTCAGGTTGTTCCGCTCGACGAGCCCCTCCGATGTGGCGTTCAAGGGCTTGGCGAAGATCTCCAGTCGCTCGCGATCGTCCGCGTTGTAGTTGCTGTCGTTCTCGTCGGGGTTGATGACAACCGTCGGCGTGATGAACACCAGCAGCTCGGCAACGGACTTCGTCTCATCCTTGTTGCTGAAGAAGAGATCGAGGATCGGAATCTGTCCGAGGACCGGGAATCCATTCTTCTCGAAGTTCTCCGCTTCCCTTCGAACACCGCTGAGCACGATGGTCTGCTTGTCCTTGACCGTCACGCGCGTCTGCGTCTGCCGCCGGTCAATCGTTGGATTGTTGCTGCCGCCGACATTCAGGGAACTCGTGGTGTTGATGTTGGACAGGAGGATGTTGACCTCCATGGCGACATTGCGGTCTTGTGTGATGCGCGGACGCACATTGACGCCGATGCCCACGGAGATCTGGTCGAAGCTGCTCGTGGTACCGCCACCCGTGGTGCCACCAGTCGTCGTTCCCGTGAGGAATGGAACATCCTGACCAGCGAAGAAGACGGCTTCCTCGTTCTCCGTCGTGAAGACGCGCGGCTGCTGGAGAATGCGAACCGATGTGTCTCGCTGGAGCGCTTGGAGCACGACGGTGGCGTTCACGCCGAATGTGAAGTTCGACACATTCAAGACATCTGGAAAGATGTTGTCCTTGGCGCCAGAAAAGCGCAGTCGATCACCTTCGGCGTTCGCCCCGATGACCACAGCGTTGTTCGGATTGAGCGGCGCAACTTGGCCCGCTGGCCCGAACTGGATGCCCATCGCGAACTGATCGCCGAGTTCCACTTCAGCAAGGATGGCGGCGATCAGCACTTGGCGTCCAGGTGTGTCCAGATTCTTGATGAGGTCCTTGATCTGCCCCTTGATCTCAGGCGGAGCAAGCACCAAGAGCGAGTTCTGTTCCGCCACGGGCACCACGCGGCTCTTGCCGATGAGCGCACTGACCTCCGCCTGTGTGTCTTGATTCCCACCACGGGCTCCGCCGCCACCTTGCCAAGGGAACTCAATCTCACGCGGCGTCGCAGTCGTTGCTCCGCCCGTGGTCCCAGTCACGCCTGGAGTGGTGCCTACATCGCCACCTTGCGTCGATGTGAAGTCCGCGTTCAACCCCTCGGCTGGAGCCTCGAGGCTGCCGCCAGTCCCGCTCTCGGCGAGCAAGATGTTGATGAGCTGCGCGACATCCACTGCGCTCGCGTACTTGAGCGAGATGTTCTCGGGCATTCCTGCCTCAAGCGGGGTGTCGATCCTCGCTAGGAGCGCGTCGAGCCACACAAAGTTGTCGGGAGCCTTCGAGACGACCACAAGCCGATTGGAATCCGGGTACGCCTCGATGGTGAAAACACCCTGCGTCGCGGCGGTCGCGCCACCGGCATCGCCACCACCACCACCAGGGACCGCCAGGTTCCGCGCATTGTTCCGCTGCCCGCCCGTGCGGCTCGTACCGCTTCCTGATCCGAGCAGCGCATCAAGGAGCTCCTTCACCTTCAGTGGATCCGTGAACTGCAAGTCGTACGACTTGAAGATGCTGCCCTCGCGGTCCGGCGGAACATCCCACCACTCGAGGATCATCGATCGGATGTTCTCCATGACCTCGCGTGTCGTTCGGATGGTGACCGAGTTGGTTGCGGCCAAGACCTGCGTTACCAGCGTGGGCGTATCACCACCAGCAGCCGCTCCGCCTGGATTGATCGGCTGCGGATTCTGCCCTGCCCGATTGCTTTGGCGCGGCTGCGCGGCGCGACCGCCGCTGCCTCCAGAGCTCGGCGTGAACACGACATTGATGGCATCGGCAATGACCGATGCATCGGCAAAGCGCAGACGGAATGTCTCGGTGATCGTGTCCTCATAGGGCGGCACATCCACCAAGTTGACGACTTCCTGCACGCGCTTGGCGTAACCCACATCGCTCTCCACGACCAACTGGTTGGAACTGGCATCGGTCGCGACCTGTGCGTAGTCGGGCTTGGATGTCGAGATGAGTTGTTCGACCGACGACGCTCGGGCATGCTTCAACTGAAAGATCTTGATGACATACTGACCATTCTCGAGGAGGTCGAGCACATTCACCTCGGGACCCAGCACAACGCTCGGCAGCAACTTGTTCACTTGCGCGAGGTCGTCGATCATGATCAGGGAATCCGTCTCCACGATTCCAACGCCGTTGAGTCGCAGTGCCTGATAGATCAGTTCGAGCGCCTCAACGCGTGTGACGGGGCGATCATTGAGTATGGTGACCTTCTTGGTCTCGAGCGTGTCTGCCTTGGGGATGACGGGCTTGCCTGTCCATGAAACGATCAGTGGGATGAGATCCTTCACCGATCGACCATTGACGGCGAAGACCGACCGCTCCTGCGGGTCCGTGGGACGACGATCGCGCCGACCCTGCCGAACGGGCGGCTCCCAGGGATCGATCACTCCAGTTTGCGTGCTGTCGACGCCAGCCGGCATCGACTGATCTGCCGCAGCCGTTTCCGCAGCCGCTGCCGCTTCGGCTTCGCCGCTCGCGGGGTCGGCAGGTTGCTGCTCCGGCATCGACTTTGGCATCGGCGCTGGCCTTCCCTCGGGCAGTGGGATTGCACTGCGTGCATTCAGCGTGCGCTGACCAGGGGTTCCACCAGATTCACCAGCGGGAAGGATTGGTGCCGGAGCGACCACGGGAATGTCGACCGGCGGCGGCGCTTGTTCGGCAGGTTGCGGCGGCGCACTTGGCTGAGTCGTCGGACTGACGCCGCGCGGTGCCTGTCCCCACGCAGGATGACCGCCGATGGAGGCAAGCACGGCGATGATCACCACGCAGCCGCACCTGCGGGACTGGACCGTTCGCGCTGGGCGGATGATTGTGTCGTCGGTCGCTGCGAGTAAGAGTGGGTGGCTGCGATTCATGGTTGCTCCAGTGGAACGAGCGTGACACCTGTTCATTGCGGACTGCGACCTTGTTCGGTCTGTGGAAGTGTGCCTTGGCGCGCGCGAATCATCTCCAGATCTCGCTGCAAGCGCTCCTGTGTGGCCGCGTCCAGATTGGGCTGTGCGCGTGCGGCGATGATGCGGGCGAGCGCGGCAACCATCTGGGTGCGGGACATGCCATCGACCTGCGATTGGGTGAGCGGCAGAGGCACATTGGCCGGCACGGCAGCGGATTCCTGCACTTCGATCGGTTGCGGCGGGGCGGTCTCATCCATCGTCGGTGGCTGCTGAGATTGATCGGTCGGAGGCGGCGGAGCAACTTCGCTGCGCCAACCGCTCGGGGTACTCGCGGTGCGCGGCCTGTTCAGCGATCCATCGCCCCACTGCGGTTCGCTCGTTCGACCAGACGGGGCTGTCCATGTCGGCGAGCGGAATGGATCCTGCGTCGGCGAAGCGCTCTTCCAAAGTGTGTCATCACTGGCGAAGAGCGGGACGGTGTGTTCGCCACGGTCCCACAGGACCACCACGCTGTACGGCAGCGCGACACGCAGCACCTTCACTTCTCCGAAGGATTCCCCGACCTGCACAGGCTCGGTTGACCCGTCGAAGATCACCGAATCACCAATGATCGCAAGCGGCTTCGGTCCGCCATAGTTCCGCTGCGGCGGCGGCGGCGGTGGCGGCGGGGCGGGTTCGGCGCGCGTGATGACGGGAGCAACGCGCTGCACTGGCGCAGGGCGCGGCCAATCCGAAGGCACTCGATCAAAGAGGCTCCTGCCGATGAAACGATCGATGGATCGCTGCATCAGTTCATCATGTTCCTGCAGGGGCTTCTTGAGGGGTTCATCAAGGTTGTCAGCGCTCCCCGTTGCGCGCAGCGTCGTGAAGAGCGGATAGAGCGCCGAGACGCCAAGCCAGATCAACACGGCAGCCGAGAGCGCGCTGATGCCGAGCGGCCAGCCAGCCCGCGCCCACTCGATGCGGTAATGCGTCGTCACTTCGAACCTCCCGCATTGGCCCACCCCTCGACCACGAGGTCAACAGTCAGTTTCGCCTTGTCTTCCTTGTTGCGGCGGATGGTGATGCTCGCGATCGCATCGATCGAATCGGACTGCTCCAGGTCGCGCGTGAGCTTCGGCAAAATCTCCGCCGTTGTTTCGACTTGGAACTTCCCGCGGCACCGTTCAACACGATTGCTGCCCACAGATTTCGTGAACGCCCCCGACTGCATCTTGCCGCCGCCCACCTCCTCGTAACCGAACTTGGCAACGCCATTCTTGCGCAGGATCTCGTCCACGCTCTTCGACAGTCCCTCGCGCGTGGTGGGGACATCGGTCGGGATGGCGACTTTGCCGTAGGTGATGGCGCCGTTCTTCGCCGCATCGCCAAGACTGGCGCGCAATTCATTGCAGCGATCGAGATCCCGTTCGATCTGCGCTGACTGATCGGACCAGTTCCGTGCGGGTGTCCAGCAATAGTCATCAAGAAAGAGCCAAAGCGCGAGTGCCATGATCCCAATCAGTGCGAAGCGCATCAGCGGGCTCATGGAGAGGAACCGATTGAGCAGCACATGCTTGGTGGCAGGAGCGGTGCTCACTTCCTCACCTCCCGCAGTCTCCGCATGACCGCGTCGAACTCCCGCTTCAGGCGATCACGGGTTTCATCGTCCAGCCCAGCCGCGTTCTTCGCCGTCGCGATCCGGCCCACGGCCTCCTTTGCCTCCGCCTCGGTCATCGACTCGATCTGCGCATCGGTCAATGGCGCAGGGACCGAGGGCTTCGAAGAATCTGCAGACCGCTCTCGCGTGCGCGCTGCGCCCGGCGCGCGACCCGATCCCGCGCGCCGCCCCGCCGAGCTTGCAGCGGCCGCTGCATCTGCGGCCTGCGCTGGTGCTGATGTTCCAAGCACGGCCAAGCCCGACTCCGTGGCAGTCCCATCGGCGTTTGAAGCGGTTGGATCCACCAGCGGCGCACCACCCGTCGACGCAGCGGCAGCGGTCGTCGCTGTGGTCGCAGCTGTGGGGGCCCCTGTGGACGCAACTGTGGACGCAACTGTGGACGCAACTGTGGACGCAGACGGCTCTGTTGGCCGAGGTCCGTATCGCCGCTCGCGCAGACTCTTCGCCGCAAAGTCCTGATCTTCCTTGTAGTTGGGGTGGCGCACCGGGTCCTTCACGGACATCGTCAAGTTGAACGACACCATGCCGTTCGAGTCCGCCTTCTCGGTTGACTTCTCGATCTTCTCGAAGACCTTCGACTCACGCAGCCACTGTTGCATCAAGTTGACGAGCTGGAAGGGTTCCATCGTCACATTCTTCCCCTCAAACTTCCCGTCCACCTTGACCGCTTCCGCTTGAATGTCCACCTTCGATTGCTGTCCCTGTTGGTCAATGCTGATTGCCGTCACCTCAACACCCTCGGGCGTGCAGGATGCGATATCGCCGAGCAGCTTGGTCATCGGGGTCGCTTGTCGAGCAATCTCGTCGTAAATCTGTCGCTCCTTGTCGGCTCGGTCCATCTGCGCGCGGAGCAGCGCTTGGTCGGGCACCTTCCACTCCAGGTAGGCGAGGCGGCTGCGCGCAACGCCCATCGGCACCAACGCCAGCGCGAGCAGTGCGGCGATGCCAAGCTTCGTAGCGACCGGCGGGCGCTCAAGCGCCCGAAGCAAGCGAAGCCACCACTGCGCATCCTCTGCTTCAGCCTTCAACCGCAGCGAGAGCAGGCGACCGAGCGAACCCGTCAGGGCGACGGCACATCCGAGCGCAACACCGAACCGTTGTTGCCACTCGTTGCGCTCGCCGATCCCAGTGGCAAGGTCCGCCACTGCAGTCCATCCGTTGCCGCACGGCAGCAGAAGTCCATCTGGCTGCTCATCAATCGCGCGCCGCAGCGATGCAATCAATTGCTCGAGCGCCGCGTCAGGCAGTTCCAGCATCAGCAGGCTCTCGGTGACGGTCCGAACGACGGCCTCCTTCCACGCCGCCTCGTCTGTTCCGTCCTCGAGCGCGGTGCGGAGCGCCACCTTGATCCCGTTGGAGTACGCGAGTGAAATCCCACCCGACGCGCGCTGCAACAAGAGACACATCGACTCGTGCGACCCGCGCGCGATCATCCCAAGCGTCAATGCGGCGAGCGCAGCGATCGGCGGCGCGAACAGCACCTCCCGAGCGTCGCCGAAGCAACTGGGCAGCGGGGGACCTGCGCTCGCAACGGGCCAGTCAACCATCAGTGCGACACGCTCGCGGTCGGGATCGTTGGTTGGCAGCACCGCTGCACTCGTGCGCCAGCGCGCCGCTCCCCCAAGCAGCACATTCTCCACCTGCAGCCGCAAGGCCATCTCCAGTTGATCGGGTGATGCGGGCGGCAACGCCATCGTGCGCGAAATCACCTCCGCGCCGTCGAGCAGCACCACCTTTCGCGCAGCGAGTTGCTGCTCCGCCCAGGCGTGCGCTTCTTCGAGGCACGACGCACCTTCCCATGACTCCGCGGCGATGCACTCGACGCGCGTTCCCACGATCGAGGCAACAAGTGCATCGCACCGCGTCACGCTTCCCTTGACCTGCCGCGGCGCGAAAATCGCCACGCGGGCTGGATCGGCGGTGACCTTCACCTGTTTGGACTTGGGGCGCTTGAGTGCCATGCGATCGCTTCGATGGTCAGGGGAGTTCGGGCGGGCGTTCAGTCAAGGTTCTCGGTACATCAGGATCTGTGCCGGCAATGTGGAACGATCAACCGTCACCACCATTTCATGTTCGGCCCCTCCCATGAAGGAACGACCCTTGCATGGGATGGTGAAGACAAAACTCTGGACATCGAGCACGCGAGACAGTGGGGAGAGTACTTCAGGCGTCATTCCTGGGATGTCCATGATGGCGGCAAGGCTGGTGAGCCCGGCTGACTTTGCATCGCGCCGTTGGATGATGGCGCTCGCAAGTCTTGGGTTCAGGTCAAATACATCCCGCAGCACTTCCTCCGTGGTGGTGTTGATGTTCAACTTGCCCGCCTTCGGCTGGGTGAACTCTTCAATCGTGCACTCATTGAGCACAGTGCCGACCGTGGCTGGATCAAGATTGTTGGGCGACTGTTGCTGCACCGACCCGCCACGCCTGCTCGCGCCGCCGCTCGATCGTCCCGTACGACCAGCGCTCGCGCCACCCTGCGAACCCTGCGAACCCTGCGCACCCGATTGCCCCTGGCCAGTCGACAGAGTGCTGAGCGGAGCCACCATCAGCTGTTCGAGTCGAGCATTCGGCGACCGCGCATACGCCAGCAGTGCGGTGGCCTGCGGCTCCGACATCGGCACGCGTTCCATCAGGATCTTGGTGTCCGTCTCCTGCGCCTTCAAGTTGAGCCGAGGTTGCCCGCTGATCGCAAGCGGCGATGTGCGCGAGGACGCGGTCAGCAGATCGCTCCAGCCAGCATCAAGCGCGCCGTCCTCATTGTCCTCTGGCCAGGTGAACTCGCCGTCGTCTTCGTTGGCATCAAGCCGACTGTTCAGATTCCAGTCCTCGCCGCGGAACGACTCAGGCATGACTCCTGCCACCAGTTCCACTTCGGCACTGCTGCGAAAGTCCTTGTTGCGGGGGGCGTAGGACTTGCCTCGCCCCTGATAGAACGATGCCTCGGCGCCGAGGAGTCCCGGCTCCGTGTTGGAGTCCCGCCAATCCACTATCGCCTGCGCGGTGTCCATGCCGACATCACGGATGTTCATGAGCTGCACCTGCCCAAGGAGGTTGATGTTGGCCTTGGAATGCTCATCGAGCGGTCCGGCGAGTTCCACCCGCGCAAGCGTGTGGCGGATGTCCCATGTTCCCGTTTCGAGTTCGCCGTATGAGTTGTCCTCCAACTCACTGATGAGCGCCATCGCATCCTCGGGATCTGGATTCTCCGTGTGGTACTCCATGATCGCGATCATCGTCTCGACTCCGGCGCGCGCAGCCCACCGCGCTTGCAATCGTGCGATCACTTGATTGCCCATGCTTGCCTGACGGAATGACACGACTTGGAGTCCAGCGGCCAACGCTGCTGCAATGGCAACGGCCCAGATCACGATCACGAGCACCGCCCCGCGGCGATTGTGGTGCGCGCTGCGGGAGTTCAATTCGAACCTCCTTGACCACCGACTCCGCCGGCACCACCTGCACCTCCGCGTCCTGATCCACCGCCTGGTCCACCGCGCCCACCTGGTCCACCGCGGCCGCCCATACCCCCGCGGCCGCCAGGACCGCCGGGACCGCCGCGCCCGCGTTGACCTCCCGCGCCACCAGCGCCGCTACCAGATCCTGAAAGCGGAACTCCTGCAGTGGGATCGCCGGCAACGCTCGCGCCGAGTGCTCCTGAAGCACCCGCACCTCCAGTGGGATCCTGCGCCAGTGCCCCTTCACCACCCGCACCTGTTTCGTCGGGAGCGGGCGGCTCGTACGGAGGCGGAACGCGATCGATCGGCACGATCGTTCGCAGCGTCATCAACTCTCGCATGTCTTCGTAGGGATCCTCGCCATCGGGATCGCCCGCAGCAAAGATCCAGACTCGCAGCGCGTGTGGCAGGCCATTCGCATCCGAGTCCCATGTGTCGTACCACTCTTCCCCGTCAAACGCTTCCACGAAGATCCCGAGAACGCCGTCCATGATCGGCTCAGCGGATCCACCGCCCTCGTCGTTCTCATCGGGAACTGGATCGACGCGCATCCACAGGGCGCTGCCGCCGTCGTCATCCTCCACTCGCAATTGGATCTCGTGCTCGAGCCCAGATCCCTCGAGCGTCTTGTTCCGCACGGGCGCGATCCTTGTGGTGTACACACGCAGCGTGCTGCGGAACATCTCGCCACCTTCGATCGGTGCAGGGACCGTCGATTGCTCGATCACCACGCGCGTGTCGATCAGGCTGTCGCTGCGGATCACCGCTTGGACCTCGCGGCGGACGCGTTCCAGTGCCGCATACGCGCGGAGGTGGGCGGCAAGTCGAACGCGCGCCGTGGCCCGCGCCGCGGCGAGTTGCTGCAGCGATCCCCCGATCATGCCAACCACGATGACGGCGATCAGTCCCGCGATGATCAGTTCAACCAGCGTGAAGCCGCGTCGGCTGCGCACCGATCGGCGAACCATCGCACGAAGTGGTTCACTTGGCTGCACTGGGGTCCTCCTCCAATGACTCGAAGTACGCAGCACGGTCAAGCGCCTCGCTCGGACTGCGTTCTGGATCAGGGTCCTCGCCAAGCCGCAGCGCCACGCGCGTTGCACATCGGTACTCGCGCCCCTGAGGATCCTTGACGATCAGCAGCACATCGCACGGCATGCCCTGCGGGGCGTCCTCGATCTTCATGTCGTACTGGAAGTCCCCGTACTTGTAGTTGGGGTCGAATGACGAGAATGATCCCGACGGCGAGTACTGGCGGTTCCACTCCACGGGGCCGAGTGCCACCAAACTGCCGAGCAGTTCATCCATGAGCGCGGCTGCCTGAACGGCGTGTTCGCCGCGTTGCTGTGCGGTCAAGGACTGCATCGAAAGCGAGATCGCCGCGCCGAGCCCAATGGCCAAGATCACCCCAGCCACGATGACCTCCATCAGCGCGAACGCCCGCGGCGCTGCCAGTCGCGCGGTGCGCACGATCGACTCGCTGCGCACGCACATCACCAGCGCTCTCCCCGCACGCCGCTTTCAAGGTCGACAGGATCCCGAACGAATGCTTCGCGCCTGCCTTCCTGCTGCCGCATCGGAGTCATCGCGGATGATGGCAGCGACACGGTCGCGTTGACCAGATCGGACTCGAGTCGCAGTTCGATGGAGGGGCGTCCGCCGCCGGGCACGCTTGGCGCCATCCAGTCGCCGCCACTGACGGGCTCGCCATCGATGACTACATCCACGAGGCGCAGCGCGTCGGGGAGGTGCACTGCGTCACTCATCGGATCTGGCTGCCACTCCTGCTTTTCGGGGACCTCGCCGCCAATGCTGAGCGCAGATCCCTTGACGAGGAGCGAAAGGTCGCCCGACTTTGGATCCTGCCAAAGCGCGACTTGCTGGCCAGCTGACATCGCCTCGCGAAAGGCGTAGGCAGCGAGCAGTTCCTCGACCGCATCGATGGCCGCCTCGTGCTCCAAGCGCGTGGTGGTCGCCAAGCGCGGAACGATGAGCCCACCAATGATGACCATCACCAGGATGGCGACGATCAGTTCGATCAGCGTGAAGGCGCGGCGCATCTATCACCCTTCAATGTGGGCATCCTGCGATGACTCTCCAGTACTCACTGCGAACTGGAAATGTCCGCGTTCTCACCCTCGCCGCCTGGCTGCTTGTCGGCGCCGTAGCTCACGATGTCGAATGCGCCGTTATCCCCAGGCACCTTGATGATGTAGCGGCCACCCCACGGATCATCGAGCGCCTTCGCTCCGCCCTCGATCTGGGGGTTGTCGCCCTCGGTCAGGACAATGAGGTCATCTGGAGGCGTGCTTGCCCCCGATGCGACCATGTAGAGGCGAACCTGGCTGGCGATCTGCTTGACGCCTGCCCGTGCCGACTTCGACTTGGCATCGCCGATCCAGCGGATCACATTTGGCGCGACCACAGCGGCAAGGATCGCAACGATGGTCACGGCCACGATCACCTCCAACAGGCTGAAGCCAGCGCGGGCGCGCGGGATTGTGCGCCGCATGACTCGGCGGCAATCGGAACAGGGAGCGAGGGCCTTTCGGTCATCAGTCGTGCGCATGATTCATTTCTCCAAGAGGTAGTGAGGCGGGCAAACGGCGAATGAAAACAACATGGTTCGATCAGCCTGCGAGTCCTTGCTGCATCTTGAGCAGAGGGAGCAGGATTCCGCTGAGAACGAAGCCGGCAACGGCACCCATGACGATGAGCAGCACGGGTGGGAGTGCCTTCGTGAAGACTTTGAGGGACTGGTTCACCTGACGGTCGAACGCAGTCGCCGCATGAAGCAGCATCGGCTCGAGGCGACCGGAGCGCTCGCCGATGTTCACGATCTGCACGAGCAGCGGGGGAAACAGTCCCGATCGCTCGAGCGGATCGGCGAGTGACGAACCGGTCGTGACGCGTTCAAGAACCTGATCGATGGCAGCCATCATTGCTGCGTTGCCGAGCGTGTCGCGAACAACACGGAGCGCCTGAAGGATCGGGATGCCCGCGGAGACCAGCGTCCCAAGCGTGCGCGTGAAGCGAGCCACCGCCACATCGCGAAGCAGCGTGCCAAGAATCGGAATCCGCAGCAGGAAAAGGTCGACCTGCAGTCGGTTGGTCGGCACCGCGATCCATGTGCGCCAGGCCAGCAGCGCGCCGACGATGCACAACAGGATCAACCACCACCACGATGCCGTGAAGTCGGCGACATTGAGCAGCACCATGGTGGGCCACGGCAGTTCGCCGCCCCCCGGCTGACTCATGAGCGGCTTCATCAACTTCGGCAGCACGAAGGTGACGAGCACGATCACGCTGGCGACCACGAGCCCCGCCACGATCATCGGATACACGGTGGCGCCAACAAGCTCCCGCCGCAGTTCGACGGAGCGGTCGAGCAGGTCGGCGAGCTGGTGCAGCACCTCCGCGTTTCGCCCTGAAGCATCGGCGGCGCGGAACATGCCGACGGTCATGTCATCAAAGGGCGGTCCGTACTCCTTCGCAGCTTGATGCAGCGTGACGCCCGCCTCCACTCGCTCGATGATGAAGTCGAGGATCACGGGAAGCGCGCGCCCCGCAGCCTGGCGACGCACCGTTCGCAGCGACTGCAGCAGGGGCAGGCCAGCCTCAATGGCCGTCGCCAGATTGCGGATCAGGGTGGCCAGTTCCGAGCGGTTGATCGTTGGCTTTCCACGCGCCGCGAGTCGGATCGGAGCCGCGCCTGCGTTCCCTCCGCGCGCTCCCTTGCCGTCCTCGCGAAGCTCCTCGATCGAGGTCGCGACCACGCCCTTCACCGACAGCATCCGCATCGCCTCCGAGCGATCCTGTGCTTCGATGACGCCTGCGCCAGCCGCGCCAATGCCTTGGTACCGGAAGGAGGGCATGAGAGACCTATGCGGTCAGGTCCTCGACATCCTGTGTCGCGCGGAGCACTTCGTTGATCGTGGTCATGCCAGACTGCGCCTTGCGGACGCCGTCATCGCGCATCGTGGTGAAGTCGTCGTCGAGCAGAGTGCGCAACTCGGCGACCGGCAGTCCCTTGGCAATGCCTTGGCGCAGCGCAGACGAAACGCGGATCAATTCGAAGAACCCAATTCGCCTGCGGAATCCGCTGTTCTTGCATTCATCGCAGCCACCAGGCATCCACTCCTGACCGCCGAAGCCGCTGACCTCCGTTGCGGTGAGCCGCACCCGCGACTCATCGCCCAACGGCACTTGCTTGCGGCAGATGCCGCAGAGGCGACGACCGAGCCGCTGTGCGAGCAGCCCTTCGAGCACGCTCGCGACCAAGAAGGGTTCCGCGCCCATGTCCGTGAGTCGGCCGATGCTCGATATCGCGTCGTTCGTATGCAGCGTGGAAAGGATGAGGTGACCGGTCAGCGCCGAGCGAATGGCAATGTCCACCGTCTCGTTGTCGCGGATCTCGCCGACGAGGATCACATCAGGATCCTGTCGGAGGATCGCTCGCAGCCCGATCTGGAAAGTGAGCCCACGCTTGGGATTCACGGGAATCTGGTTGACCCCTGCGAGTTCGTACTCGACGGGGTCTTCCACGGTGATGATCTTCAGCGTCGGGTCGTAGAGCTTGCTGAGTGCCGCATACAGCGTGGTGGTCTTGCCCGATCCAGTCGGTCCAGTCACCAGCAGGAGTCCGTGCGGCTTGTCGATCAGTCGGTCCATGGTGGCGACATGCGCATCGCTCATGCCAAGCCCGCGCAGGTCAAGCGGCAGGTTGCTCTTGTCGAGGATTCGCATCACGATGCTCTCGCCGTAGATGGTCGGCACGGTCGACACACGGAGATCGACCTTGCGTCCCTCGAAGCGCAGCGTGATGTGTCCGTCCTGCGGGATGTATCGCTCGGCGATGTTCATCATCGACATGATCTTGATGCGACCCACCAGCGCAGCCTGCAGGTGCTTCGGAGGCGATGGCTGCTCGATCAGCACGCCATCGATTCGATACTTGATCTTGATGTCGTTCTCGAACGGTTCGATGTGGATATCGCTCGTGCGACTCTGGATCGCCTCGAGAATCAGCAGATTGACGAGGTTGATGAGCGTCGGCTGCTCCGCCATGCGGTGCACATCTGCCGCTTCGATCGCATCGACATTGTGGACGCCTTCCTCGGCCGACGCGTCGCCGTCCCCCGCGAGCGACTCCGCGATTCGCGCCGCGGTGGTGCCGTACGCCTTGCGCATCAAATCGCCGAACGGGGCAGCCTCAAGGCCGACCCGCGTGACGGGCATTCGCGCGAGCGTGGCGATCTCGTCGGCCGCCATCAAGTCAAGCGGGTTGAACATCGCCACATGAACGCGCCCCTTCTCGATTCGGAAGGGCACCGCCCGAACCCGCACGGCAACTTCGGGCGTCAACAGGTTGATGGCGGCCGCATCGGTGTCGGGCGCCTTCTCGAGCCACTCAATCCCAAGCGCCTTGCACCGCTCGCGAATACGCGCTGCATCGGCCTCGGGGCCGCCTGCTGGCTTCTCGCCGGGCTTTGCGGCGCTGGCGGAGAGTTGCAACTCGGCGGTGGGTGGCGGCGTCATCTTCTCACTCGTCGGACTTCGATGCGGGCTTGTTCCTGTCTCTTATACACATCTGACGCTGCCGAGGCGTTCGTTCATCAGGATCGCGCGTGCGGATGCGAGGCGATGCCGGCTCTCCATCCGACGCGAGATTCGGCTGCGCAGTGGCTCCCTTGCTCACTCCGCTCATCGGGCGCTGCTGAGCGGCAGCAACCTTCGCAGCTCCGGGCAACTGCGCACACAAGTCCGCTCCGACGATCTTGCAGATTGCCTCTCGGGTCTGTTCGTCGTGGCGATCGCGATCCTCATGGAGCGGCTTGTAGGGATCGGATGGCTTCGGGACATTCGCCTGACCCTGCGATGCCCGCCGCCGTGCCTCCTCGGACTGCTTCTTCGGTTCCTCCGTTCGATACACCTGTGCAAGCGTCGCCTGCCACTGCGCGTACCAAGTGCTGTACTCCGCTTCGAGTGCGTTCAACTGCGATATCTGATCGGGTGAAAGCCCCGGCAGCTCGCGCGCCGCCGCGAAGTAGGGAATCATCGCGCTTGGTCGGTACACGCTTGGGAACGCCTCGCGCAGCGCACGGTCGCGGAACGCTGGCCCATACTGAGTGCCAAACGCGGTTGCGAGCGCCGTGATGTGCTGTTCCTGCAGGTCGCGCAAGACAACGCGCTTCGCGACGATCAATTCGATCTCTCGGACTCCCGCATTGTTGTCGTTGCTGACCATCGCCGCCTTGATTCGCTCCTGCGAATCTGCCATCTGCCGCGCGCGTTCAGCGAGCGCGCCATCGATCGCCAACTCGTAGGCGGTCACGGCGGCCGCCGCGGACTTCATCGCCTCTGGGGGAACTTCGGATGCACGAGCGATCACGACGAGGTCGAGGCTCTCGGCGCTCAGCACGCCACGCGGCAATTCCTTTTCGCGCCGCATCGCTCGTTCCAGCTTTGGCCAGCGGGCAACCTGCTCATCGCTGAGGATCGCCTGCACATTCTCGACGAAGCGATCGTGCAACTTCCGCTTCTCCGCCGTCCATTCGTTGATCGGACCGAGGATCACGCTCATCGCGCCCTTGTCACCTGCGGCGATGATCTGATCCTTCATCGCCTTCATCTTGTCCTTCAGTCCCTCGGTGCCAAGCTTGAAGCTGTCCGCGTAGTCGGTCAGCAGGCTCTCGAGCACGGCTTGCTGCGAGTCATCGAGTTCGAGCACATCGGCGAAGACCACCATGTCGCGCGAGAGGAAATCGGGTTGGAACGCTTCGACGAAGCCCGCATTCGCGCCGAGCTGCGCATGAGCGGTGGAGCAGGGGGAGAGCACCTGAAACACGGCAGCGGCAATGCATGCGATGATCAATCGAGGAGTCTTCATGGCGGCATTCCTTCGGGGAAGATGGGGGGCGATCCTTCTCGTCATGGAGTGAACGAACAATTCGGGAATGTATGGCAGCAGGACTGCGGATTCGGAGGTTATCAGGCTCTACGGCGAGCCCCGAACGGTGCGCTGTTCGATTCGCTTCTCGCTCACCGTTTTCACAAGTCGGTTCACGAAAATGGAAGGGGTGTGGATCTGGTCTGGATCCAGCGTTCCCGCAGGCACGATCTCCTCCACCTCCGCGATGCAGATGTTGCCGCAGGTGGCAACCATCGGATTGAAGTTGCGGGCCGTCTTGCGGTAGACCAAGTTGCCGACCGTGTCGCCGCGCCACGCCTTCACCAAGGCAAGATCCGCGCGGATGCCACGCTCCATCACGAATGTCTCGCCGTCGAACACCTCATGTGGCTTCCCCTCGGCAACGGGCGTTCCAACCCCGGTCTTGGTGAAGAACGCGGGAATGCCGGCGCCGCCTGCCCGAAGGCGTTCCGCGAGGGTGCCTTGCGGGGTGAACTCGACTTCGAGTTCGCCAGCCATGAATTGACGCTCGAACTCGGCGTTCTCTCCGACATAACTGGAGATCATCTTCCGAACTTGCTTGGTCTGCAGCAGCATTCCAAGTCCCCAATCGTCGACGCCTGCGTTGTTGCTCGCGACCGTCAGGTTCCGAGCACCGCTCTCCCGCAGTGCCACGATCAGCTGTTCGGGGATGCCGCAAAGCCCGAACCCACCGACGGCGATCAGCATTCCATCCTTGACGATGCCACGCAGCGCGTCTGCGCATGTTGGGAAAACCTTGCTCGTGACCGCGGTGGAGGCATTCGTTGCAACCATGGCTTGAGTGTAAGGACCTGCTGCGATGTGCAGTGCTAGGCTCAACCCGTGCATCCGCTGCTGCTGCTGCTCATCCTGTTGTCGGCGATTCCCGACACGATGGCCGCGCCTGTGGTGAAGGAACTGCTTGTGGACCGCTATGGGGCAACGGCCCCGAGCGCGCAGATCTTCAATGGGATCAACCTGCTTGGTGCTCTCGCTGCCGTGCCGCTCCTGTTGGCGGTGCGCCGGACATGGGGATCGCGCGCGGTGCTGATCGCAGCCTCGCTCGTGGATGCCGTGCTGCTTGCCGTGATGGCACTTCCGCTTGGCATCGCATGGACGCTCGCGCTGCGCTGCCTTGAGGGGGTGACGGATGTCCTGGTGTTCGCGGCATTGTTCGACATCGTGCGCGGCCGATCGGCGGGTCGTCTTGGTGTCGGACTGGGCATCGCCTCGTCGCCGCTGCTGATCGGCCTCGGCCTCGGGGCAGTGCTTGGTGGAGTCGTGGTGCGCCAAGCGGCGGGTGTTGGTTCGGCGATGTGGCTCTTTGGTGTCTCGGCGGCGCTGAGTGCCGCGGTCGGCGTCCTGGCTTGGCGTTGGCGGCAGATCGATTCGTATCCGCGTGCCCATGTCCGCGCTTCAGCGGATGCGCCCTTCAGCGGGTCATCGACCGAGCGCATGTGGCCGCCGCTCGCCATGGCGTTTTCGGATCGAGCCACGGGCGGTCTGCTCACGGGCACATTGCCGATCGCACTCGCGCAGGTCCTTGGTTACTCGCCGATGATTCGCGGCTTGTTGGTCGGGCTGCCGCTGCTGTTGATGGCTCTCGGCACGGGTCCAAGTGGATGGCTCTGCGATTGCATGGGTGCGAAACGCATTCGCGTCGCGGCCGGGTTGTGCTACGCGGCTGCCTTCGCACTCCTGCCGTTCGCGAGCGTCAGCCCGACGGCACTCGGCCTCGTCATGCTTGTCGTTGGTGTCTCAGCGAGCGGCCTGTTTGCGAGTTCCGTTTCGCTCGCGGCGCTCGCGGGTCCTTCATCGGTCACCCTTGGTGCATTTCGTGCGGCGGGCGACTTGGGTTTTCTCAGTGGAACGATTCTCTCGGTGCTGCTGCTGACATCACTCGGCGGCAACGAGCCGAACTTCTCCGATTACTCGGCTGTACTGATCGTGTTCGCTGCGTTCCACCTGATGACGACGACAGTGACCGCACTCGCCATGTGGAGCGGGCTGCGAACGCAGTCGTGAAACTGCTGCGCGACAGCGATCAGTTGCGACCGATCGGCGGGACGGCAGCCCACTGCGGCTCTTCCGCCACGAGCGCAAAGCGCAACTTCTCAAGCGCCTTGTTCTGGATCTGCCGAACGCGTTCCTTCGTGACACCGAGGATGCCGCCGACCTGCTCAAGCGTCAGCTGCGACGAATCCGTCGGTCGATCCAGCCCGTAGCGGTGGAAGATCACGCTGCGCTCGATCTCCGTGAGGCCCGCGCGATCTTGCGTGATCAACTCGGATACCTCGCGGACTGCATCTGCTTCACGCGCGACGCGCACATCACTGACATGATCCGCGCGCTCCAACTCTGGATCGAACTCCACCGGGAAATGCTTGCGGTGTCGCTGGGTTTTGATGCCGAGCCGACTGTAAGCCTTCAGGATCGCGCGGCATGCATAGGTCGAGAACTTGAAGCCGCGGCTGAAGTCGAACTTGTCCACCGAACGCATCAGCGCCATGTTGCCTTCGCTGATGAGGTCCCCGAAGTCGAGTTCGGCGGTGCGAACGCGCTTCGCCATCGCGAGCACCAGGGCAAGGTTCGTCTCTGCGATCTGGGTTCGGATCGCTTCGGCGCGTTCGAACCATCCGAGCAATTCTCGGGCGAGTGATGCCGTCAGCCCCTCCCGCTTGATCCGCCGCTGCACCTTGGCAGCGGAAAATCGCGCAAAGTTGAACTGGGAGAAGATGACGCGTTCTTGGGCAGCCGTCAGCACCACAGACCGTGGCGCATTGGGCACCTGCGTGCTGCCGCTTCCGAGGCGGTCGCTCAAGAGCGGCTGATACCACTTTGTGTCGGGGCAGGGGACTGGTGATGGATCTTCCATGATGCGGCGGTGCGCGTCGGCTCGGCGGAAGTCTGCGCTGTCCACGAAGTCGATGGGCTCCGCCATCAGGTTTTCCACCGTCGCCCGCTGCGCGTCAGTGAAGTTGCCCTGCAAACGGGTGGTGCCGAACGCAATCCGCTCAGCAGAGCGGCGCACCTTGAGCGCGCCTTCTGCGCACGCAGCGTCGCGGGAGCGGGGTGCCTTCGGTCGTGGGGAGGTGCTGGTCTTTGGCATGGTGGGTCTCCAGAAGCGGTGCCGGCAAGCGGCGGAGGGCCGATCAAGGAACGCTGAAAACGCAACGAACGCTGCCCAACAAAAGACGGAGGCGCACAACTCACCCGTCCCTATTGATACGGCGCTCAATGCTCGAGTGGTTGCCACTTTGTGATTTTTTTCACAAAGTCATCCAGTTGCCCCCACCAACAGCCTGCGAGTCAAGGGATGACGGCGAAGAAAATCCCATTTTGCGATTGCACCGCCCGCGCCGGTTTGGTTTCGTCAACGAGCCCCCACGCGATGGATGACCCGCCTGACAGTACGCCCCCTCACCATTCAGTCGCCGTGCGCCGCTGTTACTCGGGCTTGCCGCCTGAGTGGTCGTACACCCACTGATCGACCGCGCGAGTGGATTCGAGAATCTCTCCCTGCTTGAAGAACAGCCCCAGCTCGCGCGCCGCTGCTTCCGGACCGTCCGACCCATGAACCAGGTTGAACGAGTTGGAAATCCCGAAGTCGCCGCGGATGGTGCCGGCGGCGGCCTTGGATCCAAAGGTCGCCCCCATCAGGTTGCGGCAGACGCCGATGGCTCCCATGCCACGAAGGGCGAGCACGACAACGGGTTCGCTCGTCATGAACCGAACCAACCCAGGGTAGAACGGCTTTGCGGCGTGATCCTTGTAGTGCTCGGCCGCCAGTTCCTGGGAGATGCGCATCAACTTCATGCCGACCACCTGCAGCCCCTTGTGCTCAAAGCGGGAAGTGATCGCGCCGATCAGTCCACGCTGCACGGCGTCTGGCTTCAGGATGATGAGGGTGGTTTCCATGGTGAAGAGGTCCTTCAAAGTGGGGGAGCGAGTTCCGCGCCGAAGTCGGAATCGACCGCCGCAGAGGGGAGGGATGGTAGCGAGGGGCGTTCATCGCGTGGATTCGCGCATGAAAGGAATCGACTGCATTTCCGCATGGGTTTTCGCCGATGCTCGGGCATGGCTACTATCGCCGCCGGCATGGATGCCCCACCCAAAAATCGTTCCACGACTGCCGAAGCGCGCCGCGGCGCGACGGCGGAGGAGATGGCGCAGAAGCAGCGCGAGATCTCCGTCAGCGAGTTCTTCGCCAAGAATCGCCACCTGCTTGGCTTCGACAATCCCCGCAAGGCACTCATGACGGCGGTGAAGGAGGCGGTCGACAACGCCCTCGATGCCTGCGAAGAAGCGCACATCCTGCCCGACATCCGTGTGGAACTGCTGCAGCGGTCCGAGACGCGATTCAAGGTCACCGTGCGCGACAACGGGCCAGGCATCGTCCGCCACCAGATCGAGAACATCTTCGGTCGCCTGTTGTACGGATCCAAGTTCCATCGGCTGAAGATGAGCCGTGGCCAACAAGGCATCGGCATTTCCGCCGCAGGCATGTACGGACTGATGACGACGGGGCAGCCCGTGCTGATCATCTCCAAGACCAGCAAGAAGAAGCCTGCGGTGGAGGTGCTGCTGAAGATGGACACTTCGAAGAACCGCGCCGATGTGGTCAGCGAGACGGAGCATCCAGAGGACGACGGATTGTTCCCCGAGGGTCACGGGACGCAGGTGAGCATCGAAATGGAAGGGCGGTATCAGGGCGGACGCCAGTCGGTCGACGAATACCTCGACCAGACCGCGATCGCGAATCCGCACGCCCGAATCACCTTCGTCAATCCATCCAACGAGACGATCGAGTTCAAGCGCGGCACCAACGAGCATCCGCCCGAGGCGAAGGAGATCCTCCCGCATCCGAAGGGGATCGAACTCGGGACGCTGATCCAGATGGTGGAACGCACCGAGCGAACGCAACTCGGCTCGTTCCTGCAAGAGGAATTCTCGCGCGTGTCGCCGAGCGTGGCCAAGGAAATCTGCGAACGCGCGGGCGTGACGAACCGCACATGGATCAAGCAAGTCGGTCACAAGGAATCCGAGGCGATCTACAAGGCGATCCAGGATGTGCGCATCATGGCGCCACCGACCGACTGCCTAGTGCCCATCGGCACGAAGGCGCTCTTGTCGGGACTGCTCAAGGGCGTCCGCGCGGAGTTCTTCACGGCATGCACACGGCCCGCCGATGTGTACCGCGGCAATCCGTTCTTGATCGAGGTCGGACTCGCGTACGGCGGCGAACTGCCGAAGGATGAACTCATCCGCGTCATTCGGTACGCCAACCGAGTTCCACTGCTGTATCAACAGTCCGCCTGTGCGTCGTTCAAGGCAGTCCTCGAGACTTCATGGCGCAACTACGGGCTCTCGCAGTCGCGTGCGTCGCTGCCCGAGGGCCCGCTGGTGGTCATGGTGCACATGGCGAGCGTGTGGGTGCCGTTCACGAGCGAGTCGAAGGAGGCGATCGCCGACTACGACGAGATCCGCAAGGAGATGAAGCTTGGCTTGCAAGAGGTGGGGCGAAAGCTCGGCATCTACATGCGCCGCAAGCAGCGCATGCGGCACGAGGGTGAACGCCGCAGCATTTTCGAACGGTACATCGGTGAGATTGCCCAGTCGACCGAGTCAATCACCGGCACCGCGGCGCAGAAGGTGTACGACTCGTTGATGCGTGTGGCCAAGCGCAAGACCGAGGAGGCCGATGCCGTGCTCGACGATGAGGGTCGGCGCGTGAAGGACGAGGATCCGCTTGGGCGGGATGACTCGGTGGTCATCATGGAGTCGCGCATCGCTGCCCCTGCTGCGGAAGCGGGCGGCGAAGGGGAAGCTGCGCCTGCGAAGGATGCGAAGGCAACGGGTTCTTTGTTCGGTGACGACCAGGCACAGGCGCCTCGTTCGCGGCGCAAGCGCGGCTCGAGCAACTGAAACGCAACGGAGAACGCATGGCACGGAAGAGCGCATCGGCATCGGGCGGCGGCGGCGGCGAGGCGGGCACACGGCGTGCGGCGGGCGCCCAGGGAAAGGTCCGCGAGGACACGCTCGACAAGATCGGTTCGCTTGGCAAGGCAGTCGCGAAGACCGCGCTGGCGGAGGACGATCCGTTCGTCCATGTGCCGATGCGCACGATCTCGAACACCTCGTACAACGAAAAGCGGCGGTTGCTCGAGATGGGCGATGCCACGCTGCGCAGGAATCTCTTCAACACCGCCCAGGCACGGAAGTTCATGCAGACCCTGCTGCTGTCCAAGGGATGCAAGGACCTGTTGGAGGCGCAGAAGACGCTCAGCCTTCGTGGCATGTATTACAAGAGTCTTCACACGATCGCCGGCACGAAGGAAAAGACCTTCGAGGATCAGGAGGAGTCAGACAACATCCTCGAAGACATCGAGGTCGCACTGACCACACTGCGCGAGAATCTGAATCTCTTCGCCAAGAAACGCGGCACGATGGTCGGCAACATCACGGTCATCGACAACGGCGACACGATCGACTGCCGCCGGATGGGAACGGGCGGCTACGCCATCCCATCGATCTGCGAACCGTCCATCATCCAGTTCGGCAAATGTGAGGCGAAGTTCGTTCTGCATGTCGAAAAGGACACGGTGTGGAGCCGTTTCAACGAGGATCGCTTCTGGGAAAAGCACAACTGCATCCTGACGGAGGGAAGCGGTCAGCCGCCGCGCGGCGTTCGCCGACTGCTCTACAGACTCAACCACGAACTCGGACTGCCGATCATCTGCCTGCTCGACTGTGATCCATGGGGTCACTACATCTATTCCGTCATCAAGCAGGGATCGATCAATCTCGCATTCGAGAGCCAGCGCATGGCGATCCCTGATGCGCGATACCTCGGCATCCGCGCCGCGGACTACACGCGGTGCGAGCTCTCCGACGATGTCAAGATCGGGCTGAACGACCGCGATATCGAGCGTGCGAAGCAGATCGCGGAATACCCCTGGTTCGCGGGGAAGAAGCACTGGCAGAAGGAAATCGCATTGATGCTTCGCAATGGGTTCAAGATGGAAGTCGAGTCGCTCATCACAAAGGACATCTCCTATGTCACGGAGGTCTATGTGCCCGAGCGACTGAAGGCGAAGGACTGGATCGACTGATTCGGTCTCACGCAGCGGCGGGGGCAACGGGCGCATCGGTGCCTGGCGTCGAGCCCGGCATCGGAATACGGATCTGGAAGTCGCTGCCCTTTCCGACCTCGCTGAAGAGCGTCAGCTTCCCGCCGTGCTCCTCCACGATGCGGCGCGCGACGGCGAGTCCAAGACCTGATCCGCCCCGCCGAGCCGTCACATAGGGCCTGAAGATCTCTTCATGCCGAGATGGGTCGATTCCCGGCCCCGTATCGATGATGTGGATCACCGCCTCCGCGGGTTGTCGAGGGTTCGCGGGGGAACGCTCGACCCGCAGGATGAGTTCCTTGTGCGCACTGGCCGTCGTTGCCTCCATGGCCTGCATCGCATTCAGCATGAGGTTCAGCAGCGCCTGCTTGATGAGGTCTGCGTCCACCGAGACGGTCACCGCCTCGTGCGGCAGATCCGTGCGCAGCAGCACGGATGCGGCTTCGGACTGCGGTAGCAGGAAGTCGCGGAGTTCATCCACCAATTCGCGCAGGTCGTGCGGTTGACGGTCGAGACGGAATCGTCCCGCGTAACGCAGGAAGTCCTCGAGGATTGCGCGGATGCGAGTGGTCTCGCTCGCGAGCATGTTGACCTTTCGGATGAGGGGTACAGCGTCGGCTTCAGGGAGGTTCGCATCGTGCACCCCCTCGCGCAGCAGTTGGGCGGTCAGCACGATGCTCGAAAGCGGGTTCTTGATTTCGTGCGCGAGTCCGCTTGTCATGGCTCCCAGTTCAGCCAAGCGTTCCGCTTCAATCGTTTGTCGCTCCGCGCGGAATGCGCGCTCGATGCGACGACCGACGAGGGCGTACCAAGCGATGGAGGCCAACAAGAGCCCGAGGCCAACACCAATGATCAGGTCTGCTGATGGCACAACAGGACAGAAACTGGGGGAGCGCAGAACTTGAAGCCAGTGACCTCTGGCACCCTCAGCGGCGGGTGCCACGCGTGGGGCGCATGCAGGTCACACTGATGCGGTTGGCGCACGCGCGGTTGCCTTGGCAGCCGTGGCGGCCCAGCCCTTCGCACCGCACTGCGCGCTGTACTGGACCTTCTCCCCATCGCGCAGGGTGCGAAACCCGTGCTCCTGACTGATGACGCTGAAGTGGACAAAGATGTCCTGCCCCTGCGGACCCACGATGAAGCCGAACCCCTTGCGGGCGTCAAACCACTTCACCACGCCTTCACAGTTCACGATTTTTTCAGTGCTGTCTGACATGCATTCCTCCACGAACCGGGAACTCCGCGAGAAATGAACAATTCGCTCGCAAATGGAACCCACACGCAACAATAGAGTGGGCTGGACTCAAGTCGGTTGGATTGTGCACCAAGAATCGGCATTGTGCAACTAGGCAACCACAAGTACTGCGGAACGGTCAATCATTCTGGCTGGTGAACCATGTCCACTGGCTCACCCACTGGGCACTCACTGGGTCCGTCCTTGCTTGCCGCGGTTGCCGCAGTGCTGCGAGAGAGAGCGTCCGAACTCGTGCTTTGGAAAGATGTTGCGGCCTCTCGCTCTGCGTTTGCATAACGAGAGGCCGGATTCAGCGAGATTTCCTTCCTGGTGGAGGGGGTTGACCCTCAGCGAATCGTTGTGTCAGGCAGTCAACGACGGTCTCGCCCACCACCACCGCGTCGATCGCGGTCGCGACCTCCGCCGCCATCGCGGCGATGACCACCACCACCACCACCGCCACCACCACCTCCGCCGTCTTGTTCGCCCTCGCCACCTGCGGGAACGAGTGCTGGGTCTGGCGGGTCGAGCAAGGCCTTGCGGCTGAGCTTGATTCGCCCGGTGTCGTCGACATTGATCACCTTGACCTTGATCTGGTCGCCGATCTTCACCACTTCGGTCACATTGCGGACGAAGCCGTGAGCGAGTTCGCTGACATGCACCATGCCATCGGTGCCTGGGGCGAGTTCAACGAAGGCACCAAACTCCTTGATCGAAACAACCTTCCCGTCGTAGATGGTGCCGACCTTGATCTCGGCGCCGAGGGCCTCGATCTCCGCCTTTGCCTGCGCTGCAGCTTCGGCATTCGAGCAGGCGATGAAGACCGTTCCATCCTCCTCGATGTCGATCTGTGCACCCGTGCGCTCCTGGATGCTGCGGATCATCTTGCCGCCAGGACCGATGACCTTGCCGATCTTCTCGGGATCGATCTTGACGATCGTGATGCGCGGCGCCATCGGCGAAATGTCTGCGCGCGGTTTGGCGAGCACCTGTTCCATCTCGCCGATGAGGAACAGTCGTCCCTGCTTCGCACGCTCGAAGATCTGGACGATCTCGTCGATCTTCAGTCCTCGGGCCTTCAGGTCGAGCTGGATGCCAGTGATGCCATCACGAGTGCCCGAAACCTTGAAGTCCATCTCGCCGAAGAAATCCTCCTCGCCGATGATGTCGGTGACATGCGTGACTCGCCCGTCGCTGCTGGTGAAGCGACCGACCGAGATGCCTGCGCAGGTCGCCTTGATCGGCACACCCGCATCCATCAGTGCAAGGCAACCGCCGCACACGCTCGCCATGCTTGAGGAGCCGTTGCTCTCCGTGATCTCGCTCGTCAGGCGAACGGTGTAGGGGAAGTCCTCCGAACTGGGCAGGATCGCCAGCAGTGAACGCTCCGCAAGAGCGCCGTGCCCGATCTCTCGTCGCCCAGGACCCGTGATGCGTCCTGCTTCGCCCGTGCAGAATGGAGGGAAGTAGTAGTGCAGGAAGAACTTCTTCGCGTACTCGGGCAGCAGTCCGTCGACGATCTGCTCGTCCTTCGTCGTGCCGAGCGTGCAGGTCACGATGGACTGCGTCTCGCCGCGCTGGAAGAACGCCGATCCGTGCGTCCGCGGCAGCAGCGCCACGCTCATGTCGAGCGCGCGAATCTGATCGAGCCCGCGCCCATCGGCGCGCACGCCCTTTTCAGCGACGAGGTAGTGGGTGATCTTCTTCTCGAGCAGTCGCAGGCTCTCCTTCGCTTCGCGAAGGCGCTTCTCTGCCGCGAGATGATCGGTGTAGCTGAGCCCAGCGGGCACGGCGAACGATGACTCGATGACCCACTTCTTGATGCGGTCCACTTCGTCGTTGCGTGCCTGCTTGCCGTGAATCTGGCGCGCCTTCAGCAGCTGGTCGTAGGCCTTCTCCTTCACGAGCGCCATCACTTCGGCGCTCGGTGCCACCGAGTCGCCCGCGCGCTTCGCCGGAGCGTTGCTCTTCGAGCGCAGTTCCTCGATGAGTTCGAGGATCGGACGAACGCCGTTGTCGTAGCCAAAGCGAATCGCCTCGACCATTTCGGCTTCGCCGATCTCAGCGGCACCGACTTCGATCATGTTGATGCCGTCGCAGTGTCCCGACAGCACAAGGTCGAGGTCGCTGAACTCCATCTGCGACTGCGTGGGGTTGATCACGAAGGTTGGCTGGTCATCGATGAAGATGCGTCCAACCCGCACGGTGGCGACGGGACCATTGAACGGTGCGTCCGAGAGGTGCAGTGCGGCGGCCGCTGCGCTGCAACCGAGCACATCCGAATCGTTCTGTCCGTCGTGCGAGAGCACGAGCACCTGCAACTGAACCTCGTCCACGAACCCCTCTGGGAAGAGTGGTCGGATCGGACGGTCCATCATGCGCATCGTCAGGATTTCCTTCTCGCTTGGCGGACCTTCCTTCTTGCGGAAGCCGCCTGGATACTTGCCTGCAGCGGGCGCCTTCTCGCGGTAGTCGCAGGTGAGCGGGAAGAAGTCGATGCCAGCGCGCGGATTGGCGCGGACGGCGGTTGCGAGAACGACGGTCTCACCAAATGTGGCGACGACTGCGCCGCCCGCGAGCTTGGCGACCTTGCCTGTTTCGAGGCGGTAGATGCGCCCTCCGATCTCGCGTTCCACGGAGACATGCTGTCGAGTTGTCATGAATGCCTTTCGATCAATTCGGTGCGGGGCGCCGCTGCTTTCGGGCGAGCCTCGCGAGGTGATGCCGCAGAGTCAACTGGGTTGAGCGTTCTGCAGCGGAAGATCCCGGTGTGGCAGAGGCTTGGGCGCAGGAAGCCTTCAAGAAGGCCTGCGCGCGAGCGACTGCCACCCACGGGGGTGAGCGATGCGTCGGCTACTTGCGCAGGCCGAGCTTCTTGATGAGCGACGCGTAATCCGCACGCCGAGTCTCCGCGAGATAGCGGAGAAGGCTGTTGCGCTTGCTGACCATGAGGAGCAATCCCCGTCGCCCCGCGTGGTCCTTGGTGTGTGCCTTGAAGTGGTCTTGCAGCGAATTGATCCGCTGCGTCAGGAGTGCAATCTGCACCTCCGTCGAACCGCAGTCCTTGTCATGCTTTCTGTGCGCCGCGATGACGGGCGCTCGTTCGGTCGTCGTAATCATGGATTCCTTTGTCTGAACCCCCGTCGCGGGGGCAATCTCGTACCAGTGAATTGAGCCACAAAGCGTACCGAGAGGCGGCGCGCGGGTCAACGCAATTGCAGGGTGCACGCGCGTTATCCGATAACTGCTTTCGACGGCACGCGAAGCGACGAACGCGAGTTTCGACCGCCTATCCTGCTTCGCATGAAGACCGCGACCAATCTGCTGCGGACCGCTTCCGATGAGTGGGTGGCGTTGGCGGCGTCGATTGAGCAGGGGGGCGGGCCCAATGGCGCGGAAAGACAGCATCGCCATGGACGGCTCACAGCGCGCGAGCGCATCGCCTTGCTGCTCGATCCAGAGAGCCGCTCGCTCGAGTGCGGACTGATGGCAGCCTGGAACATGTACCGCGAGTACGGCGGTGCGCCCGGCGCAGGTGTCGTGACCACCATCGGGCGTGTCAAGGGCAGGCTCAGCATGGTGATCGCGAACGATGCCACGGTGAAGGCAGGTGCGTTCTTCCCGATGACCTGCAAGAAGATCATCCGTGCGCAGGAGATTGCGCGGCGCGCGCGGCTGCCGCTTCTCTATCTCGTGGACAGTGCCGGCGTGTTCCTTCCGCTGCAGGAGGATGTGTTCCCCGACACGGATGACTTTGGTCGCATCTTCCGCAACAACGCGGTCATCAGCGCAGACGGCATTCCGCAGTACGCGGCGATCATGGGCAACTGTGTGGCGGGCGGCGGATACCTGCCGGTGTTGTGCGACACGCTGCTGATGACCGAAGGCAGCGGACTCTACTTGGCAGGTCCTGCGCTGGTGAAGGCTGCGATCGGGCAGGAAGTGACGAGCGAGGATCTCGGCGGCGCACCGATGCATGCGCAGATTTCCGGCACGATCGACTTCCGCGAGAAGGACGACCCGGCGTGCATCGATCGGCTGCGGCGACTGATGGAGGCAAACGCTGCCGCGCCCATGGCGGTGCAGCCTCGCTGCGAGCCAAGTGCACCAACGCAGGTCGGCGAAGCGGTCTACGACATTTATTCCAGTGAGCCTGGAAGCCAGTACGACATGCGCGCCCTGATGCAGTGCTTCGTGGATCGCGACTCCATGGACGAGTACAAGTCGGAGTACGGACCTTCGATCGTTTGCGCCTATGCACGCATCGGTGGCTTTCCCGTGGGCATCGTCGCGAACCAACGCTGCATGACGGAGCGGCGGATGGCGGGCGGAAAGGCGGGGCCGTCCACGGCGAAGTGCATGCCCGCCGTGATCTACGACGACAGCGCTGACAAGGCTGCGCGTTTCATCCTCGATGTGAACCAACGACGCATCCCGCTGCTGTTCGTGCATGACACGACTGGATTCATGGTTGGACGCGACAGCGAGCAAGGTGGCATCATCCGCGCGGGTGCGAAGATGGTGAACGCAATGAGCAACTCGGTGGTTCCGAAGGTCGTGTTGATCGTGGGTAACTCGTACGGCGCGGGCAACTACGCCATGTGCGGGCGCGCATTCGATCCACTCCTGACGCTGGCGTGGCCCGCGGCGCGCTGCGCCGTGATGGGAGCGGCGCAGGCCGCGAACACGCTTCTGCAGATCGATTTGGCTTCACGCGAACGGCGCGGCGAGGTTGTCGATGAGGCGATGCGCTCGCAGTTGTTGGCTGGGATCAGCGCGTCGTACACGCAGCAGCAGGACATTCGGTACGCGGCAAGTCGCGGCTGGGTCGACCGCATCATCGAGCCGCACCGCACGCGCGAAGAGCTGGTGCTGGCGCTGCAGGTTGCGGCGCAGGCACCCTGTGATGGCGCGCTTCGAACGGGCGTCCTGCAGACATGATCGCTGCGCGCGAGGCATCCATGCACGAGTTGGTCGTTGCCAGCGGAAACCCGCACAAGGTGGAAGAGGTTCGCAGTGTGCTCGATGCCCTCGGATGGCGAGTGCATTCGCTGCACGATGTCGGAGCCGCCGACATGCCCGAGCCTGAGGAAACCGGCACCACATTCGCCCAGAATGCGCAGATCAAGGCGGTCACCTACGCCTCGCGGATCAAGCGGATGGTGTTGGCGGACGACTCCGGGCTCGTCGTCGACGCGCTCGGCGGGGAACCAGGTGTGCAGAGCGCACGGTGGGCTGGTGTGGACGGCGACCGTGCGACGCGCGATGCAGCCAACAATGCGAAGCTGCTGGACTTGCTTGCGGGCGTTCCCGATGCGCAGCGCACCGCGCGGTTTGTGTGCTCGATGTGCGTGGCTTCATCGGATGGAACGCGCATCGCGCAGTCGGAGGGTGTCTTCCATGGCTGGATCGGGCATGAGGCGCGCGGTGCCAACGGATTCGGATACGACCCGCTGTTTCGGGTGCGTTCGAGCGGTGTGTCCAGCGCGGAACTGACGCCGCAGCAGAAGAACGCGATGAGCCACCGCGGAAGCGCGACCCGTGCGATCGCGCACTCGCTGGCTCGACTTGCGTTCGCCGCGCAGTGAGCATGCCAGTGCAGCTTCCCATCCTGCCGCTCGCGACGCCCAACCAGCGTTACTCGTGCCATGGTTGCGGATCCTGCTGCCGCGACTTTTCGGTGCAGCTCCGCGACGCTGATCTGCAGCGCATCGAGTCGCAGCAATGGCACACCGAACTGGGCTTTGATCCCGTGGTGCGCTTTCGAGGCAACCGTTACTTGCGGCAGCGTGCCGATGGCGGATGCGTTTTCCTCGAGCCGGATGGCAAGTGCCGCATTCATGCGCGGCACGGCTTTTCGGAGAAGCCGCTCGCGTGCCAGATGTTCCCCTACACGCTCTCGCCCGATGCGCATGCATCCAGACTTGGTGTGAGCTTTGCATGCGGCAGCGTGACCGCGAACAAGGGTGATCTCTTCCGCGGTCAGGAAGCGGAGGCCCTGCGGATCGCACTGCGCGGCATTCCCGAGGCGCTCACCGCTGCGCCAGATGCTGCACTCGCTCGCGGGATGCGCTCGCAGCATGGCGAACTGGATTCGCTGGAACGACGGCTCGTCCGCTGGATCGACAGCGCGCACCCGCTGCACATCCGCATCGACGGTCTCGGCTGGATGGCGCAGTCGCTCGCGGCGGCAAGGCTGGCTTCGGTCCGAGGTGACAGGTGGAATGAACTGCTCGACATCCTGCTTGGCGCACTGCCCGATGAACTGTCGATGAAGGCGTTGCAGGCACCGTCGATCAGGCAGCTCGCGATGCTGCGGGGTGCGGTGTTCGCGCGAACGG
Organism: Planctomycetota bacterium; assembly: GCA_009926625.1. Taxonomy (GTDB): domain Bacteria; phylum Planctomycetota; class Phycisphaerae; order Phycisphaerales; family SM1A02; genus F1-60-MAGs104. The sequence continues at coordinate 69,983 of RFON01000006.1, forward strand.
AGGATCCGAAGCCGCTCGCGTTGGGCGCGCCCTCACGCGCGCGCGCGACCCTGCAGCAGTTCATTCGCAGCATGCAGTGGCAGCGCGGTCGACCCAACGCGCTCGTTCCGACAATCGACGGAGTCTGGCCAAGGGGAGCGCGATTTGGCGCGGTGGATGCGATGTCGCCGGCGATCGGCGCGGGTGACGCCACGGAGATCGACGAGCTTGTGACGCGCTGGCTGCGCGCGCGGCTGGAGGGCGGGCGAGTGTGGGGCAGCGGCGCGTACGGTTGGAGCGCCGTCGATGGAGTGGTCGCGCTCATGCTTGAGGTGGCCGCGGTCGGATGGGTGGCGCGCTGGCATGCTGCCGCCACGGGAGCGCGCGCTGTCACATTGGCCGACATGCAAGCCGCCGTTGGGCGGATCGATCGGACGGCAGGCCGCGCACCGTGGCTTGCCGGTGCCGCTGAGCGCTGGCGGATCGCATACCTGCTCCGCGACGATGGAATGCGGCGAGTCCTGCGCGCGCAGTGGTCGACCGGCTGACGAAATCGTTCAGGCCGAGCCTTTGCCGATGGAGCTGCGCATGTCCGTGTCTGCGTTCAGGTTCTTCATCCGATAGAAGTCCATGACCCCAAGGTTGCCGCCGCGGAACGCATCCGCCATCGCGCGGGGAATGTCAGCCTCCGCGAGGATGACCAGCGCACGGTTCTTCTGCGCCTCGGCGTGGTACTCCGCTTCCTGGGCGACGGCGGCAGCACGCCGCTGTTCGGCTTGCGCCTGGAAACGCTTGGTATCCGCTTCGGCCTGCGCGGCCTGCAGTTGCGCGCCGATGTTCTCGCCGACATCCACATCGGCAATGTCGATCGAAAGGATCTCGAATGCCGTTCCCGAGTCGAGTCCCTTCGCGAGCACCGTCTTCGAGATTCGATCTGGGTTTTCAAGAACGCTCTTGTGGTCCTCGGCTGAACCGATCGTCGAGATGATGCCTTCGCCGACGCGCGCGATGATCGTCTCCTCGGTCGCGCCACCGACGAGACGCGCGATGTTGGTGCGCACCGTGACGCGAGCCTTCGCCTTCAACTGGATTCCGTCCTTGGCAACCGCATCGATCGTCTGCTTTCCCGAACTGGCGTTCGGGCAGTCGATCACCTTCGGCATCACGGACGTGTTGACTGCGTCGACGATGTCGCGGCCTGCGAGGTCGATGGCGACCGCCCGATCCCACGCCATGTCGATGCCGGCCTTCTCCGCCGCGATCATCGCACGCACCACATTGGTCACGCGTCCGCCCGCGAGGAAGTGCGCCTCCATCGCCTGTGTGCTGATGTCAAGGCCCGCCTTGCGTGCGCTGATTCGGTTGATCACGATGACCGACGAGTTGACCTTTCGAAGGCGCATCATGATGAGATCGATCAGGCTGACCGGTGCACCGCTCAGCCAGGCTTGCAGCCACAGCTGCAGGTACTGACCGATGATCAGGAGAAAGATGAGCCCAACGACGGCAAGGACTGCAAGGCCAATCCACGCCCAAGGCTGAAGTGCGATGACGGATGCGTGTTGCATGATCCCCGCAGTCTATTGCATTCGCTGCTCGCGGACTTTCAACTGCCCTTCGAAGACTTCGATGACATCGACGGCGGCGCCTTCGGTGATGTATCCGCTCTCGGCGATGGCATCGAGCCGTTGTCCCTCCACGCGCACGAAGCCGATGGGGCGCAGCGTGGTGACTGCGACACCGCTTCGACCCACCAGTCCCGTCAGCCGCGCGCTGACTGCCGCAGCCACCTTGCCGCGCGCTGCAACCGATGGATCTGCGCCTTCCGTGTGCGTCACGTCACCGAGGTTCGCACCATCCGCACCCTGCTGAAGAATCATTCGCCGCGCGATCGGCGTGTGCGACCAAACCTTGAACACGAGCAGCAGCACAACGGGGCTCCCCGCACACAGGAGCGCGAGGTACACCGCGCCGTACACCGCGTCGTAGATGAACATCGACGCAACCGATGCAACGGCGGCAACTCCGGTCATGATGGCGAGCGCGCCCCCAGTCGGCACGAAGAGTTCGAGAACCAACAGCACCAAGGAGAGCGCGAGCAGTCCGAGCGCGACGAAGAGATACACCTCCTCGCGTGGAGCCGCAGCCGCTGCCCCCTGCAACAGAGCGATCACGATCATGAGGATGTTCCGTCCTTCGAGGATTCGCGCTGCGCATCATTCATGGCGCCCGCCATCGTAGGTTCGACCTCGACCGTCCCACCGCGAATCGCCACGACTCGAACGGTTGCGCCTGCCTCAACGAACTCACCTGTCGTGCAGGCGTCAAGAATCCTGCCGCCGAAAGTGACTCTGCCAGACGGTCGGAGGGTCGTGATGGACATCAGCGTGTCGCCGACCAACGGCATGGACGCGCGCCCCCTGAGCGACGCAGGCCCAGCCGCCACTTCCGACTGAAGGACGGCCTTTCGGAGCAACGGAGACTGCGGCAGCGACCGCGCTGCGAACCAGAGAATCGCCGCCGAGCCAAACAGGGAGACGAGGATGGATCCGATGCCAAGGAACAACTGCTCCTGACCGACCGCCGTCGACAGATCGCGCGTGACGAAACTCGACACCAGTCCGCCGAGCAACAGCGCCCCGCCGACAACTGCGATCCATCCACCCGTGGGGAGGATGATGATGTCAAGTGCGACGAGGGCAAGACCAAGCACGACGGCCACGAGTTCCCACCACTCGGCGAGACCGACGAGCACGGGGGCGCCCACGAGCAACAGCAAGGCGACCGCGGCCACGCCGCCGAAGAAGCCGAACCCAGGCGTGAACCCCTCGATGACGAAGCCAACGAGCAGCAGCACGATGAGCACGATGCGCACTGGCCACGACACGAGAAATCGCGTGAGCGACTCCGACCAACTCTCGTCGAGGCGATCCACGGTGGTGGCGCCGAACCACTGTGCCAACTGAGCATCGTCCGCGACGATGCCGCGCGCAATGCCAAGCTCGATCGCCTCGCGTGGGTAGAGCACCAGGAGTTGATCAGGGCGCGTCACCTGCCCAACCAGTTGCCAGTTGGCGCGCTCCCGTGCGGTCAATCGCGCACGCGAGAGGCGAGGCTGCGACTCGGGATCGACTTCCTCCAGTTGCGTGGACTCACTTGGAGCCCCCGTACCCGAAGAAGTGGAAGGAGGCGAGGGTTTGGAGAACATCGGCAGCAGCTGCTGCGCGACGGAATCGTCGGGCTCGGTGGGCGGCGGCGAGGCAACATCGGCGGGCGCAGCCTTCGGTGGAGGTTCGCCGAACAGATCGCGATACTCCTCTTCATCCACGACGGCAGTTCGGTTGTCTTGCACTGATCGAATGAGCCAGAGGGCGCTCCCAAGACGAACGAACGCTGCAACCAGATGCTCGTCGTAGCCACACGATCGTGCGCTGTCGACGACTTCTGCGATGACGGGCGCTTCGAGTTTGGCGCGCTCGGTTGCGGGAAGAGGAATCAGTCCAGCCCCAGGGATCGCCTGGATGGGCGCCGCATCCCCGAATGAGGAACCCGGTGACACCACGATCTCCCGCGTCGCGAGCGCGATGATGGTGCCCGCTGAAAATGCGCGTGGGTGGATCCATGCCACCGTGTTCGGCGGAAACTCCTGCTTGACCATGTGGCAGATTCGCAGCGTCGCCACGAGATCGCCGCCTGGCGTATCGATTTCCAGCACGATGGCTGTTGCCCCGCGCTGCCTCGCCAACTCGACTCGCCGCGCCAACGACAGGGCGGTGATGTCATCGATGACGCCGCGAACGGGGAGGACAGCGATGTGCGTTGCCTGCCGTTCGGCGGGGACCGCTTGGAGCGCAAGGGCAAACGCAAGCAGCGCCGTCAGGGCAGCGAGGCGCGCCGTGAAGCCCAGCGGACTCCTCCACGACCCCACGCGATCGATCGCCTGCATGTCGATCATGGTAGTTGCACGGAGGATGGGCGAGCGGATGAAAAAACCCCGGCGCGAGCCGGGGTCTGGGTTGGGGTCTGGGTTGCTGTCTTGGTCGGTGTCTTGGTTGACTCGGACCGCTTCGCCCAGAGGTCAGTCCCACGAGGCAACGTGGGTCGTCGCAGTACCACTTCCCGTGACCTGCGTCACGATCTGGATCAGCGAATCCCGATTGTTTGCGTTGGTCTCGGCGAGGAAGATGTTGTCGAGGATGGCGGTGGTGCCCGATCCGATTCGGTCGAGACCTTCTGGCGAGAAGGTGCGCTCGAAAGTGACATGATTGTCGTTGTAGCACATGTTGCCTTCCCACTGGTCCTTGTCACCGTGAATCTTCAGCGTTTCCGATGCCTTGTAATCGTTCGCGGTGAGCGAGCCATTGAGGACTCCCCGATTGCCGAGGATCACGAACTTCGAATTGCCCGACTGACGCCATTCGCGCCGCCGACGCTCGTTGTTCGGCAGCGGCATCGCGGCGTACGAAGTGGCCGATGCCGAAAGGACTGCTCCATTTCCAGTGATCCTGAAGTTGCCGACGGCACCACCGCCACCACCATCTGGGGTGTCGCCATCCCAGTAGATGTCTGAAGCGGGCTTGTAGGCGTTGAAGTTGTAGTTCGTGCACTGACCAACCTTCGAACTGGTTTCGGCGGGGGAGATCAGCAGCGCTGGCGAGAAGAGATTCTTCGCGATGCAAACCGCCCACATGTTCTGGTGGGAGTTCTTGGCTTCGTTGAAGTCGCCGCGTCCAGGGATGTTCTGCCCGCCGACCGCCAGTCGATTGATCTCGCCGGGGGTCGGGTAGCGCTGCTGCTGGGCATCGTTGTTGGACTCCGTGATCCAGCCCTTGTGGATTTCCTTCACCTGTGTTGCACACTTCACTTGCTGAGCGTTCTTGCGCGCGCGGGCGAGGGCGGGGAGGAGAATGCCAAGGAGCAGGGCAATGATCGCCATGACCACCAGCAGTTCGACGAGCGTGAATGCACGACGGTTGGACTTCATGTTGTTTCCATTCAAAGAGGAGGCTTGTTCGAAAGTATGCATGATGTGATGTCCCTTCTACTCAGTTGGCTGGGAGGTTGGCGTCGTAGACCAATGAACCATTGTTCTCTTGCACGGCAGTTCCGATCGTGAACGCCAGCACGGAATCGCCCTGCTTTGCAGCGCCAGTCGTTCCCGATCCGCCGCAGGCAAAGTCCATGCAGAAAATGTTGTCTCGGTTCAGGGTCGAGCCTGAGTTTGGGCAGATGAACGAGGTCTGCTTGGGGAAGAAAGTGGTGGTGAATTCAGCGTGGTTGTCGCCGTAAATGATGTTGCCGTCCCACTCCTTCTTCGTACCGTGGAGCAGCAGCGTCGGGCTCTGCCGATAGTCAGCGGGCGTGTAGTTCGCCGAGGCCTCGCCGGTGTTGGCGTGCTTCACCCCGCGCGTTCCGAGCAGTGGCCGGCTGCTGTCGCCGCCGTTCCGCCATCCAAGCTTCTTGCGCTCACCGAAGAGGGGTTGGTGCGCGAACGACACATTGCAGACCGAGGTCGGCGTTCCAGTGGGATTGCCCTGATGAATGTTTGCCAGGAAGGTGTCGTCCCAGTAGCCAGCGGGTGTTGCATCGCTGTTGTCGAGCGTCGGGTCGTAGGCCGCATAGTTGTACGGCTGATCGGATGCGAGTCCGATCGTCGATGCCTTGCCCTTCTCAACGACATTCGAACCCGGATACTCGGTGGGCCCGATGAGGATGTCGGTGTTGAACAGTTCGCGCGCAACGCAGACCGAGTAGAGGCGGGCCGTGTTGTTGAATGCAAAGTTCTCGAGACCTTGTCCCTGCGTTTGGACACCACCGTATGCCTTGCGGTTGACGAGGCCAGGGGTTGGAAGGCGCCCCTGCGAGTCGCTCGCGGACTCGATCACCATCGCCTTGTGAATCTGCACCTGCTGCGTCGAGTCCTTCATGGTGCGCGCTTGATCCCGAGCCTTCGAGAGCGCGGGGAGCAGGAGCCCGATGAGCACGGCGATGATGCCGATCACAACGAGGAGTTCGACCAGCGTGAACGCGCGGTGGGTGTTTCGGTTGATGTTGTTCATAAGTTCACTTGACCCAAACGGGACTACCCAGGCAAGGGTGTCCAACAGGATTCTGGTGACTCGTCGCCGCCACCGTGTGACGAGAGAACGACAAGCCAGCCGTCGAGCCCAAACAGGCACGCACAAACCGACATCTGGGTGCGCAAGATCTTGTAGACCTGCGCCTCCAGGCAAAAACCGTGTCAAAGTCGACCAACCAAGCGACTCGAGCGGAGCAGCGAGAGCCAAGGCAGCCCTTACCTGCGCCTAGCGCTGGCAAGCCAAAGCTGGCAAGGTCACCCAAACTGGCGCAGCCATCTGCAGCCAAGGAAAACCAAGGCATCAGTTTGGATCGGCATTGGCAGCCACGGCAGCCAGGTCCGCATCCGCAACGAGAGGCAATCCTCGAATTGTCAGCTCGCGGGTCGGTAGAAGTCGCCCCCGAAAACAGGGGCAATCAGGACAGGGTGAGCGTTGCACCGAAACCAAGGCACGAATTCATGCAATTCATGCAAGCACTCGATACAGAAACCCGCGAGCCAAGATGTCAAACAACTACTCTTACGAGAGTAGCCCCGATTCAGGTTGAGTCAAGTTCTCACTTTCAATTCATTTTTGCTCCCCCAATGACCCAGTCCACCCAAACACCGTCCCCCTCCCAGGCGCTCGCCGGCCTCGGACTCGTGTTGCCGCCCGCACCCAAGCCGGTCGCGTCCTATGTGCCGTGCGTTCGAACGGGCAATCTCCTTTTCATCAGCGGACAACTTCCCTTCCGCGACGGCGCACTCTTGGCAACAGGACTGGTGCCCGACCCAGTGTCGCTCGACCGCGCACAGGAGGCTGCGCGGCAGTGCATCCTGAATGGTTTGGCGGTGGTTGCGGGCGAGTGCGGCGGATCGTTGGATCGCGTTGCGCGGATCGTGCGGCTTGGCGTGTTCGTGGCCAGTTGCGGCAACTTCACCGAGCAGCCCAAGGTGGCCAACGGTGCAAGCGACCTGCTGCAGCAGATTTTCGGGGAGTCAGGGCGTCATGCGCGAGCGGCCGTTGGCACGAATGCACTGCCACTCGGGGCGAGCGTCGAGATCGAAATGCTTGTGGAGTTGCGCTGAGCGGTCTCGGTGCTGACGCGTCACGGCGCATCGCCGACAACGAGAGCATTCACCTCAGGATGACGAGCGCGAGCAGCGCAACGCATACGACCGACAGCACAACGATCAGCAGGAGTGCCCACTGCGGCAACTGCCCCGTGGTTGCTGCAGTCTGCACGGTGGTCTGCGCCTGCGACTCCACATCACTGGCGATGTCGGCGAGATCGACGGCGCGTGTGGCGTATCGAAGCGGTTCACCCGCGAGCGCAAGATCGAGGTCCTCCATCAGTTCCACGGCGCTCTGGTAGCGCTCCGCGGGACGCTTTCGCATCATGAGTTCAACGATTTCAGCCGTGGGCTGCGAGATGCCACTCGCCACTTGGTCCGGCGGAACCAGTTCCTCCGACAAATGCGCGCGCATGACTTCGCTGGGGTCGCTTCCCTTGAAGGGAACTCGCCCAGTGAGCATGTGGTAGAGGGTCGCGCCAAGTCCGTAGATGTCCGCAGGCGGACCGAGGTCCACCGATCCGCGCACTTGTTCTGGGCTGATGTAGTACGGAGTGCCGAAGGCCTTGTGGCGTTCGGCTTCAGCGGCCTTCTTGTCATCGATGGCGCGCGCGAGTCCCAAATCGGCGAGCTTGGCGCTTCCCGACTTGGTCATGATGATGTTCTTCGGCTTGATGTCGCGGTGGATGAAGCCCTTGGCGTGTGCATGCTTCAGCGCGCTGGCAATCTGGCGGGTGATGGACAGCGCATCGCGTTCGGAGAGGCGCTTCAGCGCGGTGATGCGGTCGTGCACCGTCTCGCCGTCGACATACTCCATCACGAAGTAGTGCTGTTCACCCACACTGCCGACATCGAGCGCACCCACGATGTTCGGATCGGACAACTTCGCGGCCGCGCGTCCTTCCTTGTAGAAGCGTTCGACAAAGGTCGGATCAGCCGAGAATCGCCGCGGCAGGATCTTGATGGCCACGAGGCGGTCGAGGCTGGTCTGGCGGGCGAGATACACCGCGGCCATCGCACCCGCGCCGAGCTTTCGAACCATCTGATAGCCGGGGATGCGCAGCACTGAGCGGTCGCTGTCCGCCTCGCTGCGAATCCGCGCGAGCTGGCGACGCGTGACGATCTGCCCTTCGATCAGGATGTCCGTGAACGCACGCGACGCGCCGGCGGGGGTGCGCATCGCGGCGAACACCGCGTCCACCTCGGCCTGCGTGGCGAGTCCTCGATCGACGATCAACTTGCCCAACATGGTGTCGCTCGAACTTCCGCTTCGCGAACCGCCGCTCTCACCGCTGGCCGAACTGCCTGGATCGCTGGATGATGCACGAGGTGGCTTCGCTGGCGAAGTCGAAGGCTGCTGAGGTTGTTGCTTCGGGTCGTTCACGGATGCCGCTCGGAATCGCCCTCTCGCACCACTATACTTCGCCAACCCTTTCGCATGCGGTCGTCACCTAGGCGCATCCTCATTGTGCGCCCGAGCGCGCTCGGCGATGTGTGCCGTACGGTTCCACTCGCGTGGTCGTTGCGCGAAGCGTTCCCCAAGGCAACACTGGACTGGGTCGTGGAGGATCGGTGGGTCGGTGCTGTGCAGGGGCATCCAGCGGTGGACCGCATCATCGGCTTTCCCAAAGGGGATTTTCGGAGCTGGTGGCGAAGCGTGCCGACCGCCGTGCAGGCGCTGCAGTGGATGACCAAGCTGCGCCGCGGTCGATATGACCTGGTGATTGACGCGCAAGGGCTTGCGCGCAGTGGATTGATGACGCTGGTGACGGGCGCACGGACGCGCGTGGGACACCGCGGGAGCCGTGAATTCGCGTGGATCGGCTCGAATCGCCTCGTGGGGAAGCGACGGGAGTCCCATGTGGTGGATGCGATGCTCGATCTGGTTGCAGCGGTCGGTGCGCCGATGCGGGCCGACATGCGGCTGGAGGTTTCCGCGGCGGGCACCCGCGAGTGGCAGGCGGCCGCCGAGCGCGCATCCCTTCGTCCGCGGATGTTGCTGCTGGCCACCACCAACGGATGGCTCGGCAAGCGCTGGGTCGATGAACGGTGGACCGAGTTGCTGCACCGAACGCGCAGCGAACTGCTCGCGAGCGGCATCCATGATGTGGTCCTGACTGGCGCGCCAGGCGAGGAGCCGCAAACCGCTCCCATCGCGGAGTCGCTTCGGCAGGTCGCCGGGCTGCGTGTGCATGACTTTGCTGGACAACTCTCCGTGGCTGCAACGGTTGCGGCCGTGCGGGCGGCGACCTTGCTGATCGGGCTTGACTCAGCGCCGATCCACATGGCGGTGGGGCTCGGGACCCCTTTCGTTGGTCTGTACGGAGCCACGCGACCGTGGATCGATGGGCCTTACGGTGGTGCAGCGTGGTGCGTTCACGGTGGCGCCGGGATGCAACTGGATGCCCATGAGCATCGTCATGCAGCGCGCGGTGCTGCCGTGATGGAACGCATCAGCGTCGATGCCGTTGCGGGGCTCGTGCGCCGACGACTCCGACCTGCGGAGGTGGCGGCATGACTGCACCGTTGGTGCTTGCGAGCGGGAGCGCGCGGCGCAGGGAACTGCTCGAGGCAGCCGGCTTTCCCACGACCGTCCTTGTGCCGCGCATTGATGATGGGAGGCTTCGTGTGCGGGCAGACCATGCCGGCGAGGACTGCAGCGCGCTTGCATGGTTCAAGATTGCGCAGATCCTTCGGCAGCGAGAACGCCTGAGCAGTGAGGCTCCGCACGCCCGCGTCGTGCTGGCTGCGGACACGGTGTGCGTGCTCGATGATCGAGTGCTCGGCAAGCCATCCGATGCATCCATGGCGCGGCAGATGATCGAGAGCGCCGTCGGCCGAACGCAGCGTGTCGTGACAGGCGTCGCGATTCACTGCATGGTGAGCGGGCGCCGCTTCATGTCGAGCGATACGGCCCGCGTGCGATTTGGCGAAGTGCCCCACGAATTGATCGAGGCGTACATCGGGTCGGGTGCATGGCAGGGACGCGCAGGCGGCTATCACATCGAGGAAATCCTTCTCGCTGGCTGGCCGGTCGAGTGCGAGGGCGATCCCTCCACGATCAGCGGGTTGCCGCTTCGCATGGTGCTGCCCATCTTGCGACGGCTGCTCGGTGCGAGCGGCGCTCTGCACGCATGAGCGCGGGTGAACGCCTGCTGCCGGCTTGGTGCGAGCCAGCTGCGCGCATCGCAGCGGCCGCTTACGGTGCCGTTGTCCGCGCCCGAAACGATCGCTTCGATCGCGGCATCGGCGTTCAGCCCATCGGCGTTCCCGTGGTGTCGGTCGGCAACATTGAAGTGGGCGGCACCGGGAAGAGTCCGATCGTGCGTTGGATCGCCGAACGCGTTCTCGCGCGCGGGGGCGTTCCGCTGATTGCTCTGCGCGGCTACGGCAGCCACGGCGGGCAGTCGGACGAAGCATCGGAGCACCAACTGCTGCTGCCAGCGGCGCGATTGGCGGTTGGGGCGCGACGCCTCGACAGGATCCGCGAGGTCATGGCGGTTGATCCGAGCATTGGGTGCGTGATTCTTGACGATGGATTCCAACACCGCAGCATTGCGCGCGATCTGGACTTGGTGCTGGTGGATGCGCGGGCTCGCGCTCTGCACGGCGGGCTGTTGCCGCTCGGACGGCTGCGCGAATCAGGCGCGAGCATGGCGCGTGCAAGTGCGGTCATTGTCACGCGCGCAGCAGCCGTCGATCCACAGGTGACCGCCCTCATCCAGTCCCTGCATGGTCGTCCGCCGCTTGCCTGGTGCGCGCACGGGTGGAGCGAACTGGCTGTGCACGGTCTGGACGGTTGCGGCCGACGACAATGCGAATCGCAGCCGGTCGGCTGGCTTCGGGGGCGGCGCGTCGCGGTGTGGGCGGGTGTCGGTCGACCGAGGGACTTCGCAGAGCAAGCACGCGAATGCGGCGCGGAGGTCGTTCACATGGCGCGGCTTCGAGACCACGCGCGATATGGACGCAGGCAGGTCGCTCAACTGGCGGTTGCCGCGCGTGCCGAAGGCGCAGAAACAGTCGTCATGACGCTGAAGGACTGGGTCAAGGTCGCGCTCGATCATTCTGTGGTCGGGTTGCCTGTGGTCGTTCCGAGGCTTGAAATCCGCTTCATCGCTGGTGAGTCGGAACTGGTGGGACTGGTGGACGACCTGCTCGGAGGTTGCTTGGGTTCACCCTGCGCGCGGCGGTAGCCTTGGAATCCATGCAGACCATCGAAGACCGGATGTTGGCTGCGCTTCGCAACTGGAAACCGTGTCGCCTGCTGGTGATCGGCGATTTCATGCTCGATCAGGCGCTCGAGGGCGATGCGGAGCGGCTCAGCCCCGATGCGCCGGTGCCTGTGCTCGCGGTGCGGGAACCCAAGGCGACGATCGACACGCCTGGTGGCGCCGGCAATGTGTCCGTCTTTGCGGCAGCGCTTGGTGGGTCGGTGACATGCGTCGGTGTCATCGGACGCGATGAGGAGGGCAATGTGCTGCGCGGTTGCCTCGAGCGAGGTGGGTGTGCAACGGACGGCTTGGTGGCGGATGCTTCGCGTCCCACCACGGTGAAGCGCTCGCTCATCGGACGCGCGCAGCACCGACATCCGCAGAAGATGTTCCGAATCGATGTGGAGTCCCGCGCACCGATTGCACCCGCGGTACGCGCGGAATTGTCGAGTGCAATCGAGCGCGAGTTGGAGCGCTGCGATGTGGTGTGCATCGAGGACTACAACAAGGGTGTGTGTTCGGCTGAACTCTGCGCTGCGGTGATCGCCCGATGCAAGCAACGAGGGATCCCAGTGCTCGTCGATCCCGCTGCGATCAATGACTACAGTCGATACCGCGGCGCAACGGTGATCACGCCGAACCGCTCGGAGGCGGAAAAGGCAGTGGGTCGATCGGTTGATCCCAGCGATGTGATCGGTGGTTCGAAGGCGCTCGCAGCGCACCTGCGGACTGCGCTTGAACTGGATGCTGCCGTCGTCACGCTTGATCGCTTCGGTGCTGTGCTCCAGGAGCGGAAGGGTGAACCGCAGCACCTGCCCACCGTGGCGCGTCCCGTGTACGACGTTGCAGGGGCGGGAGATATGGTGCTCGCCGTGCTTGCGGGTGCGGCCGCCAACCGAGTTCCGTGGGCCGAGGCGGTGGCACTGGCCAATGTGGCGGCGGGCATGGAGGTGGAGATCTTCGGCGTGCGTGCGTTCACAGTGCCCGAAGTGCAGGCGCAGGTGATCCGACTCAGCCAATCCGTGCGCGGCAAGCTTCGCACTCGTCCAGACTTGTTGGTGGAGATCGCGGCGCACCGTGCCGCTGGGCGGACCGTCGTGCTGACGAATGGCTGCTTCGATGTGCTGCACGCCGGGCACGTGGCATATCTGCGTGAAGCGAAGTCGCACGGGAACATCCTGGTCGTGGGGATCAACTGCGATGCGCAGGTGCGCGCGCTGAAGGGCGCATCGCGTCCGATCTACTGCGAGAGCGACCGAGCGGAACTGATCGGCGAGCTTGCCTCGGTCGATTATGTCACCATCTTCGACGAGCCGACGGCCGAGGCGCTGCTGCGCGCTACCGTTCCTGATGTGTATGTCAAGGGGGGCGACTACGACGGCAAGGCAATCAACGAATCGGACGTTGTCAAGGAACTTGGCATCAAATTGTGCATCTTGGCGCACCGACCAGGGCTGTCGACCACTTCCGTGGTCGATCGTGTGCGAAGCGAGTTGACAAGTGGTGGAAATGTTGCGGCCGCTGGGCGTGCCTCTTGACTGGATCGGGTCGAGTGCCAATACTGGACAAGCATCGTTCGTTGAAGTGACACGCACAACTTTTCAAGTGGGGTTGAGAGAGATATGGCGACAATCACCAAGAAGGATCTCGTGGATCGCATCGCAGAGCGCACTGGGCAAAGCCGCGCAGAGGTGAAGGAAGCACTGCAGATGTTCCTCGATGAGATGATTGGTGAACTCGCATCTGGAAATCGCCTTGAGTTCCGCGACTTCGGCGTGTTCGAAGTCAAGACCCGTGCGTCGCGGACTGCGCAGAACCCCAAGACCCTCGAACGGGTGACGGTGCCTGCGCGCAAGTCAGTTCGCTTCAAGGTGGGGCGGCTCATGCGCGACCGCGTTGTCGGTGAGGTCAGCGAAGTCGATCGCCAGGCCGTTGCGGCCAGCTGATGGCTCGACGCGAGCGAAATCGGGAGGGGGAGGGCGGCTTGCCCGTTCGTGTCGATCCGCAGGACACCGTGCGCCTGCTCAAGGCGATGCCGCCCAATGCTCCAGAGGCGGAGTCTGCCCTTCTAGGTTGCCTGCTGGTTGAGCCGACGGCGATCGGGGATGTCGTGTCGGTGATCCGCAGTGCGGAGGACTTCTTCCAAGACCGTCACAAGGTTGTGTACGCCAACATCGTTGACCTCTATGACCGAACCGCATCGGTGGATGTCGTTCGCCTCGTGCAGCAACTCACGGACCGCAAGGTGCTCGACGCGGTCGGCGGGTGCGACTACTTGATTCGACTTTCCGAGAGCATGCCGAGCGCGCAGTACGCAATGGAGTACGCGCGGACCGTCCGCGACAAAGCAACGCTTCGGCAGCTGATCGACGCGTCGAGCGCGACGGTGCACGAGGCATTTGCCAACGAACAGACGACGGAATCTGTTCTTGAGCAGGCGGAGCAGCGCATCTTCGCCATCGCGCAGCGGCGCGAGAGCAATTCGGTGTCCAACCTCTCCGACCTGCTCCGCGAGGCGATGGAGCGCCTCGAGGCTCGCGAGGGCACGGGGCTGACTGGTGTCGGCTGCGGCTTCGACGACATCGATGAAATGACCAGCGGACTGCAGTCCGGCGAGATGTTGATCCTTGCGGCGCGCCCATCGATGGGGAAGACCGCGCTCGCGCTGAACATGATGGAAGGTGTCTCGCTCGGCGGGACGCCGGCGGGCGGTGCTCTTCAGCTTGGAAATGGGTCGGCAGCAGCTCGTGCAGCGCTTGCTGTGCGCCAAGGCCGGCGTGGATGGTCAGCGACTTCGGCGTGGAACATTGGTCTCCGACGACATGCGCCGACTGGTGGGGGCGTGTGATGCGCTGCAGGATTCGCGGATCTACATCGACGACACGCCAGGGTTGACGCTCCTGCAACTCCGTTCAAAGGCGCGCCGCCTGAAGGAGAAGTTCGATATCGGCTGCGTGTTCATTGACTATCTGCAACTGATGAGTTCTGGCTCGCGCAGCGAGAGCAGGCAGGTGGAAGTCAGCGAGATCAGCCGTGGCATCAAGGCGATGGCGCGCGAACTGGATGTGCCGGTGGTGTGTCTCTCGCAGTTGAACCGCGCGGCGGAGCAACGCGAAGGGCACCGCCCTCGGATGAGTGACCTTCGGGAGTCGGGATCGATCGAGCAGGATGCCGATGTGATCCTGATGCTGCACCGCGAGGAGTACTACCACCAGGGTGATCCGGAGTGGGCGGAGTCGAATCTGGACAAGACGGGCATCGCTGAACTCATCTTCGCGAAGCAGCGAAACGGTCCGACGGGCGTCGTGAAGTTGGTGTGGGACCAAGGCAGCACTTGCTTCCGTTCGTTCTCATCCCGAATGCCGCCCGCCGGCGTCGAGTTCCGCGCCTACGAGCCGCGCACGATCACCGAGCGCGGCATCGAGGACGACCTCCCGCTGTGATGTCGAACCCAGCGGAGTCAGGCGTCGGAGCGCAGCATGGTTGACGGGCCAGCGGATGAGCTGCGCAGTGCTGTCGACCGTGCGGCACGGGGCGATGAATCCGCGTGGCGAACGATCATCGAGCGGTGCGGTCCGCGTGTCTTTGCGCTCCTGCGTTCTCGCTGCGGCGACGCGGACCTCGCCGAGGAGATCGCGCAGTCGGTGTTCGTCACCGTTGCCGAGAAACTGCCGACGATGGCGGACCGAACGGGCTTCGAGTCGTGGCTCTTCACGATCGCGTTGAACCGCCTCCGCGACGAGGTGCGCCGTCGAGCACGCCATGCGCGCCCCTCGGGGGATTTGGAGGCGCTCGGCGGTGCGAGCGGGGACCCAGTGTTCAAGGCGCCCCCATCGGCGACCACCGATTCCGACTCGAGGCTCAAGGACCTCGTGGGGGACCTCGAAAGGGCGATGCAGGAGTTGTCTGCAGCCGACCGCGAAATCATCGACCTTCGGCATGTCGGAGGGCTTAGTTTTCAGCAGATGGCGGAATTGCTCGGTGAGCCCATCGGCACCCTGCTTTCTCGCCACCATCGGGCAATCGCCAGACTTCGCACATTCATGGAGCGCGCAAGAAAGTGAGCGTGATTTGATGCAATCCAGTGATCCCAGGAGCGTTTTCACATGCAGATGAACCCACAGAACGGCGAGGGTGGTGGTCCCGTTGACGGACCGAACGAGTTTGCCGAGTTGCAGGCGGCGGAGGATTTGCATTTGGCCGAAGATCCGCGGCTTGCCGAGATGCTTCGCCTGCGCACGCAACTGCTCGCTGAACGAGCGGGATTGGTGGATCGGCTCGAAGCGGCGTCGCGATCCGCCTT
>RFON01000051.1 GCA_009926625.1 Planctomycetota bacterium
CTCGGCGCGCGCGCCGAGGGGCTTTCTTTCGTCACTGTCGTTGATCTTCGACGCGCTTTGCGCCTGCCGAGCGAGGCTGGTGCGGTCAGCGCCGATGCCGACGACGACCCAACAAGCCGGCCGCTCCCCCCGATCACGAGTTTCGAGTGAATCGACCCGAAAATCAGCCTGCGCAAGCGCGAGCGAGGGCCACGGAGCACATGGACAGCACTCCAGCTTCGATCGCGTCGTCGTTGAAGTCGAACCGCGGCGAATGCAGCGGATGGAGCGGCGCATCGGCGCGCCCCGTGCCAAGCACGAAGAAGCAGGCGGGAACGCGCTGCCCGTAATAGCTGAAGTCCTCGGCGCCCATGACGGGCGCGGGGAACTCTTCCACGCACTCGCTGCCGTGCACAGCGGTCAGTTGACTGCGCACCGATGCAGTCAGCGCGGGATCATTCCGCGTCACTGGGTAGCCAGAGGAAAACGAGACATCGGCGGTACAGCCGTACGCCTTCGCAGTCAGCGACCCAACCGCGGTGATGCGCTCCTGCAGCGCGGCGCGCATCGGCTCCGTCAGTGCCCGCATCGTGCCGACGAGGGCAACTTGATCGGGGATCACATTCCCAATCTCGCCGCCGCGAATCACGCAAATGCTCACCACGGCTGCATCGAGCGGATCGACCGTGCGCGACACGATCTGCTGAAGCGCAACAACGATGGCGCTCGCGGCGAGCACACTATCGCGGCCCGTGTGCGGTAGCGCAGCATGCGATCCCGTGCCGCGCACGGTGATGCGAATCTCGTCCGCGCTGGCCATGATCGGTCCCGCTCGAAGCGCCACGCGCCCCGTCGGGAGCCACGGCCAGCAGTGCAGGCCGACGATGTGGTCGACGCTCGGTCCGAGCAGCGTTCCATCGAGAACGCCATCGGCAACCATGCGTCGACCACCGCCACCGTTCTCTTCGGCGGGCTGGAACACGAACGCCACTGGACGCGGCAGGGGAGTTTCGCGACCAAGGCGCGAGAGCACGCGGGCCGCGCCAAGCAGGATCGTGGTGTGCCCGTCATGCCCGCACGCATGCATCACTCCCGGCGAGGTGCTCGTCCACGGCGCCCCCGTCTCTTCGGCAATGGGCAGCGCATCCATGTCCGCGCGCAGCGCCACCGCCTGCGCCGCGGCACCAGGCAGCGATCCAAGAATCCCCGTTCCTCCAGCCAGCCCCGCGCGGAAGGGAATCTTGGCAGCGGTCAGTTCCCGCTCGACCACCCCGCTCGTGCGGACTTCGGTGTACGCAATCTCGGGGTGAGCGTGCAGATCGCGGCGCAGCGCAACAAGCGACGGCAGTTCCTCCGCGATGAGTTCCCGCACGCGCGCGCTCCACGGCATGGGGCGGATACTAGTGCGCTCAGCCGCGGGCTACGCTTCGGACAGCCAGCGCGCTGGCTCGCGAGGAGCAGTCGTGTCGCAGTACCCGATCATCATCTTGTTCGACGGCGGCTGCGTTCTCTGCAGCGGATTCGCCAGATTCCTGATCGCACGGGATCGGCGCGGCGCGTTCCGCCTCTTGCCTCTGCAGTCCGCGGACGCAGCGCGCGAGTGCGCGAGGATCGGTCGACCCGTGAACCCACCGTCGCCGCCCGACAGCATCATCGTCCTCGTCGGCGATCGCGCGCTTGAACAGTCCGATGCCATCCTCGCCATCGCAGCAGCGATGCCGCCGCCGTGGTCGCTCCTGCGTGCGCTTCGGGTGATCCCACGCCGTCTTCGGGACGCGCTCTATCGGTTCATCGCGCGGGTTCGGCCGCGGCATCGATGACCGGCGAGACCCGCGATGCCGAGCACAGGGTCAAGACTTGACGCGTTGAGACCAAATCACAATGATCGGCGTGAACAACAGTGTGGGAGCGATCCAAACCACCCATGCGGGTTCGACACGGACATTCACCACAAGGGCTGCAGTGACAACAGCTGTGGTCGCCCCCAGCATGCACGCCATGTGATGCGCAGTGCGCGCGGGGCCCTTGGCAGGATGGCGAAGCCGACGGAGGTCAATCGCCGCCACCATCCCCCCGATCGAGCCAAACAAGAGCAACACAATTCCCCCAGTTGCACCCCGAAGCAGCGCCCACCCTCCCCAGACCAGCATGATCGCCGCGGCAGCAATCATGAGGAACGCCGCGGCACGGTCAAGCCAAGCGCACGGTCGTCGCAGGCGGACAGCCTCGCGCCAACCCGCAAAGGCGAGATAGCCGCTCAGCACCGCCACCAGCAACAGCAGCACCAGCACTCGTTCGCCGATCAATGCAAGCGCAATGGCAGTCGCGCACAAGCCGATCATCCCCCATACAAACGCGCGCCCCGCCACCACATGCGCACGGTGCGGCAAACCCAGCGCCTTCACTGACGCGGCAAGGACACCCGACACAAGACACAGGGAACCTGCGGTGATGTGCGTGACTGTGAGCGTGGTTTGGAGCGCGCTGTCGATCGGCCGACTCCCTACGGGCGGGATGAGATTATCCACCGAACGCCACTTGGTCGCGGTCGAAGAGCGCCGCGATGGGCGCTCTCGCGATATAACGCGCTGCCAGTCAAGTGTCCATGCGCTCCCCCGAACCGCAACTTCGCATCGCGTTCCTCTGCACAGGGAATTCGTGCCGCAGCCAGATGGCGGAGGGTTGGGCGCGTGCGCTTCGGGGCAGTTGGATCGATGCATGGTCCGCTGGCACCCGTCCGCAGGGGCTGAACCGATTGGCTGTCCGCGCGATGCAGGAGGCGGGAGTCGATATCTCGATGCACTCGTCGAAGCGGATGGAGGATGTGCCAGAGCCGATCGACTTGGTCGTCACGGTGTGCGATGCGGCGCGGGAGTCGTGTCCAGTTGCGGTGGGCTTGCCGAGCATTCATGCGAGATTCGATGATCCGCCGCACCTCGCGCGCGGAGCGCGCACGGATGACGAGGCGATGCCGCACTACCGACGAGTGCGCGACGAGATTCGCGCGTTCGTCGAGTCGATGCCGTCGGATGGTTCGCGCGCTGTCATGATGGAATGGGCGGGACGCGCACGGACAGTCGTTGAAAGGAGATCATGAAGCATGCGGTCACGATTGGTTGCTGAGTTTCTCGGGACTTTCTTTCTCGTGTTCGCAGGCACCGGGGCGGTGGTGGTGAATGCGCAGACCGATGGCGCCGTGACGCATGTAGGAGTCGCGCTGACCTTTGGCTTGGTTGTGATGTCGATGATCTTTGCGCTCGGCGATGTGTCCGGGGCGCATCTGAATCCAGCGGTGTCGATCGGCTTCTGGGTGGCAGGTCGCATGCCCGCGCGCGAACTGGTTCTGTACGCGGTGGCGCAAGTGGGTGGGGCGCTCGCGGCATCGGGGGTGCTGCGGGGGCTGTTTCCCGAGAGCCCAACGCTCGGGGAAACGCTGCCATCGGGTGCGCTTGGGCAGTCGTTGGTGCTTGAGGCGTTCCTGACCATGATGCTGATGCTGGTGATCCTCGCGGTTTCGAGCGGGTCGCGCGAAAAGGGAGTGCTGGCTGGTATTGCCATTGGAGGCGTTGTGGGGCTCGAGGCGCTATTCGCAGGACCGATTAGCGGGGCGTCGATGAACCCTGCTCGATCGCTTGGACCCGCGTTGGTGGGAGGGCAGTCGATGCACCTTTGGGTGTATCTCCTTGGCCCAATTGCAGGTGCGATCGCTGCAGTGATGGCGTTTCGGTTGTTACGACCGAGTGGCGCGGCGGGTCTGGCTTGATTGCTGGTGTTCGCCGCAAGGCGTGGCATCACCACGGCTCACTCAGTTGCCTGCGGACTGAACCAGGCGCAGTCGCCCTTCTCGCTCTGCATCACGAGCATCGGCTCTGAGCCGCTCGCCGTGATGCGTGAAGAGCGCACAGCATCGAGCATTGCCACGAATGCACTTTCGATTGCAGCGCGTTCGGGCGGACCGGCCATGCGTGTTGCGCCAACTGGTCCAAATCGAAGTGGCAAGGAACCGTTGCTCGAATTCCCGACGGTCGCGTCGGCGAAGTAGCGATTGACGCCCGCAAAGCCCGACGCCTTGCCGTCAGCCGAGATTCGAAGGGTTGGCGGTCGACCACTCAGTTCAACTGGGTTGCCACTCGGGTCGACCAACTTCACGCAGCGCCAGGTGACCGCGTCGATTCGAGGGAGTGCTGTCGCGCTGCCCTCACTTCCAGCCGTGGTCGTCGCGGCCGAGTCCTGCGGGGCGGTGCAAGCAGCAAGCACGCACGAGAGCGCCGCTGCAACAGCTGCGAGTTTCTTCGGGAGATTCATGGTGCCAAGATAGCGATGGAACAAGACATTCGGCGGATGATCGGCTCCAGGGCACCGCGCAGGAACTATCCCACAACATCAACACAAAGGTCAGGTCCACGCGGGCGCAGGTTGGATCCTGAGCCACGGGCTGCAGCGCATCCGCGGATCCCTCAAGGACGACTCGGTTGTCGTAGGGGCGCAACTCGAAACCGGTCACCGTGAAGTTCGTGTCGCCCGAGTTCACGGGGAACGTATGCCAGTTCTGGAATGTGATTCGGAACTGACCGTTCTGCATGCGTTCAACATCAAACTCGAGGAAGCCGTAGTGCTTTCCGCCGCCGAGGCTGACTATGTGGTGGTGGGCGGAATCGCACTGGCCCATCACGGCGTGGTGCGGTACACCAACGACATCGATGTGCTGATCCAGACCACGCCTGACAATGCTCGGCGCGTGCGGAACGCGTTGCAGGCATTCGGCTTTGGTTCGGTGCAGCTCACCGCGGCCGACCTTTGCGTTCCCGATCGGGTCGTGCAACTGGGATTTCCGCCAAGCCGCATCGACATCCTCCCTTGATCGACGGACCGAGCTGGGATGAGGTGGCGGATGGTGCGGTGCGGGGCAACTACGCGGGCGTACCAGTCCGTTTCATCTCGCGCGAACACCTTGTGCGCAAACGCCTGCGTGCAGCATTCACAGGATGCGCCGGATACCAAAATCCGGCTTGGTAGGGTTTCAGGGGGGAAGGTCACTCGATCGATTGGACCAGCGTTGGTGGGAGGGCAGTCGATGCACCTTTGGGTGTATCTCCTTGGCCCACTTGCAGGTGCGATCGCCTCCGTGATGCCGTTCTGGTTTGTCCGTCCGACGAGCACGTCGGAAGCACGATGAGGAATCTAAGAAAATTATTCGCACAACGTGATCCCTCTCAGTCTAGGGATACGTTAGCCATGCGTGGGGGATGGAAAGGAGTCACGGCGGCATCCCCTTTGCCGTTGCTCCTTTCTGGTTTTTAGGGGTTTGGAGTTGGTCGCACATGTTCCCGAAGTCCCTACTGGCTGTTGGAGTTGCAGTCTCGGCGGTTTCCGTTTCAGCTCTAGCTGGTGTGGAATGGGATCCTTCGACCCCACCGCCTCCGTACGTGCTTGCCACTCCGCCTTCTGTGGCGCGCCCTGGCACTGTCGGAGCAATTGCTGACAACTCGAACAACATGTCCGCCTACGGACCGGCGGTCACTTGGGAAGTCAACAACGATGGCTTCTCGAACTACAGCATCGGCACCACCGTGCTGGGAACGACACTCGAGGTTGGTTCGAGTACGACCACGCCGATCACTGGGACTGCCCGACCACAATTCGGATCGTCGGCCTGGATCCGCGCTGGCTACGCGCCAGGCGGCTCGATGATCTCGATGCAGTGGCGGACAGCAACCGAGGCCGAGTTCTACGGATCGTCAGCGAGCGTGGACATGTCAGGCGGCGGTCCGCTCCCCGACTCGGGTCCGTGGAACACGCTCGGAAGCGATGTCCTCAAGATTTCTGGCATGGTCGCAACGGGTGCGGTTGATTCGCAAGGTCGGCTCCCGACCAATGCGTACACGCTTGAGATGACCTTCGACCCGAACATCATTGTGGCTGGCTACCAGAACTATGAGACTTTCGGTTGGACGATCTCCGACATCGTCAACGCTGGCGAGATGCAGTTGGGCTACTTCGACCCGTCGACCGGCGTTTGGACGAAGGAGATCAATGTGATCACCCAGGGCGCGCAGAGCGTTCAGAACTTCCAGGGCTCTTGGGCTGCGTTCGCCGCCGCGACTGGGGCGAATGATTCGAACCTCGCCAACTTTGTCGGTAGCTGGGGACTCGTCATCGACTCCGCGGATCCAACCAACAGCCGCATCTGGGCTGTGTTGGACCACACCTCGTCGTATGCAGTCGTCCCCGCCCCAGGCGCGATCGCGCTGCTCGGCGCGGCCGGACTGATTGCTCGTCGTCGCCGCAAGGACTGAGGCTGGAATCCTGAGGCATGGTGGGTGCGTTCTTCCGCCCCGCGGAAAGGCGTGGCATGGCTGCGGCTCACTCAGTTGCCTGCGGACTGAACCAAGCGCAATCGCCCTTCTCGCCCTGCATCACGAGCATTGGCTCTGAGCCGCTCGCCGCGATACGCGAAGAGCGCACGGCACTGAGCATCGCCACGAATGCACTTTCGATTGCCGCTCGTTCGGGCGGACCGGCCATGCGTGTTGCGCCAACTGGTCCAAATCGAAGTGGCAATGAACCGTTGTTCGAATTCCCGAAGATCGCATCGGCGAAGTAGCGATTGACGCCCGCAAAGCCCGATGCCTTGCCCTCAGGCGAGATTCGGAGGGTTGGTGGTCGACCACTCAGTTCCACTGGGTTTCCACTCGGATCGACCAGCCTCACGCAGCGCCAGGTGACAGCGTCAATTCGGGGGAGTGCCGTTGCGCTGTCCTTGCTTCCACCTGCGGTCGTCGCGGCCGAATCCTGCGTGGCGGTGCAAGCGGCAAGCACGCACGAAAGCGCCCCGCCGAAACTCGGCGGGGCGCCCGAAGGACTTGCAGGCGATCGCCGAGCCGGAGTCGCTGCGCCTGCAGCGGGCATCGTGCCAGCCGAGAGGTCAGAAACGCAATGTTCGGCGCGGCCTCCGACGACCGACACAGAAATCGCTAGGTCCGTGATCGCGGGGGGGGCGAAAATCGTTTCTCCTTTCGCAGAGCCATCCGGTCGGCCAGTGAAAACTGCAACCGACCAGCACTGCAGACACGCACCGCCTCGCGTTGACGCGGCACCGGACCGGCGGGAGGACCGCGACCGACGGATTCGGTTGACTTGTGCCTGCACGGGAGTGTGGGCGGTTGTTCTGGGCAATGCCCCAAAGGAAACTCAGATGCGAAGCAATCTTCTCGTTGGTATCAGCAGTGCCGTGGCCGCAGTGGCCGTGGCGGGTTCGGCGATGGCGGCGACGGTTCATGTCAACGCGCTCGGCGCGTCGACCGGGTGGTACTCGGATGACACTCGAACCTCGACGGGGATCTACTTGAACGGGACCAACACATCCTTCCAGCCCTACTTCCAGGGCCTGCTCCCCTCGAGCACCGCCGATGACGCCCTGATCGCGCAGCAGCTCTACTTCACGGACAGTGGGTCGGCCAGCGGCGGCGGCTCGGGCGTCATGGTCATGGACGGCACATCCGGCAACAGCGGCAAGACCAGTGTGCGTTACTACGGCGCCGGCGCGGGCATCGGCACGCTGAACAGTTCCTTCAGCAGCACCTTCCGCTGGTACATGGATCCGTATTCCACCGCCCGAACCGTGGCGCTGAACCTGTCCGTTGTTGGCTCGGACGGGAAGATCTACAGCATGAGTTGGCTCGGCAATGGCGCCCAGATGAACGCGTGGAACACCTTCAGCGTCGATGCCAATACTGCGGTCGTGAGCGACAACGGCTGGCGCCTGTACGGAAACGGTGCCCCAGGCAGCGCAGCGGGCGCCGCGAAGAGCCTGAATGACTGGCTTGCCGATGCCACCTACGGGAGCATTTTGACCAACTCGGCCGTGCTCGGTCAGGGCTTCAACATCGGGTCCTACCAGCGGAATTGCCGCGTGGGCATCGACTGGCTCGAGAGCAGCCTGATCAACGGCGGCGATCGCGTGGAATTCGGCGTCATCCCGGCCCCGGGCGCTGCCGCGCTGATCGGCCTCGCCGGGCTGGTCGGTGGCCGCCGCCGCAAGGCCTGAGTCACTTCACCAAGTCGCATCTTCCTGCCGCGTGAGCGCGGCAGACCACACTCCAGCCCCTCGGCCATCCGGCCGGGGGGCTATTGCTTGGGCGAGCACGGTTCAACGGAGACACCCAACGCCGGGAGGTTCTCTCAATGCCCCGAGCGACAATCCGCCGAGGTCGCCGCGACGGTCAGCCAACGCACCCGGCGGCACCCCGCGTCTGGCCCACCCCGCGAGACCTTCGCGCACGCAAGCCCTTGTCGCAAAAGCCGTACGCACGGCGCAACGCGCGAACGCCCCGGCCGGGAGGCTCGGGCGTTCACTCTGAACCGTGCGACACGCTAGTTTCGCGCGCGCCTCTTGAAGTAGTCCGAGCGGAACAGGTTTCGAACAGGCGAGTTGGGGTTCGGCTCTCTTTAGAGCGCGAGACGCCCCTCTGGCGCGCTCGGGATGGGGTTTCGCCCAAGCGCCGCGTCACAGGTCCGAAGGCTGCGGCCCGGTCCGCTTGCCGATCCGGGCGAGCATCCGCGGTCCGATCTCCTCGCCGTCATGAAACGCGAAGACGAAGTCCGGCCACTGTTCGCGCGACAGGCTGCGATGCGATCCGCTCGTGCGCTTCACGCGCCAGCCGATCCGCAGCAGTGCCGCCAGCACCTGCCGCGCCCGCGTGCTTGGCCACTCGCTCATGCCGCGCGGAAGGTGATTGTGAGCGCTTCCGAACCAGCTTCCTCATGCTCCAGCCGTTCGGCAACGACGCGAAGGGCCAACGCCTGCGCATGGGCACGAGCCTGCTCAGGCGTCGCGCCGTAGGCCATCGTGCCCGGCAGCGACGGGATCTCGGCGATCCATCGGCCGTCGTCCTCGCGCTCGAATTCGATCGTGAATTCCATGGATGGACCTCAGGAAGCGGCTGGCGGAATGACTTCCTCAACCCCACTATAGCGCGCTTTGCGTGCCGTCCAAAGGTTTCCGCGAAAGCGCCTCGTCGCCTGCGATCTCCTGGTCGCGCTGCCGCAGCTCGCCTGCGGTCATCGCCCCGAGCCGCCTGCGCTCGGTCTCCACGTTGAATTGTTCGCTGGTCGCCGCCATCGTTCATCGTGCCTCCTCTGGCTGCTCACTTCCCCGCGCCGGGCACAGTGACGCTCGACTCGGCCACGAGAGAGAGCGAGACGCCCCTCTGGCGCGCTCGGAATGGGGTTCCGGCTCGGGTCAGGAGATGCGAATCGCGGCATCGCGGTATCCCGACTCCCATACGAGGTAAACTGCGTTCGTGGTCGCGATTCACCCCGCAATCTTCGACCGAGTCCGCGAGCTTTGCGCCCATCATGGCATCGCGCGTCTCGAGTTGACCGGATCTGCAGCCCGCCCCGACTTCGATCCGGTGCGCAGCGACATCGATCTGCTCGTGGAGTTCCTCCCGGGCGCCCATGTCTCGGCGCTCCAATTCGTCGAACTTTCGGATGCGCTGGAGCAGGCGTT
>RFON01000052.1 GCA_009926625.1 Planctomycetota bacterium
GTCGTCGCGCGCGACGACGCACCACATCACCGTCAGCGTCGAGACCGAGAGTCGAACATGAGGAGGCATTCGCATGACAGACGCCACGCCACCGCTTGCGCCGCAGGCGATCGCCGCAGGACTTGACGCAGCCATCGAGCAAGCCGAGAAGGGATGGCGCGAGGGAGGCATCCCCATCGGATCGGTGCTGCTGGATGCGAAGGGCGTGATCGTGGCGCGCGGTCACAACCAGCGGGTTCAGTCGGGCGATCCGACCGCCCATGCCGAGGTGGACTGCATTCGCAAGGCTGGTCGGCGCCGTGACTGGCGTCGGCTCACCCTCGTCTCCACGCTGTCGCCCTGCCCCATGTGCTCCGGCACGGCGATCTTGTTCAAGATCCCCCGCGTGATCATCGGTGAAAATCGCACATTCCTCGGCGCCGAGGAGTGGATGCGGCTCCAAGGGATCGCACTGCAGGTGGTGGATGACGCACGATGCATCGCGCTCATGGAGCGCCTGCAGCGCGAGAAGCCAGACCTGTGGGCCGAAGACATCGGCGAGTGAACGCTCACCCGCCGCAGAGGGTTTCCCGAAGTCCGTCGGCAAACTGCCGCACCGGTTCGTAGCCGATGAGTTCGCGTGCGCGTGTGATCGACGCGAGACTGTCCCTCACATCACCCGTCCGCATCGGCGCGAACTTGGCGAGCACCTTCGTCGCGAGCACGGCGTTCATCTGGTCGAGCACTTCGGTCAGCGTGTAGTTGGACCCGCAGCCGATGTTGACCATCTCACCCTGCAGGTTCGAAGTGGCCGCGCCCGCGCAGAGGTTGGCGTGCACGGCGTTGTCGACATGCGTGAAGTCCCGCGTCTGCTGTCCGTCGCCGAAGATCGTTGGCTGCTGCCCTTGTCGCAAGCAGGTCGCGAAGACGGGAATCACGGCTGCATACTGCGAATCAGGGCGCTGCCGTCGGCCGAAGATGTTGAAGTAGCGGAGGCTCACCGATGAAAGTCCGAAACAGAGGCTCCATGCGCGGCACGCATGCTCGCCCGCGATCTTGGTGACCGCATAGGGCGAACGCGGGTCTGGTTTCATGCTCTCGACCTTCGGAAGCGTCGGCGTGTCACCGTAGGCAGAACTGGATGCGGAGTACACCACGCGCTTCGCACCCGCGTGGCGTGCCGCCTCCAGGACGCGGATCGTGCCGGTGGCGTTCACTTCGTGGTAACGCATGGGATCCAGCAGCGATCCCGGCACGGATCCGATCGCTGCGAGGTGAAAGACGATGCGCGCCCCCTCCATCGCCTGCGCAAGTTTCTCGCCATCAAGGATGGACGCCTCGATGAGACGAATGCGGTCGCGCACGCCGTCGAGATTGGCGTGACGCCCGTTGGAGAAGTCGTCGATGACCGACACCTTTGCCCCGAGCCGATCGAGCGCATCCACCAAGTTTGAACCGATGAATCCACCGCCGCCCGTAACGCACACGCGGGCGCCGGCGTAGGCGGCCGCATGCCCATCCAGCCAGGAGGTCATTGCTTTTGCATCGCCCTCGCGGGTTCAGACGGGCGCCAGGACTGCTTGAACGCCTTCAGCGCCTCGGTCACGCGATCCTCAAGCCCCTTGAACGACGCAGCCTTGACGAGTTCTTCGCGCAGCGCCTTCGCCGGACCTCGGAAATAGTCGAGCATGGCGCGCTCGAACTCGCGGACCTGGTCGATCGCAACATCATCGAGCAGCCCGCGCGTGCCCGCGAACATCGCCAAGCACTGGTCGATGGTGTCGAAGGGGGTGTACTGCCCCTGCTTGAGCAGTTCAACCATGCGCGCACCACGGGTCAGCTGCCGCTTGCTCGCTGCGTCAAGCTCCGTGCCGAGCTGCGCGAACGCCTCCAGCTCGCGGTACGCCGCAAGATCGAGTCGCAGCGAACCGGCCACTTCCTTCATCGCCTTGATCTGCGCGGAACCACCCACACGGCTGACCGAGATGCCCACGTTGATGGCTGGTCGCACGCCCGCGGAGAAGAGTTCCGGCTGCAGGTAGATCTGGCCGTCGGTGATCGAAATGACATTCGTCGGGATGTATGCAGACACATCGCCTTCCTGCGTCTCGATGATCGGGAGCGCAGTGAGCGAGCCGCCGCCGTTCTCGTTCGACAACTTGGTCGCGCGCTCGAGGAGGCGCGAGTGCAGATAGAACACATCTCCGGGGTACGCCTCGCGGCCTGGCGGACGCCGCAGCAGCAGCGACAACTCGCGGTACGCAACAGCCTGCTTCGACAAGTCGTCGTAGACGCACAGGACATGCTTCGGTCCTGTGTAGTTCGGGTCCTTCCCCTTCCACATGAACCACTCGCCCATCGAGCAGCCCGAGTACGGCGCGATGTACTGCATCGGTGCCGACTGCGAAGAGCCCGCGTTCACGACGATGGTGTACTCCATCGCGCCCGACTTCTTCAGCATCTCCACCACGCTTGCAACGGTCGAATCCTTCTGACCGACAGCGACATAGATGCACACCACTGCATTGGGCGTGCCCCAGTACTGGCGCTGATTGATGATGCAGTCGAGGCAGATCGCCGTCTTGCCGGTCTTGCGGTCACCGATGACGAGCTCGCGCTGTCCACGACCCACGGGCACCATCGCATCGACGGCCTTGATGCCGAACTGCATTGGCTCCTTCACGGGCTGACGCGCGGAAATGCCGGGCGCCACGATGTCGACCTTGCCCGTCTCCTTCGCATGAATCGGCGGACCGCCATCGAGCGGATTGCCCAGCGAATCAACCACGCGACCAAGCAACTCCATGCCAACGGGAACTTCCAACAGGCGCCCAGTGGATCGCACCGTATCGCCTTCACGGACTGCAGTGGTATCGCCGAAGAGCACGGCACCCACCGTGTCCGACTCGAGATTCATCACCTGTCCCGTGATGGTGCGCCCTTCCGACTCGAAGTCGAGGAGTTCGCCGGCCATCACCTTGCCCAGCCCGTACACGCGAGCGATGCCGTCACCGACCTCCACGACCTGCCCGACGTCGCTGATCTCGACCGTGCTGCCGAACTGCTCGATCTCGTGCCGAATGACCGATGCGATCTCGTCTGTCTTGATCTTCATGTTGGAATCCTTAGGAGGTCTTGTGCTTGCTGCGTTTGGCTGGTGTGCTGAACTGCGCTGGAGTCGACTTGGTTCTTACGGACGGATGTGCTCAGCCGATGAAGCGTCCCGTGTTGCCTCGGATGGTGGCCCCGCCACCTTGGATGATCGACTCGCGGAGCCTTCGCAAGCGGGTCGCGACCGATCCATCGACGAGTTGGTCCTCGATCCGCAGCTTTATGCCGCCGATCATCGTGGCATCCGCGGCGTAGTGGAAGACTGCCTCGTGACCCGTCGCGCTCCGCAGGCGTTCACGAAGCGATGCCTCGATCGACTTGTCGAGAGGCTGACCGTCCACCGTGAAGACATCCACCTCGGTCTTGCCGAAGAGTCCCTGCAGCAACTCGTCGTACGCCGCCTCCATTTCGACGAGATGCCCCAAGCGTCCCTTGCGATCGACCACCATGATGAATCGGAGCAGGATGTCGCTGACATTGCCCCTCAAGATGCGTTCGAGCGCAGCACTTCGCGCAGAGCGCTCCACGGTTGGAGAGGCGAGCAGCGCGCGAAGGGACTTGTCCGATGTGATGACTTCCGCGAATTCACGGAACTCCTCGCCCACTTCCTGCGCACGCGCATTGCCCCCCTGCTTCTGCGCCAACTCCAAGAGCGCATGCGCGTACACCGACGCGATCTTGTCGTTCGTTGCCATGGGTCAGCGGCCTTGGCCTTGCATGCCCGCGAGCGACTCTTCGACCATGCGCTTCTGGTCCGCTGCACTGATCTCTCGCTTGAGGATCCGCGAAGCGATCGCGACCGCGAGCGTTGCAGCGTGTTCCTCGAGTTCGGCGACCGCCGTCCGCCGCGCACTCTCGATCTCCTCCTGCGCGCGTCGAGCGCGTTCCGCAAGATCCGCCTCGCTCCGAGTTCGCAGTTCTTCGCCCATGCGGATCGCTTCGGTCTTGGCCTCGCGGATCATGCGGCTCGACTGCTCCATTGCCTCCTGCAGTTTCTGCTCGAACTCCTTCTGCTTGGCAGCTGCGCTGGCCCGAGACGCTTCCGCCGCGGCGATTTCCCCGAGGATCTTCGTGTTGCGGTCATCGAGCCCCTTCAGGATCTTCGGCCACACAAACACGCCGAGCGCGATGGCAACCGTTGCGAACACCACGATTGTGGTGATGAAGGGGAACAGATTGAACTCAAGCGGATTAGCCGAGGCCAAAAGCATGGAAAACCTCCGCGGCAGGTCCGTTCGCCTCGCCTGCGCGGCGAGGCGAACGGTCGACCGTCGATCACTTGCCGAAGTTGAGGAAGCCAGCCACCACTGCAAAGAGCGCAACGCCTTCAACGAAGGCAGCGGTCAACAGCATGTTGATGAAGATGCGACCGGCCATTTCGGGCTGGCGCGCGATCGACTCGACCGCAGAACCACCGATGCGTCCGATTCCGATTGCCGCGCCGATGGCTGCGAGTCCGCATGCAAGGCCCGCACCGATGCCCACGCCCCAGTTGGCCGTGGATGCGGTTGGCGCAGCCGGGTCAGCGGCCTGGGCAGCTGTGGCGCAGACCGTTCCGACGAGGGTGGCGAGAGCAAGATGAGCGATTTTCATTGGGGTCAGATCTCCGTTGCGAATCAGGATGCAGCAGGTTTCTCAGGTCGAGCCCAAGGGCGAACATCGCCCTTGGAAGGGGACAGAATATAGCCAAAAATCAGTGGGCGGGGGCTCCGTGCGCATGCGCGGCATCTTCCCCGTGCGCTTCGTCATGCTCGTGCTCCTCATGCGCCATCAAACTGATGAACACCGCCGTCAGGAACATGAAGACGAACGCCTGCAGCAGGGCGACGAACACTTCGAGCAGCGTGATCAGCATCGCGCCCACGGCACTCACCGCGGTGATCGCGCCGACCCCGAACCAGCCGAGTCCGGCATTCGCCGCAAGCGCACCGAACGAGGTGAACACGATGAGCAGGGTGTGACCAGCCACCATGTTGGCGAAGAGACGGATCGCCAATGCCGCGGGCTTGACGAACAGCCCGAAGAACTCGACGAGGAACACCAGAAGCACGATCGGGTAGAGGAGCGGCGATCCGCTGACCAACTCATGCCCGCCACAGAGGTGCTCCAGCCAACCCTTCACGCCCAGTTCACGAAAGCCCTGCACCTGGATGAGCACGAACGAGATGAACGCCATCCCCCCAGTCACGGAGATGCTCGCCGTTGCTGCGCCACCGAAGATCGCCATGGTGCCGTTCTCCGCGATGCTGAACGGCTCGCCGCGCAGTGAGTGAATGAACTCTTGCACTTCGACGAAGGGGATCAGTCCGATGATGTTCAGCGAAAGGATGAAGAAGAACATCGACAGGAGGAAGGGCAGGTACTTCCGCGTCAGCCTCACACCCATCACTGGCTCGAGCATTTCATCACGCAGGTAGAGGACCATGACTTCGATCACGCCGCCGAGCGCAGACCGCGACACGAAGCGTCGGTTGCCCATCGACTCAGGACCCGTGGCAATGGACTTTGCCGCGAAACGCAGGAGGATCAGGAGCACGATGGCAGCAGTGACCATCGTGACCATGCTGAGCATCACGGGCTGCCCCAGAATGTTCCACTGATGCATCTTCTTGTCCACGATGTGCGACATCGGGTCCGTTGCGCTCGCAAGGAGGGGAACCATGCTGGACATGACGGGCATGTCGGGAATCGCGAGGGGAATCATTGGGGGAATCAGTCCGTCGAGCCTGTCGGGGTCGGGCTGCGTCCGAATCCACCCGCCGACCGCGGCGTGGGTTCGCTCGTCCCACCAAGGCCGCAACTCAACGGGCTGTCGGACCGCTCATGGTCTGCAGCGTGGCGGCGATCATGCCGACTTCCGCGAGGACGACCGCGAAGCAGCATCCCCCTGTTGCGGCGATGAACTGAGTCACGTCGCAGGGGAAGATCGAGTATAGCCCGAAGCACGCAAGCGGGGTCAGCAGCAGCCGCGCAACCATGCCGCCGAGCCACACGGTCACCCAGTCGACGGCGGGTCGTGGTCGCCATGGCATCGCGACCAGCCATCCAAGCACTGCGATACCGAGCACCAAGGGGACGAGGCGAGTGACAAGAGGCCAACCAATCCATCCGCCGCGCGGAGCAATCATCCCCCACGCACAGCCAAACAGCCCTGCCGCGCCAACCATCGCCGCAACCACCATTCCCCAGCGCATCGCAAGCGGTGGCCCGAGGTATGGCGCCTCCGCCCTGCGCTTCAATTCATTCGGTCCACTGCTCACGGTGCGTTCCCAGAACTTCCGCCTTCGCGCGAACCACGGTCACGATCACGCTGCCCGCCGCTGCCAGCTGAGCCCCCCCCGCCGAGACGATCCAGGGATGCGTTCAACTTGAGCGCGCCACGCATCAGGCTGTACGTGGCAACCGCAAGTCCGATTCCCGTACCGATCAGTGCGCCGTTGTTCGCTGCGTCAAGCCACGATCCGACAAGCCAACCGAGCACGGCTCCTGCGATGACTTCCGTTGTAAAACGCCACGCAAGGCCAGCCATTCGCCACCCCACCCGCACATCTTCGCCTTGCCGTCCGCTTGGCGATGCCTTGCGAGGGGATCGGTCAGCGTCCATTCTCGCGATGGTAGTGATGGTCGCTGTTGGCGAAGCGCGGCTATCCTTTCGCCGCAATGCCCATCCCTGACGACCAGATCGTCGATGTCACTCCGAAGCCGCTCTCGCGCGGCGAGAACCTGTTCGTGCCGAGCATCATCAAGGGGCTCGGCACCACGATGCGGCATTTCGTGGAGAACTTTGGACGCAACGGAACCAACGCCAAGAACATTTGGGTGGTGCAGTATCCCGAGCAGAAGCGCGATGATCGCCCCGTCGAGCAGGGCGGACAGTTCCGACCGACCTTCCGCGGCGTGCACCGCCTGAACAAGGACGAGGATGGGCGCGTTCGATGCGTGGCATGCTTCATGTGCGCAACCGCCTGCCCCGCCAACTGCATTCACATCGTCGCGGAGGAGAGCCCCTGGGAAGACCGCGAGAAGTATCCCAAGCAGTTCGACATCGATGAGTTGCGCTGCATCTACTGCGGCATGTGCGAGGAAGCGTGCCCCGTGGACGCGATCGAATTGACGCCGCACTACGAAGTGACGGGGCTCACCCGTGCGGAACTGATCTTCGACAAGTCGAAGTTGCTTGAGATCTACGACCAGACGGCTGCCGAAAAGCCGATGTGATCGTCGCTGGGATCGCCCCTGCGATCGCCCAACGGCGGCGTGGCTCCGTCTGATTCGACCGGCTCAACCGCCGAACAACTTCTTGAAGTTGTCGATGGTCTGAGGGAGGTTCTCGATCCCCTTCTGGATCTTCTTCGCATCGATCGCCGATGGGTCGAACACCAACTTGGTGCTGCGCTTCAGCGGGACTTCCTTCCCATCGACCTTGCCCAGCGGACCAGAGAATGTCACATCGACATCGAGCATCTCGCCAGGGTCCACCGGCAGTTGCGCGATGAGCCGATTGATCTCTGTCACCTCTGGCAGTTGCGAAGAAGCAGCTCCCGTTGCCGTGCGTCCGATGGATGCGATCGGGTAGCGGATGGTGATCGCATTCGCGAACGGCGGGGTTTTCGTGAGATCCACATCACCCGACAGTTTCAAAACCTGCTGCCACTGTGGTCCGACCTTGGCCACGCGGACGATGAAGTTTGCATAGGTGAGCCGCCCCTTCCGAACGGTGAGGATGAGCGGGTCGATCTGGGCCGGCACCGTCGTCACGCCGGGCTGCTGTGCGACGGCGAGCATTGCGATTCCATCGCTCTGGCGCCGTAGTTCCACATCGCCCACATCGATTCGGCCATCGAGGTCGAGCGAAGACAGATTTCCATCGATCGGTGCCGACAGGCTGCTCACCGCGAAGCGAAGTGGCGGCGCAGAGACGATCTCCGACAGGATCGGACTGACTGGCTTGAGGAGCTTTCGCCGCACCGCTTCGTTGAGGGCAAGCGTTGCTTCGAAGGGAGCGGCGGGCGAAACGATGCAGCGCCCCTGCGCAATGTCCACTTGCGGTGCCTTGAGGTCGAGTGTTTGCGACTTCGCCGTCGCACGAATCCTTGTGGTTCGCTGTGGCCCGCTGCCGGAGGAGACCGCATCGATCGAACCGTCGAGGGCTGGACCGAGCAGTTCGGCGAGCTCGCCCCGCTGCCCAGCCGCGGCATCAACGAGCGCGGTCGGCACTGCGTTCATCTGCACCTGCGCGTTCCACAGCGCGTCAGTAGGCGCGAGCGATCCGTCAGGCGCCGCCAGCTGCCGCCCAGCCACCGTGCCGCGAATAGTGCCCGCATTTCCGCCGCTGCTCGCCACTTCGAGGTCGATCGCATCACTCAAGCGCACGGTGCTCGCCTTGATGCTCGTTGCGCCAAGCGACACGGCAGGACCGCTGCTCGGCGTGAGTTCCATCGGCGCGATGGTGAGTTCACCAGTGAACGCGCTGCCGGCTGCGCCCGAGGCTGGCATCGTCATCGACTTCACTCGCATGCGCGCATCGATGGGACCGAGGCGACGCAGCGCGGCAGATGCGCTCGCATCGTCATTGACGAGATCGACCAGGGCGAGCGCCAGTGCGCCGGGCATCTGCAGGCTCGCTTCGCTGTCGGCGAGCGTGATCGGGATGTCCGCCGCTCCGAAGAGCGCGCGCAAATCGCCGCTGAGCGCGGCAGCGGCGGTCAACGGTGCAGGCGCTGCATCACCG
>RFON01000053.1 GCA_009926625.1 Planctomycetota bacterium
CCTCGACGGCGAAGTGGACGGCGCGGACCTTGCGCTGTTCATGGATGCATGGCGTGCAGGCGACGAGGTGATCGCCGATCTCGACCGAAATGGCCGCGTTGATGCGAGGGATGCCGCTCGAATGCTGGTGGTGGTCGGCAGCGACTGAATCAGCTGCGGCGTTCCAATTCCTGTCGCCAGCGGCGCAGCAAGTCGAACGCAGCCATCGGCGACAGCGATTCGATGTGGAGCGCGAGCATTTCATCGACCACCGCTTGATGCGCGGCTGCCGCTTGATGCGCGGCATGCTCGGCGCTCGGCGCACGTGATGCATGCGAATCGAAGAGACTCGGCTCCGCCGCGCGCTGCGCGGTGCGCGCCGAACTCGGTGGCGGCGTGATGTGCGTGTGGACGGCCAGCGTTTCGAGGACGCGGCGAGCGCGTTCCACCACCGCATTTGGAACGCCCGCCAGCTTCGCGACATGGATTCCATAGGAACGGTCAGCGCGCCCAGGTTCGATGCGATGCAGGAAGATCACCTCGTCCTTCCACTCGCGCACGACGACCTGCAGGTTGCCGATTGCCGGCATGTCATCCGCGAGTGCCGTCAGTTCGTGGTAATGGGTGGCGAAGAGCGTGCGGGTGCCGCGGTCCGCGAGGCACTCGGTGATGGCCCACGCGAGGCTCAGTCCATCGAGTGTGCTGGTGCCGCGTCCGATCTCATCGAGGATCACGAGGCTGGCGCGCGTTGCGTGGTGGAGAATGTTCGCGGTCTCCATCATCTCGACCATGAATGTCGAGCGGCCGCTGTGCAGCTCGTCGCCCGCGCCGATGCGCGCAAAGATGCGGTCGCACAGTCCCACGGTTGCCTCATCCGCGGGGACAAAGCTGCCGGCAAGCGCGAGCAGCGCGATGATCGCATTCTGGCGGATGAAGGTGGATTTGCCCGCCATGTTCGGGCCCGTCACAAGCGCGAGCGTGTGGCGCGATCGGGCATCGCCGTCCGTGGTGTTCGCACCGAGCGCGCAATCATTCGGCACGAACGATGCGCCGAGCGCGTGAGCGAGGACCATGTGCCGACCGCCGCGCACGGCGAGCAGCGGTTCATCCGTGATCACGGGACGCACGAGCCGCTGACGCACCGCCGTCTGTGCGAAGCAGCTGACGACATCGAGTTCGCCCATGCACTGTGCGTACGACGCCAACGCCTGCGCATGTGATGCAATCTCGTCGAGGAGCTGCTCGAACAGTTGTCGTTCGCGTTCAAGTGCGCGCGCTTCCGCCGTCAGCACACGATCCTCGAAACCCTTGAGTTCGGGGGTGATGTAGCGCTCGGCATTGCGCAGCGTTTGCTTGCGCGTGAAGGTCGCGGGCGCACGCGCCGCCTGCGACTGGGTGAGTTCGATGTAGTAGCCGAAGACACGGTTGTAGCCCGTCTTGAGGCTCTCGATCCCGGTGTCGGCAATCAGTTGCGCTTGATAGCGCGCAAGCCATTCGCCCGCATCGCGTTCGAGTGCACGCGCCGCGTCGAGGTCGCCGTCGAAGCCTTCTCGGAACAAGCCGCCCTCGCGCAGGTGCGACGGCGGCTCTTCCACGCATGCGGCAACGAGCGTCGCACCAAGCGCGGTCAGCGGACCTGCAACCGCCTGCAGTCGTCGCTGCCAGTTGTCGAGCGCCGGCGTTCCCTCGAGCAGTTCCGACGCGCTCGTGGCAGCGGCGAGGCTGCGTCCAAGCGCCACGACATCACGCGGCGTGGCGCGGCGCATCGCCACGCGACCGTGGATGCGTGCCACATCCTGCACGCGACCGAGGATTCCTGCGAGCGCCTCGCGGAGCGCGGCGTCTTGCGTCAACACCGACACCGCAGCGAGTCGCCCCTCGATCGCGCTTCGATCGCGAAGCGGGAAGCACAGCCAGTCGCGCAGCAGCCGACGACCCATCGGCGTTCGAGCCCCCGTGAACACCGACAGCAGCGAGCCCTCCGCCGAACCGCTGAGCGCCGTGCGTTCGACTTCGAGCGCGCGCAGTGTCCACGCATCGAGCCCGACGGACTGTGAACGGTCGACGGCGTGCGGCGGCCGAAGATGCGCCAACGAACGAACGCCAGCAGCCGTTCCTGCCGCGCCATCCAACGCAAGACCCGACTGCGTTTCCAGGAGGTACGCGAGCAGTCCGCCGGCAGCGCACACGCACGCCTCGTCAAGCCCCCATGCGGAAGTCGAATGAACGCCGAAGTGGCGGCGCAAGCATGCATCAGCCTCCTCGCGCGCGAGCGTCCAAGGCGGGCGGAGGGTGACTGCAGCACCAAGCGGTTTGGCGAGATCCGCAAGCAGCCCGCTCGGTCCCTGCGCTGCGTCGGCAACGACCAGTTCGCTGATGCCAAGGCGCGCCAGTTCATCGGCAAGATCCTGTGCACTGCACGCCAACGCATCGAAGTGCCCTGTGGAAAGTTCGGCAACGGCAACCGCCGCGCGCGCGCCAATCACAACCGCGGCAGCCACGGCGTTGCGCGTCGAGGCGTCGAGCAGCGAATCATCAACACGCGTGCCGGGCGTGACCACTCGAACGACCGCGCGTTCGATGACACCCTTGGCATCCTTGGGATCCTGCACTTGCTCGCAGACAGCCACGCGCTCCCCATGCTCGACCAGTCGGCGCAGGTAACTCTCGGCCGAGTGGAAGGGAACCCCGGCCATCGGAATCCCCGCGGTGCGCTGCGTGAGCGTGATTCCGAGGATGCGGTGTGCCCGCACGGCGTCGTCATCGAACATCTCGTAGAAGTCGCCGAGGCGGAAGAACAGGATGCATCCTGGATGTTCGCGCTTGAACCGCTCGTACTGCCGCATGGCTGGCGTATCGCGCGATGGAGGCGGGGCAGCCGTCGGTGCACTCGATGCAGTCGGCGCAGCAACGCCACCATCGTTCTCCACCTTTGGCTTCACGGTCTGCACGGAATCAAAGCCTACAGCGTGGGCTTTGCCACACGAGCCCCACCGAAAGTGCGGCGTCCGCGCGCGAGTGAATCGCGCCGCCTTTCGCTACAATCTGCCCGCTCTTGATTTGGGGTGGTAGCTCAATTGGGAGAGCGCTTGAATCGCATTCAAGAGGTTGTGAGTTCGATCCTCATCCACTCCACTTGCCCCGCCGACAACGGCGGGGCTTTCGTTTGGGCAGTGTGAGCGGCAGGTCAGCGCTGCGGATGTCCGAAGCGTTACGCTTCGGGGATGGCGGTGCTGCTGCTGATCGACAACTACGACTCCTTCACATGGAATCTGGTGCAGGCGTTCGGGACGCTTGACCGAAACATCGATGTCCGCGTGGTTCGCAACGATGCCATCGATGCGCACGCCGCGCGCGCCATGAACCCGCGGTGGCTGGTGCTCTCGCCCGGCCCATGCACCCCGCGCGAGAGCGGCGCGTGCGCTCCAGTGCTGCGCGCGCTACGGGGCGTGGTTCCAATCTTGGGTGTGTGCCTCGGCCATCAGACCATCGGTGATGCGCATGGCATGGTGGTGAGGCGCAACGACCAGCCGATGCACGGCAAGACTTCGGAAATCCACCACGATCAGCGAGGGTTGTTCGCGGGACTCCCCGAACCCTTCACCGCCACGCGCTACCACTCGTTGGTGGTCGAGCGCTCCACCGTCGGAAGCGACTTCGAAGTCTCTGCATGGACCGACCGCGGCGAGGTGATGGGGCTGCGCTGGCGCGCACCTGCGGGGGCGGCTGCGATGGAGGGCGTGCAGTTCCACCCGGAGAGTTTTCTCACCATCGACGGACCGAAGTTGCTGGCGAACTTCCTCGCAATGCCAGCTGGGATCACTCGCCCGGAATGTGTGTGATCACACCTTCCCACGGGCTCGATGCAGTCGCGTAGCGGCGGCGAGGGATGCGTCCAGCGCGAAGCCCGATGAATCCGCTCTCGCACGCCAGCCGCATGGCATGTGCCATCGCAACGGGATCGCGCGCGTGCGCAATGCCGGTGTTCAGCAGCACGCCATCGGCGCCCAGTTCCATCGCGAGCGTGACATCGCTTGGCGTGCCGACTCCCGCGTCGACGATCACGGGATAGTCGGGGTCGCCTCCCGCAGACGGGTCCTTCAGAAGTTCCAGGATGATCGAGATTGCAGCGGGATTCGAGATGCCTCGGCCCGAGCCGATCGGGCTGCCGGCGGGCATCACGCTCGCTGCTCCCGCATCGCGCAGGCGCACCGCCATGATCGGATCATCGCTCGCGTAGCACAGCACGACGAAACCATCGCGGACCAGTTCGCGGCATGCTTCGAGCGTGCCGACGGGATCGGGCAGCAGCGTGCGGCGATCGCCGAGCACCTCCAGCTTCACCCACCGCGCACCGGCGTTCCCACATTGTTCGAGGATGTCGCGCCCGAGACGCGCCACGCGCACAGCATCCTCCGCGCTGAAACAGCCCGCGGTGTTCGGCAGAATCGTGACTCGCGAAAGATCGAGCGCATCGAGCAGTGAAACCCCTTGCGCATCGATGAGTCGCTCGCGCCGCACTGCGACCGTGACGACATCCGCGCCCGAAGCCTCGACTGCGCGGTTCATCGTCTCGTAGTCCGGGTACTTCCCCGTCCCGACGACGAGTCGGCTGCGCAGCGTGAACGGTCCAACCCGCAGGTCGTCCACGGCGTCAGCCTCCTCCCACGAGCGTGACGATCTCGATGCGGTCACCGTGCTGCAGCAGAACTCCGCCGCGTTCGCCATGGCGCACGAGCGTGCCGTTGACTTCGACCGCACAGGGTTGCCCCGCGGGGCGCAGTGCGGCGAGCGCCTGCGCGACGGAACACGGTTCGGGCAATGCCTGCGCAGAACCATTCACGGTGACTTGCATCTGCGTCATGGGAGCGGCGTAAGATTAGCGCGATGGCCCTCGCATTTCTTGCGCGCCCTGTCCGTGCGGCACTCTCGCTGCTGTTGCTGCCGCTCGCTGCGGTGGGTTGCAGCAAGCCCGCCTACGACACGAGCACGCCGGAGGCTGCGCTCGAGGCAGTCCAGAAGATGCTCGAGGATGGTCGTCCCGAGATGCTGCCGACGCTCATCGAGATCAAGGCGCGAGACATCACCTTCGACGATGGCGTCACCGAGGCAAGTGCGATCGCCGAAGTGAAGGGGAAGGCGGGCGACATGATCGCGCAGCTCTGGCGAGTCTCCAAGAAGGTCAAGGAGCGCTTTCCGAAGGAACTGCTGCAGGAGACAAAGGTTGCCGGTGACTCCGCCGCGAGAAGCGGATTCGACTTCCGCGCGTTGGCGCAGCGTGTGCTCGGTGATCCCTTTGGTTTCATCACGGAGCAGCGCGAGCGGTTGAAGGTGGAGGATCTTGGCGACGGAACGGCCGCGCTCAGCATCGACGACGAGCCGGTCTTCGGCGGCGCGCTCACGCTCGTCGAGACGGACGAAGGCTGGAAGTTCAATGTGCCGGTGGATGCGCTGCGCACCAATGAGTACTGGCCCGACACGCGCGATGAGTGGGCAATCATTGCGTCGATGATGCTCGGCATCGAAAACTCGCTGACGGACTTCGAGCGGGAGTTCGATGCGGGCAAGATTCGTTCGGTTCGCGAGGCGGGCGAGCGCGTCGGGCGACTCGTCGGCGAGTCGGTCGTCGTGCAGAGTGTCATCTACGGCATGATGAAGCGCGATTCCTGAGCGCGCGACTTTGGGGTGCGCGGCGCGTGCTCAGCGCAGGAAGAGCAGGCTGGCCGCAAGGAAGACGGGGAGCAGCACGGCCGCCGCCCATGCCATGTAGCCGAAGAAGGACGGCATCCGTACCCCGCGCTCCTCGGCGATCGCCTTCACCATGAAGTTCGGCCCGTTGCCGATGTAGGTGTTCGCGCCCATGAAGACAGCACCAAGCGATACGGCGGTGAGGAGCGGCTCGGCAACGGTCGATCCATCGGCAAGCGCGATGGAGATCACACCCGTCGGCACCTGCTGCGTCATCGCGGTCGTCAGGAACACCAAGTAGGTGGGTGCATTGTCGAGGAAGCTCGACAGGATGCCCGTCGCCCAGAAGTAGCCCATCGGCGAGGTCAATCCCAGTTCGCTGCCGCGCTGCTGGAGGACGCCGAGCGGCACCTGCATCGCCACGAAGATGCCGATGAACAACACGGCCACTTCGATGATCGGCCCCCATGTGAAACTGTTCACCCGGCGCAGCTCGGAGCGCGTGGTAGACAGGCTCAGGATGGCACACGCAACCATGACTGCCTCGCGTGCGAAGTTCGGCACGGTCCATGACGTGCCCGGCAGCGCACGCCCTGGAATGAGCACGATCACGGCTGCAAGGATCCCGGCAAGCCACAGCAGGTTGATCGATCCCGACAGGTGAACGCTCCGCCGCGTGACGGTTTCCGCTGCGCGCGCGGTGGCGGGTTCACGGCGGAACATCCAAGAGTCGACGAGCCAGTAGATGACGAGCACGCTGCCCGAGACGAAGAGGAACGGCTTCCACATCTGCAGCGTCCAGAAGAAGGGCACGCCGCGCAGATAGCCGAGGAAAAGCGGTGGGTCGCCGATGGGCAGCAGCAGCCCGCCGATGTTCGACACGAGAAAAATGAAGAAGACGACCGTGTGAACGACTCTCGTGCGCTGCTGGTTCGTCGCAAGAAGCAATCGGATCAGCAGCACACTCGCTCCGGTCGTTCCCATGATGCTCGCCAGCAGCGTGCCAACGAGCAGGATGCATGCGTTGGTGGTCGGTGTTGCCGCAAGGTCTCCGCGTAGGACGATGCCGCCCGCCACCACGTACAGCGATCCCAGAAGGATGATGAACGGCACATAGTCTGCCAGCAGCACATGTTCGAGCGCATGCCATGCGGCACCCATCGAATCCGTGCCAGCGATGAACGCCAGCGTGGCAAGCCCGCACGCCGTCGACACGATCAGCTTGCTCGAGTTTGCATGCCACCAATGTGCAGCGCGCGGAATCAGCGGCAACACCGCGATGGCAATCAGCAGCAGCACAAACGGCAGGCTGCCAAGGGGCCAGAGTGGATGCACGCTGTGCATGTCGGGCAGCGTAGTCAGCCGATGGGACCACTGTCGGCGTGGGTGCGATCGCACCCGCGACCTAGACTTATCTTTCGGTCATGCCCATCGAACTGCTCATCCTTGCAGCGAGCCTTGCACAGGCTGTTCCATCGAGCGCAGCGCTTGCTGGGACGCCTGCCTGGGAGTGCGGGGCCGTGGAGTCGCCAGTGGCGTGTGCCATCGATCCCGCAGGTCAGGTCGTCGTCGCTGACTCTTCGGGCGAAGTCGTTGCGTTGAGCGCTCGCGATGGCAGCGTGCGCTGGCGTGTCGACAAGGCGGGCGATGAATCGTTCATCGAACCTGCAGGCATCGCGGCGGCAGCGGATGGAACGCTCCTGGTGAGCGATGCGCGCGCACGCCGAATCCATCGCCTTGCGAAAGATGGCGCACGCGTTGGGACGCTCGAGGCTCAGTCGCCGATCTCGGAGCCGGCGGCACTCGCGGCGGACTCTTCACCTGGAGGCGGCGGTCGCATTGCCATCGTGGATCGAGCGGACGGGGGCGTTCACATCGTGCTGCCGAGCGGGCAGTCGCTCGGGCGCTTGCCCAAGGAACTCTTCGTTGTCGATGGCGGGGTGTGTGCGCCGACAAGTGTTGCGTTCCGCCCGAGTGGTGAACTCATCGTGGCGGCGGCGGAGCAGGACCGCGTGTTCGTCGTGAACCTCGGCGCGGACTCCATGAATCCAGAGCGCCTCGCGGTGTGGGGTGGGCGCGGTCCATTCCCTGGGATGTTTCGCGGACCGAGCGGTGTCGCTGCAGCGGGCGATTGGATCTTCACGGCCGACACATTCAATCACCGCGTGTGCAGGCAGGATGCGAAGGGGCAGGGGCGACTCGCCTATGGGCAGCATGCGGTCCGCCCGCGCGATGGCAATGGTGCGGTGCATTATCCGAGCGCCGTCAGCGTGAGTGCTTCGGTGCAGCGCGGCGATGTCGTTGGTCCACTGGCTGTCGTCTGCGAACCCTTTGAACGGCGCGTGCAGGCGTTCGTCCCAGGATTCGGGGCGGAACCCGCCGACATGCGGCTCGAACTTCCCAACCTCGATGGCGTCCAAAGCCATTTCGGCGGAGCGGCGGCGTTCGGCGGCGATCGTCTGGCGATGCATGACCCCGAGTCTGGAACCGTCGTCATTTTTGACATGCTCGGCGGGCAGCCGCGCCATGTCAGCAACATGTCGGCGAGCGGTGCAAAGCCACACGAAACTGGACGCATCGACGCGCTGTGGATGGACGCGGTCGGGCGGCGTGTGCTCCTCGCCGATGGTGGACTGCGCCGCCTTGCGCTCTGGGAACTGACGGCGCGACCCAAGGAGATCATCTTCGAGCCGTTCATGGC
>RFON01000054.1 GCA_009926625.1 Planctomycetota bacterium
CCCCCCCCGCGATCACGGACCTAGCGATTTCTGTGTCGGTCGTCGGAGGCCGCGCCGAACATTGCGTTTCTGACCTCCCGGCGGGCATTTTGCCCCCGACTTCCCCCGATTCGGAAAACCGCCTTTGGCGGAGATACAAGGCTCGAGGCACCGCGCCCTCCGCCCGCGATTGACGCACCACCACGAACCCACTGCCGACCCACGGCGCCTTCGCGCCCGAGGCTCTCGGCACATGGCCGATTTGCCAATAGGCAAATAGCCGCTATGGTACTAGGCAGATGGACGCAACCCCATGACGACGATCCTGGCGAGACCCGTGCTTTCGAGCCTGAAGGCGGCGCTGCGCGACACGCCGGTGGCATGCCTGCTCGGTCCGCGGCAGTCGGGTAAGACGACGCTGGCGCGCACCCTTGAGCCAGGCCACGCCTACGTGACCTTCGACGACGAGGCTGCGCTCTCGTTCGCGCGCAGCGACCCAACGGGATTCGTGGCGGCGCTTCCAAAGCGCGTGATCCTGGACGAGATCCAGCGCGTGCCTGAGCTCCTTCGCACCATCAAGGCTGCCGTGGACCGCGATCGTCGACCTGGCCGCTTCGTGCTCACGGGTTCGGCGAACCTGCTGCTGTTGCCGGGGCTCGGTGACTCGCTCGCAGGCCGGATGGAGATCATCCACCTCCAGCCACTGACGGCGTCGGAGCGGATGCGTCGGCCAGGGCGCTTCTTGTCCCTGCTCCTCGATGGGCGGCTGAAGCCCGCGATCGTGGCCACCCCGCCCACCAAGCCCATGGCACTCGCGGAGCATGTCGTGGCCGGGGGATTCCCCGAGGCCGTGCGCCGGTCGCCCGCCCGCGCCCGAACCTGGCATCGCGAGTACCTGCGCACGCTGCTTGAGCGTGACGTCAAGGACGTTGCGCGCGTCCGCGATGCCTCATCCGTCGGCCGGCTCTTCGAAATGCTGGTCCTCCGGACGGGCGAACTGCTGAACGTCTCAAGTCTCGGGCAGGATCTCGGCATCCGCCGCGAGACGGTCGAGCATCATCTCGAGGTCTGCGAGCGCCTGTACCTCGTCCGCCGCCTGCAGCCATGGCATCGGAACCACGCCAAGCGCCTGACCAAGTCGCCCAAGGTACATGTGGTCGACAGCGGCCTTGCCGCCACGCTGTCC
The DNA here is from genome assembly GCA_009926625.1 of Planctomycetota bacterium. Lineage (GTDB taxonomy): Bacteria > Planctomycetota > Phycisphaerae > Phycisphaerales > SM1A02 > F1-60-MAGs104. The sequence goes on from RFON01000054.1 coordinate 1,166, forward strand.
GCCCTGACGACTTCCGATCACGCCGCACAGCGCACCAGATTCGGCCACCTGCTCGAGTCGTTCGTGGTGCAGCAGCTCATCGCTCAGGCCGGCTGGACCGATCCGGACCTGCGGTTCTGGCACTACCGCGACAAGGACCTCGTGGAAGTGGATCTGGTCATCACGCGAGGGAACGAAACGTGGGGTGTGGAGGTGAAGTCCGCGCTCACTGCGACGCCTGCCGATGGACACGGCCTTCGGCGCCTGGCTGAGCAGTGCGGCTCGGATTACCGGGGTGGCGTGGTGCTGTACGCCGGGTCCAGCACGTTTGGGCTCGGCAATGCCCGCGATCTCGCCGTGCCGCTGGCCCGGCTCTGGGATAGGTAGCGCTTCCGCAAGCATGCCCGACGGCAGGTCCCATCATCGACGGGTGGACACGACGACGGATGCGACAAGCGTCCCACTCTCTCCGAGCGAGCAGAAAACCCCATTCCGAGTGCGCCGAAGGGGCATCTTGATCTCCAAGAGAGCTGAACCCAAACGCGGCTGTTCGAAGCCTGTTTCGCCCGGGCTCTTTGAGGTGCCGCCCTACGGCGGCACGATGGTTCAAGAGGCGCGCGCGAAACTGGCGCGCCTGCAGGTGAAGAGTGAACGCCCTGGCCCCCCGGCCGGGGCGTTCGCGCTTTGTGGCGTACGCACGGCGTTTTGCGATAAGGGGTTGCGTGCGCGTAGGTCTCTCGAGGTGGGCCAGGGGCGAGGTGCGTTGGGTGCGCTGGCCGACCGTCGCCGCGACTGCGGCGGATTGTCTCTCCGAGCATCGCGAAACCTCGCGCCCCGAAAGCTCTCCTGTTCACGGTTCCCGCAGCCGAAATGCACGAAGTCATAAGCAACCGAGGCGCTTCAGCCGAAATCCGAACGGCGCCGAGGGCGCGGGACGCGGAAATCTCGGGAGATGAGTCAACGCGAGCGTTGTCGCGGCGCATGCGGGTCACGACTGCGGCCGCTTCGCGAACACGTCTTCGGGGCGGCGCCGCCTCCTGTTCGCGAGCGGCTCGCTGTCACGGCGTCCTCGGCGTCGCTTGGGATTGGGCCGCTTGAGCTTCGGCCGCTTAAGCTTCGGCCTCGACTCCCTGCGCGAAGAACCGGCCAATGTACTCGCCGTTCACCTTGATCGTGCGTTTGCTACGGTTCCACGCGGCGCCGCCGTCTCCGCCGACGAAATCGACGGTGACCTGCGAGTGCCAATCGAAGCGCTTGATCGCCGACTCCACCGTCGAACGCAGGCTTGGCTCTCCGGCATCGACGAACGCCTGCGTGGCATCATCTGCGCGGACGCGGGCTTCGGTCGACTCTTTGCCCGCGGGCATCAACAGCGGCGCGAGCGTGCGCCGCCACGCGCGGTGGATGTCCGCGCCGTAGTCGAGGGCACTGCCGATTTCCCGCTCGGACATGCCGACCATCGCAGCGATGCTCGCGTACTTCCGCTCGTCGGCCGCAATGGCGAGGGCCGCGATCTGGTACGCGCGGCGGGCATCGTTGTCGTGCTCGCCACGAACGGTCCACTCGTTCCGCGGCACTTCATCCGCTTCGATCATGAGCGAGGTGACCAGCGCGGCGATGACGGCATGGGCACGCTCGGGGAAGTACTCGGTCAGCATGTGCGTGGCGAACGCATCGGCCATCGTCTCTTCGTTGCCCAGCACCATGAGATCGAACTCGCGGATCACGGCATGGCCAAGTTCGTGCAGCACGACGTGCAGCGTGACGTCGGCGGCGAAGGCAGACACGGTCACGGGGATCAAGCGTTCGCCCGTTGCGGCACTCACCACGGCGTCAGGGATGGCGTACCCGGGGATCGCCGCGTGCTTGCAATTGACGTGACCCCAAAACTCGACCAGTTCTTCCAGTCGCTTCTGGTCGATCTTGAAGTGGTCGGCCGCGGCCTTGCGAAGATCCTCGCCCCTGGGATGGCTCAGCTTCGCCTCCTCCAGGAATGCGTTCACCTCGGACTCGGGCCTCTGCTCACCCCGAATCAGCACGTTCGACAGAATGTCGCTCATGACGCCAGGCAGGCGAAGGTCGATCACGCACACCGGCAAAGCGGGCGGCTGGGGCTGCTGTTCGGAAGCGGCCGGCGCTGCGGCCTCCTGAGCCGATGCGAGCACTTGCCATCCCATCCCATCCCATACGCAATCGACGACGACACGACGAGACGGATCAACCAACGGCGATTAGTCCTGACACTCATTTGTGCTCCTCTCGAAGGCGGGTAAGCCGAGCCGCATTGTGCCTCCCTAGCATGCATATTCGCGTGCGCGAGCGAACAGATCCTTTGGTAACGGCGGCTTGCAACACATCGCGCCGCCGTGACAAGGGTCGCGCTGTACTGGACATCCACCCGATTCCGTGGACACCCCTCACGGACAGGATGGCGCAGGCAGGCGCGCACGGCGGGCTGAGCGGACGGGCGGTGGCGCTTGGTTTCGGTCATCCGCGCAGTTGGGTTGCAGATGGCCGAACAACATGGTTGCAATTGGACGCTTTCAAAGGTTACAATTGGACGCATGACCGACACCCCGCAGATCCCCCGGCTGGCCGAGGATTCGCTTGCCGAAGCGCTTGCGGACACGCCGGTCGTGATCGTGCATGGGCCACGCCAGTGCGGCAAGACGACGCTGGCGACCAGGGTCGGCAAGCGCCTTGGCTTCGAGTACGTCAACCTCGATGATGATGCCGCGAGGCGCGCCGCCCACGATGACCCCGCAGGCTTCGTTGCACGGCTACCGGAGCGCACGATCATCGACGAGATCCAGCGCGCTCCCGAGCTGTTTCTGCCGCTGAAGGTCGAGGTCGACCGCCGCCGCGTGCCGGGACGGTTCCTGCTCACGGGGTCTGCGAACGTGCTGCTGCTGCCCAAGGTTGCGGACTCGTTGGCTGGGCGGATGGGATCGATCCGGCTCCATCCGATGGCGCAGTGCGAGATCGAGCGGAGAGAACCGAAGTTCCTCCGCGCGGTCATGCACGGCGACTTCAGGATTCGCTCGTCTCCGCGTCTCGGCGAGGAACTTGCATCGCGGATCGCGTCCGGCGGATTCCCCGCCGCGCTCGCCCGAAGCACGCCAGCGCGACGGCGACAGTGGTACGCGGACTATGTCGACGCCATGGTGCAGCGGGACCTTCGGGACCTCTCGCGCATCAGCTCGCTTCGCTCGATCCCGAAGCTGCTGAAGTTGGCAGCCTCACAGACTGCGCGGCTTATCAATGTGAGCGATCTCGCTGCGCCGTTCCAGGTATCACGGCCCACCATCCGCGACTACGTCACCCTGCTCGAGCGGATCTTCGTGTTGGACGAGCTACAGCCCTGGCACAGCAACCGACTGAAGCGGCTCGTGAAGACCCCGAAGCTGCATCTGACCGACAGCGGCCTGACCTGCGCGCTGCTCGGTATCACCGCGGCGGATCTCTGGCAGGACCGCACCATGCTTGGTCAGTTGCTCGAGACGTTCGTGTACGGGGAACTGCGTCGACAGGCATCCGGGGTCAGCGAACCGGTCGATTTCTCGCATTACCGCGACAAGGACGGCGCCGAGGTGGACATCGTGATCGAGCACGTCGGCGCTCGTGTCAGCGGCGTCGAGGTCAAGGCCTCCGCCACGGTGCATCCAACCGACTTCCGCGGCCTTCGGCGGCTGCGCGAGGCGACGGGCACGCGGTTCGTGTGCGGCGTGGTGCTGTACGGCGGCGAGATGACCGTTGGCTTCGGGGACGACATGTTCGCCGTGCCGATTGCGGCCCTGTGGAGTTGACGCGCGGTCTGCGTGCATGAGTGCGCGGCCGATTCTGCTCTCCGCAGGGAGCCGGAACCCCGTTCTGAGCGCGCCAGAGGGGCGTCTCGCTCTCCAGGAGATCCGAACCCCAACTCGCCTGTTCGAAGCCTGTCCCGCTCGGACTATTTGAGGTGCCGCCCTACGGCGGCACGATGGTTCAAGAGGCGCGCGCGAAACTGGCGCGCCTGCAGGTTAAGAGTGAACGCGCTGGCCAGACGGCCGAGGCGTTCGCGTTTGTCGGTGGGCCCTCCCCGCCCTTGCCACGGTGTTCGACTTTGATATGGCGATGCCAGAGCGGCATGCTCTCGGTTGACATTCGTAGCCTATAGGCTACACTGTCGCCATGCGCGTCAGGATGACGACCGACTACCGGGAGTGGATCGATGGCCTGCGCGACCATGTCGCCCGCGCCGGGATCCAGGTTCGCGTGGATCGGCTCGTCCACGGCAATCCCGGCGCGCATCGCGCCCTCCGCGAGGGCGTGTCCGAACTCAAGATCGATGTCGGCCCCGGCTACCGCGTGTACTTCACGGAGCGGGGCGGAGAACTGATCATCCTCCTGGCGGGCGGCGACAAGGCCACCCAGCGACGCGACATCGAGCACGCGATCGAGCTTGCCCGGAACCTGCCCTGACCGCCAATCGAGCACCATCATGCCACGCACCACCCGAACGAACACGACCCGAAGCAGCACGAAGGCGCGTCCCGCAGGCCGCACCCGCACCGTTGCGTACGACGTTGCCAAGCAATTGCGCACACCGAAGGAGATGGCGGCCTACCTCGAGGCGTGGCTCGTCGAGGCGCCCGACGATGCCGTCGGCATCGCGCGCGCGCTCGGCGACATCGCACGCGCCGTCGGCATGAGCAAGGTGGCGAAGCAATCCGGCCTGAGCCGCGAGAGCCTCTACAAGGCGCTCAGCGAAGACGGGAATCCCAGCCTCGACACGATCTTGCGCGTTGCGCGCGCAGTCGGCGTGCGGTTTCACGCTTCCGCGGCGTGAGGAACCGTTCATGTGGGTGCCCGGGTCAGCCGCCGCCGATCGGCTCCGTCGCGATCCCGTCTGGATTCCGTGACACCCACGCCACGGACTGCGAGCCGTCGTATCGCCAAGGAAAGTAGACGAATCGCCGCGTCCAGAGCGTGAACGGCTCGCCGTCCGTGCTGCCCCATCCGGCATGGAACCGGCGGGAGAGGGCATCGTCACTGAGCGTCATCGACTCGACGTCGCTCCACGAATCGCTGTTCTTCGCAAATGCGCGATCGAGTTCGTGCCTCCAGCTCGTCTCCTCGAGATCGGACTCGATCTGCGGCATCTCAGGCCACCCTCCGCGCAACATGCGGCGTGACCTCGAGCTCGATGCCCGCAAGCGCCAGCATCTCGACGAGGGCGTCGCTCGAGAACTTGTCGACCTTGGCCCGCATGAGGTCGCTGATTCGCGGCTGGCTCACGCCGAGCAGCCGTGCGGCGGCGGCCTGCGTGAGCTTGCGCGCGCGAACGATCCGGATCAGTTCCGCCATGAGCCGCGCCCGCAACTGCAGGCTGGCTGATTCGAGCGGCGAGAAGCCGAGGTCGGCGAAGACGTTGCCGTTCGCCTTCGTGGTGCGGTGGGAGCGGGTACGGGTGCGCTTGGCAGTCGTGGCGGGGCGGGGCATGGGATCTCCTTCACTCGGTGATCGACCGCCGGAGGGCGGTCATCTGTGCGTATCGGCGCTGCGCCAGGTCGAGGTCGGACTTGGCGGTCTTCTGGGATTTCTTGGCGAAGGCATGCAGCACGTAAACCGCCTCCGCGAACTTCGCCACGTACAGGACGCGGAACTCGCCCGGTCGGTGGACCCGGATCTCAATGACTCCTGGGCCGATGCCACGCATCGGCTTCCAGTCGGTCGGGAGGTCTCCGCCCTGGACTAGCGTGAGCTCGACGCCAATGTCGCGCCGGGTCGCCTCTGGCATCCCCCGGACATCGTCGAGCGACGAGCCGAGCCAATGGATCGGGCGGAGCATGCAGGAAGTATATCGCAAAAGATATACTAGTCAAGAACGAGCGAGTGTCCGCATCGGCGTCGAAGGGCAGCCGGGTCGGTGCGGCCTCGTTGGTGCCCGAAACCCCATTCTGAGCGTGCCAGAGGGGCGTCTCGCTCGCTAGGAGATCGACCGAACCGATCTTGTCGACGCCGGTCAAACAGGTGGTGAATCGCGGAACACCTGTTGCAGCACCCTGATCGCCTCGGGGCGCTCGGCAAACTCCGCCAAGGGGGTCAATCGCCGAAGAACCGCATCCCGACGGATGGCTGCCCCCTGCCGATGAATGATGCCGCGGATGTCACTCCAGTCCTTCTCACGGCCGGCAAATGCCTTCAGCACCAACAGGTCCTCCGCTGAACATGTGCGAATCGTGGGGCATCCATCGACGGACCACTCGGTTGAGCGAACAACCATGTCTCGCTCGAAGTCCAGTGCACCAAGCGAGACATCAAGCTGCACGCCTTCCGAACTCTCCAGAAGCAGAACCCGATGCGCAAGCGCAAACGCCCGTGCATCAGGCATGCGCGGACTGAACTTTGCCAGCAACGCATCGACTGCCTCTGCGTCTCGACGGACTGCTGTCATCGCCACAAGATCGACATCCGCGGTGAATCGCGGCTCGCCCCAACGTGCCACGGCCAGTCCTCCGATGACACATGCGTCAATGCCCTGCTCGCTCAATGCCGTCAGCGCAGAAGCGGCAGCCACGAACAGCTGCCTCACTTCGCTCCCCGCAGCGCCAGTGCCGCATGAAACGCAATCAACCCCGATGCCTGGCTGCCCCGCTCGCGGAGCCACGATACCGGGACATCACCGAGGAGCACCTGCAACGACTTCTGAAATCGAGTCTCTCGGTCCGACGCACTCGCACGGTGCGATGCCATCGACATGGCTTGCCACTGCCGTGTCCACGCCATCACGTCTTCGCGGCTGTCTGAAGATTCACCGTGATTCATGCTGTTTTCAGTGTACTCGCGACGTTGAAACATCACGAAATGCCAACGCGCGCACCCTGGAAATCGAAAGCCCCTCGGCGTGCGTGCGCCGAGGGGCTGGAGTGTGGTCTGCCGCGCTCACGCGGCAGAGGGATGCGCTGTTGGGGAGTGAATCAGTTGCGGC
>RFON01000055.1 GCA_009926625.1 Planctomycetota bacterium
GACCCGATGCGCATGTGCTGAACCTGCCGTTCCAGCGCACCTACCTTCCGACGCCATCGATCGACACGCTGCTGCAGCCGCCACCGATGTCGCCGACGGTATGGATCCTCGGCGCGGGGGCGTTCACGCTGATCGCGACGCTCGCCATCGCGGGCACCTCCAACGCGGTCAACATCACCGACGGCATGGACGGACTTGCAACGGGAACGCTGATCATCGCGACGCTTGCGCTGATGGTGCTGCTGTGGATCGCAGGCAGCCCGCGCGCCGCATACTTCCTGATGGTGCCGAGCGTGCCGGGCGCGGGGGAGTTGCTCGTGATGGCGGGGGCGATGGCGGGCGCGTGCCTCGCGTTCCTGTGGTTCAACTGCTCGCCCGCGCGCGTGTTCATGGGCGATACCGGCAGCCTGTCGCTTGGCGCGCTGCTTGGATTCTTCGCGGTGGCGGCGCGCCAAGAACTGCTGCTGCTCGTCATCGGAGGCGTGTTCTTCCTTGAACTCGGCAGCGTCTTCGCTCAGACGCAGTGGTTCAAGTACACGCGCATCCGCTTTGGGCAGGGGCAGCGCATCTTCCGCTGTGCGCCTGTGCATCACCACTTCCATCTCGGCGGTTGGCAGGAGCAGCAGGTCGTCGTGCGACTCTGGATCGTGTCGGTGATGCTGACGATGGTCGCGCTCGTCAGCCTGAAGCTGCGCTGAAGCGAGCGTCAACCGAGGTCAAGGGGTCAATCGCGGTGCAGTTCTCGCAGGCGTGGGGAGAGCCGCAGGATCCACTGCACGCGCTCGCACTCCGCGAGCCACTCCGCCAGCACGGTCGCGTTCTCTTCCGCTGCAGTCTCGGCAAATGGAACGGGGCACGCCGCACCGAGCTGCGTTCTTGCCATCGCGCGGTAGCGCGAGAGCGTTCGATCGCCGAGCAAGTGAACGAACTCGTACTGCTCGGTGAGCCACAGCACTGTGGGCACGCGGTGTCCCGCCGCGATGCGGACCTCGTCGGCGAGATCGAGATGCTCATCGCGGTCGAGGAAGACCAAGTCGATCATGGGACAGGCGAGCGCGATCGCCTGCAGCAGCGGACATTGCACCGCGCAGTCGCCGCACCACATGCCGCTGAGGCAGATCATCGGCGAGCGGCGCGTGAAACCCGCCAAGAGCGTTCGCTGCGCTGCCGTGATGGGCGCGCGCGCCACGCGTTCGTCCCAAGTACCGCCGCGCCGCGGATCCGTGGCGAGATACTCGCTCCATCGCAGGCCTGCTGCATGCTTTGCTTGGAGGAAGGACGCGCGCACGCCGAGTTCAGCTGCCGAGGGCGTAGATGAAGGTCGCGCTCGCCGTCAGCAGGTCGGCTCGCGAATTGATCAACTCGAAGCGCGCGTCAAAGAGGAACGACTCAGCCAGCAGGAGATCGTTGATGGTGGCGAGGCCGTTCAAGTAATTCTGGTAGACGCTGTCATAGGAATCCTGCGACGCAGTCAACAGCGCAACGCCCGCCTCGTACTGTTTCTGCGCGGAGAAGAAGTCGAAGTAGCTCGACCAGACTTGTCCAGTCGTCTCGAGGCGGAGCTGCTCGAGCCGCGCTTCCGCGGCGCGCACTTCGCTCCGCGCCTGACGAAGTCGATTGGCGCGTTCGTAGCCGTCGAACAGCAGCCAGTCCGCGGTCAACTGTGCGGAGTAGAGGCCGTAGGCAGCAGCGTTGCTTCCAGAGAGCCCAGGCTGCGTGTAGTTGAAGTTGCCTCCCGTCACTCCTGCGGAGCCTTCAAAGTTGATGATCGGGAGGAAGTCAGCCTCTGCGCGCTTGACCATCTGCTCCTTGGAACGCACATCGCCGAGCGCGGATGCGATGTCGGGACGCTGCGCGAGCGCGGACTGGATGGCAACCTCCACACCGTCCGTGATGGTGGACGGCAGCGGAAGGTCGGCAAGGCGAACGATCTCGGGCGACGACTGTGCGGGAATCCCCATCGCCACCGCAAGTTGCGCCTGCGCGATGTAGACCTCTGCCTTCGCCTCCTCGAGTCCGTACAACGACTGCATGTACTGCTGCCTCGCCTGCAGGACTTCGGGGCGCGTGGCGAGTCCCACCGTCATTCGATCGTCCGTCGCGTCAAGCTGCTTGCGCGCGGTCGCGACATTCTCGCGCGCGGCCTCCCGCAGCGAGATCTTCGCGTCGAGCATGAAGTATGCGCGTTGCACCTCGAAGACCAGTCGCTGCATCTCGCGGTTGAACGAGAAATTGGCGGCAGTCAGTTGGGCGCGCGCACGCGCAGCGTCGGCGTCGCGGCGACCGAAGTCCATGAGCACCCAGCTCATGCCCACCATGGCGTTCCCACTGACATTGTTGACGATGGCGGGAAGGACTTGCTGCCGCTGCGGCCCGAACGCACCCGAAAGTCCGATGTCGGGCATGTACTCCGAATCGGCGATGCCGACCTGTGCGGCGGCCGCGCGTGCGCTTTCCCATGCGCCGCGCGTCCGAGGGCTCGCGGAGAGTGCAACATCGATGCAGCGGGTCAGCGAAAGGGTCTCGCGCGGGCTCCCCGTGAGCGTGTCGTTCTCGCTCTCTTGCGCGTCGCCAGTCGCCAAACTCACCGATGGGTCGGTCTTTGCGCTCGCCGCGGCAGCGGGGATGGCAAGCGGGGTCACTGGCGCGGGGCCGCCGCCCTGACTCCATGCTGTTGTGGAGTCGGAGGAGACCAGTCGGTCAATATCCCGGTCGACGAACGGCCCGTCCATGACACAGCCCGCCAGAAGGCATGCCAGAACCAAGAAGATGGGGCGAATGGCGGCTAGAGTCATTGTTCAGATTGTCACTCAGGGCGAAATTACCAACTTCGTGTGGTCCCGATTCGGCGCCCCAAAGGGGAAAAGTTTCAAGTTCGAGACCCGTTCTTGACAGGTCGGTGATTGGACTCCATTTATATTGCAGAGGACCTCGACGCTCAGGGCGCCGTGAGGCGAGGTCGTTCCGCATGCACCGCGACTCAATGCCAGCCGCGAAGTCTTTTTCAAAGCCTGTCCCGTGTTCACAGTGGGGAGAGGCTGCCCGCACGTGGACGCGGGCGGTTGTGGCTTTGGCGCTTGCCGTGGCTCACGGGGTTGCGCTCCTGGCAGCGCTCGCCGTGTCCTTTGGTGCCTCTTCGCAAACCCCAGCGCCCGCGTTCACCGGTTTCAGTGTGCAACGCGACATGACGGTGCAGGGCGACACCCGTTACCGCATCTACGCCAACTTCAGCAGTGCCGAAGCGGTCATGCTGAACATGTTTGATCATGGAGTTCCGCAGACGGGGCAGCCGCCGCAAGTGGGGGCGATGTCCGCCGCGCACCAACAGCCGGGGCATGAATCATGGCTTCCCGTAGGGGAGGCGGGTGCAGCGCACCAAACGCGGGACTCGTGGGTCACGACGACTGGGCTTCCGCAGAGCAGCCAGGTGCGGCTGGACCCATCGTTCATCGAGGCTGATCAAGATGGGAATCCGATTCCTGCAGCACTGGCGCAGATTCCCGTCAGCGCGGGGTGGTTCGATGCAACGCCTGGAACAGCGAACTTGGTGCTCGCTGGGTCTGAGGGCGGCTGGCTGGGGCAGAACGCATCGGGTGGATTTCAGATGCTGGTGCTGCAGGTGGTGCGGCCTGGTGACGACCTCATTCAGCAGTTGCCCTTGTACCGCGCGCACCTACGCGTGGGCTTCAAGCGTCAAGGGACCACTACCCCGCTGTTTGGAGTCGGGTCCTATGTCATCGGCAATAGCCTCGCGCAGCGAAATTGGACGGGAGGCGGTGGGTCGAACCAGTGGAACGATGCTGCGAACTGGCAGCCGAACGGCGTGCCGCAGTTCGGCGAGATTGCGGTGATTCCCGCTGGTCAAGATGCAGTTGTGTATCCAGGCGGTGAGGTGACTCTTGCAGGGCTCCAGTGTGAACGCCCGCTGCTGATCAGCGGTGGGGTGCTTGGTGTTGCACAGGGCGGCGAGGCAGCGGTGGCAGCGCTCCAACTCGATGGTGGCGAGGCGCGCGGCGGGACATGGTCCGTCGAAGAGACTTCCGTGTCGGCGAGCTCCGCCAACCGCATTTCGTCCGCGATCTGGAACGGCGACTGGGCGCTGTCGGAGAACTCCGCGCAACTGCGGATCAAGGATGTGGAACTGAACGGTCGCGCGACGCTGTCGGGTTCCTGCAGCGGCCTGTGGTTCGAGGGAACGCAGGAGTTCCCCAGCGGAGAGATTGTGTTCGATTATGAGCCCGAGTACTGGGACCCCGAGGCTTCGTATCGACCGTGGTTGGCGATGTGGGGTTACGGACAGGAGGGCAGTGGCACGCTGACGCTCGGCAGTGAGGTGGTCGTCCGCGGCGGGTTCGGCGTGATTGGACGCAACCCGTGCGCAACTACTACTACGCCACGATGAACTTGGTGAATGAGGGGGTGATCGAGTCGAGCGTGAGCGGGCGCGAGATTTCGTTGGACTTCACGAATCCCTCCTACGGGCAAACTGGATCGTTCACGAACGAAGGCCGAATCGTCGTTGATCAAGGCGGTCGGCTCGGGGCACCAAACGGACTGCGCATGGGCGCTGCGGGCGAGTTGCGGATCGTTCGAGCGGGCGGTGCCACGCCGATCACTGCTGGTGCGGGTTCGATCTTCGCGGGCACGCTGGACGCTTCCTTTGCCAGCGGGTTTGACCCTGGGGTGGGTGTCCCGTGGGAGATCATCGCCCTTTCGGGACCACCAGTGGGCGGGTTCGATTCGGTGCAGACGCCTCCAGGCGCATCGGTGACCCAGACCGCTTCGTCGGTCGCGCTGCAGACAGGGGTCACGGGGATTCCGCAGGGCGTTCAGGCGACAGATGGCGAGAACACTGGAAATGTGACGGTGACTTGGAGTGCCGTGGAGCAGGCCACGGGCTATGAGGTGTTCCGCGCGTACGGCTCTCAGCCCGCCACAAGCATCGGATCGGTTGGCGCGGTGACGGAGTTCGCCGACACATCAGCGGTCCATGGGCGACCTTACACCTACTCGGTGCGTTCGACGCTCTCGTGGGGTATTCAGTCGGCGCTGAGTCCACCAACGCCTGGACATCGAGGCATGTTGCCTCCGACGAGTGTGCAGGCGACTCAAGGCGGCGCGAGTGCGGGAGTCACCGTTTCGTGGGACCCTGCGGCAGGTGCAACGGGATATCGGTTGAACCGCACGGGCGGCGATGGACCAATCACGCTTCACACGGCGGCAAGTCAGGCGTATGTGGATTACGCAGTCCGTGCCGGCGTGACTTACTCGTACACGGTGCAGTCCTTCGGCGAGGTGTCAGGCAGCATCAGCGCGCCGAGCGCGGCGGCAACTGGGTTCGTGGATGGAACGCAGATCTTTGCGACGGGTTTCGGCGATGGCGAAGCTGTCGGTGCATGGAGCGGCGGTGCGCCGACCCAGTCGCCATCTGGACAGCGGTTCCTCGGGCGCTTCTCATCGGGGGCGAACACGATCCTGACCGTACCGCTGCCCGAGGCGACAACTGATGTACGGTTGTCGTTCGATCTCTACATCATCGACTCCTGGGATGGTGAGAACACGAGCGTCGGACCCGACCGCTGGGGTGTCAATGTCGTCGGCGGACAAACGCTGCTGCAGCACAGTTTCAACAACTGGGCTTCATCCGAGAATGTGCATGGGTCGAGCGGTCAGTCTTTCGGTGGGCTTGGAGCTCCTCCCTCTGTGTACCCATCGCGCACGGGTGCATTTGCGCTGAATCAGTTGGGCTACCAGAACGGTTTCGGCGTGCGCGACTCCGCGTATCGGATGTCGTTCGTGGTGCCCGTCAGAGGCGCGTCGGTGGCGTTCCGCTTCTATGACCTTGGGCTGCAGGGCGTGAACGACGAGTCGTGGGGGCTCGACAATGTGCGGGTGGAGGCACTCACCGATCAGTCGGCAGCGCCAAACCTGCGGGTTGAGACTTTGACCTTCGACATCCCGGCGGGCGCCGGCGGCGGACCTGCCGAGCCGGACAATGTGGCGCGGCTCGGTCGAGTCCGAGTGGCCGCTGGCAGCGTGCTTGAAAGCCCTGAACCTGAGAGCGTTTTCGTCACGGGCGCGCTCCTGCATGCTGCCGAAGAGGACGGAGCATTGACGCCAGGTGGGGAGATTCGCTCGAGCAACTCGGCGCTGCAGGGTGTCGGGCGAATCGGATGGGCGGTATTCAACGAGGGGCAAGATCAACCGGCAGAGACGGCTCTCCTGTTGCCGCTGGAGGAGGGAGTGAACTTCTTGGCTTTCGTCCCGAACGATGAGACGCCGACCACGCCTGATCCAGGCGATTATCTGGGGCTTGGACTTTTCTTCGGGACCGAGCAGTCGTTCAACCCGAACACCCCTGGGCAACAGCCACACCTGTCGGCGTTCACACAAGCGTTCGAAGCAGTACCTCCACCGTCCGCAGCGGGCGGCATTCCATTCTTCCGACCAGTCCGCGGTGGCGTGCCGATTGCGGATTACGGGTCGACGGGGGCGACCGTGGCAGCCAATGGTGACAGTGTGGTGTCCATCGACGGTCGAGTGCTGTCGATCACTGGCTTGTTCTGGCCCATCGACGACGGCGAGGTGATCGCCATGCGCGGCGCATTGATCACGCGTCTGCCGCGACTGGCACTGGTGACCGATGGGCACTTCGCAAGCGAGGGCGCGGATGAGTCGACTGGCGTCCGCTGGGAGGATCCGGGGACAACGCTGCAGGTGAACCTCGGTTCCTGGTTCGAGGTTTCGGCGCTGCGGCTGCAGGCCTCGGGCGACGATGGATACATCATCGAGGCTCGGCAGGAGTCGACGGAGGAAGACTCGGAGTGGGTGCAGGTGTGGCAGGTGGACCCAGTGAGCGGGACCGGTTTGCGCACACGCCCTGGGACAGGGCAAGAGGATGTGCATTTCCTCGACGAGCCTGTGTACACCGATGCGATCCGAGTTCGTGGACTGACGCAGACCGCGGGCGACGCGCAGTCATTTGCGGTATCCGAGGTCGAGGCGTTTGCGATCCCGCTGATGGTGCCGCGCGATGCGCCGCAGGAAGTGGTGACGCGATTCCTGGTTCACAACACAGGTTCCGTGACCGTGCCCGCAGGGTGGGAGGCGCAGGTGTTTGTGCAGCCTGATGTGGTGCTGGATTTGATGGACATGCCAGCCGCGACCGTGGTGGTGGATCAGCCGCTGGCCCCCGGCGCGTCGCTCGAGTTGAGTGCGGAGATCGCGGTTCCAACTGATTTGGAAATCGGTGCGGTGCTCGTGGAACTTGACACTGGCTACGGCGAGTCTGGCGGTGGACCGTTTGGTGGGGGCGGCGAAGTAACGGAGTCGGACGAGACGGACAACGGCGCGGCGGTCGAGGTGCTGATCGGCGAGTCGACGGCTCTCGAACTGACCGCGTCGGATGGCAACAGCTTCAGCGGGGTCGATCTGCAGTGGAACTCGCTCGGCGACGGATGGACTTACCAAGTGCGGCGCGGGGTCAACGAGAGCGACTTCCTCAATCTTGGGGAGCCCACTTCCGCAACGCAGTTCACGGATACTGCGGCGTTCCCTGGGGCGGCCTACTACTACGTTGTTGTTGCGTCCAATCAGGGTGCTGAAGTGTTGAGCAATGTGGACGGCGGCTTGCGTGCTGTGTTGCCTGCGCCGACAGGGTTTGCTGCGAGCGACGGGACAAGCCTGACGGAGGTTCGCTTGACATGGATTGGGAGTGCCTCCCAAGGCGTGACCTATCGAGTGAAGCGAGGAGAGAGCGCGAATGCGCTTGAGAACATCGGGCAGCCGATTGAAGGGACGGAGTTCGTCGATTCGACTGCGCTGCCTGGCGTCACCTACTTCTACGCGGTCAATGCCAGTGGATTTGGTCAGCGAAGCGACGACAGCAATGTGGATAGCGGATTCCGCGAAGCGGATAGCGACGGTGATGGAACGGGAGATAGCAACGACGGCTGCCCGAACGATCCAGCGAAGATCGAGCCCGGCGTGTGTGGCTGCGGCGTGGCGGATACGGACAGTGATGGCGACAGCGTTCCAGATTGCGATGATGGCTGCCCGAACGATCCAGCGAAGATC
>RFON01000056.1 GCA_009926625.1 Planctomycetota bacterium
CAGGCGAACCCACCATTTGTTGGCGCGAAGGGCAGCGTGAGCGAAGGAGGCATTCGCGTGCCGCTCATCGTTCGCGGTCCTGGTGTGAAGGCAGACTCGGTGAGCCATGTTCGCGCGAGCGGCATGGACCTCGTTCCAACGATGCTTGACTTGGCTGGCGCGCCGGTGAAGCAGCCGACAACGCTCTCGTCGATTCCTGCAATCGAAGGTGGCACGCTGTTGCCAGCGCTCAAGGGCGGCACGGAGCAGGTGCAGCGCGCTTTCCCTGATCTGGTCGTGCACTTTCCGCATTACGACCTCAACAACGGCGGTCCTGCGACGGCGATTTACCGCGACCAGTGGAAACTCGTCCGCAACGATGACGCGGGCACGGTCAAGCTGTACGACATCGGCAAGGATCGCGCGGAGTCGACTGATCTCGCCACAGCAAACGCGGATCTCGTCGCAGCGCTCGCCAAGCAGATGGACAGCTACCTCGATGCCGTTCACGCGCAGCGAGCGGTGAAGAACACGGACCCTGCGGCGGGCACGGGCAAGCCGCCCGAGCGCCGTGGTGGTCAGGGTGGTGGCCAGCGCGGTGGGCGCGGAGGTCAAGGTGGAGGCAAAGGTGGTGGCAAATCGAAGCAGGACGGAGTCGATCAGTGATCCACAAGATCGGCAGCGCTTTCATGTTTGCGAGTTTGGTCGCAACTTCGTTGGCAACGGCACTGGCCACTGCGCATCCTCCTGGGTACCACGATGATCCGCGCGTGAGCTTGGGTCATGGCACTGCGCTTGGGCCGACGGAACTTGCCGCGACAATCGCAGCGCTGCACGAGCCCGGCGCGATCTTGCTCGACCCGAGCGCTGCGACGGTTGCCGATGCGCCATGGCAAGCACGCACATTTGCACCGTTCGCTCCGTTCGTCGCAACTCGGTTCGATGCGCGGTGGCTGTTCGTGGAATCCGACGGGCTTCCGCATCCTCCGCTTGAGACGAAGATGATGGTGGGCATTCGCTCGTGGCAGCAGCAGGTGCCGCTGCCACAACCGTACACGGGATCCAATGCCTGGCAGGTTCCGCTGAAGCCAGAGCTTGCCGATGTACCGATTTACTGCAAGAACGCCCTGATGCGCGGCGCAGTGGCGATCGCCGCGAACGGCATCCCGATCTTCAACGCACTCAACAATGGTGGGCGCGACAGCTATTCGATCGGTGAACTCGACGAGTTCGGCGGGCACTGCGGACGCGGTGACGATTACCACTATCACGCCGCACCACTGGCAATCGAACGGATCGTTGGCAAAGGAAATCCAATCGCATTTGCGCTCGATGGCTTCGCGGTCTATGGGCTGTTTGATCCTGCTGCGAAGAAGGGCGAGGATCTGGCGTGCCCGCTTGGATCGCATGAGCCGCTTGACGAACTCAATGGTCACTTCTGCGAGGTGCCGAACGGACAAGGTCTCAGCGGCGGCACACGGTCGTACCACTATCACTCATCCAAGACCTTTCCTTACATCAACGGGGGACTTCGCGGCAAGGTGCAGCTGGAGGGCACCGGCAACGAATCGCAGGTGATTCCGCAACCCCGCGCCAATGGCGTGCGACCCGCGCTGCCGCCGCTGCGAGGCGCGTCGATCACGGGGTTCGAGCAGACAGGTCCCAAGGCGTGGTCGCTGCGCTACGAAGTTGGCGGCAAGACATCGTTCGTCAACTATCAGGTTGAGAGCGGCGGAAAGGTTGTCTTCGAATTCGTGGGGCCCGACGGCGAGAAGCGCGTGGAGGAACATATGCCGCGCGCGCGCGGTCAGGGCGGTCAGGGCGGTCAGCGCAGACAAGGCGGAAAGCCACCGCGCGACGAAGCGCCGCGTTCGCGGGATGGGTTCAGCGTGTCGTGCCAATCGTTGGATGCCGCTGGACTGTTGGATGTGCAGTGCACATGCGACGGCGTCGGAAAGAGTCCTGCGTTGAGCTGGGCGAAAGCGCCGACCACTGCCAAGAGCTTCGCGGTGGTGATGCATCATGTGCCGCCCGACGGCGACGAGCATGTCTACATGGTTGTGTGGGGCATTCCTGCGAGCACGACGAAAATCGCGTTGGGTGACGCGAGTGTCGGCACATGGGGCGCGAACACCGTCTCGCGGCGGGCTGAGTATGCGCCGCCGTGTTCACAAGGGCGCGGTGAGAAGGTCTACACCGTGACTGTGTACGCGCTCACGGAGACGCCGAGTCTTCGTTCGGGCGCGACTCGCGCGGACTTGCTTCAGGCGATCAAGGATTCGACGGTTGGGAGCGCGACCATCGATCTTCGTTATGCGCGCCAGCAGGGAGCGAACGATGCGCCACCAGCAAGAGGCGAGGGGCAGGGTGGTCGCGGCGGTCGCGGCGGTCAAGGCGGCGGTCAGCGCAGCAAGGGAGAAGGCGGCGACGCTCAGGGTGGACTGCTCTCACGCATGACTTCGTTCAAGACCGATGTGCCCGCGCATGATCACGATGTGATTCTGGTGCGGCCAACGCGTGATGCGATGACCGCAAGCATCGTGGCTTCGAGTGAACGCCTCGGTCAAGTCGAGTTCTGGCGAGATGGCGACGCGCAGAAGCGCATGACTTCCGAACAGCCGATGAAGCCGGGCGAGCCAGTGAACTTCCTCATGGATGGACTCGCGCCAGATGAGAGCTATCGATACCGCTTCGTTTGGCGTGCGACGACCAACGCCGACAGCAGCCGTGGTGAGGAAGCCGCGTTCCACACTGTGCGTCGCGAGGGCGAGTCGTTCACCTTCACCGTGCAGGCGGACTCGC
Organism: Planctomycetota bacterium; assembly: GCA_009926625.1. Classification (GTDB taxonomy): domain Bacteria; phylum Planctomycetota; class Phycisphaerae; order Phycisphaerales; family SM1A02; genus F1-60-MAGs104. The sequence goes on from RFON01000056.1 coordinate 2,782, forward strand.
ACCTCGATCAGGGTGTCGATCCGCGCGCGTATGAACAGACGCTCGCCAACATGCTCAGGGCAAAGCCCGACTTGTTTGTCGATCTCGGCGACACCTTCATGACCGACAAGCGCGGGCGCGACTTTCAGCGGACGCTTCCCCAGTACGACGCGCAGCGCTGGTACTTCAGTCGCCTGTGCCACAGCGCGCCGCTGTTCATGGTGCTCGGCAATCATGACGGCGAGAAGGGCGATTCGGGTACGGGTGCGGACGACATCGGACCTTGGTCGTATCGCCAGCGCACTACGAGATTCCCCGCGCCTCCGATCGATGGCGCGATGTACACCGGCAAGACTGGATTCAACGATGGCCGCGGCGCGAACTACTACGCGTTCACTTGGGGTGACGCGCAGTTCATCGTGCTTGATCCGTTCTGGTCGACCACTCGGCGCGTCGGCAAGGGTGGTGGCGGTAGTGCGCGTGGCGGCGGACAAGGCGGCGGACAAGGCGGCGGCGGCGGCGAGCGCCCCGAGCGCCCGAGCGACGAACCTCTGAAGCCGACCGATGCGAGTTGGAACGCAACCCTCGGCCGCGAGCAGTACGACTGGCTCATGAAGTCATTGGAGTCATCAACTGCGAAGTACCGCTTCGTGTTCATTCACCATCTTGTGGGCGGCGTGGGCGGAAGCGAGTCGCGCGGCGGCGCGGAGAGTTCGCCCTTCTTCGAGTGGGGCGGACTCAACGCGGATGGATCGCCCGGCTTCGCGGAGCATCGCGCGGGCTGGCCGATGCCGATCCACGATCTGCTGGTGAAGCACGGTGTGCAAGCGGTCTTCCACGGCCACGATCACCTGTATGTGCACAGCCAGCGCGACGGCGTGCAGTACCAATGCGTTCCCCAACCTGGCAACCTTTCGGGCAATACCCGCAGTGCGACACAGTACGGGTACGCAAGCGGCACTTTGTTCGGCAGTCCAGGACATGTTCGCGTGATTGTTGCGCCGCAGTCGGCCAGTGTCGAGTTTGTGCGGACAACAGTGGCTGGAGGTGACGCGGGCGCAGGCGGTCAAGGCGAACAGCGCGGCGGCGGCCGTCGCGGCGGCGGCGGAGCAGGTCCAGCGGAACCCAACGACTCGGTGGTCGACCGCTATGAACTCGCACCGCGCGTTGGCGCACCCACCCGAAAGGAGTCCAAGTGAATCCATGGAACATGGCCGTCATTGCGCTCGGCGCTTCGTTGTCGTTTGTGCTCACCGAACAGCCGCTGCAAAGCGGTGACCAAGCGTCGCCAGCGGCGGGCAGGACCAAGCAAGGCGGCAATGCAGGTGGTCGTCAGGGGCGTTCGGGGCGCAAGCCACCGCCGCAGGACGGCATTGTCAAGCCATCCATGTCTGACACGATCAAGTGCGCGATGTACGCCGACAACTGGTTCGCGCTCTTCGTCAATGGGAAGCAGGTGGCGGTCGACAGCATCGACTTCCTGCCGCACAATGTCGTCGCGATCGATCTCTTGCCCGAGTATCCAATGACCATTGCGGTGCTTGCCAAGGACAACGCCGATCCCGCCACGGGCTGCGAGTACGGTCGGCAGATCGGTGACGGCGGGTTCATCCTGCGCTTCGCCGATGGAACAGTCACCGATGCCTCGTGGAAGGCCAAGTGTTTCTTTCACGGTCCCATCGATCGGGATGTTGCGGCCCCGAAGGTTCGCAGCGAGCCCATTCCAAAGCAGTGGTTCGCCGTCGATTTCGACGATTCGTCGTGGGATCAGGCCACCGAGTACACGCAGGAGAGGATCGATCCGAAGGAGCCGTTCTTTCAGCATGACTTCTCGCAGGCGCGGTGGATCTGGACTTCGGACCTTGACCTCGACAACACGGTGATCCTGCGCAAGCGCGTAGAGAAGGCGGGTTGGAAGCCGCGCTGGACCACGAAGCCGGACCTGACTCCCGCGGCTGAGTGACGACACGCGCCTGCGCTGCGCGAATCTCGTCGCAGCCTAATCTCTGACTGATGTCGTCCACGCTTCCGACAGTGACGCTTGAAGTCCCGATCGATTCGCTGGAAGCTGCGCGATTGGCTGCGCCACTGGCCACTCGCCTGGAGGTCTGCCGCGATCTGTCGTCGGAGGGCTGGACGCCGAAGATGAATCTCGTGCGGGAGTGCCGCGCACTGGTCGATGGAACGTCGTGCACCGTTGTGGCGATGATCCGTCCTGAGTTTACCGGATGCAGCCGTGCGCTCGGGAAGATGACGCCTGCGGCCTTCGCGGCGGCGTGCGCGGCGGTGCCTCCGCTCCGGCTCGCTTCGCTCGCCTGCGCTGCGGCATCGCCGCGCACGCAAGGGGCCACTACTATGCACCAACTCTCATAAGGGGTGGACCGATGAGAGCGACCCCGTCATCCGCCAAGCTCGCGGGATCAAACCGAAGCTCAGGCCAGTGCGGGAATTGCCAGTTCCAAGTCGGCATGGCACCATCTTATCCATCAAGTATGAGTGATAGAATTGCAGTTTATCGCTCACAGTAACCAGAGTGGCCTGCATCAGGCGAGAATTGGGGAAATCCCCGTCACGATTCGGACCGACGCGGGAATTCCTCATAAGTGGACAACCGCACGCAGCAAGTCTTTTCCCTCTGGACGGCCGCACAGCCCGCCGTGAGTGCATTCGTTCACGCGCTCGTGGGCAGCGCCGCGCTTCGGGACGAGGTGCTGCAGGACACAGCGGTGTCGGTCCTCGAGTCGTTCGGCTCGTACGACCCCGCGCGACCATTTCTCCCCTGGGCGCTCACCATCGCGCGCCGCGCTGCGGCGGATGCGCGACGCCGCGGCGCACGCTTGCCAACGCCGCTGAGCGATGCGGCCCAAGCCAGTTTGGTCGCAGCGTTTGAAGACTCGCGTTCATCGGATCGCGCACGACTGGATCACCTGACCGACTGCATCCAAGCGCTGCCCGCGCAGCAGCGTGAAGTGTGCGAACTGCGCTACCGAAGTGATTTGCAGCCCGCCCGCATTGCTGAACTGATGGGACTGAAGCCCAACACGGTTGCGAAGTCCCTGCAGCGGATGCGTGAACTGCTTCGCGACTGCATTCAATCGCGTGTCCGCGCTGCTGAAGCAGGAGGCGCGCGGTGAATCCCGATCGCCACCACCTGCGCAGCCTTGCACACGCCATGCTCGATGGCACACTCGACGAGTCGGGCAGCGAGTTGCTCAGTGATGCCCTCGCCACCGATCCCGCCCTCGCCCGCGAGGTCGCTGAACTCGCCTTGTTGCATGACGCACTCTCGCGTGAGCATAGTGCGGCGATCATCGGACGAAATACCGCGCGGCGGCTCGCTGCGTGGAGCATCGTTCGCCGAGCGTGTGCCGCAGCAGCGGTGCTCGCGGTTGCGGGAGTCCTGCTGTGGACTGGACTGCGCACATCGCCGACCGCGAGTGCCAGTGATGTCGTCGCACGATTGGTCGCGCGCGCACGCGAAGGTGACCGAACCTACACGCTCCGCGCCGTGACCGTGGACGATGCGGGGGGCGGCAGGCGGCGGCGCGACGCAGCGCCAGTTGCGTCCGATGCTGACTCGGCGGTCGGTCGCGGCAAGCAGCCATCGATCGATGGGGCGATCCTGACCGTTCGCGATCCGGATCGGTATGTGCTCGTGCGCACTGATTCGGAGGGGCGGCGCGTGATCAGCGGCTGCGATGGCAACCGCGCGTGGACCGTGCGCGAGGATGGAACCGTTCGTACAAGCAAGGATCTTCGGCGCTTCAGCGGCGCGGTGCCTGGCAGCAAGTTCGACCTGCCGTTTCTGAATCCCGGCGATGCGCTTGCCGAACTTGGCGCGTCGTACGACATCGCCATCGTTCCTGCAGCGCCTGCGATGGGTCAGCCGTGGCCGCGCATCGTTGGCACGCGTCGTGTCGATGCGCGCGGCGGCCCACGAGACATCGAGATCGCGTACGACGCGTCATCGTTGGTGATTCGGTCGATGCGGCTCGGCAATCTCCCGCAGGCGCGCGGCGGTCCGCGCGCAGTCGACTTCGAACTCCGCGACGAGTGGTCGCAACCTGATTCGTTCTACGGGCACGCTGCCCACCACACGGCTGATCGTCCAATCATCGAGGAGTGACCCGCATGCCATCCATCGTTCCGTCCATCATTGCATTTGCCGCATCCATCGCGCTCGCGCTGTTTGGCGCGCCGCCGACTCCGACGCAGTCTGGAGGCGCTGGCTCGATCAAGGGAGGCAGTGCAGCGACCCCGAGTGCAAAGCCGAACTTCGTCTTCATTCAAGCTGAGGCGCAAGGATGGTCGAGCACATCGGTCGACATGGACGGTGAACCGCCGAGCGCCGCGCGTCCGTCGGGACTCACGCCAAACCTCGAGGCATTCGCCAAGGAGGGAACGCGTTTCAGCGACTTCTATGTGACCTGCCCACGGTGCACTCCATCGCGGACCAGTTTCGTGACGGGCATCAGCCCCGCCAAGTTGCACATGACCTATCAGTCGGAAGGGAGCCGAAAGACCGCGGACGGTGATTCGCCTTACAAGTTGATGCGGATGATTCCGCCCACGCCCGATGTCGATCTTCCCTCGGGCGTGAAGACCACTGGCGGATTGCTCGGCGATCTTGGATACACCAGCGCGCACTTTGGCAAGTGGCATGTCGGGCGCAAGTCTCCGACGGAACTTGGATTCACCGAGTGCGACGGCGCCAACAGCAATCAGGGTCCTGATCGCGGCACCGCGCCGAATCCGACGCAAGCGGTTGCGATCACCGACCGCGGCATCGCGTTCATGCGTGAGCAGGTGAAGGCGGGCAAGCCGTTCTACCTGCAGATTTCCCATTACGGTTTCGGCGCCGAGGAAGAAGCAACGCCAGAGTCGCTTGCGACCGCCAAGGCGTTGGTGCCTGGCGTGAGCGGCAAGCCGATGGGCGCAATCGCGGGTGCGAACCTCGTTGATGCGCAGGTCGGACGCGTGCTCGCGGCGATCGCTGAACTTGGGATTGCCGATCGAACATTCGTGTTCTACAGCGCTGATCACGGCGCGCAGGGCGGTGGTGGTGGCGGTGGCGGCGGTGG
>RFON01000057.1 GCA_009926625.1 Planctomycetota bacterium
GTGCGCGTCGCGCGTCTGCAGGTAGTGCTTCGCCGCCACTAGCGGGCTATGGCCGAGCCACTTGGCGACCACGTGGGCGGGCAAGGCCTCGGCCCAGTCGGTGGCGCAGCTGGCGCGCATGTTGTGGAAGAGGCGCGGCCATGGCTCGTAGCCCGTGCGCGCGATCAGCTTCATGAACGTCGTGCGCAGGTTGGTAGTCGGGTCGGTCAGGCGCGATCGGCGACTCGGCGACGAGCGCCGCAGGCTGGAAGGCGATTGGCTCATCGAGCTCCAGCCCAAGGTCGACGACCGCCTTGAGCGCGAGCAAGGGGGCTTGATTGATGATCGCCATCTCCCTCGCGAAGGCCTCGACAACAGCAACGGGAGGGCCGAACAGGCTCAGCCGCCGCGGACGCGGTGCCGTTGTCGTGGTCGGGGTCGGATTCGCCGTCGATGGGAGCATGGATCGGTTGTCGTCTGCCATGGACTTGCTCGCCTTCAGGGCGGGCCGACTGGGAAAAAGGCCTGGGGCGAGCAAGCGCCAGTGCCCCAGCCCGGCCGTTCACTGGGAAGCGATCCCAGAACCCGCGACCGTGGTGGTCACCAGTACCGACGGGGATGACGCATGCCGAGCGTATTACAGTTACATTTTCCCACTCAGATGCCCTTGGCGGCGTCACGTGTCCCGGACCAGAGCACTCGTCGGAAGCGCTTGCGGGATTCGGGCGCCGGATGCCCCCTCCGGTCATCCGTGGGGCTTTCCGTGGAGACTATGCATGAATGTCTTTGAATTGCACCGCAACGTCATCGCGGATTACGAGAAGTACATCCGATCCTTCATCCGGATCGCCGACCCCGAGATGCAAAAGGTCGTTGACGCGGAACTGGCCCGCGGCAAGCTCTGGCCCGAGCCGCTCCTCCAATTCAACCCGGCGTTCAAGTCTGCGGGCAAGGTTGCTGACCTTGCCGCCGATGGAACCGTCCATTCGCAAGTCGCGGACATCTTCAAGGGATATTCCCTTTACCAGCACCAACTCGACGCGATCCGCCTCGGTGCCGAGGGAAAGGACTTCATCGTCACTTCTGGTACAGGCTCGGGGAAGTCACTCACCTACATCGGAACTGTTTTCAGCCACCTGCTCAGCAACCCGTCGAGCAAGGGCGTTGCTGCCATCGTCGTCTATCCGCTGAACGCGCTCATCAACAGCCAAACCGGCGAATTCACCAAGTATTCGGTCAACTACCACGCGGCCACTGGTCGGGACTTCCCGATCACCTTCGGCCAGTACACGGGCCAAGAAGAGGAATCGAAGCGAGAGGCGATGCGGGCGAGCCCGCCGCAGATCCTGCTCACGAACTACATGATGTTGGAACTCCTGCTGACCCGACTGCAGGAGCGACCTATCCGCGACGCGATCTACGAGAACCTCCGCTATCTCGTCTTCGACGAATTGCACACTTATCGCGGCCGCCAGGGTGCTGATGTGGCGATGCTGATTCGCCGAATCCGAGCGCAGTGCAAAAACGAAGTTGCCTGCATCGGCACCTCGGCAACGATGGTGAGCGGAGGCACGGTCGATCAGCAGCGTGCCCAAGTCGCCTCCGTTGCATCGACGCTTTTCGGGAAAACCTTTGCGCCATCGCAGGTCGTCAACGAGACTCTTGCGCGCTCGCTCGATGACTTTGGTGTCGTGCCGCCTAAGGCGACGCTCTCCTCGGCGATCCGCAGTCGTGTGACGCCGTCGGAAGATCAGGACGCGCTCCGCATGCATCCTGTTGCGCTGTGGATGGAGCGCGAGGCTGCGATTGAGGAGAGGGACGGCGCGCTCGTCCGCCGTCGACCTCGCTCCGTTGGAGCACTCGCGACCGCTCTTGCTGAGGCCTCGGGCGAGTCTGAGCCCGCTTGCCGTGCGGCACTTGAGGCAGTGCTTCTCTGGATCAGCACCGTCAATGCGGCCATACAACTTTCTGGAAGTCGCGACACCGTTCTTCCGTTCCGCCTGCATCAGTTCATCTCGCAGACGGGATCTGTCTACACAACGCTCGATCAGGGTGACGAGCGCTTCATCACTCTTGAGCCTGGCATCTACAAGGCGGATGAAGAGAAGCAGAAGCCTATTTTCCCGAATGTGTTCAGCCGCAGTTCAGGACACCCGTTTGTTTGCGTGAAGCGACAGGGCACGCGCCTGTTACCGCGTGAATTCATGGACAATTCCGAAGAGGACGAAGACGCCACCGATGGCTATCTCGTCGTGGGCGATGTCTGGAACCCAGATGAGGATCTCGACTCGCTTCCCGACTCGTGGTTTCGGACGAACAAGTCAGGTCGCAAACTTCTGCCGGAACGCGCGGAATCGCTCCCGCAGCGGATCTACTTCGATGAGTTTGGAAACTGCTCCGAGACCACGCCTCTGAAGTACGAGGGGTGGTTCATGCCTGCGCCGCTCCTCTTCGATCCAACGAGCGGAACTTTCTTCGATACGAAGACGCGCGACGGCACCAAACTCGCGAAGCTCGGAAGCGAGGGCAGAAGCACATCAACCACGATCACGACCTTTTCGATCTTGGCGCGGCTGCGCGAAGCCGGGTACAAACTTGGCGACCAGAAACTCCTGAGCTTCACCGATAATCGCCAGGATGCAGCGCTTCAGGCTGGCCACTTCAACGACTTCGTCTCGGTGGTTCACCTGCGCTCTGGCATTTACCACGCCTTGAAGCAAGCGCCAGAGAGCCGTCTGAACTACGCGCAACTTGGGGAGGCCGTGTTCAGGGCACTCGACCTGCCATTCAGTGACTTCTCGACACTTTCGGCCGCACCCGATCTCGCGCCAGTGCAGCGGAAGTACGAGCAGTGCTTCCAGAACTTCATCCTCTACCGCGCGCTCGCCGACCTTCGCCGTAGTTGGCGAATCGTCCTGCCAAATCTCGAGCAATGCGCGCTCCTCGCCATCGACTACGACTGTCTCGACGAGGTCGCGAAGGCGGATTCCTTCTGGGCGGCGACGCCAATCGTCCGCGACCTAAACCACGCAAAGCGGCGCGAGTTCCTCGCCACAATCCTCGACTTTTTTCGGCTCGAATATGCGCTACACAGCGCAAACTTTCTCGAGCACGCCAAGATGAAAGAGAATGAGAAGGAGTTCAGGGAGAAACTCCGTGCGCCGTGGACACTCGACGAGAAAGAGGAGATCGCCCACCCTCGGGTGATTCGATTCGATCCACTTGCGACGAGGTCTCCGCTCTCATCAGCGAGCATGGGGCCGGCCAGTGGGTTGGGGAAGTACATCAAGCAGTTCGTCAAGGCCGAGGACCTCGACGGCACGGCGGTTCGCGGAGACCACTACCGAGACTTCATTTTCGCCGTCATGGAGCGACTCGCGCAGTCTGATTACCTCCATCCGATTACTGCAAAGGGCGCAGACGGCGCCGAGGTCAAGACTTATCGCCTCAAGGTCGACAAGATCATCTGGAAACTCGGTGATGGCAAGACGGTGAAGACCGATGTCATCAAGCGCCGGAGCTTTCGCGACAGCCCGATCATGCCCAACGCATTCTTCGCCGAGATGTATAGCCGTGAGTTCTCCAAGGCGAAGCGGCTTCGCGCGGAGGACCACACCGGGCAACTCGACAAGGATGATCGACTCGACCGTGAAGATCGATTCAAGTGTGAATGGTGGCTTGACGAGAAGAAGACCCAACCCGATCGGCAGAAGATCCGGAGCCAGTCGATCAGCGCGTTGTTCTGCTCGCCGACCATGGAACTCGGCGTCGACATTGGCGGCCTCAGCATCGTCCACATGCGTAATGCCCCGCCAAACTCGGCGAACTATGCGCAGCGGTCTGGGCGAGCGGGTCGAAGCGGGCAAGGTGCGCTTGTGTTCACTTATTGTTCGACCTTCTCGCCGCACGATCGGCACTATTTCCAGCAACAGGTCGATCTCGTCGCTGGCGCAGTGCAGCCGCCGCGGCTCGACCTCTGCAACAGGGAATTGCTGCTCTCGCACCTGAACGCTCTCGCGGTGTCGGCGATTGGGCTACCGGGCCTCGAAGGACAGGTCGGTAAGCCGGCCTCGCTTTCGTCGCTGGTGGCGATGGACTCTGTCGGCATGCCTCTCGCTGGAGCAACTCGCGCGGGGCTCAAGCTCAGCGCCGCGGCCTTCGATTCGGTTCGCTCCTCGTTCAAGCGCGCGATCCATGATTTCAGCCGAGACCTTGAGTCGAAGGGCGCAGGCTGGTACTCGGATTCCTGGATCGACTCGAACCTGACCAATCTCGCCGCTCATCTTGATGCGGCCCTTGGGCGGTGGCGCAAGCTCCACGGCTCCGCAAAGACTTCGCTCTCGCGAGCGACCACGCGCATCGACTCGGGAACGCTCGCCGCATCAAGCGACGAGTACAAGAAACTCGTCCGGCAGCAGGCGCAGGCGACGCGACAGCTGAACCTTCTCGTCAACGATCTAGGCAAGCGGTCGTCCGACCTCTCCGAGTTCTATCCCTATCGGTACCTCGCATCGGAGGGCTACCTCCCCGGCTACAACTTCACGCGTCTGCCGCTTCGGATCTACCTCCCGACCGGCCCGAGCACGGGCGAGTTCATTTCCCGCCCGCGCGCCGTCGCACTCCGAGAGTTCGGTCCGTTGAATGTCATTTATCACAACGGCTGCAAGTTCAAGGTCGAACAACTTGTCGTTCAGGACGCCGAAGAGGCACTCACCGAGGCAAAGATCAGCCGCAAGGCCGGATACTTCCTCGCGGGTGATCAGAAGGACCTTGAAATCTGCCCGTTCACTGGCCTCAATCTCAGCGACAACGCCAATCGCGAGATTCTCCTTGACCTCCTCGAAATGAGCGAGAGCCGCGGCGTCGAAGTTGACCGCATCTCATGCGAAGAGGAGGAGCGTGTATCGAAGGGCTTCGAGATCGAAACCTACTTCGCGGTGGAGGGCACACTCGAGCGCGTGAGACGCGCGGTCGTGAAAGTGGGCGACGACTCGCTCATGAACATCCGTTTCATGCCTGCCGCGCGGTTGATCTACCTGAATCGGAAGTGGCGCTCCACGCAGTTCAATCAGTTCCCACTCGGTCTTACGAACGGGTTCTGGAAATCCTCCATGCCGCCGCTCGAGGAGCAGAAGGAGCCGCACAAGTTCGTGACACTGTGGACCTCGAACACCGCCGACGCCCTCTACCTCGAACCGATCCAGCCGCTCGGCCTAACGCCCGATGGCGTCGTGACGCTCCAGCATGCGCTGAAGCGCGGGATCGAGTCGGAGTATCAGGTCGAGCCGAGTGAGATTGGCGTCGTTGCCGTGGGTGATGATGAGAGCCCAAACATCCTCATTTATGAAGCCGCGGAAGGCAGCCTTGGCATCCTGTCAAGGCTCGCCGATGATCCCGACGCACTGAAGGCCGTCGTGCGGCGCGCGCAGGCGATCTGTCGATTCGACGATCCGGAGTACAAGGCCAAGGCTTCGTACAACGACCTGCTGAGCTATTACAACCAACGGGACCACCTTGCGGTGGATCGTTTCAGCATCAAGGATGCTTTGGAGAAGTTGCTCACCGCACGCGTCGAGGTGCAGTCGAACTCGAGTTATGCGAACTACGACTCGCACTACCAGTCGCTGCTACCTGCGCTTGATCCAAACTCGCAACTCGAACGCACCTTTCTCGATTTCCTGTACCAACACAATCTCCGCCTACCCGACTCCGCGCAGAAGCAGACTCCTGGCATCTACAGCCAGCCAGACTTCTACTACGAGCCCCGAGTCTGGGTCTTTGTCGATGGCAGTGTCCATGACAAGCCTGAAGTGGCCGCGGAGGACCAGAAGAAGCGTGGTGAAATCATTGCGAGTGGTGACGAGGTCATCGTTTACCGCTTTGATCAGAACCTCGCGAACCTGATCGCAAGCCGCCCAGACATCTTCAGGAAGGTCCGATGAGCACGCTGCTGCAGCCAGGCAAACTGGTGACACTCCGTGGCCGCGACTGGGTAGTCCTGCCGACCGAAGACCCGAACTTGCTCATCGTCAAGCCACTTGGCGGTTCCGACGACGAGACAACCGGGATCTATGTCCCACTCGGCATCGAGCACGATGTCCCGCACGATGCGCGATTCGCGGCACCGACGCCGGACGACCTCGGAGACATCACCACAGCCCGTCTGCTCTTCGAATCGGCAAGACTTGCGTTCCGCAATGGGGCAGGTCCGTTCCGCGCGCTTGCGAAGCTCTCGTTCCGCCCGCGGTCCTACCAACTCATTCCGCTCATCATGGCGCTTCGCCAAGAGACGGTGCGCTTGCTGGTCGCCGACGATGTGGGCGTTGGCAAGACGGTCGAGGCACTACTGCTCACGCGCGAGTTGATGGAGCGCCGACGCGTGAAGCGGTTTGCCGTCATATGCCTGCCGCATCTCTGCGACCAGTGGCAGCGAGAGATTCAAGAGAAGCTCGACATCGAGGCGGTCATTATTCGGTCAAGCACCCAAGCACGCCTTGACCGCCAAATCCAAGGTGATACCAGCGTCTACGAGTACTACCCGTATCAGATCATCAGCATCGACTACATCAAGTCGGACAACCGCCGCGATGTCTTCGTCAAACAGTGCCCCGAGCTCGTGATCGTCGACGAGGCCCATACTTGTGCTCGCCCATCAGGTGCGTCCACAAGCCAGCAGCAGCGCTACCACTTGCTCAGTCTCCTCTCCGCGAAACCCGACCAGAACCTCGTCCTCCTTACGGCGACACCGCACTCTGGCAAGCCTGAGGAGTTCCAGTCGCTCTTGGGCATCCTGAAGCGCGAGTACGAAACGCTCGATCTTGCGAACTCCACTCAGCCCCAGCGCCGCGAGCTCGCGAAGCACTTCGTCCAGCGGAAGCGTGCCGATGTCGAGAAGTGGCTCGGCGAGGAAACCCCGTTCCCGCAGCGCGAAGCATTCGAGTGGAGCTACAACCTCTCGGGCGACTACGCGGCGTTCTTCGACGACATCCTCGACTTCGCGCGCAAACTGGTCGCCCCCGATCCGAAGGCGCCGAAGCAGCGGAAGCGGGTGCAGTACTGGACGGCACTCGCGCTGCTGCGCGGGGTCATGTCGAGCCCAGTTGCTGGCGTTCGAATGCTCTCGACGCGGCTTGAGAACCTCGCAGGTACCGCGCGGGAATCCGAGGACGGCACGCTGCTCGACGCCGACGAGGCTCTCGGCGAGAACCCCGTCGCCGACACCGAGGAGTTCTCCACGGCCGACACCTCACCCACCCAACTCGTGGAAGGTGGCGACTGGACCGAACATCAGCGCAAGCAGCTGCGCGAGTTCGCGCGCCGGCTTGAGGCGCTGCAGGGCGACCGTCACGACGCGAAGCTCGCGAACCTCGCGGCTGTTCTCGAGGACTGGCTCGCGGCGGGCTTCAATCCGGTCGTCTTCTGCCGCTATATC
>RFON01000058.1 GCA_009926625.1 Planctomycetota bacterium
TATTGACGGCTACCTTCATGTACTGTTTCGATTACATATTGACCCTGGCTTAGTACCTGACCAAAGGCTACAGTTTCTGTCCAGGTAGGTGTTTCATCGCCGCGTTTTACCGATTTCACATACACCAACTTGCCTTGCGCATCATATACTTTCACCGTAATCGTAGCATCGGTTGCACTTAAGCCTTCCCATTTCAGATTTACCTGGGTGCCTTCATTTGGATTTGGCCAGGCAGTTAAGATGGTCTGACCCACATTCGTGGTGTTTAGGTCTAAACCATTGCCTGCACCAGAGATACTATCCGTTGTGGCATTTACTACACTTTTACAATTCACCACATTGATGGTTACGGTAGAGGTTACCGTGCCACAACCGGGAACACTTGCCGTTACTGAGTACACACCGCCTTGTGATAACTGCATGCCAAATCGTGTGGCGGTACGCCCGTTAAACTGCCATGCGCCTGGACCTCTCCACACATATCCCCCTACCCCTGCCACTACCGGCGATACAAGGTTCAAGGTTCCATTGGTACATACCGGACTATTGCCATTGGCTGTCACCAACGACCCATCTCCTACTTGTACATTCGAAGTGGTTAATACATTGGTACCACACCCTGGACTGGTGATGGTCAAGGTATATATTCCTCTCATGTTGAGGCTTGCCGGGGAGAGCGTATCTTGTCCCTGCGTGGAGCTATAACTTACCGGACCGTTCCACACATAGGTATGGTTTTGCCTGAGTTGGTTTACCGATATCCGTAAACTACCTCCGGCACATACTGGGCTGTTCGTTCTTGCACTTAACCCCGTAAAGTTTGACCCTATGGTTATGCTGGTGGTGCTACTGACCAATCCACAACCCGGAACGTTTACCGACAAGGTATAGATTCCACTTTGGTTCGCTGCCACATTCGACAATGCCGGAGTACGTAAGGTGGACACAAAGTTTTGAGGTCCGCTCCATACATACGTAGCACCTGTCATCAGACCTGAACTCAGGTATAAGATCCCACCCTGACAGATAGGGGTGTTCCCACTTGCATTGAGGTTCGATACACTCGTTACCGATACCGGGGCGGTTGCCCACGTTCCTGTTCCGCAGCCTGGGCTGGTGATACTAATGGTATAAGCACCTGCGCTAGCCAACACCACCGGACTTACCGAGTCTTGTGCCAATGCTCCGGTGTATCCATTTGGTCCTATCCAGCTATAACTACTATAGCCACTGCGTTGGGTAACACTCAGTCTTAGGACTTGACCACTACATACTGGGCTACTCGTTCCATAGGATATGCCTGTAAAGTCTGGACTTACCGTTAGCGTTTGTTGGCTACTGATCGTTCCACACGATGGGATGCTTACCGCCAAGGTATATACCCCGGTTTGGTTTGTTTGCGCATTTACCAACGCTGGTGTTTGTTGCGTGCTACTGAAGTTATTCGGTCCATCCCAACGGTAGGTTGCTCCTGTTATGGAGGCTGTGCTGAGTTGTAATGTTCCTCCCTGACATACCGGACTATTACTACTAAAGTTTACTACCGGTGCGGTGTTTACGCCTACGTTGGTCGTTTGAGATACTAACGGACAACCAGGACTATTTACACTTACCGTATAATCGCCTGCGCCTAGGTTCGTTACGTTTGCCAAGGTATCATTCATCATCCCTGAGCTATATCCATTCGGTCCTCGCCAACTATAACTTACGTTACTATATTGCGTAGAACTCAACCGTAGGGTTTGACCTGTACAGATGGGGCTATTGCTACTCGCTACCAGGCTACGCGTTACATTCGTGCCTATCGTTACCGATAAGGTTGTACTGGCTGTTCCACAACCGGTTTGTACGCCGGTGATGGTATATACTCCACTTTGGTTTGGCTGAGCATTGTTAATCGACGGTGTTGCGCCGGTTCCACTATATCCATTCGGTCCACTCCAGGTATAGCTTACCCCTACGGATGGGCTCACGCTCATATACAAGAAGCCTCCCTGACATACCGGACTATTGCTGCTCGAGTTTAATACCAAGGCTGGATTTACCGTTACGTTCATCGTACGCGTAGCGATTGGGCAGCCCGGGCTAATCAGTTGTACACTATACAAGCCTGTATTGTTCGTAGTAGTGTTTACGATACTATCTTGTGCATTGCTGCTGGTAAAGCCATTCGGGCCTGTCCAGTTATAGGTTACTCCACTAAACTGGGTAGCGCTTACTTGTAACGTATTTCCCGTACATACCGGACCATTATTGCCGATGGAGATTTGAGATACATCACTGCCTACTTGTACGCTTGTGGTAAAGCTATAAGCGCCGCAGTTAGGATAGGTAATCACCAAGCTATATACCCCCGTTTGGATAGGTTGTACATTCACAAAGGATGGGGTGATTAAGGTACTGCTGAAGTTATTTGGTCCATCCCAGCGGTAGGTTACCCCTCCCACTGTGCGGGTGCTCAGTTGTAAGGTTCCGCCGCTACATACTGGGCTATTCGAACTGGCAAACAGTTGACCCGGGTTGTTTACCGCTACCCGATATCCCATACCATACGCTGTACATCCTGGGGAGCTTACATTCAATGCATATGGCCCTGCGGTTTGTTGGGTTACGTTCGGTATCGTATCTGTACTTCTGGTACTGCTATATCCATTGGGTCCTGTCCAGTTATAGGTTAGTCCTACTACACTTGTGCTACTTAGGATTAACATTCCTCCCACACATACTGGACTATTCGTACCTGAAGTAACTTGTTGTGGGTTACGACCTACGATCACTTGTACCGTATCTTGATATACTGGGCATCCCAAACTTTGGATACTCAAGCTATATACGCCTGCATTAGTGAGTTGGGCGGATTGGATTGCTGGCGCATTGGTATTGGCTGAAAAGCCTGCTGGGCCTCGCCATTGATACGTAGCTCCATTGATTATCCCTGCACTCAGGCTGAAACTTGAGCCTTCGCATACCGCACTATTACTTACCATTGCCTGATGACCACTTGCCCGTTGACTGATCTGTATGCCATATACGTATTCATAGGCTCCACAACCCGGTAGATTCGCATAAACCGTATAGTTCCCTGCCTGGTTAACCTGGCTATTGCTTATGCGTATCTGGGATACGTTTCCTGCGGTAAACCCATTCGGACCGCTCCAGCTATACGTTGTGCCTGGTAGATTCGTTACCTGCATCCTGAGTGTATCTCCACTGCACACTGGAGTGTTGCTCGTTGGCAATAGTTGGTTGAGTGCCGGACTTACCGTTACATTGCTTAGATAGATCAATGGGTTACAGCCCGTTTGAAGTACCGTCAGCGTATACACTCCGCTTAAGCTCGGTTGGGCTTGTGTGAAAAATGGATTGAGTTGCGTAGTTGTAAATCCATTCGGGCCTGACCAGGTATAGCTATTTCCTCCTACATATGTTGCCTGAAGATAAACATTACCCCCTTCACAAATAGGTGTGTTGTTGCTTACGCTAATCGGTGCTACGGGTATCACTTGGATACGTACTGTATCGCTAATACTATTACAGCCCGGGCTCGTTACCGTCAAACTATATAGACCACTATCCTGTGCTGCGATTGAGAACCGCTGCGCATTTTGTACCTGGCTACTATATCCATTCGGACCTATCCAGCTATATACACTGCCTTGCGTTCCCCCGTTACTCGTCAAGTTCAAGATCTCCCCTGAACATAGTGGGCTATTACCTCCTAAGCTTATGGAAGTAATGGGTGTATTAACCATCACATTACGCGTCAGTACGGCTGTTGAGCAGCCTGAATAAGATACTGTTAAACTATACACGCCAGAGTCGCCTACTGTAATATTATTGCGGCTTAGTTGTACTTGATTCAGCGTTTGGGTATATCCATTCGGACCGCTCCACTGCATCGTAGTACCTACTATGTTGGAGATGCCGGTTAAAGACAAGTTACTTCCGCTACAGATGATGTTAGTACCACTAATCTGGATACTATCTCGTAAGTTATAGGTAGATACGCCTGAGCGGGTAGAATGGCTTGGGCTTACGCCGCAAGTATTCTCTCCTCTTACCCGGTAATAATACCCTTGACCTGCACTTAAGCCCGTTACGGAATAGCTCGTTGTATTACCGGTTAACACATTTTGGTAGTTCGGCACATACGAGGTAAACAAGGTATCGGTAGATACATCCAGACGATAGTTACTTGCGTTATTATTTACGTTCCAGTTCGCCACAAAGCTACTACAGTTCACTTGGGTTGCCCCTTGGCTTATTACTGTGCCCGGTAATGGAAGCGTAGTTCCTTGTCCTCTTACACTGGATACACTGGTACCACAAGTTCCCACACTTCTTACTCGGAAGTACACCGTTTGACCTGTGCTCAGACCACTAATAACCGCCTGGGTTGATGTGCCCATATTACGGTTTTGATTGCCACTGATATAAGTAGTAAACAAACTATCTAAGCTAGCATCCAAGAAGTAGCCTGTGGCATCATTTACCCCTGACCAGTTCAGCGTTATGCCACTACAAGTAGGTTGAGTAGCTGACAACGTTACGGGTGCTGATGGGATAGTATCTACCCAAACACTTCCGCTGCCACTTACCGTTCCTACATATGGGTTTACCACACTTACTAAGGTATAGGTAGAAGTTTGGCTGGGCGTAACCGTGAATACGTAAGGCGTAGCGGTTAAGCCACTGATCGTATAGTTCGCTTGTCCATCGGTATAGGTAACCGTCCAGGGGGAAGGGCCTCCGAGTTGAAGCGTTAAGGTAGTGGTTTGAGTACGGCAGATCGTTTGGCTTCCGCTTAATACGGCTGAAGGCAAAGCATTCACTACTATAACGCCGCTTCCACTCGTTGTACCTTGGCAATTGTTATCCGTTACAGAAGTTAATTGATAGGTAGCAGTTTGTTGTGGGCTTATCGTTAAAACATAAGGGCTTGTGGTGATTCCACTTGCGCTATAGTTCGATGTGCCATCTGTATAAGCAATTTGCCAAGGCGATTGGCCTGTGAACTGAACGCTTAAAGCAGAAGTTTGACCTAAGTTAATCGTACTGTTTCCACTGATCGTTGCCGTTGGAAGGGTAAACAAGTTTATGATTCCACTTCCACTTACAGTTCCAGGACATACATCATTGGTCTGGGTTAGATTATAAGTAGTGCTTATTATAGGAGTTATAGATAATAGATAAGGGTTATTAGTTATTCCTACAATCGGCGTTGGCGTAATACCGTCTGAATAAGTTACATTCCAGGGACCATTACCTGTAAAAGCGATGGATAGTTGGCTATTTCCACCGGGGCAGATAGAAGCAGTACCACTAAGCGTTGCTGTTGGGGTAGGTAAGATGGATACTGAACGACTTCCGCTAACTGTTCCGGTACAAGCATCATTCAAGCTCGTTAAGCTATACGTGCGGTTTACCGTTGGGCTTACTGCAAATACATAAGGGCTAGTTGAGATGTTGTTGATGGTATTGGGTATAGTTTACATTCCAAGGGCCATTACCGGTGAAGTTAATCGTCAATTGGCTGCTGGTATTGGCACAAATGTTTGCATTACCACTGGTTAAAGTAGCTGTGGGCGTAGGTAAGATCGTTACCGAACGTGTTCCACTAACCGTTCCAGTACAAGCATCATTCAAACTTGTTAAGCTATAGGTACGACTTACCGAAGGGCTTACTGAAAACACATAAGGACTGGTTGAGATATTGTTGATGGTACTGGTAGAAACCCCATCGGTATAGTTTACATTCCAGGGGCCATTGCCCGTGAAGTTTACCGTCAACTGGCTGCTGCCATTGGCGCAGATGTTTGCATTACCACTACTTAAAGTAGCGGTTGGGGTAGGTAAGATCGTTACCGAACGTGTTCCACTAACCGTTCCAGTACAAGCATCATTCAAACTTGTTAGGCTATACGTGCGACTTACTGTAGGGCTTACTGCAAATACATATGGGCTTGAAGAGATATTGTTGATTGAACTCGTAGAAACCCCATCGGTATAGTTTACATTCCAGGGGCCATTGCCCGTGAAGTTTATCGTCAGCTGGCTGTTGCCATTGGCGCAAATGTTGGCATTACCACTGCTTAAAGTACTTGTGGGTGTGGGTAAAATCGTTACCGAACGAGTTCCACTCACCGTTCCAGTACAAGCATCATTCAAGCTCGTTAAGCTATACGTGCGGTTTACCGTTGGGCTTACTGCAAATACATAAGGGCTGGTTGAGATGTTGTTGATTGAACTGGTAGAAACGGTATAGTTTACATTCCAAGGGCCATTACCGGTGAAGTTAATCGTCAATTGGCTGCTGGTATTGGCACAAATGTTTGCATTACCACTGGTTAAAGTAGCGGTGGGCGTAGGGTTTACTTGAACCACCAAATTACCGCCCACACTTCCTGCACATCCGTTATTTACCGATAACAATTGATAAGTAGTAGTAACACTTGGGCTAACGTTTAGGACATAAGGACTTGTATTGATACCGTTAACATTTGTTGAAGTAACGCCATCTGAATACGTGATATTCCAAGGAGATTGACCCGTTAGGGTAATAGTTCCTTGGCTGCCTTGGCCTGCACATACCGTAGAACCACCGCTTAAGCTTGCACCTGGAGCAGGACGAACACTGACCGTTCCGCTTCCACTTACACTACCCGAACATCCTGATAATACGGATACCAGAGTATAGGTTCTATTTACAGTTGGGCTAACTGATAAGGTATAAGGATTAGCGGTAACTCCATTTACCGGAGTAGTACTAACGCCATCATTATATTGGAAACCCCAAGGTGCATTACCCGTAAAGTTAACCTGAAGTGCGGCGCCGGTTCCATTACAAATCGTTTGAGCTCCACTGATAG
>RFON01000059.1 GCA_009926625.1 Planctomycetota bacterium
GCCCGCGCGATCCGCGCAGCGAGTGGCTCGCCGGACCGTGGGGTCCACAGCTCGCTTCGCTGGTGATCGGACCCACTTTCGAATGGCGTCCCGCCAACGAACCGCACGCGAAGTTTTGGACCTGGCGTTATCCATCGCAGGCACTGATTCCGATGATGGCGCTGGTCGATCACGTGCGCGCGAGCGATCTCGAGCTCATCACGACACCGACCCTCGTGATCTACTCACCGAACGATCGCGTCGTCAGTCACGAACAGATCGAAGCCATGTTCGATCGCCTGGGTGCGGGCATCACCGGTAACTCGACCAAGCGACGTGTCGTGGTGACACGCAGCGAAGACCCCTCGAGCCACGTGCTCGCTGGCGATGTCCTCGCGCCACGCGACACGCCCAGCATGCTGCAACACATGCAAGACTTCCTGCGTCACATGCAGGCTGTGTTGCCGTCAGCTCAAGGCGCGTAGATTCACAAGATAGCGTTGGGCTCGATGACGATAGTTCTCGACGGAACGCCGGATCAACGCGCGCTCACGCTCGCCCACCTCCCGTACGATTTTGCCGGGAGAACCCATCACGACACTGCCGTCGGGGATGACCTTGTCAGGCGGCACCAGCGCGCCGGCCGCCACGACACAATCGCGGCCGATCACCGCGCGGTCCAGCACCATCGCACCGTTGGCAATCAAACTGCCGTCACCGATCGTGCAACCGTGCAAAAACGCGCGGTGCCCGATCGTGACGTTGGCGCCGATGCGCAGCACCACGCCGGGATCGGTGTGCATCACGGTGCCATCCTGCACGTTGCTGTTCTCACCAATCTCGATCCAATCGGTATCACCGCGCAGCACTGCACCAAACCAGACGCTCGCGCCCGGCGCGATCGGCTCCTTCGGCGTGAACACCCACAGGCCGGCGCGGTTCGACACGCGCTGCACCCACGGACTCAACTTTCGTTCCTTCGCCGCTTTCGCATCGTCCCACTCCTCGCCCTCGAAGGTGAAGGCAAGATCGGAGAAGGTGGTGTTCGGCGTGACCGCGAACTGGCGCATCGGGCTCTCCGTGCGGTTGGTCAGCACATAAGTTCCCGTGACTGCAATGGTGCCCGCATCAGGGTCAACCGTCAGGTCGAGTTCGGCGCCCGTGATGAGCGGCTGAGGGACATCGCGCCAGGTGCGGTCGTTGGCAACGAAGTAGTCGCGCTGCAGCCGCTCCGCGGGCCCGCCCGATGGACCGCTGCGCACCATCAGCGCCAGCGCAGTAGCGCAGACGATCGCGGGCGCACCGAAGACGAGCAGGCGCGCCGCACGCTTCCAAGCGCGCGCGGGTTGGAGTCGCGTCGTGATGCCCTGCGCATCTGGCGTGCGCCGCCGCCACCACTCAAGCGCGGCGTGCAGCATCACCAGCCCAAGCAGAATCCACAGCATGCGGTTCAGGAGCAGTGCCCCGCGGTCGAGCGGCAACAACTCGAAGTCCGTCCAGCGCATGCCGTTCCACAGGTGCCAGTTGAACACCCAGTTCATCCAACCGCGCGTCACGCACCAGCCCGTCACGATCAGCGCGGCAAGTCCGAGCACATAGTTGGCCCAGCGGTTGCGGAAGAGGCTCCACGAGAGCGTCAGGAAGCACATCCACGCGAAGAGCGTGCCAGAGAGCAGCGCGGCCCATGCGAGTGCGAACGGCACGAGCGAGGGCGGAAGCACGATGCCAGTCTGGACGGCCTGCACGATGCTTGCAACGGCGAGCGTGGACCACACGGCGCCGAGCACTGTCAGCACCACGGTCATCGCGCACGCGAGCATCCTGCCGACCACGAGCGCTGCCGTCGGTGCTGGGCTCGCGCCGACGATCGCGCCGATGCGCACTCGGTCATCGCGCGCGAGGCTCTCGGTGAAGTAGTAGAGCACCATCAGGAGCGAGAGCAGCGTCACCGTGTTGTAGGACTGCGCGGCGAAGTTGCCGGCCGACACCAGGTTCGGCGTGTCGAACGTGCCGGGGACGAACACGAATCCGGCGCACTGGAGCGCGATCAGCGGCACGAAGATCAACAGCCCAGGCGAGCGGCGCAGCTCGCGCGCCTCGGCGCGAAAGGCATCGACCGCCGCGGAGACAGCGCTGCGCAGGCCACGCGGCGCCTGGCGCATGCCGAGCGCCGCCATGGGCCGATTCGGCGCGGTCGCCTGATCCTGCGCGCGCCGCGCGCGGTCGGCGGCGGCGATGATCGCGGTGCGCGAGGCGGCGTCCACGGCGTACGGCGCGCGCCAGCGGCGCTCCTCGCGGCGTGCGGCGACGACCAGCGCGCCAATGCCAATCGCCACCAGTCCGATCCGCTGCCCGATGATCCACCCATCGAGCGGAATCGGCTGCGTGTTGTAGAACGCCACATAGAACGCCACACCGCGGTCCACCTTCAGGTGTGTCTCGTTCAGCCAGCGGAACCCGGCGAGGTCCACCATCTGCAGCGCGCGGTCGGCCCACGAAGGCAGCCAGCTCGGCGCGAAACGCCAGAGGAAGAAGCTTCCAACGAGGATCGCCACTGGCAGCGCGAACACCAGCACCGTTTGACGGGTGAGTGCCCCGACAGCGAAGGCGATGGCGCCAAGCGACAGCACCGGCAGCGCGACGAAGAGCGCCATCGGCCGCAGGTAGTTCATCAGCTCGAAGGCGCCGCGCACCTTGTCCGGCTCCTCCACGGGGTACATCTGGAAGAACGCCACCTGCAGTAGCAGGTTTGCAGCCATGATCGCCACATAGGTGCCCGCGATGCCCAGCCACCGACCCGCCACATACTCGCGCGGCGTGAGGCCGGTGCTGCCCACGATCGGAATGACCCGCAGCGAATCGTCCTCACTGGCGGCGTTGCCGAACGCAGTGCACACGAAGAACACCCAGAACAGCGCGAACACCAGCATGTCCATGAATGCGAGGTTGAACTCACTGTTCAGGAACGCGCGGTCGCCGCCGGCCACGCTGCTGCCCGCGCCGATCCGCAGGCTGCCAGCGGAGAAGCCCCAGTTGAGGAAGAGGAGGATGGCCAGGAGCATCCACACCGACGGCCGTCGCCAAGCGGAGCGGAGCTCGAGGAACGCAAGGGTGAGTGCGCGTCGCATGGTGTGGGCGCTCCGTGGGTCAGGCGGCGGTGGCGGCGCCGGCGCGCGCGGCGTCCGAGGCGCGGCTCTCGTCCATCACGCCGAAGTAGACGTCCTCGAGCGTCGGCGGCACCGGCACGAAGCCCGACGGCTGCGAACCTGCTTCGCCCTGCACGCGCGTTCGGAAGAGCGAGCCCTCGACGAGCACAGCCTGCGTCACGCGGTGTGTGGCGCGGACGCGCTCGAGCTCCTCCGGCGAGACGATCCCCTCGAAGACGCGTCCCTCGAGGCGCCGCCGCGCGTCGGATGTGCCGCCGCTCGTCACGCAGCGGCCATCCCGGATCACCGCGAAGCGCGGGCACAGCGTGGCGATGTCCTCGACGATGTGAGTCGACAGAAGCACGATGCGGTCGCGGCCGAGTTCGGCGAGGATCCGGTAGAAGCGCTGGCGCTCTTCCGGGTCGAGGCCCGCGGTTGGTTCGTCGACGATCACCAGCCGCGGATTCCCTGCGATTGCCTGCGCAATGCCGAGCCGTTGCCGCATGCCGCCGGAGTAGGTGCGGACCTTGCGCTTCGCCGCGTGCGCGAGGTTCACACGCTCGAGAAGCTCGGCGACCAACGCCTTGCGACCCTGCGGCGCCTCGACCCCCTTCAGCCGCAGCAGGAAGTCGAGCATCTGCGCGCCACTGAGCGATGGATAGAACCCGAAGTCCTGCGGCAGGTAGCCAAGGCGCGCCCACACCGCACGCGGGTCCTTCACGATGTCGATGCCGTCGAGCGTCACGCTGCCGCCCGTCGGCTCGAGGAGTCCAGCGAGGATGTTCATGAGCGTCGACTTGCCAGCGCCGTTGGGACCGAGCAGTCCGAACAGTCCTTCGGGGATGTCGAGCGACACGCCCTTCAGCGCAGCAACGGGCCCTGGATAAATCTTGACGAGGTCAGTGATGTGCAGCATGGACGGTTCCTTCGTTGGGTTGAAGTGATGGGGTTGGATTGAACGGAGGAGTCTTGTGTCGACGAATCGGCTCGGGCCGCGCGACTTGGATCGCCTGCACAACATGTCCGTACACCCAGCCAAGCGCAGTGACGAACCAAAGCGTTGCGGTCAGGACTGCGATACCGGCAGCCATCGACAGCGGCGCGTTGCCAATCTCGAATGTCATCATGGGGTACCCGAGCAGCGAGACAACCGGCGTGATGAGCAACGAGGTGCCGAAAGCAACGAGCGTGACGGTGGCGGCGAACGCGGCAACGCTCACGGGAAAGTTTCCGATGAGATACGCGAGCGATAGCCAACTTCGTGTATCGCGAAGCCAGCACCAAATGCGCTGCCAGAATCCGATGTCATTCGCAACTTCCATGGGCTGCGTGCGGCGCGGCATGCGAACGCCCAAGAGGGATTCCACGACTCGCCCCTCGAACAGGCACAGCGCTCGCGCACTACCGAGTAGCGCAACGAAGAGCGGCAGTCCGAGCAGCGTGGGCAGCAACCCGAACGCAATGGAGCCGATGGTGATGCTCCACACGAAGTACGCCATTGCGAGCGCGAATCCGACGATGCCGAAGTAAAGCAGTGCACCCCACGCTGTCGGACGCGCCCAGACTCCAACGATGGGGAGTGCTGCGAACCCTCGCGGGCGAGCAGGACCGCTGGCATCCGCGCTTGCCGCTCCCGCCGTGTGCGATGTCGCTGTCTGGGCTGTTGTTGATGGAGCAGCTTCGGTGCCAGGCACTGGCCCAGTCGTGGTCGGCGATCGACGAGGAGTTCCAAATGGAGTGCCATCCACCTCGCGGAACGCCCGCGCGACTTCCTCGGGCGATCCAAAGTCGTCGATTGCGCGCTGCGGCGATGCACCCGCCTGCACGGCAGCGCGGAGATGCACTTCCGCATCAATGAGCGCATCATGACGAAGTGCAGCATCGCAATCAGCCAGTTCAGCGCCGAGCCGCGCGAGGTACGCCTTGATCACTGCATGTCGATCCTCGGGATCACTCGGTTGCATGAGAGCCTCCAATGATGCGATTGAGCCAGCGGCTCGCGCAGCGCCAGGTGTTCACCCAGGCAGCGAGCACGCGGCGACCGTCGGCAGTCAGGACATAGCACTTGCGCGCAGGACCCTCCGTCGAGGGAGTCAGCGAACTGCGAACCAAACCCTCCGACTCCATCGCGCGCAGCATGGGGTACAGGGTGCCCTGCTTGAATGACAGCCCCGTGGGAGCCTCGTCAGACAAGCGACGACCGATCTCATAGCCGTGAATCGGCTCGTCCGACTTGGCAATCACCGCGAGGACGACCAGCCAAGCAGTCCCCACGCTGAGGTCACGCTCCATCTTGTTGCTCAGGTGCGCTACCACACACGGTACTGTATCTGACACAGTACTCGATGTCAAGTACCAGCGGCCGCTCCAGTGCTCGCCCCTACCCTCCCCAACGTTTCTCACCGCCGTACGGAGGTCTTCCTGTGACGCTGCTCTTCACCATCGTGCTCCTCGTTGCCTCGAATGTGTTCATGACCTATGCCTGGTACGGGCATCTGCGCGACATGAAGGGAAAGCCCCTCTGGATCGCCATTTTGGCATCGTGGGGCGTTGCGCTGCTGGAGTACTGCCTTCAGGTTCCCGCCAACCGAATCGGATTCGGCATGATGACACTGGCGCAGCTCAAGGTGGCGCAGGAGATCATCACCATGGTGGTCTTCGCTGCGTTCGCGACCTGGTACATGAAGGAGCGTCTCACGATGGACTTCCTGTACGCCAGCGTCTGCCTTGCCGCGGCGGCGTTCTTCATGTTCCGCGGCGTCAGCGCTCCCGCCTGAACGAAATCCAACGACGGATCCTCCTAAACTGAAGGTTATGGCGCGACGGCGCAGCGATCCAGCGCAGCCCAGTCTCTTCGGTCCCGATGCCGACGAGTCGCTCGCAGCGAGCGTCCGCGCACGCACCGAACCTGCGCCCGCCGCGCATCCGCCAGCGTGTGTCGAACTGGCGCGCGCCCTGCATCCTTGCATTCACCTCGGAACAAGCAGCTGGAGTTTCCCTGGCTGGCGCGGCATCGTCTGGCGCGACCGCGAGGAGGAATCGACG
>RFON01000060.1 GCA_009926625.1 Planctomycetota bacterium
TCACTGCCGGCGTTCCAGCCGCCGCGAGAGTCCATGTCACGCGAACCAGCGCAGGCAGGTTGTCGGTCGCCTGAACTCCCGTCGGACCAGCTCGGTTGCGGTGACCGAAGTCGCCAGCGCTCGCTGCGCTCACCGCAGCCGCGAACGACCCGAGTGCCTTCACCGTGTAGGTGAACCGAGTCCCGATCGCTGCAGTCGAATCCACAAACGATGTGCTCGGCGCAGTCACGGTCCCAAGCGCCGCCGTCGTGCCGCTTCGGAACACCTGGTAAGTCGCCGCGCCGATGCTCTCCTGCCACGACACGGCAACGCCTGTCTCAAGCGTTCCGTCGCCAGCCACCACTGCCTGGGGTGCCGCCAACTGGCGGAAGCCTGCATTCACTGGACTCAGCAGCCCGACCACCTCCGGTGCTGTACCCGTTGCGCGTACTCGGTAGTTGTAGGACACGCCTGGCGCCGCAGTCGTGTCGACAAAGGTGAGTCCCGTGCCAACCGACTCGAACTCAACCGCTGTCTCGCTGCCTTCCGAACGAAGCACGCGGTATCCGACCGCATTCGCAACCGTCGACCATGTCACGGTCACGCTCGCAGCGGACGATCCATCCGACGCGTTGCATGTCGCGGGCGCCGCGAGCGGGCGGTGCCCCGCATCGGGCAGCGCGGACAACGACACGCCGGCAGCCGTGGTGGCAGCGACGGAGTACTGGTAGAGAACGCCGGTCACGGCCGATGCGTCGTTGTAACTACTGACCGGACCCACCGTCGCGAGATCGCTCATCGTGGATGGACT
Organism: Planctomycetota bacterium; assembly: GCA_009926625.1. Classification (GTDB taxonomy): domain Bacteria; phylum Planctomycetota; class Phycisphaerae; order Phycisphaerales; family SM1A02; genus F1-60-MAGs104. The sequence goes on from RFON01000060.1 coordinate 791, forward strand.
CACTCCACGGCGCACGCGGTAACCCGATGCGCCTGGCACGGGAGTCCACGACACACCAACAGCCGCCGACAGTGTTCCATCGGTCGCAATGACTTGGGCGCTCGGCGGCAAGCTTCGGAATCCACTGTTCCCCGTGCTCACCGCGCTCTGGGCCACTTCCGTACGCGCGCGCACTGAGTAGGTGTAGGCGGTCCCAGCCACGGGAACGCCTGCTGCCACAACATCATCGAACGACTCGCCCGCCACCTGCGCGATCGCGGCACTCGTCCCACTTCGGAACACGTCGTACGCCGTCGCACCGAGCACGGCGCTCCAACGAACTTCGACTCGGTCAAGCAGCGTCCCGTCGCTCGCAAGAACGCCCGTTGGCGCAGCGAGTTGGCGGAATCCATCGTTCGGTGCGCTTGCCGCCGATGGTCCAGCCGAACCGACTGCACGCACGGTGTAACTGAACCGCACGCCTGGCACCGCCGTGGTGTCGTTGTAGCTCGTTCCAACAACGGAAGCCGCCAGCGGTGCTTCCGAATCACTGCGGAAGACTTGGTAACTCGATGCCCCAGTGCTCGCCGTCCACGACAGTGCAACGCGGTCGATGAACTGACCATCCGATGCGTTCACATTCGTGGGCGCCGCGAGCAAGCGGAACCCCGAATCCGTCAGACTGAACGCACTCAAGCTGCCCGAGGGGGCTCCCGTTGCTCGCAGGCTATACAGGTACGCAGTACCTGGAACCGCGGTCGAATCCAAGTAGGTGTTCACTGCGCCCAACACCGCGATCTGCGCGGGCGTTCCAGACGATCCGGTCGATGCAAGCGAACGGAACACGCGGTAGCCCGTCGCTCCAGCGGCTGCATCCCATGAAATGGACACGCCTGTCCCGAGCGTGCCATCCGTTGCGGAAACATTCGTCGGTGGTGACAACTGGCGGAATCCAGTGTTGGACGCACTCGTTGCGGATGGTCCAGCCGAACCAATCCCGCGAACCGAGTACGAGTAATCCACTCCAGGCGCGGCACTCTCATCGCTGTACGAAGTGACGGCGCCGACCGAGGCGAGCACTTCGGGTGCTGCACCGCCAACAGCCCGCAGGATTTCGTAACTCTGCGCACCTGCAAGCGCGCTCCATGTGACCTGCACATGCGAAGTGAACGAACCATCGGTGGCCTGCACATTGATCGGTGCTGAGAGCTGGCGGTACCCGTTGTCCGACTCGCTCACGATGGACACGCCAGCACTCGTGGATGCGGCGACGGCGTACTGGAAGACAACGCCAGGCGCAGCGCTTGTGTCGTTGTAGGTCGTGACCGCACTCAGTGTGGCAATGTCGCTGAACGCACCACCGATCGTCGCTCGACGAACGCGGTATCCCGTTGCAGTCGATACCGCATTCCATGTCACGCGCACATGCGCGGTGCTCGCGCCATCCGACGCAGCGACGGACAGCGGTGCCGGCAAACTGCGGTACCCAGCGTTCCCGATGCTCGCTGCACTCACGCCAACTTGTCCGCGCGCCTTCACCGAATAGGTGTAGGCAACGCCTGCGACTGGCGCGCTGCCTGCGGGGACATCATCGAAGGATGTGCCTGCCACTGTCGCGACCGCGGCCGCCGTTCCGCTGCGGAACACCTGGTAATCCACCGCGCCCACGACGGCGTTCCATGAAAGAGAGATGCGGTCCGTGAATGCGCCATCACTGGCCTGCGTGCCCGTCGGAGCAAGCACATTGCGGTAGCCAACATCCTCTGGGCTCGGAGTGGATCCGCCGCTGGAGGCGACTGCCTGCACGCGGTAGCGGTGCGACACGCCAGGCAGCGCTGCGGCATCTGCGAATGTTGTTCCAGTGATACTGGCTTGGATCGGCTCGATGCCATCGTCTCGGAAGACGCGGTAGGAACTCGCCCCAGTCACGGCACCCCAAGTCAGCACAACCTTGTCTGTGTGCGTTCCGTCTGTTGCCTGCAGCGAAGCAACGCTTGCAAGAGCGCGGAATCCAGTATCGGCGTCGCTCGGCACACTGATGCTTCCCGCGGGTGCACCCGCCGCACGCACGGTGTACTGATAGAGCATGCCCGGTGCAGCCGTCGTATCGGTCGTCGTCAGCACCACTCCGACCGATGCAATCTGAGTGGGCTGCCCGAAAGTCGATCCGACCGATGCGGCGCGGAACACTCGGTAGCCCACGGCACCATCCACGCTGTTCCAAGTCACCGTCACGCCCACACTCGATACGCCATCCGTTGCCTGCACATTCACCGGCGCTGCGACTTGGCGATACCCGCTGTTGGACACGCTCATCGGTGATGTCGCAGCCCCGCTCTGCGCGCGCACGACGTAGTTGAACGCCACCCCGGGGTTCACTGTTGAATCCGTGAATGCGAGCGCCGTGACCCCTTGCGCCACAAGTTGCGGAGTAGCCGCGCCCCACCCACGGAGCACGTCGTACGAAGTCGCGCCATTGACGCTTGTCCATGTCACCTGCACCGACTCAGCCGAAGTGCCATCGGACGCTTGAACGCCCAGCGGAGCAGTCAACGGGCGGTACCCAGTGTCAGACGCACTCGGCGCACTCACGCTGCCCGCAGCACTTCCCCGCGTCCGCACCGTGTAGGCGTACACAGTTCCGCCAAGCGCCGTTGCATCGGTGTAAGTCAGAGAGTTACCAACCTGCGCGATCTGCACGGGCGGCTCGGCGGAAGATCCCTGCGCAGCGCGTTCAATCGTGTAGCCAATGGCGCCTGGCGCGGCACTCCAAGTCAGCTTGACGCCACTAGCCAATGTTCCGTCCGTCGCGAACAACCCCGTTGGTGGCATGACCTGCCGGAAGCCCGTATCGGCAACGCTCGCTGCTGAAACAGAACCCAACAGCACCGCGCGGACGGAATAGGCAGAGGCGACGCCTGGCTGAGCGGTCGAGTCGATGAACGATGTTCCGTTCGTGACTGCTGCGATCTGCGTCGGCTGTGCGCTGCCAACAGCTCGAAGCACTCGGTACTCGGTCGCGGCAGGAACGGCGCCCCAGACCACTTCCACATGGGAAGTCGATGTTCCATCCGATGCCGAGACGATGGTCGGTGGCGGGAGCCCACGGAATCCAGTGTCTACCGGGCTCGCAGCAGATTCGCCCGCCTGGTACATGGCTCGGACTGCATAGGAGTAGATCGTGCCCGGCAAGGCGGACGCATCTTGGAACGAGGTTGTTCCTGAAACCGACGCGATCACGCTTGGCGTCCCACCCGCCTCGCTGCGAAGCACGCGGTATCCGGTTGCGCCACTCAGCGCACTCCAAGTCACGAGCACATGAACCGCGCTGCTCCCATCGCTCGCCTGCACATTGGTCGGGGCATTCAGCAGTCGGTAACCAGCATCACCAAGACTCAGTGCACTCTGGCTCCCCGCCTGCGCACCGACCGAGCGCACGGCGTAGTTATAGAGCGTGCCGACCACAGCCGTGTTGTCGTCGAACGAAACAACCGATGCCGCGACTGAGCCCACTTGAGTCGGCGTCGCGGCGCCAGAACTTCGGAAGACTCGGTACCCCGTCGCACCTGCAGAACCCTGCCAAGTCACGCGAACGCCCGTGGCCAGAGTGCCGTCCGTCGCAGTGACTTCCGTCGGCGGCGGCAGCGCTGCATGACCCGCATTGACTGCGCTCACCGCGCTCACACCAACAGCGCCGCGCGCCCGAACGCTGTAGGAGTACTGGACCGCGGGCACGACGGACTCGTCTGCGTAGCCCAGCGGAGGCGGGCTCCCATTCTGCCCGCCGACGGTCGCGATCACCACGGCACTCGCGCCGCCTTGCGAGCGCAATACTTCATACTGGACGGCCCCCGACGAGGCGAGCCAACTCACATCCACGCGGTTCACAGAGGTGCCATCCGATGCGCTCACGCCAGCAGGCGGCGTGAGATTTCGGAAGCCTGTGTCGCTGTTGCTCTCTGCCGATGCGGCGCCCCCCGTCACCGCCCGCACGAGGTAGCTGTACTGTTGTCCAGGCACCGCAGAGATGTCCAGGAACGACGCTTGCGCAGTCGTTGCGAGCGGCTGCTCGTTGCCATCTCGGTACACGCGGTAGTTCGTCGCATTCGCGACTCCTGTCCAAGTGATCTGCACGGCGGTCGTCAGCGTCCCGTCTGTTGCGTTCAAACCTGTCGGCGTAGCAACATTCGATGCACGCGAGCCCGTATCTGCAGCGCTCATCGGTCCCAGTCCAGCTGGCGTCACCGCTCGCACGCGGTAGACGTAGGTCACGCCGGGAGTCGCTTGCGTGTCGAGGAAGCTGGTCTCCTCTTCTACTTCGCCGATCTCGATCGGCACCTGCACTCCCTGCGCACGGAAGATCTTGTACCCCGTTGCAGCCTCGACGGCGCTCCATGAAATCAGGACATGCGCCGAACTTGTTCCGTCGCTCGCCTGCACGCTGAGCGGCGCTTCAGGTGCACGCCAACCAATGGCGGGCAAACTTGGCTCGCTGACAACAGCCACACGAACTGCACGAACGCGGTAGGTGCGGTTCACGCCGATCGGCGCCGACATGTCTTCGAAGAACAGTCCGCTCACCTCGCCGATGGGTTCGACTTCGTCGTTCAGGAACACGCGGTACAACAACGCTCCTTCTGCAGCCTGCCACGACACCCGCACGCGGTCCGTCAACGGTCCACTTGCGGTGCCGCACACCACATTGGTGGGCGGACTCAGCGCGCGGATGCCGCCGACTTCGTTGCTGCGCAACACCACCTCGCCATTCGAGAGCGCTTCCACCGCGTATCGATAGGGTTGGCCAGGCACTGCAGTCACATCCATGAAGGTGAGTTGCGTCAGCCCTTCCACCAGCACGCTCGTTGCAGATGTCTCGCCGCGCAGCACGCGGAACACCACGCCGCCGTCGCCCGCGACGCCTGACCAATCCAGCTGCACACTCGCAGTGCTTGTGCCGTCGGTCGCGCTCAGTGCCAACACCTCATCGCATGCATCGCCCACGCCATCGTCATCCCAGTCTTCCTGCGAGGGGTTCGGCACAAATGGACAGTTGTCCTCGCAATTGAACACGCCGTCGTTGTCCGTGTCGTCATCCGCCACGCCGCAGCCGCACACGCCGGGCACAGTCTTCAGCGGATCGTTCGGGCAGCCATCGTTGCAGTCAAACACGCCGTCGTTGTCCGTGTCGACATCGGGCACACCGCAGCCGCATGCGCCAGGCACAGTCTTCAGTGGATCGTTCGGGCAGCCATCGTTGCAGTCCAGAACACGATCTCCGTCCGTATCAACATCGGCTACCCCGCAGCCACACACGCCGGGCT
>RFON01000007.1 GCA_009926625.1 Planctomycetota bacterium
ACGAGGTCACCCTGCGTGACCAGCGTTGTCTGCCGACTCGTTCGCAGGCTGCCGCGAGCGCGCCCACTTGGCGGCGAACGCGCGCACGGCGAGTTCCGTAGGCGAGTCCGCCGTTGGCGTCGGTCCAGTACCGATTGCGTCGTGTGAAACGCACGGTTCCACAATCACCTGATCGGACAGTGGACCAGCAACGCTCCGCACATGGGCGAGAGGAATGTGCGTGTCGGAAGCCGATCCCACGATGAGCAGCGGAACACCCTGTGCATGCAGCGATGACACGGCAGCGGCTGTCGAACGCTCTCGCCCGCAGATCGCATGCAGGACGGCCGTGCTGCACTCGGCGGCAGGCCACGCCGGCAATCCTTGCCTGCGAAGACGATTGGAAATCGGCTCGAGCACGCTCTCGTATGGGGCGAACGCAACGGCACCATCGAGCATGCTTCGCGGCAGGAGTGATGCAACGCGAAGTGCTGTTGCTGCGCCAAGGGAGTGCCCGATGATCAACAACCGTGTGCCGGGACCTTCGCGTTCAACGAGGTCCGTGCAGAAGCGCACGATCATGTCGACATCGTGGGCACCGAGGTGAGTCGGTCCCGGCGGAGCATCGCCGTGTCCAGCGAGATCGATCAGCCAGGCTGCTCGGATGCAGGGGAGCCAGATGCCTGCGCGGCGCATGGAATCGATGCGTGATCGTCGCCATCCATGCACAAACACGGCAGTTGGTCCCGCTTCGTTGTTGCCGACGACTCGCCATGCGGGAAGCACGCCGTTCCACACCTCATCGCTCGATGACCAGCCGACATCGGCTGGATGGGCCGGCAAACCGTTGGCGAGTGCCCAGCCAGCGGTGGCGCGCCGCGGATGCCGCGCGTCCCACACGATCCCCCAGACAAGCACGAGCAGCAGCAGCAGCAGCGCCACGACGCCGAGCATCAAGAGTCCCAGCGCTTCGCTCATGGAGTGGGCGCAGCGGCGGCATGGACGCCGTCGCATGCCGCGCGCCTTCGTTCGATGGACCGCAGTCCCTCCTCGCGCTGCGCGGCGTCAGCGCGGAGGGGGATGTTCACCTCGACATTGAGAAGCGCCGAGTGGAGCGCGGCGGCAGCAAGGATGAGCGCGATGCGAAGGTCGCTCGCCAGTTGCTTGGATGTGATCTCGCGCAGCGATGCGAGCGCCGCCTGCGTTGCCAGCGCGAGGTCGGCGATGGCTGTGGGCGCGGCGATCGCCTCCTCGACGGCGCCGAGCCATGTCGGGTCCGCGGCACGATCAGCCGCAGGGAGTTTCCAGAGCGCGCTCAGTGCCTCATACGCAGCCGCGTCGCGATCGGCAAGCAACAGCGCCTCGCGCCGCGAAGCGTCAAGCAGTTGATCGATGCGCTCAAGCCGAGGAAGATGCGGAGCGAACTTCGACTTGTCCTTCGAATACGCAATCACCATCGAGCCGAGGGAAGCCGATTGCGCCAGCACGATCGCGCTCGTCGCGCCCCCGCCTGGCGTTGGGCGGTGCGCGGCCAAGGCATCGCAGAAATCGCGGACGGTGAGATCGGCAAGTGGACGCGTCGTCACGCCATGACCTCGGCTCCGACCGCCGCACGCATCGCATCAAGAAGGCGGGTGATGTGAGGGTCAATCTCATCCTTGCGCAGCGTGCGGGTTGCGTCGCGAAATGTCAGGCGGAGCGTGGTGGATTTCCTGCTGCTGCCGATCTTCGCGCCGCGCCAAGTGCCAACGAAGGTGGCCGATTCCAGGTGCGGCAGTTCGGTCGCGCGAATCACCTGCTCGATCGCTGTCCATGGCACGGACTCTTCCACCACGAAGGAAAGGTCGCGTGCGATGCTCGGGCTGTTCACGAGCGCACCGACGCTTGGCGTTGGCGGGAATGCGCATGCGAGGGCGTTCCAATCGATCTCTGCCGCGGCCACGACGCCATCGAGCCCCGCTGCGCCCGCCACCGCCGCGCGCAGGAGACCGATGCATCCGAGCGACTTGCCTTGAACACTGATCGCGCCGGCAGGTGCAAAGGCCGGCAGCGACCATTCGGCAAGATTCCCCGTGGCGGGCTCGACGTCAGCCGCATGGACGCCCGTGATCGTGCGAACGACCACATCGACCGCGCCGCGCAGTTCCCGAAGCTGTTGCTGCGGATCGTTGGTGCCGCATGCAAGCAGCGACAGGACGCGCCGCTCCTCGTGATGCTCGGCTCCGCGTTCGGATCTGAGCCAGAAGGCGCTCGCAATCTCGAAGAGCCGAACCGACGACTGTCCGCGGTCGCGGTTCGTGCGCGCGACATGCAGCAGGCTCGGCAGGATGGAGGGGCGCAGCACGGGCTCTGCAACGGCACGCTCATCTTCGATCCGCAGGGCGCTCTCACCGTCACCAAAGAACGGTGCCGCTGATCGTTCGGCGATGAGGGTCGGTGTGACTGTTTCAAGGAATCCGATGCCCGCAAGGCAATCCTTCGCCGCACGAACGGCCTGCACCTGCGGTTGGCTGCGCGTCGGACGAATTCGGACGCGCTCATCGACTGGAATGCGATCGAGCCCGACGACGCGGATGACTTCCTCGATGAGGTCGATCTCGCGGGTCAAGTCCAGTCGCTGCGGCGGGACGGTGCATTCAATCACCTCCGAACGCAGCACGGGTTGCAAACCAAGCGCCGCGAGCACGCGCACGGCATCCTGGGCTTCGATTTCGACGCCGGTCACTGCGCGCAGTTCGGAAAGCCGGAGCGAAAGGCGCTGCAGCATCGGGAGCGGCGCGCCGACGGCAACGGCTCCAGCGAGTCGAGTGCCCCCAGCCGTCGAGAGGATGAGGTGGACGAGCCGTTCCGCCGCAGCATCGACATCCGCTAGATGGATGCCGCGTTCAAATCGGTGGCTCGAATCGCTGGCCAATCGGGTGGAACGGCTGGATCGCCGCACGGCCACCGCATCGAAGGCGGCCGACTCGATGAGGAGGTCCACGGTCGACTCCGTGACGGCGGTCTCCGCACCGCCTTTCACTCCAGCGAGCGCGATGGCGCGCTCCGCATCGGCAATGACCAGTTCCCCGCCGACAAGCGTGAGCGGACGCGCTCCCTCGCCAAGCGGAAGAAAGGGTTCTCCAGCGCGCGCAGGCCTGATTTCGACGGTACCCCCGCGAAGTGTCGACAGGTCGAACACATGCGTTGGTTGTCCCCACTCAAACAGGAGGAAGTTCGTGCAGTCCACCACATTGTTCCGTGGAATCTGCCCGATTGCGCGCAGGCGCTCCTGCAGCCAAGGTGGGCTTGCACCGACCCGTACGCCACGAATGATGCGCGCCGTGTACCGCGGACACCTCGCAGCATCCATGTTGGTGACGCGGACAGCCTGCTCGCACGCCTCGGCAATGCATGGCGAGTCCGACGGCGGCATCACCACGGAACTCCCCGTGGCCGCAGCGATCTCCCGTGCGAGTCCGATGTGGCTGAGGCAGTCGCCACGGTTGCTGGTGGTCTCCACCTCAAGGACGGTGTCCCCCGACTCGAGGCGCTCCGATGACTCGCAAGGAAACCCTGCCGCCGTCAGGTGCTCTGCTGCTGCCGCTGCATCGACTGGTTTCGACAGGTAGGTGTTGAGCCACTCGATGCTGCAGCGCATGGAAGGCGGGGAGACTACCGCAGCCATTCCCTTGTTACCCTCCTGCGATGGCTTGCCGCTGGTTCGGTGCATGTCGTTGGGTGGCGATCGCCGCCTGCCTCTGCATCGGCGGATGCAGCGACATTCGCGAGGCTCGGATCCCCAGCGGTGAAGTTCCCGACGACTCGTCGATTGATGTAACGATTCTCACTGGGTCGGGGGTGAAGGACCTGCCGCAAGCGCACCTTCGGCAGGGCAAGTTCACGATGTTGAGCGATGGCAGTCTGCGCAGCGATTACGGCGACAGCCTGTCGTTCCTGACGCGGCCGGCGATCACACGATGGCTGTACCGCGAGCAGGTGGATGGAGTCTGGTCGCTCGCGCGCGAGACCGGATGGATCGATCCATCGCAGTCGACGGTCGATGAGTGGCCGTCATCCGTCGTGCCGGCGAAGGATGAGATCGTCTACATCCTGTTCTTCCACGCCGACGGGACAGACTGGTGGTTCGTGCGGCGCTTCAAGGTCACCGAGGTTCCCGATGCGAACGCGGTCACACTCGTTCGATCGCTTTGTTCGCTCGCGTGGGCAACCGATCGAAGCGCGGATCGAAACTTGCCGCAGCGCTACGACTTTGGTCCCGATCCATATGCCGGCTTCGACAAGGCGCCGCCTTTCAAGCCAACAGCGCGCGAGGTGCAGTGAATCGACCGCTCCACTGCAGCTCGGCGCTTTCCGTGGTCGGTGCCCTGATCGCGGGTGGGTTCGTGCCGTCAGGCTGCAACGCACTGCCAACCAAGTTGGAGTCGCCGAGCGCGTGCGGCATCAGCCTGATGATCTGGTCACGCGAGCCTTCCGAGGCGAAGTACGAGTACTTCGAGGTCGACCGCGGCACATTCGGCTACGGCGGTGGCAAGGATGGACTTGCAATGGTGCCATCGTGGGAAACGCCGCACTTCTTGCAAGCCCGGTCTTGAAAGTCGTCTCGGGACGCGCGCGAGAAACAAGCCTGCTTGGATGGCTGTTCCAGTGCCCGAAGGCGGTGATCGGCTTGCTGATGTTGCCGTCATGTGGGAGGGCGGGCAACGGCAGTTTGCTGCGAGCGGTGACGATCCGAGTGTCCGCGAGGCAGTCGCGATGCTTTCGCAGATCGCGGCGGCACGATTTCAGCGGCAGCTCGATCGGCTGCCCGAAGCAGGCAAGCAACCGCGTTGAGGCGCGATGCCCGCCGCGCGGTCATCCGCGGTGTGGACAAGCGGTGCACAACCCGTTGACAAGTCGGCGATCCGCAGTTTTTCCCGAAGAATTTGGGTGTTGCTTGTGTGTGCGGGCGGAGTGGCGATTTAGCGTGGAGCCCAACCGAAAGGGGGATTCGCATGGATCGACTCGACGCTTCGGCAGCAGAGAACGATTGGGCAACGCGCGTGGGCGCAACATATGTGGACCATATTGGAGCGCTCCAGGGCGTGCTCACGAAACGGCTTCGCGCACCGCGGCCAATCGTGGAGGACGCGCTGCACGATGTCTTCTGCGCGGTACTTCGCCTTCGCCAGATTCCAGGGCAGTCGCGTGATGGAGCGCTGTCATTCAGCTATCTCTGCGCCGCGGGACAGCGTCGCGTGCGGCGTTTGCTGCAGCAAGGTGTTGAGCGCCAGCGGAGGATCCAACGAGATGCGCTGCGCGATGCCGTTGGCGGTTCGAACGAATCGCTGTGGGCTTCGCGAGCACGCGACGCGGAGTCCAACTTGTTGCACGAAGTGGATTGCGCGATGCGCGGGCTGAGTCGACGCCAGCGCGATGTTCTTCGAGTGGCGTTCTCGACCGTCGGCTGTGGGCGTGACGAGGCGCGGATGCTCGGCGTGTCGGCTGGTGCGCACGCCGTGGAGAAGCATCGTGCGATCACAGCGCTTCGTCAGGCCCTCCATGTGGATGTTTCCCGCGAGGTGAGTCGGCGTTCCCGCTGACACCTCCGCAGTTTCGAGCGCATTCCTAGAATCGGGGAATGGAAGGTGCGGAGGCTCGCGAGCCGATCATCGGCATCGATCTTGGAACAACCCATTCGCTTGTGGCTGTGTGCGATGCGGCAGGCCCGCGGGTGATCGAAGGTCCCGCGGGCGAGCGGCTGCTCCCCTCGGTCGTTCGTTACTCGAATGGGCGCGTGAGCGCGGTCGGGTCCGATGCGCGGAAGGGGGCAGCGGAGTTCCCTGATCAAACCATCGCAAGCGCGAAGCGGTGGATGGGCCGAGCACACGGGGAGGCGAGTGCGCTCGACGGAGCCTTCGGTGTCGAAGTCGTTGCTGGGCCCCGAGGCTTGGCGGCCCTTCGAGCGGGAGGTGCAACCGTGCTGCCGCAGGAGGTCGCGGCGGTCGTGCTTGCAGAACTGCGCGGCTGGGCTGAACGGGCGCTCGGTTGCGCGGCGCGCCGAGCAGTCATCACCGTGCCTGCGTACTTCGACGATGGTCAGCGACAAGCAACGCGCGATGCTGCTCGTCTCGCGGGGATCGAAGCGGTCCGACTCGTTCCTGAACCGACCGCTGCTGCGCTGGCCTATGGACTGGGGCGGCGCGGTCACCCCGAGACCATCGTGGTGTACGACCTCGGTGGCGGCACCTTCGATGTTTCGGTGCTTGAAGTGACCCCCGACGACGGCAGTGGCGCGGGGGCGATGTTCCGCGTCCTTGCAACGCACGGCGACACGCGGTTGGGCGGCGATGACATTGATCGCGCGCTCGCTGAGCGACTGCTCGCCGAAGCAGGGTTGGGCTCGGCGGGGCTCGATGGTGCGAGCCTCGCTCCAGCGTCGCGGCAAGCGCTGAGGGATTTCGCGGAGTCCGCCAAGATTGCTTTGTCGACCCGCGACAGCGCGACGGTGGATGTCGACCTTGGTGGTGGAGCGCGTCTGTCGCGTTCCCTGCTGCGCAGCGAATTCGAGGCCATTGCGCGACCCTTCGTCGAGCGCACCATCGAACTCTGCCGCCGCGCGCTTGATGATGCGGGGAATCCGCACTTGGATCGGGTGGTGCTTGTCGGCGGCTCCACTCGCATGCCGCTCGTGCGGCAGGAGGTCGCGCGGTTCTTCGGAGTCGAGCCGTACACAGCACTCGATCCAGACATGGTGGTTGCGCTCGGTGCTGCCGTGCAGGGTGCGCTCCTTGGCGGCGTTCGGCGGGATGCACTGTTGCTCGATGTGATTCCACTGTCGCTTGGCATCGAAACCGTTGGCGGCGCCGTCGCCAAACTGCTCATGCGAAACAGCGCGATCCCAGCCTTTGCGCGCGAAATGTTCTCGACGAGCGTCGACAATCAGACGGCGGTGCGGCTGCATGTGGTGCAGGGAGAACGAGAGATGGCTGCCGACTGCAGGTCGCTCGCGCGCTTCGAACTGCGCAACATTCCGCCGATGCCAGCTGGCATCCCGCAAGTCGAGGTGGATTTCACGGTGGATGCAAATGGCGTCCTGCAGGTGCGCGCGGGGGAACGGCGCAGCGGTCAACGAGCATCCGTCCAAGTGGTTCCAAGCTATGGACTGACTGCCGAGGAGGTCGAGCGGATGGAGCGCGAGTCGCTGACGCACGCCCGAGATGACATGCGCCGACACAGGGTCATCGATCTGGCGGTCAACGCGTCACTCGATGTGAAGTGGATCGGCGATGCACTGGAGCGTGTCCGCGCACACCTTGACACCGCCGTGGTCGAGTCGGTCGACCAGGAACTGCATCGGGTTCGTGCCCTCATCGCGCTTGCGAAGTCTGCACCTGAATCGGTCGATGCAAACGCATTCCAACAGGCGAAAGAGGCGCTCGACCGCGCGAGCGTGCCCGTACATGAGTCAGCGATCGCTGCAAGCCTTCGCGCGGAGCAGCAGGCGGCAGGATCGTCCGAACCGAACAGCGAACGAGGCGGCGGTGTTGCCCCAAGGAGTCCATCATGAGCGAAGGTGCGAGCGCATTCCAGGTGGGGGTCATCATCCCCGCGGCAGGCCAGAGTTCTCGATTCGGGAGCGACAAGTTGGGGCAGGATCTCGGCGGGCGTCCGCTGCTGCTCCGCACAGTGGAACTGTTCACGCGCCGCGAAGAGGTGCGATGCATCGTGGTGGCGGCGCCTCCCCATGCGCTGGAAGAGTTCCGCTCGCGCTACGGTGCACAGCTTGGTTTCCACGGCGTTCGAGTCGTGGCGGGCGGCATCGCGGACCGCTGGGAGAGCGTGCGGAACGCGCTCGCGGCAATGGACGAAGCCTGCACCCACATCGCCGTGCATGATGCAGCGCGACCTGCGGCATCGGATGGGCTCCTGTCGCGCGTCTTCGACGCCGCGCGGGTTGCACCCGCCGTGATTCCGGGTGATCCCGTTTCAGCAACGCTGAAGCGGATCAGTGCCGAGAGTTTCGCCGCTGCACCGGATGAGGAGGTTGCCGATGCGATCCTCGGCACGGAGGGTCGTGAGGCAACTCGTGGACACCGCGTGACCGAGACGATTGACCGGACGCGCATCGTGGCGGTGCAGACCCCGCAGGTGTTCGAGGCATCACTGCTGCGCCGTGCCTACGCACAAGATGACCTTGAAGGGGCAACGGACGACAGCATGTTGGTCGAGCGGCTCGGCGAAGCAGTGCTGGTTGTTGCGGGCGAGGCGCGGAACATCAAGGTGACGACTCCAGCGGACTTGGCGCTCGTGAGAGCCGTGCTCGGCCACCGCGCACAAGAGGAAAGGCCGGCTCACAAGCGCTTCTGAGCCCCTGACCCGCGCGCCGGTCGCTCCCCGTCGACGGTCAGTTCCGTGCGGACCGCGCCAGACTTGGGCTGCGGCGCAGTGCAACTCGGACACTTCGGGTTCTTTCGGCGTGACGGAAGAATCGGGCGCACGATGAACCAGAGTGCGAGCACTGCGAGGAGCGATGCCGTCCAGAATTGCCAATCGGTCCAAGGAATGTTCATGCCAATACCCTGAATGTCGCCAGTGCGAGCGCGTATGCGGCGATGGACATGAACGCGAGTTGGCCGATCGCCCACTTCCAACTGCCGGTTTCGCGGGCGACGACCGCCACCGTCGGTAGGCACTGCAGCGCAAGCACGAAAAAGACGAGCAGGGACGCGCTCGTGGCAGTCGAGAAGAGGAGAGTGCCGTCGTCGCGCTTTGCACTGCGCACGACATCGAGCGTGGTGCCATCGCCGCTCTCGGCATCGCTGCCCGCTCCAGTCAGCACGAAGACGGTCGTTGTGAACACCTCTCGCGCGAGGAAACTCGTCAGCACCGCCACGGTGAGTTGCCGATCAAGCCCAATCGGCGCAAAGATCGGCTCGAGCGCGCGACCAGCCGTTCCCGCGAAGGAGCCCGATTGCTGCGCTTGCTGCTCGATGCGTGCTGCGCGCAGGTCAAGCGCGTCGGCGGTAGCGGGGTCCTGCAGCTTCAGTTGCGACGCCTGCGCGCGAAGTTCCGTCGCGCTCTCGGGCGGCTGCACGACGGGATGCGCGCTCAGCCACCACATCACGACTGCGATCGCCAGGATGACGCTGCCCGCGTTCCGCAGGAACAGCAAGCCGCGGTCGAGCGAAACGCGCGCTGCCTGTGCGATGCTTGGAAGGCGGTAGGCGGGGAGTTCGAGCAGCATCGGAGTCGGCGATCCTCGCAGAACGCTGCGGCCAACGAGTGCCGCGGTCGCAATGCCGGCGACCGCGCCGAGTGCGTAGCACGAAATGAACGCTGCGCCTGCAGCCCAGGGTCGGCCGACGAACAGCAGGGTGGTCAGCAGCGCGTACACGGGAACGCGCGCGCTGCAACTCATGAAGGGAATCGCCATGATGGTGGCGATCCGATCGCGCCGACTCGGGATCAGGCGCGTCGCCATCACCGCCGGCAGTGCGCACGCATGTGCCGACAGGAGCGGCATGAACGCCTGCCCAGGCAGTCCAAAGCGGCGCATGATTCGGTCGATGGCAAACGCAGCGCGAGCGAGGTAGCCCGAGTCCTCGAGCAGCGCGAGAAGGAAGAACAGCAGCAGGATCTGCGGAAGGAAGACCACGGTGGCAGCGACACCGCCGATCACGCCGTTCACTATCAAGTCTTGAAGGATCCCCGTGGGGATGGCGCGTTGGGCAACTCCGCCGAGCGATGCAAAGAGCAGGTCAACCCATTCCATCGGATATTGCGCAAGCCAGAAGATCGCTGCAAACAGCATCGCCATGACACCTGCAAAGAGCAGAATCCCAAGCCTTGGATGCGTGAAGGCCCAGTCGAGCCTGTCGTGCAGCTGCGTGTGGCTCGCACGCTGCAGGCTGCCGGCGACAATGGCATCGAGCACCGATGCAGACCAGCGCGCACTCGCCGCAGACCCAGGCTCGCCGTTTGGAAGCTCGATCTCAGGCGCAGGCCGAGCCCGCGATGCAAGGGTCGCCGCGAGAGCCGCTTTCAGTTCATCCATGCCGCTCCCCGTGCGCGCAGACACCGGCACGACAGGAACGCCGAGCACGCGACTTGCCTGCGCTGCATCGATGTGCAGTCCGCGTCGCTGTGCCAAGTCGATCATGTTGACGGCAATGACAGTCGGAAGTCCACGCCGCAATGCGCTCGCTGCGAACTGCAGATTGCGCGGCAGGTTGTTCGCGTCCACGACGACGAGCGCGGCATCAGGCCGCCCATCGCCGATCCGTCCGTCGAGACAATCTGCACAAACAGCACTTTCAGGAAGTTCAAGCCGCAGGCTGTAGATGCCAGGCAGGTCAATGATGGTGACTTCGGCGCCGCTTGAAATCGCACAGGTGCCCACCTGATGCTCCACCGTGCTGCCAGGAAAGTTCGCAGTCTTTGAACGCAACCCGCACAGGCGGTTGAACAGCGAACTCTTCCCGGTGTTCGGGTTGCCGAGCAGGGCGACGCGCTTGCTCACGGCTGCTCGGGAAGGACAGGCGTCACAAGTATTCGCTGGGCGATCTCATCCGGCAGCCCAAGCCGCGTCTGATCGATCTGGATGATGCAGGGCGTGCCCGGTTTGCACACGCGCACCTCGCAGCGTTCGCCCATGCCCATTGCAGACAGGAGGCAGCGCTCCGATTCGGGGAGCGCATCGAGCGCCGAACACTCCACGGTCGCGCGTTGTCCGCGTGCGAGTTGACTGAGCGGGATTCGGACGGGGGCACGCTCCACCCGATCATCGTATTGAGACTGAGTCTCAACTGCAATTGCCGCTGTCAGCATCGGCGGCGATCCGATACTCATGTGATGATGGTCAAAGGCTTTGCCAACGAGGCACTTGCGGGAGCCACCACCTTCGTGGCGATGGTGGTGGTCATGGCGGTGCTGCCTGATGTGCTTTGCGGTCAAGCACTTGGCACGGCGACGGGCTTCGTTCCTGATGCGGTGGTGTGGTCGACAGCGATTGCCGTTGCCGCGGGCTGCGTGCTCATGGGCACGATCGGTCGGCTGCCGATCGCGGTGGGGCCGACCTACGGGCAGGCGTTCTTCCTGGTGCTGACGATGATTCCTGCGGCGGTTGCAGCAGGCAGCGCGGACCCATGGCGAACGGCGCTCGGTGCAACATTCGTTGCCGGAGTCGTTCTGCTGCTTCTGTCACTTGCAGGTCTTCGAACCGTCGTGCTGCGAGCGGTCGATGCACAGTTGCAGACTGCCATCGGCTGCGGCATCGGGCTCCTGATTGCAACGATGGGGCTTCGCGCGGCTGGCATCATCGCGCCGGGTGCTGGTGCGTTTCGCCTCATCATCGACCTCCGCTCGCCCGATGTGATTGTGTGCATCATCGGGATCGTGACGGCAGGCGTCATGCAGGCACGCGGTTGGCGGACAGCGCTCCTGTTCGCAACCGCTGTGGCGTTCGCATGCGCATGGCTCCTTCGTTCGCTTGTGCCGTCGATGTTGCCGCAGTGGGCGGCATCGGATGCGTGGACCGCGTCACAGATTCTGGGGGCCACTGTCCCAACCGGCGCGATGGGGCTTCCCGCGCAGCACTTCGAGGGGCTGCTCTCGCTCGATGTCGTCGGGGCCTTGGCGCCGCAGATGTGGGCGCCCACGCTGCTCCTGATCTTCAGCATGCTGTGCGACTCGACGACCGGACTTCTCGCCCTCATGCATCATGGAGGGTTCATTTCAAGCAACGACGATCCGCCCGTGCGGCGCGCCATGATCGCCGACTCACTGTCCACATGTGCGTCGTCACTGCTCGGGGTCAGCGCGTGCGGCGCCTATGCCGAAAGCAACGCAGGCATTGCAGCGGGTGGGCGAAGCGGCACGACCGCGATCGTCGCGGGAGTGCTGATGCTCGCGGCGCTTGCGTTCGCACCGATCGTCGAGGCGCTCGGCAACTATCCGCCCGCCAGTGCGCCGGTCTTGGTACTCGTCGGCGCAGCCATGGCCAGCCAACTGCGGCGGCTTCAATGGAACGATTCGGCCGCGTCCGTGCCGATGCTGCTCGTGATCGTCGGCATCCCGTTGACTTCATCGATTGCCGACAGCATGGCCGCAGCACTTCTTGCAAGCCCGGTCTTGAAAGTCGTCTCGGGACGCGCGCGAGAAACAAGCCTGCTTGGATGGCTGCTTGCGGCCGCCATGGCCGCCTACTTCACTTGGCTTCGGTAGTCCGCGCGGCGCTTCGCGTACTCGGACGGCTCCATGTCGACATCGATCGGCTTCCCATCGATCCACTGCGCATGCAATTTCTCGAGGAATGGCACGCACCAGTGGCATCCCGTGCCTGCGCCGTGGCACTGTGACAGTTCGCTCGCCACCCGCGGGCGCTCACACTCCAGATAGGTCGTGAGCTTCCGCAGGCTCACGCGGAAACAAAGGCAGACATGATCGTCAGGCAGCATCCGCCGTCACTCGGCGGACGGACGCAACTGCAGTCCTTGGACTCGCCAATCGGAAACACAGAGTGGACCGACCACATGACCGTTGCGGTCCCAGCGGTCATCGCGCTCATGTTCTGGGGAAAACGACAGCCGCGGATCCATGATGCCCACGAGGGTGAATACGCCTGTGCCTGAAGCCAAATCCAGCGAAGCCAGTCCGTCTGAAGGCATGTCGACTTCGAAGGTGTAGTCAATTCCATCCGCGGACTTCGCGTCCACGGCACAGAACAGCGACACTCCACCCGGCACCGTACGCGATGCAGTCACCCGAAGGACTCGCACCTGCCACTCGATTGGCTGACTCAAGATCCTGTTCTGTCCAACAGCCCATCGCTTGATGGCAAGCGAGTGGTCGTCGTAGTCGGATGCCATCCGAGGCTGCGGCGGAACCGCCACGCCGAAGCGATCCGCATACCGCGCGCGTAACTCAAGCAGGAATTCGGTCGGCGATGCAAATGGATCGTCGGGTCGCTTCGACGCCGACGTTATCGCAGGAGCCGGCGAGTCCGTCTGCGGCTTCAGGTCAGCCGTCGCTGCGGGCATTGCTGCATCAGCGTTCGCATCGGCAGTCGTGGGCTCGTTCGCTCCGTCGGCCGAGGCAGCATCCACCTCAGCCCCAGCCTCAGCCCCAGCCTCTGCCTCAGCACCCGCTGGTCGTCCAGCCTGCAGGCGTTCTATCTCCTTGTTCTGGCGTTCGATGGTCTGCTCAAGACTGCGCACACGGGCATCGATAGCCTGCGATTGGGCGCGCAGTTGCTCAAGGATGCGCGCAAGATCCTCCTGCTGCGCGGGCGTTGGTGGTTGGCTCGCGCTACGAGGTGCGCCAGCTGGGCGCTCCACATCAGGCTGCTGGGCAAGGGCACTCGCTGCGGGCGTCAAGCAAAGGAGTCCAACCGCGGCGAACCTCCGAACAGCAGAAAACCAGTGCATCGGACCTATGCTACACCGTGATGGGCAGTACCGATCCGATCCTCTCCATCGTGCGACGCGCTCGTCGCCGCATTGGCTTGCAGTCCGTGCTGTCTCGCTTCGCCGTGGCAGCGCTCTGGGTCGGCGCCTCGCTGCTCATCCTTGTCTGCGCATCGAAAGGTCTCGCCGCATGGTGGCCGGATCTGGGCGCGCGTGGCTGGTGGTTCCCCGTGCTTCTCGGACTTGCATTCGCTGGACTCGCATTGGCGCTTGTGCTGACACGCGGGCACCGACCTTCAGATGTCGCTGTTGCATCGTTGGTGGATGTGCAGCTGAAGTTGCATGATCGATTGTCGACGGCGATGGCGGTGGCTGGTCGGCAGGATCCGTTTGCGGCTGCAGCGATCGAAGACGGCGTGCGCCTCGCAAGCGATCGTCGGCTGACGGAGTCCCTCGGTCGGGCGATGCCAGTGCGCTGGCCGAAGAACAGTTGGATTGGCCCGCTGCTGTGCGTGCTTGCCGTCGCCGTGTGGTGGTTTGTGCCTGGATTGTCGCCGGCGGCAGTCCAAGCGGCGCCCGTGAGCGATCCAGAGTTGGCAGCAGCCGAGTCAGCCGCGCAAATGCAGATTGAGGCGGTTCAGCAGCAGATCGAGCAGAGCCCTGAGTTGTCAAAGGAACTCGGCGACATCGCGCCTCAGCAGGGCGCGAGCAACGATCCCACCAACGATCGAAAGACGCCGGACGAGATTCACCGCGAGACTGCGCGGCGAATGACGGAGCTTTCGCAGAAACTGGATGATGTGCTGTCGAGTGAACGCACCCAGTCGCTTTCAGCGATGCGGGATGCGCTCAGCAAGATCGAACCAGGCAAGAGTCCCGAAGTGAAGGCGCTTGCCGAAGCACTCAAGATTGGAGACGCGGCGGCGGCGAGTGAGGCGATGCAAGAGGTGATGGAACAGATCGCAAGCGGGAAGATGGATGAAGCCACGCGTGAGCAAATGGCCGCCGACCTCGAGCGCCTTGCGCAGCAGATCGCGGATGCAGCGGACTCGAACGAAGCGCTCCGCGAGGCGCTGGAGTCTGCGGGCATGGACGGCGAACTCGCATCCAACATGGAAGCCGTCGAGGCTGCGCTTGCTGCGTCAAAGAGCCTCAATGCGGAGCAGAAGGAGCGTCTCCGAAAGGCGATCAAGAGCCAGAAGTCTGCGAACGCGAAGTTGCGGAAACTCTCCGAGTCCTGCAAGAAGTCCTGTTCCCAGTGCAAGAACGGTGGCAGCAAGAGCAAGGACGGTACGCCTTCATCCGATTCGGAAGACGCAGACAGCGAAGCGGGTGAGCAGGCCGAAGGGGTGCTCAGTGAAATGGAGGCGGACGCAGAACTGGAGTCCGCGGCAAAGAGCTTGCGGTCACAGTGCCGAAGCGGTCAGTGCCAAGGAAGTCGCCCTGGACCCGAATCGCGCAAGAGCGGGACTGGGCGTGAGGGCGGCACCAAGGGCGGTGCGATCGGTGAAGGCGATGGAGGCGACGGAACCGATGCGGTTGCTGCGGAAGTCGCTGGGAAGAAGTCGCAGATGGGTTCCAAGCGGAAGGCGGTGATTGCAAGGCAACTTGTCGATGCGCCACCGTTGGTCGGCGAGAGTCGCGCCAGGTTGCGGGAGATCGCAGGCGACATCGAGCGCGGCTACGAGGAAGGCACTGACGACGATCCTGTTCCGCCGCACCTGCGCGATCTTCACAAGCATTACTTCGGCGACCTGAAGCAGCGGATCGATGCCAAGAGTGCAGGCGGCGCGGCGGGTGGCAGCGGTGGCTCGGGCGGGGGGGCGCCACCAACTTCACCGAATGTGGACTCGACGGGGAAGCAATCATCGGACAAGGCTCCTTCGGCAGGGAGCAAGCCCTGATTGACATGAGCTCTGCAGACCAACTGCAGTCCATCCGCACGAGCGAGGATGTGCGCGCCGCGTGCGAGGCGTTTCGCGTAGTCGCAAGTCGCCTTCGCGAGGAGATCGGTCGCGTGCTGGTTGGGCAGGAGCAGACCGTCACATCGGTGTTGGTCGCGCTGTTTTCCAATGGCCATGTGCTGCTCGAGGGAGTCCCCGGTCTCGGCAAGACGCTGCTCGTCCGAACCCTCGGACAGGCGCTCGGACTCCGTTTCTCGCGAGTGCAGTTCACGCCCGATCTCATGCCCGCCGACATCATCGGGACGCAGATCGTGCTGGATGATCCGCGGACCAGTCAGCGCCAGTTCGCGTTTCGCCCTGGTCCGATCTTCACGCAAATCCTGTTGGCGGATGAAATCAATCGCGCATCGCCGAAGAGCCAATCCGCGCTGCTCGAGGCGATGCAGGAACGGTCGATCACCGTGGGCGGCACAACGCACAAGCTTGAACAGCCATTCCTCGTGCTCGCCACGCAGAATCCCATCGAGCAGGAAGGAACATATCCGTTGCCCGAGGCACAGCTCGACCGCTTCCTCATCAAGGTCATCGTGCCGCCTCCCGAGCGGGATTCACTGAATGAGATCATCGAGCGCACGACGGGCGTGCAGTCGAAGGACAACGAAGTGAAGCCGGTGCTGAGTGCATCGCAGATCGCCTGGGCGCAGGGGCTCGCGAGGCTCATCGTGGTCGCGCCGCATGTGCAGGACTATGCAGTGCGACTGACCTTGGCGACACAGCCTGGCGGTGCATTCTCGCCGGCAGGGATGGAACACCTGATCGCAGTGGGCGCAAGCCCGCGCGGCGCACAAGCGCTCATGTCCTGCGCCAAGGTGCTGGCGCTCCTTGGCGGTCGCGCCGCGGTGAGCACGCAGGACATCGCTGCGGCCGCGATGCCCGCACTCCGTCACCGCGTGGTGCGGAGTTTCGAGGCGGAAGCAGCAGGCGTCACGACGGACGCGCTCGTCCAGCAGTTGATCGATGCAACGCCGCGAGAACTGCAGGCGGCGGGGGAGGCGCGATGAGCGATCCGCAGACCGTCGATGCATTGCTCGACTCGCGCCTGATGGCGCATCTCGACCGTCTCGACGTGGTGAGCAAGAAGATCTTCTCGGGCAAGATTCACGGCGAACGCCGCAGCCGCCGACGCGGGCAGTCCGTGGAGTTCGCCGACTTCCGCAACTATTCGCATGGCGATGACCTTCGCTTCATCGACTGGAACATCTATGCGCGCCTCGACCGACTCTTCCTGAAGATGTTCCTTGAGGAGGAGGATCTGTCGCTCGTGATCGCGGTGGATGCGAGCGCATCGATGGACTTTGGAACACCCAACAAGATGCAGTACGCACGGCGGCTGGCGATGGCGCTCGGGTACATCGGCCTGGTCAACAACAATCGCGTCAGCCTGTTCGCCTTCGCGGGTGATCGCATCGAAAGGCTGACCGGCTTGCGCGGGCGCAGGCGGACGAGAGAGATGGGGCAGTGGCTGCTCGATGTGCAGCCCAACGGCGCGGCGGATTTCGCGCAAGCATGTCGCACGATTGCGCTCGGGGGACAGGGTCGTGGGGTGCTGCTCTTGATCAGCGACTTCCTCTTTCCCGATGGATTCGAGCGTGGACTGCGTTCGGTCGCCGGCCGCGGCTTCGATGTCTACGCATTGCAGTTGCTCGCACCCGACGAGATCGACCCGTCGCGCCACGGTGTGTTCGGTGACCTGCGGCTCGTCGACTCGGAGAGTGCTGCCGAAATCGAGGTCACTGCCTCGGCTTCGGTCGTCGAGCAGTACCGCGAGCGGCTCGATGCGCATGTTGCGGCACTGCGGCAGTACTGCGTTCGGCGCAGCATCGCCCACCAAGTCGTGGAGACCTCGATGCAGTTGGAGACGCTTCTGGTGGACTACCTGCGCAAGCGAGGATTGCTTGCATGACGGTTGCGCCGCCAACAGTTCTTGCGATTGACTGGATTGCCCCCGTTGCCGGCGCGGTGATTGCTGCATCCACGCTTCCGCCGCTGCTGGCGCTTTACTTCCTTCGGCTTCGGCGATCTCGGCGGGTCGTTGCTGCCACCATGCATTGGCGGCGTGCAGCCGAGGATGTCCGCGCAAATGCCCCCTTTCAGCGACTGCGGTTTTCCCTGCTGCTGCTGCTGCAGTGCCTCGCGCTCGCGTTGGTTGCGCTCGCGATTGCGCAGCCGCAGGTGGATCTTGGGTTGGGTGGCGCAAGAAAGATCGCTCTCTTCATCGACCGCTCTGGTTCGATGGGTGCGCTCGATGCGGCAGATGGCTCCACACGACTCGCCGAGGCAAAGCGCCAAGCGATCGATCGCGTCAGGGGGCTTCACGGTGGAGGCTTGTTCGCGGGACCCGCTCCATCCATCATGGTGATCGCTTTCGCCTCCGAGGCTGCGGTGCTCTGCCCATTCACCGACAGCGCTGCGCAAGCAATCGCAGCGATCGAGTCGATCGAAGCGACCGATGAGTCGACGGCAATCGGCGGCGGTATCGAATTCGCGAGGTCGTTTGCCGCGAGCGGCCGCGAGGATGCCGCGACGAGCGGATCGGCGCCCGCCGTCTGGGAGGTGTTCTCCGATGGACGCATCGGCGATCTTGGCGGAGTGGCGCTCCGTGATGGCGAGGATTTGATCTTCCACCAAATCGGGAGCAGCGAGTCGAAGAACGCGGGGGTTGGCGCAATCGCCGTCTCGCGCATGCCGGAAAGCCCAACGGAAGTTCGCGTCTTTGCGCGCATCGTTTCGTGGGGCAAGGTCGAGACGACGACGGACCTCGAACTGCGTGTGGATGGACGGCTGCTCGCCGTGACGCCGTCGCCAGTTGAGTTGGCTGCAGCGACGGAAGACGCCGCCACGGGAACGCTGATTCCTGCACAAACACAAGCGGTCTTCCCAGGGGTGCAGGTGCCTTCAGGCGCAGTCGTTGAGGTCCGTGTGACGGCTGACGACTTGCTTCCCGCGGACAACGCCGCCCGAGTCGTCGCACCGCGGATCGGCGGGCTGAAGATCGCGCTCGTGGGCAGGGGCTCGTTCGTCCTGCGCTCCGTCGTCATGGGATTGTCGCCCGCCGCATTCGAGTCATTCACGCTCGAGACCTGGGACAAGCGTGTCGCGGCTGATCCATCTTCGCCGGATGCATTCGATGTCGTGATCCTCGAGCAGGTGGCGCCGCAATCAATGGCGCGCGGTCGCTATCTGATGTTTGGAGCGGCACCAGTTGGCACATCGATCGTCCCATTCGGTACGAAGGAGCAGGTGGTGCCGCGCAGCATCCGAAGCGAGCACCCGCTGATGCAGTATGTCAATCTCGACGACCTCTTTGTCGCGTCGATGACGGCCGTTGCACCTGGCAGCGACAGCGATGTGGTGGTCGAGGCGAGCGAGGGACCGATGGTGCTGACGCTCAGCCGCGGACCGCTCACGATGGTGTATGTCTCCTTCGATCCACTGGAAACGGAGTGGCCGTTCCAACGCAGTTTCGTGAACTTCACTGCGAACGCTCTGGCGTGGCTCGCTGCGGGCGGACTCCCCGCTGCCGAGGAGCCGCTTCTGCCGGGCGCGGTCGCGGCGGGAAGGCTGCCGGCGGGCGCCCAATCGCCAATCGTGCGGGTTTCATCGGGGATGGCTGCGCCACTTGCGCTGCTCGAGGGTGGGCGATTCGCACTCGGTCCACTTCGACGAGCTGGAACCGCCACCCTTGCTTGGCAGGGCGCGTCGCAACCCGCCACGCCCGCGTCGCTGTCGTTCGCGGTCAACATGGACTGCCAAGCCGAAGGTCGAATCGACGCGGCGGATCAGTTGCGTCTTGCGTCGAGCAGCATCGCTGCGCAGCCAAGTCGCTCGGCATCACAGTCGGCGTGGCCATGGTTGCTGCTTGCGGCAGCACTTGTCCTCTTGCTCGAGTGGTGGGTGTGGCTGCGTCGGATGTGACCGCGCGGTCAGGCCACTGGCTTGACCGCACCGATCGCAGCAAGCACCTCGTCGTCGATGCCGAGGTACTCGCGCATGTGTTGGTCGTAGATGTCCTGATCCTTGTCGCGCGAAAAGTCGAGGCGCATTTCGTTGATCACCTTGGTGCCTTGGCCGATCCAGTTTCGCCAGGTTTCCGCTGAAATGTTCTCACCAATCCAAGCGCCAACGGGACCTCGAAATGGCGGGCCAGGCAGCCGCGTACCCGCTTGCCCTGAGCGTCGGCAGATGAAACCGCCATCCACGGCGACCGCAGCGGATTGCGCTGCGCGTTCGATCATCGGCGGCTCGCGGCCGATCGACTCGAGCGCCTTTGCGATGGCTTGTTCGACCATGCGGTCGCCGCGTTCTGACGCGAGTCGGAAGCCGCGCTCGAGGGTGACCACCGCTTGATCCGCCCATCCAGCGCCAATTTGGGCCTGACCGCAGAGTTGATAGGCCTTGCTCATTCCAGGGCTCAACTCGATCACTCGTTGAAGGCTGCGCGCAGCTTCTGCATGGCGCCCCGCTTGGAGCAGGGCGTTCCCGAGGCTGAAGTGCGCCATTTCATTGGTCGGGTCCGCCGATGCCATCTTCTCGAACTGCGCGATGCGCTCTGGAGTGCTCATGCCAGAACATGGTAGATGTGTTACAACCACGGAGTGATCGCTCCGCCGCTGGGCACGACTCTCGCTGGCGTTCCGCTGCAGACGCCGCTGATTGCGGCCGCCGGAACCGCAGGTACGGTCGATGAGCTGGGCGATGTGATCGACCTTCGGCTGCTCGGCGCGGTCACCACCAAGAGCATCACGCACGAGCCGCGGGACGGCAACGCACCGTGGCGGATCATCCCGGCGCGTGGCGGGATGCTGAACGCAATTGGATTGGCCAACAGGGGGCTTGCGCGTTTCCTCGAGGAGGAACTGCCGCGGGTGCGCGCG
This sequence comes from Planctomycetota bacterium, assembly GCA_009926625.1. Taxonomy (GTDB): domain Bacteria; phylum Planctomycetota; class Phycisphaerae; order Phycisphaerales; family SM1A02; genus F1-60-MAGs104. The sequence goes on from RFON01000007.1 coordinate 20,203, forward strand.
CTTCCGTGCAAGGTCTTCGCCTCCGTGGCTGGACATTCGGAGGCGGACTATGTGGCGGTCGCTGGCGCGCTCGATGCGACGGGCGAGTTCCCGATCATCGAACTGAATCTCTCCTGTCCAAACACGGGAACGGGGCGTCACTTCGGTTCAGATGCAGAATCGGTGCGCGGCATCCTCGCAGCCGTTCGCCCGGCGGTGCAGCGAAGTCGATTGTTCGTCAAGCTCGCGCCAGACCTTGCGGATCCAATCGCGACCTGTCGGGCAGCGATTGACGGCGGTGCGCAGGGGCTGACCCTCTGCAACACCATGCCTGCAATGGCCATTGATGTTCGGACGCGTCGACCGCGGCTGTCACGCGGCAGCGGGGGATTGTCGGGACCGGCAATCCACCCGATCGCGGTGCGAGTCGTCCGCGAAGTTCACCGCAGCGTTGCGAAGGATGCTCGCGTGCCGATCATCGGAATCGGCGGGGTCGTGCACTGGGAGGACGCAGCGGAACTCCTGCTCGCAGGTGCAACAGCCGTGGGAATCGGGACGCTGCTCTTCATCGATCATGGTGCCGTGCGGCGAATCGTGCAAGGGCTCCAAGACTGGTGCAGCGAACAGGGGGTCCAGTCGATTGGCGAGTTGGTTGGTGCGGTGCAGGAATGAGCACGCACATCGGTCGCGCGGAACGAGATCGCTTCGATGCGCTCCTCGAGCGCGTGCTTGCAGCGCTTCCGTCGCGCATCCACGCGATGCTGGAGGAGTCGCCGCTGGTGGTGGATGACGCACCACCACCTGAACTCCTGCTGGAGATGGGACTGGATCCGCATGAGGACGACCTGTGTGGACTCCACAGTGGTGTGGCGCGGACGGACCGAAGCGTGGTTGACTCAGGGCAGCTGCCCGACACCATTCACCTGTTCCGGCGCGGCATCATCGATGAGGCGGGAGGCTGGGAGGCCAGGATCGACGAATCAGGGCAGTCAATCGGCGGGGTAAACGCAGTCGTGCGCGAGATCCGCATCACGCTGCTGCATGAGATCGGTCATCACTTCGGACTCGAAGAAGACGACCTGCGTCGCCTCGGTTACGAGTGAGTGGCGGCAACCTGCGGAAGGAACAGGATGCGGTGGCAGGAAGTGCATGTCACCGCGACATCCTGGTTCGATGCCAGCGATGCATACTTCTCGGCAGGCAGTTCCATGTTGCACGCCCCGCAGACATACTCGCGTCGGCGCGCATCGATGGTCACGAGCTCGGCCATTGCTTCGCCCTCGTAGAGATCCGCCGCACGGTTGAACGCCTCAAGCTCGTTCCGTGGGATGCGCGCTGCCGCAGCAGTGCGCTCTTGTTCGAGCGATGCGAGGCGTTCGGCAACCTCGCCTCGGCAGGTGTTGAACTCGGACTTCGCACTATCCACGACCTTTGCTCGTTCCGCTGCCTGCTGCTCGATCTCCGTGAGCTTGGACTGCAGTTCCTCCGCCTTCTGCAACTGGGCCAAGGCCAACTCATCGATCTCGTCGCGCTTCGTCTGCAGGGTCTTCATCTCCGCGAGGATGGCTGAGTACTGACGGGGATTCGTACTCGCATTCAACTGCCCGCGCAGCGCCTCCACCCTCGCGTCCACGGATCCGCTCTCCGCCTCGTGGTTCGCCGCCGCCGACTGGTGATGCCGAATCTGCGCGCGAACTTCATCCGTGCGCGTCTGCAGTTGGGTGGCTTGCCGTTCCTGCAGCGTCTTGTGCCGCTCCGCCGCTTCGAGGCGAGAGCGCAGTGCGCGTGCCTGCGTGTCCACTTGGTGGAGGCTGACGAGATTGGCAATCAAAGTCATGAACGGTCGAGGGTATCAGGAAGGGTGCCTTCCACGATCAGGGAAAATCCGCCTTGCACGCCAAAAGCCACCAAGCAAGCGGTCCCGCCAACAGAAGCGAGTCGAAGACGTCGTACAACCCGCCCATTCCCGGCAGCAGCCTCCCCGAATCCTTCATTCCAGCGCCACGCTTGAGCAGACTCTCAAGCAGGTCGCCGAGGGTGCCAGCGATCCCCAGAAGTGCTGCGATCCACGCCGCCCGCAGCGGTTGCACCGCCTCAATGCCAGCGCTCGCTGCCGCATCAGTGGCGCTGGCGAAGCCCGCTGCCACGCCCACCATCGCCGAAAGCACGACGCCGCCTGCGAACCCCTCCCAAGTCTTTCCTGGGCTGAGCCAAGGACACATCTTGTTCCGACCGATCGCGACACCCGTGAAGTAGGCACCGATGTCTGCCGCCTTGACGCAGAGGATCCCTGCGGCAAGCGTCCATGCATCCGTGTCGCGCCGCAGCAGCAGCCAGAATCCGAGCGGCACGCCGATGAGTGCAAACCCGAGCAGGACAGATCCGCCTGCGCGAGCGAACCCATCGTTGTGGCGGCTTGCAACTTGCAGGATGCCGGCAATGCAGGCGGCTACGAATGGCGCCGTCAGGGCAGCAGGCGCGCCGTTCGACAGGGGAGGGGTGCCTGCCGTCGCAAGCACGACGACCATCCCTCCAGCGATCGCGATCCAATGAAGCAGCGGATGTCGTGCATCACCGCGCGGCGTGACAATGGTTGAAAACTCAAGCGCCAACAGCGGCGCAAACACGAACAGGCTCACGAGCGTGAGGATCACGCCTGGTCCGAGCGTCGCATCGCCGATTCGCAGCGTAGACACATTCGCATCCGCCGATGCGAGTCCGAGCAGGCCTGCAATCAGCAGTGCACCCACGATGATTCGTGTCTGCATGAAGCACAAGCATAGATGCTTCGGTGGACTCTTCTGCGCCACTCCCGCGGGGAGCCGTTACGATTGCGGAGTGGAGTTCGAGGCACACGAGGAGAAGGACGTGGCGCATCCGCCTCGCCGATGCGCTTTCGATCCCAAGCATCCTGTCATCCTGATTGTCACGGTGTGCTGCGCCTTGGTGTGCCTGCTCGATGCCGCGCGCATCGTGGTCATGTCGGTGGCAACGGGACCGTGGGATGTGCTTGAAGATCCGACGCGGGCGCTCGAGCTGGCGCAGCAGCTTGATGCTGCGGTGTTGCGCGACGATGTCGCATCCGGGTTTTATCCCGCATCGCCAGACGAACTTGCTGCGGCGGGCGAGGATGCCGCCATGCAGTGGGATCTCCTGCGCGATGAGGCGGTTGAGTTGGAGATCATCGATGACCCTGCATCCATCGATGAGATCCGCGATGAATCCGTGTCGCTGTTTGATCCTTCGGTCAAACCGCCTCTTCTCCCATTCGCTTGGCGTGTGATCCTTGGATCCCTTGCCTCGAGCGTGTGGGTCCTGCCGGGTGTGGCGCTCCTCTGGCTGCTGTGGCGGCGCATGGAGATCTTTCGTGCGTGCAAGGCGGGCCTTTCGCTGCCGCTTGCCAACGGGGCTGGCGGGATCTCCGCTGCGGTGATCGTCATGGGCGGCCTGAGCGCCTGGACGCTGTTGCTTGGCATCGTGGTGTCGTTCGCGAATCTCCTGCCGCCACTCGACGGGATTGTCGCGCTCCTGTCCGCGAGCGCGCTCCTCCTCTGGATCGTTCCAACTGTGCTGCTGATGTGGCTGTGCACTGTGTTCCCCAACGGTGGTGTGTGGTCGGCGCTGGGGCTCACGGCAGTGTCCGCGCGTGCTGGAACGCTGCAGTGTGTTGGCGCGGTCCTGTTCGCGCTTGGTGTTCAAGAGGTGGTCCTGCTGGCACTCGGCGTGGCGCTTCCCGATTTCTTCGCGGCTGGCGCTTGGTGGGAAGGCTTCGACGAACTGATTGCGTTCGGCCCCGTGTCGCTCGCGGTCCTCGACACGCTTGATGCGGTCGTCGGTGCGCCGATCGTCGAGGAAATCATCTTTCGCGGACTGCTCTTCGGCGCGCTCGTGCGCGGCATGGGCTTCACGGCGGCAGCGATCGTGTCGAGCCTGGTCTTCGCAGCCGTTCATGGCTACGGGCTCGCGGGAACGGTTGCCGTGACTGCCACGGGCTCACTCCTGTGCTGGGTCTATTGGAGCACGGGTCGACTGTGGGCTGCGATGCTGGCGCATGGCGTTCACAACGCGATGGTGCTTCTGCCGCTGTGGGCTGCGCGCACGATGGCCAACGGATGGAGTTGACCGAGCGCCGCGCGCGGTTCACTGCGCTGCGATCGCATCTCGGATGGGCATCACCAGATGCGGAATCGCGCGCTCCTCCGCGAGCCGCTCTGCATGGCCGCACAGCGCGGCGAAGGATTCAGGCAGTTGCTCGAGCGACGCGAGCGGGCCGTTCTGCCGCACAGTGAGGTACACGCTGATCGGCTCCACAAAGCCAGGGTTCGCGTTGTCACCGTGGCGCGGTCGCGTCTTCACTTCGAAGGTGGCCATCAGGTTGCCAGTGGGTGACAACGACATGCCGACGAACGGCTGCACATCGATGGGACGGTCCATGTCGTTGTCGAAGAGCCGTGCGAGCGGCGACTGGGCGAGAAGCGCGTCGAAGACGACGCGGTCGCGCGGCTGGTCGGTCTCGAGGTCGAAGCCGAATGTCAGGTCGATGTGCTCGATGTCGAGAGGGCTGATCGACAGGAACCATGGTGCCGTTTCAAGGACGGCTCGGTGGATGCGATAGGCGTCCTGCAGTGACGATGGACTGGAGTGCCCGCTCCGAATCGATGTGCGGCGAAGCGACACCCACAGGAAGTCATCGCGCGCCTCGTCGCTCTCGAGAGCCACCTCATCCTCGCCACGCCGAACGCGCGTGAGTGCGGGGAAGGACTTGCGCAGTCGATCAAACAGTTCAAGCGTCGGTTCGCGCGTGTCAGGCAGGTCCATCTTCAGCGCGATGCGCTGATTGACGCAGAAGTCGCTGCACAGTTCCGTCGGCTCGTTCACCCCTGAAGGCTAGTTCGCCACACATTGGCCTCGGGAATCATCGACAAGCAATCCACGACAGCACGGACTGCCAGTCGCCAAGGTCACGGAGCAGGAGATCGGGCTTGTGCTCGGCCAACTCGGACTCTCGGTGGATCCCCGTTGCGACTGCGATCGATCGGCAGCCATTGTGCCGCGCGCAGTCGATGTCATGGGGGGTGTCGCCAATGACGGTCACGCGCGCAGCCGCCAAGCGCAGTCCGCGTTCCAAAGCGTGGCGGTCCATGGCAACCCGTGGCAGGTCGCGGCGATGCTCGCCGTCATCCGCCCATCCATTGAATCGGAACACATCGGGTGTGAACCCTGCCTTGGCGACCTTCAGGATGCCAGTGTGTTCATAGTTGCCCGTGACAATCCCCATGTCGACCCCCTCGGTCGCATGGATCGCATCAACGAGCGCACGGGTTCCAGGCAGCGCATTGGATTGGCAGGTGCCGGCAAAGCCGCGGTGCAGGTGCTCGCCGTAAGTGCGGCGGAACACTCCATGAAGTTCGATGGTTGGTTCGATGCCGTGATTCTGCATGAACTCCCGCCAGATGAGCGTATCGAGGCGCCCAGATACCTCGATACCGTCGAAGGAGAAGGTGCGCTCGGGAAACAACTCATGCGCTGCAGCCAGCATCGCACGAATGCCTGCCCCCTCGGTGCGCAGCAGCGTGGCATCGATGTCGAAGAGCACCAGCATGGGTCGGGCGCGTCCTCCCTCACGCGGGAGCGCCAACAGCGCCAACCACCTTCGCCGCGGCATCCGCAAGGTCCGCCGCCGATTGCATGGTGGGGATGCGGGTGCGCGCCTCATCCAGGATGGCGCGCGCCTCACGCACATTCGTCCCCTCCAAGCGAACCACCAGCGGAACGTCAAAGCCGATGGTCGACGCAGCGCCGACGATCGCGCGCGCGATGCGATCGCACTGCATGATGCCGCCGAAGATGTTCACCAACACGCCCTCGACGCGCCCGTCGCTCAGGATGATGCGGAACGCCTCCGTCACTGCCTCCTCGCTCGCGCTGCCGCCGACGTCCAGGAAGTTCGCCGGCTCGCCGCCATGCAGCTTGATGATGTCCATGGTGCTCATCGCCAGACCAGCGCCGTTGACGAGGCAGCCGATGTTCCCATCGAGCGCAACATAGGAAAGCCCAAACGACTGGGCCCGAAGTTCAGCGGCATTCTCCTCGGTCGGATCGTGCAGCGCCTCGATCTCGGGATGGCGGAAGAGCGCGTTGTCGTCGAATGCAAACTTGGCATCGATCGCCATCACCTGCCCATCGGGGTGCGCGCTGCACGGTGGCGTCAGCACGAGCGGGTTGACTTCCACCAAGCTCGCGTCGAGTTTCTGTTGCAGACTGCTCAGTCGAGTCAGGACGGTCGCTGCTTGTGACGCCGCCTTTGCGCGAAAGCCGAGTGCCAGCGCCACCCGCCGCGCCTGGAACGGAAGCAGTCCAGCCAGCGGATCAAGCGGAACGCGGACGATTGCATCAGGTCGCTCTTCGGCAACCTTCTCGATCTCGACGCCGCCCTCCGCGCTCGCAATCAGCGTGTTCGTCCGCCGCTCGCGGTCCACGAGGACAGCGGCGTAGTACTCATGTGCGATGTCCACCGCATCGGCCACCAGGAGACGCTTGACCTCAAGCCCCTCGGGTGGCGTTTGCGGGCTGTGCATCTTGTTGCCAAGCATGAATCGCGCCGCGCTCATCACCTCATCGATCGAGCGCACGACCTTCACGAAGCCCGCCTTGCCACGCCCGCCCGCATGCACCTGCGCCTTCACCACGGCTTGGGTCGAGCCCGCGGTGAACAGTTCGCGGGCGGCTGCGTGTGCCTCATCGGTCGTCTGCACCATGCGGCCCTTTGGAACCGGAATGCCTGCATCGGAGAGCAGTTGGCGCGCCTGATACTCGTGAATCTTCATGGGACCCCGAAGTCTAGCGACGACGGACCAACCAGCACCGACTCGGGCAAAGTCACGCATCGACGCCGAGGATTCAGGATGGTCGGAACGGACAGGGCGGGATTCGAACCCGCGATAGGGATTGAAGTCCCTATACCGGTTTAGCAAACCGACGCCTTCAGCCACTCGGCCACCTGTCCAGCGCGGTGGCAGTGTAGCAGTGCAACGACCTCGGTCAGGGTCGGCACGCGATCGCACTCGTCATGCGAGCAGGATTCGATGGATCGCGGCGATAGCTCGGGAAACCAAGTTCACCAATGGTGCAGGGCGCATTGCTCTCGACCGAATCAGCAGGCACTCCCGCTCGCTCGAGGAGCAGGCGAGCGGCCTTGGCGCAGTCGGCGAACGCATGTCCCGCTCTGGTTCCCGCGGGCACGCGGATGGCAGTTGAAAGCCCGCGCGCTTCGAATGCGCTGATGACATCCATGCCAACTTCGTAGCGTTCACCTGAAGCGCAGGGACCGATGGCCGCCACCATGCGGCTTGGCTGGGCTCCGTACTCCAGCACCATGCCGCCGAGCGCTGCCCCGATCACATCAGCTGCCAGCCCGCGCCACCCAGCGTGAATGGCGGCAACGCATCCCGAAGCGAGGCACGCGACAAGCACGGGGCAACAGTCGGCAGTGGAGATTGCTGCGACAAGTCGCGGATCATGGCTCACGACGGCATCAGCCTCGCAGAGCCCATCGCACCGTGCCGCATCGACCCATCGCGCCCCGTGGACCTGCTTCGCGCGGCAAAGTCGCGCCCCAGCACCGCCGAGACGCGCTGCAGGCTCCGAGTCCGCTCCGCGAGCAACTGTTCCGCACCAATGCGGGACAGAGTGGGCGATCAGCAGCGGGGAAACCCATTCAGACAAGGATGCGAAAACCAACGGAGCTCCGAGCGTCGGGGCACAGACTATGCAGCCTCAATCAAGGCGCGCACTCGAGGTTGGCCGTCGTATCACCCTCATTCGTCAAATCGAGCGTGGTCAGGTCGACTGACCAGCCGAACATATCGAGCGCCAGCCACTCGCGGCCCGTGAGGAAGTCAGGCATCTTTCCAAGCGGCGCCAAGTCAAGGGGACTGAAGCTGTACGAGCAGGGATCGCGACTGTAGAAGGTGACGCCTCGACCGATCTCCTTCCCCAACAGGCAGCGTGTGCCGAGGTCGCCCAGTTCATCCTGCTTGACGAAGGCACCACGTACTGGAGCCCCGTCATACATCTCGAACTCATAATCGCTCTGGGCACCAGTGACATCGACCATGAAGTTCAGGATCGAAGTGTTGGCTACTGTGTTCCGTGCAACCGTTCGCGGCATCGCACCGCGGAAGTCACGGTTCACTTGGGCTACTGCGGGCGGTCCTGCCACCGCGGGAACCTTCGCGCGGAAATCAATGATTGCGCATCGAGCTCCAGCTCCAGCCCCCACCGTGGCGATGGTCTGCACCGCGCCATCTGGGTAGCCGCCAGTGCGCTGGGAAGCAGGAATTGCTGGCACAATCTCCGAGTCATCAAAGACATTCGTGTTTGCGCCGGGATTGCCAGCGATCTGGTGTCGCAGGAACTCGGTTGGATCCGGAAGATCGTTGACTGCAGCCGTTGCCGCGCCAAGCAGTTGGTTCGCGGTGTTTGCGGCATTCACGGCCTTCCAGTTCGCGATCAGCGTCTTGTTGAGTCCTGGGTTGTAGTCCAGTGCCCAGCCAATCGGCGGGAGCGATCCACCCAACAGCCCTCCCTCGAAGATCCCCGCCCACTGGGCACAGGTCACCGGCGGCGCGCCTCCGAAGACATTGGTGTTGGATGCGATCAGATATGTGGGATCGATCGCGTCCGCCTGGAATCGGAACAGGTCCATGACGGTGCAGTCACGGACGAGGAAGTCAGCCCCCGCCACAAAGCCCATGGCCTGAACGACCTCACGAATCAGGTGATCTTGGAATGAATACAAGTAGCCGGTACCGAATCGAAGCCCGTCTTGTGGGTTGAAGTCCCACTGGATTGCGGAGTTGAGCGAAACGGTTCCGTCATCACTCGGAGCGCTGATGCCACCGGCATCCAGCAGGCCGAGTGCCAACTTGAGCGGGCGGGTCACATAGACGCGGTTCTCTTGGGTGGCTGCGGTGGACACGCCGCTGTAGCGGATTGGGATTGACGGGCGAACTGGAACTGGCGTGTCTTCGAGTTCATTGAGGCTGGCTCGGTCAAGGGCGTCGGCCACATCCGAGTACTTCTCGATGGAGTACCGCGCGGTCGTGAACCCCAATCGACCCGCAGTGATCGGCACATAGGCAACCCGCAAGGTCACCGTGATGTTGAAGGACTGAATGTGATCCTCGAAATACCGCTCCACATCTGCGAGCGCTACGGTCAAGCCCTCGAGCTGTGAGGGCGGAACGATCGATCCGCTCGTCAGCAGCAATCGCAAGTTGAATGGCACCGCTGCTTGGCCCGCGATGCCTCCCTCGGCTGCGTCCTCGGAAGCCTGCTTGTACTCCGACCAAGACCTGCCGCCGATGGTGTTGTCCACCATCAACTCGAAACGGGGGGAGCGGACGGCCCTTTCGGTCACCGCCACCATGGCGCGCAGTTCACTCAGACTGACTGGCCCGCCCTCACTTGTGATCGGTGTCGAAACGCAGAGGGTGGTCTGTGACCCACGCGCAACACGGTCGTAACTGACCAGCACGGCATCTTGACGGGGAGCAGCCGCGAGTTGGTCCGAAGCCGCTGTCAGCAGGAGCAGTTCTGTGGCAAGTGTTGCGGAAATCAGCATGGGTAGTCCTTTAATTCAGGTCAGCGATCGGGCGGGATTCGCATGGAAGTCACGAGATATGGATCAGCCTCCAGAGCCTCCGGGGCACGCGCCCCAGTTGGCGAGGACTTCAAGGAGGTCTGCAGAATCCACATCGCCATCATCGTCGAGGTCGGCGATCTCAGCGAGCGGATCGGCTGCAGGATCGCCGCCGTACAGGGACAAGACGAAGACAAGGTCCTCCGCGGCAACGCGCCCGTCAGGCGTTGGCAGACCGGCCTGTGGGATGCCGCCTGCAATGTCGGGAGGGCATGCGGCAAACTCCTGCCCAAGATCAAAGGAGATGTTGTCCACCACGACGAATGCCCCGCTGATCCGAATCTCGTCGAACTCGAAGTCAGGGTCGGGAGCCTCTCCAAACTGTTGCGCAATTCGAACGGGTCCACCCTCGATGGTGGTGCTAGGGAACCCCGTTGGATACAGGGGGGTCTGGATCCCTCGCATGTCATAGACCTGCACAAACTTCTGTTCGAGCCCCGCGGGGGTGTTCAACAGGCCTTCGACCACAATCGAATTGGCCTCCAGATATGGATGATCTGCCAAGCCTGGGAATGTCCCTGGGTACAGATTCTCAAGGTCAAAGTAGGTCTTGAAGTCAAACGCGTTCATGAAGAACCGCGCCTCCCTGACTGGTCGGTAGGTGCGGATGATCGTGACACCACTCGCTCCAGTTGCAGAGTCGCCAGAGGGGAACTCGCCGGTTGAGCCGTTGAAAACGAGGCGCTGACCATAACCGCGCGATCCGAAGGCCGGCGCAAAGCCCTGCCCCAGAATGCCGCCCCACTGACCGAACGAACCATTTTCTCCGAGCCCATACTGGAAGATTGAAGGGATGTTGTCGGTGTAGACGAACCCACCCGTCACTGTGTCTTCGTTCTGGTCCTGCGTTTCGATGGTGGCGAAGTACTCGGGGAACTTTGGGTCATCAACCCGCAACTGCGCCAAGGCATCAGCTGAGACGCGTGCAATGTCCAACAACCCTTCCTGCGCTCCGTAGACCTTGGTCTCGAACCCCTCAAAGAACGCGAGCGTGGAGTCCTCGCACTCATCAGGAACACCGTTATTGTTGATGTCCTCGCTGTCGCCGTTGGCGATGTCGCACGAGTCTGGCACCTCGTTCTGGTTGCAGTCCAGAGGGCTTGGAATACCCGGCTCCTCAACCGCGACCTGGCACGAATCTGGAATGCCATCGGCGTTGCAGTCGGCTCCGCCCGATGTGCCACCACCTTCGACCTGGATCTGCCCATCCACCGCCTCCACATAGTCGTCGATCTCGTTGTCGTTGCAGTCGACAACCGGGAAGATGCTGCAGCGGAACTTCGCGAAGTCGAACTTGACCTGCGAGATCGATCGGGCATTGTTGGCGCGGTCCTCGGCATTGTCCTCAACTCGCGAGTCGGTCGCGACAACCATCGCCGACGGGCTGTTTGGATCGTCGTCGGTCGTATTCGTGCAGGGGTCCTCGCCTGGCGCAACGATGCCGCTCTCTTCAATGAACTCCGCATCGGTCCCGTCGCCGTCGAGAATCGTGCAGTCGAAGTCGAACTCGACTCCCGCTTCCTGGGTGTCGTCGGCGCCACCGCCGTAATCCGCCCAAGTCTTGTTGGGATTGCTGTAGCCAGGCAGGCGAACATTCGCCCCAGCCGCGTAGGCCATGACGGTTCGCCAATCATCATCGCCAAACCCGAAGGAATCCGGGAACAGGGCATCGCCAGGCTCCGCCGAGGGCGCCTCGTGGTTGTGCTGGCAGCCGAAGTTGTGCCCCAACTCGTGCGCGTAGACGAGATCTCCCAAGATCGTTGCATCAAGGAGGCAGAAGGGACTCTCCGAGAACGCTTGCAGCGTGGAGACATCCGATGGACCAAGGATCCCACCCACGGGAGCGGACAGGGGATTGGTTGCATCGACGACCGGGTGTGGATTGGCGGGAACGCTGAGCCCAGCAAGCGCTTGCCCCACATTGTTCGCATCCACCATGACGCTTGCCAATCCCACGAACGCGCTGTCCGATCCATAGTTCGTCCCAACGAGGGCGACTTCATCAGCGCCGAGCGCGTCGCGCCAGTCGATGACATAGTCGAGATAGCCATCTCCGTAGGTTTGCAGTCGATCGAGGTCAACGCCATATCCAGTGCTGATGAACGGCTCCTCTTGACCGAAGAACCCATCGCACACCAAAGCGCCCACCAACCTCAGTCGGGGGAGGCACACATCAGTCTCAGCAGGTGTGACACCTGGACGAGCCTCGTGATACGCCACCTGATCTGTTCCAACGCAAGAGGCAGGGGGTTGGGGGGCAGGCGGTGGGACCGCAGGCGGATTGGCTACCGTGCCTGGCTCTGGGTAGGCACCGTAACCGCATTGATTGTTGAGGTTGTTGTCGCCATCCGCTCCGTCGAACGCGGCACCGCCTTGTTCGGTTGACGTGTAAAGCGCGAGGTTGGCCTGCGCAATGGTTGCAACAGCTTGGTCATAGGGCGTGGACCCGCCTGCGCGGATGAACTCATCGGCATCAACGGAGAACACAAACAAGACATCGATGATGATCCCGCTGTCCTTCACCAAGCCAGGTGGCACATCGATAGGAGCCACCTCCGGAGGGCATGGGGTGACTGCTCCACCCGCAATACCGCCCTCGCTGACCGCCAACACTGGTTCACCACCAATGAACGGCTTGTCTGTCGGGCGGTACGCACCTTGGTCAGGATGACGCTTGAGCTCACGACCGACACCACACTCGAGAGGTCCGTAGTCCGGTCGGCGGGTCAGGCGATAGGTTCCGCCCTCCGATGGGGCGAGTGACGGAGTGATTGCGTACGCGGCACCAGAAGTTGCAAGCACATGTCCAGCAAGACGCGGCCCCACTTGGCACACGATGCCGTAGATCGCATTCGCAGTGTCGGTCCTCCCGAGATACACCTGCGCCTCATCTGCGCCAGTCCATGCGCGACGCGTCACGCGGAGATCGAGCGTCTGTCCTTCAGGCGTGGCGAAGGAGATCTCATCGCCGATCTTCCAGGAGCGCACGCGCTCGGCGGTCAAACTTGGCATGCCGACCTCTGACAGTCCAAGCGCGGACAGGTCAGGTCGCCCAGGTCCGGGCTGTGGCATCACTCCCTGAAGCGACTTCAACTTCAGTGAATTCAAATGATCCTGCTTTGCCGTCACTGCATGAGACTCAATAGCAGCCGCGTTGGCAGGCGTGTTCATGGTTCGCATGTCGGGCATGCCGCGCATGCCGCGCATGTCGCGCATGTCGCGCATGAGATGCTGGCTCTTGTCGTTTGCAACCGACAGCGCCGTGAGCGCGAGCGTTGCGAGCACAAGAGCGGAGCACATGGAGCGGGAGGGTCGCATGTTGTTCTGGGTCCTCATTGAAGTCCAATCAAGCGAAGTTCGCAGTGCAGAGAACGCCCTGTCTCGAACCGCAGGGCGCGATGCTGTTCCAATCGAAAGCGCGATGCAGTTTCAATTGAAGGTTTGAAGAGTCCTTGCCAAGCGGAGATCCAGACACCACCCTCGCCGCGGTGGACACACGCGCCAATGCACGCTGCACACCTGCGGCTTGGGGGAGCCGGTCCTGCGACGCCCCGCAGACCAACAGACGCAACATGACCTTCATGGCGCGAAAGTCAAGCGAGACAGGGACTTTTCGTCGGTTCATGGTTCGGTCAACCACCGGCGTCGCCGCCGCATGCATCTCCGACATCACCGAGCGGGCTGTTGAAGAGAATCTCAATCTGATCGAGCCACACTTGGGTCTGTCCAAATCCGCCGAGAGGCAGCACGACCACTCGGGTCGCAAGATCAACGCCTGCGCCATTGGGGATGCCGATGTACTGCGGATAGACACACGCAGGCAGGCGGAACTGTCCAATGACAGCACCTGCGGACGTCATCTGTCCAATGTACGGGGGCATCACCACCCAACGATTCGTGACATAGTTGTAGATGAATGCCATCACGAGCGCGCTCGGGGCAGAGACAGTTTGCCCCACGACGCGAACAGAGACTTGCGTGAGGTCGTCCACATCGTTCAGGGTCGTGGAACGCACAACCTGAATGTCGAGGACGCGCTTTGATGTTGGATAGAACAGCGGCGGACCCAATCCTGAGGAAGCGGAACCGCTCGGGCGCGATGTGATCGTCTTCAGGAACTTGTTGTCAATCTCACGGATACTCAGCTGCGAACCACTCAAGAGAGTTCCCGTCACGATCTGGAAGTCGCACTGATTGTTGGTGAAGAAGTTCCCGGTGATGACATTGGAGCCGAGGCGGCGCATCGCTGGGAATCCACCGACGAGGGCCAGGTCTTCGCTTCCGTCGCCGATCAAGTCTCCCACGAGCACCCCGGGCGCGCCGTTCTGAGTCGGAAATGGAATCGCGCCCACACCAGGCGCCAGTCCGCACTGGGGGAATGAGCTGTCGGGTGCCTGAAGCGCTCCCTTGATGTCGAGGCTGCTCAACGGAAGTCCGTCGTAGACCTGCTTCGACAGGGCTTGCATCATCGCCGCAACTCCTGCGATCTGCGCGGCACCTGCGCTCGTGCCGCCCCATGTTGCCGTATAGGAGCGAAGTCGATTCTGCTCGTACTCCTGAACCGCTGGAATTGGCGAAATGCCAGCGTTCTGACCGCAGAAAAGATCGCCGTATCCGAGGGTTGCAACGCCGCGTCCCCATCCAGAAACGTCGACGGCTGCGGTGCCGCTGAAGTTGCTGCTACCTGCACGGCAATAGTTCAAGCCGGGGTACACGCGGAAATCGGCTGGCGTCGTCGTGAATTGGAAGCCAGGGTTCACGCCACCAGCGATCACCGCCGCCTCGGAACCCGCGATCGGATCGCCGATCGCTTGCGATGCATTGCCAGCGGCGAGCACCACTGCCACGCCACTGTTCATGGCAGTCGTGATCACAGCCGCTGTCGCTGCAAAGACATTCAGCGGCTGTCCGGCGATGTCAATCGGCAGCAGCATGACATTGCCGGGATTCGGATCAGCCGCGGTGATGTCTGAAAGCACATACGCCGCATTCACCATTGCAGTGAGAAGGCGACCTTGTTCCTCGAACGACTCGGTCGGGAAAAACAAGGGGGTCGCCTCTGGCACGATTCCAGTGACCCCGATTGTGTTGTCGTTGGCGGAGATGATCCCAAGCGTTGCCGTGCCGTGCATGGGAGCGGCATCGAAACTGCCCTCGAAAGTCGGCGGCGGATCCGACTGGTCGTTGATCACCAGGGGAGTTTGCCCTGGCTCAACGATCACCTTGGTGACGCCTGTGATCGGATCGATCAAGTCCTCGTGATTCGCGAGTGCAGACGGCTCGATCACTGCGATCTTGATCGTCGGTAGCTGCGGTCCGTTGTCACCCGGGAACTGGTTCAGCAGGCTGCGGAATCCAGCGAGGTCGAGTCCTCCCCCGCGAAAACCCGTTGCATTGATGAACGGCCCAAGGGTGCCAGGCGGGGTTGGCGGCGGTGGATTCGGCCCGTTGTACGGGTCGGGGAACTTCTGCGCCGTGGTGTACAAGCTGAGTGCAAAGCTGTCCGGCGTCGCAACCGGCGGCGGCAACTCCAGCATGCTCGGATCGAAGAGCGGCGACGGATCCTGATTGCTCGGTGCCAGCGGCGAGCCGCCATTGATGAGCAAACCAGGCGTCGAGTAGCACGAGTCGTAGAGCCCGATGGCAATGGACGCGCAGTTTTCGTCCCAGTCGATCGTGCAGCATGACACATCCCTGAAGCACACCTCGCGGCAGCAGTCTGGGTTCGAACTTCCGGCGAGCCCATGGAGATCGAACGGGGAGTTGGTGATCACGATCGACTCCTCGATCGGATCCCAGTCGCAGTCGAAGGGCGGGACTGGGGGGTAACCGGGGGGCAGGGGCGTTCCCGCCTGAATTGTCTGAAGGCAGGTGTCGTAGATGCCATCACCGCCGAAAGCCGATGGACCGAGAAGGTTGGCCAAGGTCGCACAAACCTCGTCCCAGCACACCGCACAGGTTGGGCGAGCGCCGACCACGATTCCGCAGGTCACAACATCCGAGCAGTTGCCGACCAACTGCGGCGGAGTGCCATTGTCGACCGTTCCCGGATGCGGGTAGACGCAGGGGAGGGCGATGCCGTCGGCGCAAACGCCGCACTGGGCGCACGCAGTATGAGCGTTTCCTGTGCTGCCGAATCCGCAAACCGGTGCTGGCGATCCGCATCCGCCTCCCTGTGGGGCACAGAGTGAAACCTTGCCTTCGACCTCCACCCACTCGACATCGGACATCGCCAGAAACTCTCGCCCAGCAGCAAGGAGTTGGCTAGGGGCAACGCCCTCGATCATCATCATGGAGGCAAGGTCGGGCGAAGTTCGTCCCGATCGAGCCAAGCCTCGCGCTCGAAGTTCGGCAAGGCGCTCTGGATCGGTATTGATTGCCTGACGGATGGTGGCCCCGAATCGAAGCAGGGTGGACTGCACCTCACCGATGTCGGACTTCGCGAGCGAGGACACCTCGATCCCCGCGGTAAGCGGCGCTCGCACGGCGGCCGATTCCTTGAACATGACAATGAGGCGCCCCGTGTGAACTGGCTGCCCAGTGCGCGGATTGAGAGGCAACTGCAGGAGCCCAGGATCCTTGGTCGGGGTCTTGGTTGGTCCAATCGGTTGGGCAGACAGTCGCTTTGCCGCGGAATCGCGCAATTCTTGCGCAGTGCGCGGATCGATCTTCGATGCACCCGCCGTGGCAGTGCGCCCCACTTTCGATGCCTGCTGCGATGCAGCTGGTGATGCAAGCGTCAGGAAGAGCGCGGCCAGCGCGCTGCACGACACCAGCAGGCGAGACTGACGCATGGAGGGCATGTGAGTCATGAATGTCATGGATGTCCTACTCAACGAACTTTCGACGCTTCGGTGCGGATGCAAGCGAGCGCGGTTCAACCTAAACAACGCAGGCGCCGCGGTCTACGAAACCGCTGGCAAGGGGCAAACGAGCCAACAGGCAAAAGCATACCAATCGCCATACGGATCGCTCGCGCATCGCGTGCCGAGGCTTCGGCAATTATCCGCCCGAAACGGTCTTGCGAATGAGGCGCGATCCGATGTCGCGGCGGAAGAAAGCCCCGCTGAACCGCACCGATTCCGCAAGCGCAGTCGCCCGCGCGCACGCGTCGGCCAAGTCTTCCCCAAGGCATGTTGCGCCCGCCACCCGCCCACCAGAAGTGACGATCTCGCCCGACTTGGTCGCCCGCGTTCCCGCCTGAAAAATGACCCCGCTGTCACATGTGCGGGGAAGGGTGGCGCCGAGCCCCTCGATCGGGTCACCTGAGCGCGCCGATGCTGGATACCCCGCGCTGCAAACCACAACGCAACACGCTGGCCGCGGGTCAAAGGAAAACTGCGCTTCAGCCAACCTTCCCTGCGCAGTCAACCAAAGGGTTTCGAGCAAGTCGCCTTGGAATCGCGCCATCAAGACCTGCGTCTCTGGATCGCCAAACCTGCAGTTGAACTCCAGCACCTTCGGTCCTGCGGGTGTCAGCATCAGCCCGGCAAAGAGCACGCCTCGGTACTCGATTCCCTGCCGACGCAGTCCGTCGACCGCGGGCACGAATACCTCGCGCGCGACGGTCTTGAGTTCCTCATCACCGAGCAGCGGGGTGGGGCAAATCGTTCCCATGCCACCCGTATTCGGCCCCTTGTCACCTTCGCCCACCTGCTTGTGGTCCTGCACCGTATCGAGCAGCGTGATCGTGCGCCCGTCCACGAGCGCGAGCAGCGACACTTCCTGTCCCTCCAAGCGTTCTTCGATGACGACGGTCTGTCCTGCATCGCCGAACTGCCGCGTATCCATGCAGGCGCGGACGGCGGTGATCGCCTGTTCACGCGTCTCGCACACACTCACTCCCTTGCCCGCGCAGAGACCCGCAGCCTTCACCACGCAAGGTTCGTCGCGCTCAGTCACATAGGCGAGCGCCGCATCGAGCGAAGTGAACGCCCGACCCTCACCAGTGGGGATCGATGTCTGGCGCATCAAGGTCTTGGCGAATGCCTTGTCCGACTCGATGCGCGCGGCTGCCTTCACTGGACCGAAGACAGGGCGGTGTGGTGTGGCAAGGCGGTCAGCCAATCCCTCGGCGAGGGGCACTTCGGGTCCAACGACAACAAACCCGATCTGTTCGCGCGTCAGCCAGCGTTCGAGGTTGAACCTGTTTCGCGCTCCAAGATCTTCTGGGCACGCCGTGCC
Organism: Planctomycetota bacterium; assembly: GCA_009926625.1. Lineage (GTDB taxonomy): Bacteria > Planctomycetota > Phycisphaerae > Phycisphaerales > SM1A02 > F1-60-MAGs104. The sequence continues at coordinate 38,069 of RFON01000007.1, forward strand.
AAGGGCAAGCAACCCAGGATGCGCGTTCTGCTCCACAAAGAGCTTGCCGAGTCGCGGCGACTGCGAAAGTCGCCACGCAAGCGCGTGCTCGCGCCCACCCGAGCCCACGAGCAGGACATTCAGGAGGTCGGGTATGGGCTGCGAGGGGGAATCCGTCATGTGCTGAGCGCAGCGCACTCGAGATCATGCGCCTCTGCAACAGGCCTGTTCACGAGCGTGCCACGCGTGGCGTTGATGCAGTTTGCGAAGTGGTGGTCCATGCGCGCGAGTTGGTCTGCGCCGACCTTCGCCAGCTTCAGCACCCATGGCAGCGTGGCGTTCGTCAGTGCCTGCGTCGATGTGCGCGCCACGGCGCCAGGCATGTTTCCGACGCAGTAGTGCACGACGCCATCCACGGTGTAGACAGGGTTTCGGTGCGTGGTGACCTTCGCCGTCTCCACGCAACCACCTTGGTCGATCGCCACATCGACGATCACCGAACCAGGTCGGATGTGCTTGAGATCATCGCGGCGGATCAACTTCGGTGCTCGCGCACCCGGCAGCAGCACCGCGCCGACGATGAGATCTGCCCACGCGAGGCGTTCGCGGATCGCCTGCGGATCCGAGTAGATGGTGTGCACGTTTTCCGGCATGAACTCGTCGAGGGCTCGCAGGCGATCGAGGTTGATGTCGGCGATCACGACATCCGCGCCGAGTCCGGCCGCCATCCGAGCGGCACAGGTTCCGACCACACCGCCGCCGATCACCAGCACATTTCCTGGTGCGACGCCCGGCACGCCGCCGAGCAGCACGCCCGATCCGCCCCACGGTCGCTCGAGGTGCTTTGCGCCTTCCTGGATCGACAACTTGCCCGCCACTTCGCTCATCGGCGTCAGCAGCGGCAAGCGGCCCTCGTCGTCGGTCAGGGTCTCGTACGCACAGGCAATGCACTTCGATTCGAGGCAGCCGATCGTGAGGTCTCGGTCCGCGGCAAAGTGAAAATAGGTGAACACAATCTGGTCCGCCTTGATCATCGGGATCTCGGCGGGCTGCGGCTCCTTCACCTTGACGATCATGTGCGATCGTTCCCAAACTTCGGATGCCTTCGCGAGCAGTGTGGCGCCGGCCAAGGAATACTGTTCGTCGGAAAACCCACTGCCGAGCCCAGCGCCCGATTGGACAAACACCGTGTGCCCATCGCGGACGAGCATCTCGACGCCCACAGGGCGCATGCCGACCCGAAACTCGTCTGTCTTGACTTCCGTGGGAACGCCGACAATCATGTGCTTTGCTCCAGTTGCGGTGATGGTGTGTGCCTGCGCAGCGAACGGTCGAGTGTAGCGATCGGGCGCAGTTGACTTGCTACCCTTCGACCTTCATGACCCTGCCTGACCACGCTCCCGTTCGGTGGATGCTGCGCGCAGTCGCACTCTTGCTTTGCGCGGTTTCACTGCCCACTGCGGCGGCAGAGGACACCGTGCTCGTGGGGCTTCTGAACAAGCCGCTCGCCGACATCGCGGAGCGGGACCGAAGTGCCCCCATCGTCTTTGAGGCGTTCACCCGCGCAACGCCGCCGCCGCAGGTTGCGGGCGAGGATTTGTCGCAGTCCACGGTGTGGCCGTCCATGGAAGGGTGGAAGGAAGTGTCCGCCTGGGCAAAGGCGAACGCGCCACTCGGCGAGGCGCTGATCAAGGCGCAGTCCGCGAGTTTGCTCGGACTGCCCTATGGGACCACGAAGTCGAATCCGAAGTGGGTCCAGTCGGGTGCTGTCATCGAGGTCAGCGATCTCGAGGGCGGTCCGCCCGTGCGCCCCATCTACTTCCGAGTCGTTCGCACCATCGGCGCGTACGCAACGGCGGAGATGTATCGGCTGGGTGAAGCGAAGGACTTCGACGGCGCGTTCAACATCGGCATCGCCTATGCGCGTTTCCTTCGGCAGGTTTGCGAGCAGTCGATGCTGGAAGAAAAGGTCTTTGGGCTGCAGAACCTCTCGGAGTGCATGACCGTTCACCGAGACTTCATGTGGTCCTACCTCGACCAGATTCCCTCGTCGGTGTTCCAGCGGGTGGCGATGAAGGAGTATGTGTTCCTGAAGCCATCGGACAATGAACGCATGCGCCGCCTGCAGCTGCCCGAGGGGGACAGCATCGTGGTGGCACGCGTGCTGGAAAAGGTGCTCGGGGCAGGATCAATCGACAGCGAGCGCTTTGCGGACCTCATGGCGTCGCAGGATGCGGGTGGGGACGACCTGAGCGCATTCGGCAGTCGGGAACTTTGGCGGCGCGTGGGCGAGGTGCATGGTTCCTTCGATGCAAGCAAGGAACGGCTCGCCGACATCTACGACGATTGGTGGCGGCGCTGGAAACTGCGCGCCAACTCGCCGATGCAGAAGGTCAAGACCCAGTTGTCCGCGACGAATCCGCTGAAGTACCGCGTGGTGGTGGATCTCGTGGGTGATGTCACCGTGGCGTTCCTGTGGAGGAGCGTGACCATCGCGGAGATCAACGGCACGGTCGTCGCGGCGGGCGTGTGCGGTGCGTACCGCGACTCGAAGAACACATGGCCCAAGGATGTCGAGCGTGCGTACGCGACCTACATGCCGAAGCGGTCGAACTTCGATCCGTTCGCGAAGGTCGTCGAGGGAGTGAAGCGTTCCTATCCGCTCGCCTATCGCACGCTCGCGCAGCGCTTGGCGATTGATTCGCCGTACGGGCGCGTGTGGGCGACGGGTTGCATCCTGCTTGCGGTGGGCAAGAACGCCGAGGACGACAGCGGGGCAACGCATTCGGTCGACGGCAGCGTCGGCGATCTCGTGCTGTGGCCGCCCGTGCGTGCGCTTGCGCGAAAGGAAGGTCTGCTGAAGTGAGTGGAAGCGGCACTGAGCGCATCGTGATCATCGGATCGGGACCTGCGGGATGGACCGCGGCGATTTATGCGGCGCGTGCGAACCTGAACCCGCTTTGCATCGTTGGCGTGCCGCGCACCGACCCTGCACCCGTCCTTCCAGGTGGACAGTTGATGTTGACGACGGAGGTGGAGAACTACCCCGGCTTTCCAAGCGGCATCACGGGCCCCGAACTGATGGACCACTTCCGCGCACAGGCGCTTCGGTTCGGCGCGCGCGTGCTCGATGAGGATGTGGCATCGTGTGACTTCTCCAAGCGTCCATTCCGTTTGACTCTTGCGGGCGGTTCAACGGTGGAGTCGAACGCCGTGATTGTTGCGACGGGCGCGGTTGCCAACTGGCTTGGCGTCCCGAACGAACTGCGGCTTGCCCAAAGCGGCGGGGGCGTCAGTGCATGTGCCGTGTGCGACGGCGCGCTGCCTGTGTACCGCGGCAAGGAGTTGGGTGTCGTCGGGGGCGGCGATACCGCGATGGAGGAGGCGATCTACCTCACCAAGTTCGCATCGAGGGTGCACATCATCCATCGGCGCGATTCGTTCCGTGCGTCGAAGGCGATGCAGGATCGTCTGCTTTCCATGCCGAACGCCGTTGCCGTGTGGAACAGCCGTGTCGTGGAAGTGCTTGGCGGCGAACGGATCGAAGGCGTCGTGCTTGAGGACACGGTCACGGGCGCTCGCAGGAATCTTCCGCTTGGCGGGCTGTTCATCGCCATCGGACATTCACCCGCCACGGGCTTCCTGCGTGCGAGCGGCGTGGAACTCGATCCGCAGGGGTATGTCGCGCTGCGAACGCGCTCGAGCGCAACGAACATCGAGGGTGTTTTCGCTGCGGGCGATGTTGCGGACCCGCACTATCGGCAGGCGATCACCGCTGCGGGAATGGGCTGTCAAGCGGCGCTCGAGTGCGAGCGTTGGCTTGCATCGTCGGGGATTCACTGAACGGCGCGCTCGCCGACCCGATCAGCCAAGTCACCCCGATCGCTTGGGTCATCGCGCAGATCAGTGAGAGACCGGCGCGGGCGCCGCACTTCGCACGCTCAGTTCGCGCAGTTGTTCGTCGCTGATCGGGCTCGGGGCGTCGATCATCAGGTCCGCACCCGACTGCGTCTTGGGGAATGCAATCACATCGCGGATGTTGTCCGTGCCGACGACATGCATCACGAGTCGGTCGAGACCGAACGCCATCCCGCCGTGCGGCGGCGCGCCGTGGCGCAGCGCAGAGAGAAGGAAGCCGAACTTCGCCTGCGCTTCCTCGTCGCTGAGTCCGATCAGGTTGAAGACGCGCTGCTGCACATCCATGCGATGGATTCGGATGGACCCTCCGGCAATCTCGCTGCCATTGAGTACGAGGTCGTAGCCCGCGCTGAGGCACGCCCCGGGATCGCTCTCAAGGATCGGGAACTGATCAGGGTTTGGGCTCGTGAAGGGATGGTGCAGCGCAACCCAACGGCGACCCTCATCATCCCAGTCGAACATCGGGAAGTCGACGACCCACAGGAAGTTCCAGCCCTCCTTTGGGATGAGACCGAGGTCCGAGGCCACGCGCAGGCGCAGCTCGCCGAGCGTCTTTGTTGCGATCTCCCAGGTGTCGCATGCGAAGAGCAGCGCATCGCCGACTTCCAGCCCGACGCGCTCGACGAGTGCGTCCTTGATGGGCTCGAGGAACTTCGCGATGCCCGTCTCGAGTCCTGCAGCGGTGCGCTTCACCACTGGAACGCCGCCGGCGCGGAATGTGCGGACCCATTCGGAGTAGCCGTCGGTGAGTTTTCGGGTCAGTTTCTCCGCGCCGCCCGGCACGCGGATGCACTTGACGACGCCGCTTCGCCCAGCGGGGCTGCGCTTGGCAAGCGCCTCCTGGAAAACCTTGAAGTCGCACTTCGCAGCGAGGTCGCTGATGTCGTCGATGTGCAGCGCGAAGCGTGTGTCGGGGCGGTCGATGCCGTACCGATCCATCGCCTCCTGCCATGTCATGCGTGGGATCTCGCCGATGTCCGACGCGAAGAGTTCCTTCCACAAGCCTCGCGTGAAGCCGCTCATCATGTCGATCACATCGTCGCGGTCCACAAATGACATCTCGAGATCGATCTGGCTGAACTCTGCCTGACGGTCTGCGCGTGGATCCTCGTCGCGCAGGCAGCGGCAGATCTGCAGGTAGCGATCGCAGCCGGCCACCATCAGGATCTGCTTGAAGAGCTGGGGGCTCTGTGGCAGCGCGTACCAACTGCCTGGGTGCAGGCGGCTCGGCACCACGAAGTCGCGCGCTCCCTCAGGGGTCGACTTGATCAGCAGCGGCGTCTCGATCTCCATGAATCCCTGCGCGGCGAAGTAGTCGCGCGTGAACTTCGTGATCCTCGAACGCGTCCGCAGGATCGACTGCATGCGCGGGCGGCGCAGGTCGATGTAGCGGTACTGCAGTCGCGTCTCCTCGTTGATGCGGTCTGCATCGTGCTCGTCGGGCAGGATCGGCGGTGCTTCCGCCTTGTTGAACACTTCCAGTTCCTCGGCCACGAGTTCGACTTCGCCGCTCGCAAGCTTCGGATTGGCGCCGCCAGTCCGAATGCGGATGCGCCCGCGCACACCGACCACATCTTCGCGGCGCACGGCTCGTGCGCGTTCCATCAATTCGTCAGGTGCACCCTCGAACACCACTTGCGCGAGTCCTTCCTTGTCGCGGAGATCAACGAAGAACAGTCCCTTGCCTTGCTCGCGGTAGGTGTTCACCCACCCACAGAGTGCGGCGGTCTTGCCCGCATCGGTTGCTCGCAGTTGTCCGCAGAAGTGTGTGCGCTTGATCATGACTTTCGGAGTCGGTGAAAAGGGGGGCGGAAGGCGAGGGATGCTACAGACACGGCACCGCAGGCACGGGCTACCCTTCACGCACGATGGCGCAGACGGCGTCCGACAGGCGAAGCACCGTGCTGTTCACCGCGTTCGAGCCATCAGGCGATGCGCACGCTGCGCCCGTGATCGCGGCGCTTCGGCAACGCGATCCGACGCTCCGCATCGCCGCATGGGGTGGTCCCCGCATGCGCGCGGCTGGCGCAGAGATGCTCGGCGTCACCGCCGAGGATGGCGCCATGGGACTTGCGGGCCTCGCGAAGATCGGACTCGTTCACCGAGTGCGCGCTGAAGCGGTCGAGTGGTCGCGCAAGAACGCCGTCGAGGTGCATGTGCCCGTGGACAGCCCTGCGGCGAATTTCCCCGTCGTGCGAGCGCTGCGCCGCATGGGAGTCAAGACCGTTCACCTGGTTGCCCCGCAGTTGTGGGCGTGGGGCGGTTGGCGAATCCGCAAGCTGCGTCGGCGCACCGACCTCGTGCTGTGCCTGCTGCCCTTTGAGCAGGAGTGGTTCCGCCTTCGCGGCGTTCCTGCTGCGTTCATCGGACATCCCGTGATGGAGCGGCGCCTCGATGCTGCGACGCTCGATGCGGAGGCGCTGCAGTTGCCGTTCGGCCTGCCGCGCATTGCAATGTTGCCAGGCAGTCGGAGTCAGGAGTTGCACGCGAACCTGCGGTCGCTGGTGGATGCATTCTCGATCCTGCGTCGAAAACACCCGCAGGCCGTGTGCGTGCTCGTCGCCGCGAATGGCAATCTGCGCGAGCTCGCGCGGCACATCGTTCCGTTGATGCCTGATGGACTGCATGTGCAGGTCGGCGGACTTGATGCGGTCCTGCACTGGTGCGACCTTGCCCTCAATGTTTCTGGCACCGTGTCGCTCGATGTCGCGCTCCATGCGAAGCCCATGGTGGGCGTCTACGGCGTATCGCCGCTGTCGCTCGCTGTGTCGCGGCTGCTGCTGCGATCGCCTGTTCGGCTGCTGCCGAACATCATCGCTGGCCGAAAGATCGTGCCTGAGTTCGTACCGACGGCGGCGGGTCCGCAGGCGTTCGCCGCCGCTGCCGACGGGCTGATCGGCGATGTGCGCGCCGCGGAGGAGGCGCGTGCTGCGCTGCGGGCGGTGGCACGGTGTTTCGCAGGACACGATTCGGGCTTTGAGGCGGCGGCGTTCATCGACCATGTCCGCCGTGGCGGCGGCACGGAGCCGAGGGAACTCGACGGCGTCGTTCCCGCTGCCGAGGCGGCCCGCGCCACCTCGCGAAGCCAGCGTTCGCCGTAGCATCCAAGGCAACTACCGATGAACACCCTTCCCACGATCGTTGCTGCGTGGCTTTCGCTGGTGATCGCCGCAGCTTCTTCCGCCCAGAACGGCACCATCAAGATCGTCAGCAGCCTGCCCCGCACGGGGAGCGCCAACGCGCAGACCGGCACGATCGTCAACGGCATCAAGATGGCGATCGCCGAGGTCGGCGGCAAGATCGACGGCTACGAGATTGCCTACGAAGACTGGGATGATGCGAGCCCGCAGCGTGGCAACTGGGATCCAACGGTGGAGGCGCAGAACGCCAACAAAGCAGTGACCGACAGCTCGATCGTGGGCTACATCGGCACCTTCAACAGTGGTGCGGCGAAGATCTCGATGCCCGAACTCAATCGCGCCGGATTGGTGATGATCAGTCCCGCGAACACCTACTCAGGACTGACGAAGCCGGGGCTTGGCGAGGCGAACGAGCCTGCCATCTATCGCCCGTCAGGAAAGATCAGTTACTTCCGCGTGGTGCCAACGGACGACTTGCAGGGAGCCGTCGCTGCAGAGTTCGTGGCGGCATCGGGGGCAAAGCGCGTGTTCGTCCTTCACGACCGCGAGCTCTACGGCAAGGGGATTGCCGAAGTGTTCGAGCGGCGGGCAAAGGAACTCGGGTTGCAGGTCAGCGGCATGGAGGGAATCGACACCAAGGCGGCGAACTACAAGTCGCTCGCGCAGAAGGTGAAGTTCTCCAAGAGCGATGCAGCGTTCTTCGGTGGCACCACGCAGACCAACGCGGGTCAGGTGGCGAAGGATCTGCGGAGCGCGGGGTTCCTCGGCACCTTGGTGGTGCCGGATGGCTGCTGTGAGGAGGCGTTCATCCAGGCGGCGGGAGCGAACAACCTCGAAGGCAATACCTTCGTGACTTTCGGCGGTCTGCCTCCAGCGGAATTGACTGGTCGCGGCGCGCAGTTCCGCGATGGCTACCGCAAGATGTTCGATGCCGATCCCGAGGCGTATGCGGTGTATGGATACGAGTGCGCGCGGGTGCTGCTCGATGCGATCCGACGCGCGGCGTCAAAGGACCGCGCAGGGGTGTTGCAGGCCGTTGCGCAGACCAAGGACTTCGACGGGGCACTTGGGCGTTGGAGTTTCGATGCCAACGGCGACACGACCAATCGCGTCATGAGCATCAACGCGGTCAAGGACGGGAAGTTCGTCTTCGTCAAGCGCGTAGGTGACGCGGCTGCTGGCGGTGCGGCCAAGGGACCGGAAACGCCATCGGACGCAGCGGCGCGTTGAACGCGAGGGCCACGCGCCGCGATCGGCGCGAGGCGGCGTGAAGAAGCGGCTCGACAGCATGGAACTCGACTTCTTCCTTCAGCAACTGATCACGGGCCTGTCCAACGGCATGATCATTGCGCTGATCGCCATCGGCTACACGATGGTGTACGGGATCATCGAACTCATCAACTTTGCGCATGGCGACCTGTTCATGCTTGGGTCGTTTCTCGCGCTGACGGTCCTTGGTGTGCTCGGGATTGACGCATGGACGGGCGGCGGCACTTGGCTCGGCGTGCTGTTGCTGCTCCTGAGTTCCGCAGCGTTCTGCGCGGGACTCAACTGGAGCATCGAGCGCATCGCCTATCGCCCGCTGCGCGCATCGGGCAAGCTGTCGCTCCTCGTGAGCGCAATCGGCGCCAGTTTCATCCTGGTCAATCTTGGATTGTTCTGGGGTGGGCTTCCGCTGGATGTCTTTGCGGGTGGCGTCGCCGCTGCGGCACCGAAGGACTTTCCACCGCTCGTTCCCAACACGAATTTGCTCGGCGAAGATTCGCTGGTGCAACTGACGCCGAAGGATCTCCTGGTGCTTGGCGTCACGCTCCCCACGATGCTGGCGCTCACATGGATCGTCACCCGCACGCGGCTCGGCAAGGCGATGCGTGCCACTGCGCAGAATCCCGTCGCGGCACGGCTGATGGGGATCGATACCGACCGCGTCATCGGCGCGACATTCCTCATCGGGGGCGCCCTCGGCGGCTTTGCGAGCGTGATCTACGCGCTCTACAACAACACGATCTCCTTCCAGATGGGCTATCGCGCGGGCATGGATGCGTTCACCGCCGCCGTGCTCGGAGGGATCGGCAGCATGCCAGGCGCGGTTGCAGGCGCTTTGGTCATCGGACTCGTGCGTGCGATGAGTGATGGATACCTCGAGACGCGCTGGACCAACACGATCGTGTTCGGCATCCTTGTGCTGATCCTGATTTTCCGGCCGAGCGGGCTCCTCGGCTCGCGCGCGAAGGAGAAGGTGTGATGGCCGCGCGCCTCAACCCCATACTCGCTTTCTTCGCCATTGCCGCGGCGCTGCCGCTGTTCTTCGGTGCTTCGGGGCTGTTCTACGACGCCTTTCAGTCGATCTTCGTGTTTGCGCTCGTGGGACTTGGGTTGAACATCATCACTGGCTTCACGGGCATGCTCAATCTCGGCATGGCGGCGTTCATGGCCATCGGTGCCTATGCCTTCGCCATCCTCACATGCGACATCTATCCATTCCAGGTCGGCTTCTGGTGGGGGCTGCTTCTGGCTGGCGCCGTCGGTGCAGTGGCGGGATTCCTGCTCGGTGCGCCGACGCTCGGCTTGAGCGGCGACTATCTCGCGATCGTCACGATGGGCTTCGGCGAGATCACGCTCGATGTCCTGAAGAATCTCGAGGCGATCACGAAGGGCACGCAAGGGATCAATCCGCTGCCGCGCCCAACGATCGGCGGGTGGACGATCGAACTGCAGGACGAGCGCAGTTGGTACTACCTGCTTCTCGTGCTGCTCGGCGTGGCAGTCCTGTTCGTCCGTCGGCTCGAACGAAGCCGCACGGGACGCGCATGGCTGTCGATCCGTGAAGACGCGCTCGCGAGCCAGTGCATGGGCATTCCACCCAAGCGCACACGGATGATCGCTTTCGCCACGGGCAGTGCGGTCGCGGCGTTCGGCGGCGCATTGTTCGCGGCGCTGTTGAGTTCCACGGGCGAGCCGAACTCCTACGACTTCCAGGTGTCCATCCTCGCGTTGTGCATCATCATCGTCGGGGGCATGGGGAGCGTTGCAGGAACGCTCGTCGGTGCCGCCGTGATGGTTGGCATGAACGCCATCGTGCTCGTGAAGATCGCCGACTGGTTTGGGGCAGGCGATTCCGGCTCATCGTCCAATGTGCTTGCGAGCCCGAACAACTGGAAGTACCTCATCTTTGGGCTGGCGCTGATCCTCGTCATGCGCCTGAAGCCCGAAGGGCTGGTTCCGCCGCGCCTGGAGAGCACCGCAACTGGCGTGCCGCCGGGACCCACCGTGTCAGTGCCGCCTGCAGGAGGTCGTGCGTGAGTTTGCTTGAAGTACGCGACATCACCATGCGCTTCGGCGGACTCACGGCGGTCGATGGAGTCTCGTTCGATGTGCGGGAGGGGGAGATCTTCGCGGTGATCGGTCCGAACGGCGCGGGGAAGACAACGCTCTTCAATGCGATCACTGGCGTGTACGAACCGACCCGCGGCAGCGTGCGCTTTCGCGGTTCGCAAGTTCGGCAGAACCCCGACGCGCGACTTGTGCGTCGCACGCTCGTGGTGGGGGTGACTGGAGCCATCAGCACATTCCTTGCGCTGAATTCCCAGGAGATCTGGACTGCTGCGATTGGCGCGAACTACCTGCTCGGCAAACCGTTTCCATGGCAGCAGGCGCTTGCCGATGCATGGGCGACCGCGCGCGCCGTCCCTGCGGTCTGGGGGGTCATCCCAGCGATTGTCGGTGGAGTCATCGGTGCCGCAACAGTGCTTGCGCTCTGGCAACGCCTTCGCCGCACGCCCGACCTGATTGCGCGAGCGGGGCTCGCACGGACATTCCAGAACATCCGCCTGTTCACCGACCTGAGCCTGATCGAGAATGTGCTCGTTGGGATGGACAGCCGCCTGCACTGTGGCTACTGGACCAATCTGCTGCGATTGCCAGGGTTTCTCGGCGAAAGCAAGCGAAGCACTGCAGAGGCGATGGACCTGTTGGCATTCGTGGGACTGGCCGATCGAGCGCAGTCGGCCGCTGGCAGCCTGCCGTACGGTCATCGGCGTCGTCTGGAGATTGCGCGGGCACTGGCCAGTCGCCCGACTGTCCTGCTGCTCGATGAGCCGGCTGCGGGAATGAACCCATCGGAAGTGACTTCGCTGATGCAACTGATCCAGCGCGTGCGCGACCGTGGCATCACGGTGATCCTCATCGAGCACCACATGAAGTTGGTGATGGGCATCAGCGACCGAATCGTCGTGCTCCAGTACGGGAAGAAGATCGGCGAAGGCACGCCGCAGGAGATACAAGCGGACCGCCGATGCATCGAGGCATATCTCGGTGCGGAGGATGAACTGTGAGCGATCTCATGCTTGAGGTGCGCGGGCTCGAAGTCCGCTACGGTGCGGTGCAGGCGCTGCGCGGCGTGTCGCTCGATGTGCGCCAGGGGGAAATCGTCTCACTCATCGGCACCAACGGCGCGGGCAAGAGTTCGACGCTGATGGCCATCTCGGGGATCGCGCGCGCGAGCGCAGGGGCAATCGCATTCGAGGGAAGGGACATCCTTGGTCGGCCCGCCCATGAGATCGTTGCGCGTGGGCTTGCGCAGGTCCCCGAGGGTCGTCGCGTCTTCCCGCGGTTGACCGTGCGCGAGAACTTGGAGATGGGCGCGTTCCTGCAACGAGGATCGATCGATGGGGACCTCGCCCGCGTCCACACGCTCTTCCCCGTCCTTCAGGAGCGGGCGCAGCAACTCGCTGGAACGCTTTCTGGTGGCGAGCAGCAGATGCTGGCCATTGGACGAGCGTTGATGGGCCGCCCGCGGCTGCTGATGATGGACGAACCAAGCATGGGTATCGCACCGATCCTGGTCGCGCGCATCTTCGAGGCGATCCGCGAGTTGAACACGCAGGGGCTGACCGTTCTGCTCGTCGAGCAGAATGCGCGCGCTGCGCTTCGACTCTCCAGCCGTGCCTTCGTGGTCGAGAACGGACGGACCACGATCACGGGATCCGGCCGCGAACTTCTCCACGACGAGCGGATCGCGAGTGCGTATCTCGGTGGCGCCTGAAGCGCCGCACACTCACCACTCTTCGATGCCGCTTTGATGGACCTCTGCGGCACTGCGCCGCGGCGGCAGATCCACGAGATCCTCGGGGCGATCGTCAAACGCAACGCGGTCCACGGAATAAAAGCCATCGCATCTCCACGATGGCAGGTGCTGATCGAAGTGCTCGTTCACGAGCCGTTCCATTTGGCTCAAGCTGCCTGCCGTGGCCCAGATCGTGACATACGCACCCTTGTTGGGTCGATCGTGACGCGTTGCAAGCACGATCGCATGCCACAGCACGAGTCCGAGCTTGCGCCCCGTGTCGTCGACGTTCGCGTCAGGATCGACATCCAGTTCGAGCCGCCAGGCATCGCGCAGTTGCAGGAGGATCTCGTCGAGATCAGGGCTTTGGTCGTCGAGGACCTGCAGCACCTCACGAAGCTGCGACGGCGGTTCGTCCGAGCGTTCGAGATCGTGCGGCCATGTCTCGAGCACCTCGCGCACACCATGCTTGGCCAGCATCGACTCCACCTGTCGCCGCATCGGAATCGGCACATTGATCAGCAACCCCTTCCAGGTGTCGAGGAAGACCTCCACGAACGGCTGTTCGGCGTTCGCCCCCGCACCGATCGAGCCATCCTCGAGCAGCAGCAACTCGTAATGGTCCCACACGCGCAAGAAGTGTTCGCGCCCGATCGGTTCGGTGCCGAGGTAAATGTCGAGCGCGCGGTATGCATCGCGCGAGCCGATCTCCACGATGGGAACGACCTCCGTGGGCAGGAACGCGAACGCATCGCGGATGAGATTCCCGAGCCGGTCATGGCTGATCACCACATGAAACGCGTAGGTGTCGGGATCGCCGTCTTCGCCGGGGCAATACTCGAGGGTGTAGCCCTGTTGAGGCGCTGGGAGCGAAATCGGTTCGATGCCGAGCGGAAACTTGTAGCCCGCTACCTCGGAGCGTGTCAGGTCGTTCCGAAGTTCATACTCCCGCATGGAAGGAATGGTACGCCCCTTGCCGTCCACCAAGAAGCCCTCGCCCTCGTGCGTGCTCGATCGCATGCAACAGCCATGTCCATTCGGCAAGCAAGTACGGAACGCCCATGTCCGTATGCAGCGTCCGCACCGCATCGTGCACGGACTCAGCAAGCGGTTCCTGCCAGATGCGCGCCGAGCGATCGCAGTGGTAGGTGCGGCAGGCGGTGGGGCGCGTGCCGTGGATGCTGCACATGTTGTCCACAAGGAATGCGCAGGTTGCACGGCTCAGTGCGCGCGCGGCCTCATCCGCGCCGAGCGATCGTCCTGTCCGCTGGAGTGTCCAGACCGCTTCAAGTCCCGTGACGGCGAGGAGATGCCCATGTTCGCCGAAGCGGCAGCAGCGACCGGACGCGACGCAGATCGGACGATGCAATTGTGTGACATCGTCGATGTGTACGTGAAGCGATCCAAGGGAATTGTCCACATCGACGCGCGCCGCTGCGACCGCCCATTGATCGATCCATTCGTCGGATGGTGGCGTGGCTGGGATGAGGGGGTGCACGGCGCGCCTCACCAAGGCGCTGCCGCGTTGTCCGCATCATCCTGCCCGCGGAGGATGCGAATCTGATCCACTGGAATCAGCGTGCCGGAATCCATGCCGGGGCAGGGGGTTCGCTCTTTCGCGGCGCGCCATGCGCGTGCGCTACGGATGTTGTCGCCCCAGAACGGCCATGTTCGGCACTGTGTCGGGCGGGCGAGATAGACGCGGCAGAGTGCCTTCCCAGGCTGCGTGGTGCGGTCCAGGAAGACGCAGTCGAACCCGTGCTCTGTTTCGTGTTCGTTCAGCGACCGCCGACCTTCGATGACCCGCGAGAATCGCTTCAGGAATTCACCGCTCGTGATGCCCAGCGCCGCTGCCATGGCATCCGCCTCAGCATCGGTGTGCCACACTGCACCAGGCCCGCCGGTACAGCAGTTGCCGCACTGGGTACAGGAAAAACGAAGTCCTTCCTGATACCAAGGTGGTTCAGCCGATTGCCGCTGCGACTCGGCCATGGCGCATTCGTCGGATCCGTCGGACTTACTCGTCGCCGCCTTCGTCGTCGCCTGCCGGCTCCGACGCTTCGTCAACGACTTCCTCTGACTCGACAGCAACCGCGGCCTCCTGGATGGTGGGGGCTGCGCCGCGTCGATCTGCTCCGAGTTCCTCGGCCATTCGCGCTGCAGAAGCCATTTCGGCGGCCTCGGAATAGTCGTACTCGTAGCCCTCGACAAGGGGCTTGACCACCATGCTGGTGTAGGCGTCGAACCCGGTGCCAGCAGGGATCAAGTGTCCGAGCAGGACGTTTTCCTTGAGTCCGACGAGCGTGTCGACCGCACCCTTGAGCGCCGCTTCGGTGAGCACCTTCGTGGTCTCCTGGAAGCTCGCGCCAGACAGGAAGCTCTCCGATTGCAGCGACGCCTTGGTGATGCCGAGCAGCAGCGTTCGTGCGCGTGCCGGCTTTGGCTTGCGCGTCTTCGCTGTCGCCTTGCCGGCAAGTTCGGCCTCGGCGTTCGCCTGCTTGGCCTCATCCTTGGTCACGAGTGTTCCCTTCACCAGCGTGGTGCCGCCACCATCCTCGACGCGGAGGCACTGTGCGAGTCGATCGTTGACCTCGCGGAACACATATCGCTCGACCACATCGTTGGGGAGCAGATCGCTGTCGCCAACATCCACGACTCGGACCTTGGAGAGCATCTGCCGCAGCACGACTTCAATGTGCTTGTCAGAGATCGGCACGCCCTGTGCGCGGTACACATTCTGCACTTCCGTGAGCATGTAGCGGTACAGCTCATCCTCACCCTTGATGGCGAGGATCTCGGCGGGTGTCAGCGCGCCTTCGGTCAGCGGGTCGCCAGCTTCGATCTCGTCGCCCGAGTGCACCAGAAGACGCTTGCCCTGCAGCACAAAGTGGTCTTCGGCCAGTTCCTCCTTGGCGCCTTCGGCATGGACGCGAATGGTCATCTTGCCGCGGCGTTCATTGGGCAGCAGTTCGACGCGTCCAGAGATGCGAGCAAGCACGGCGGGGTCGCGCGGGATGCGCGCCTCGAAGATCTCGGTGACGCGCGGGAGACCTCCCACGATGTCCGCGCTGCGCGCTGCACCCTTCGGGGTGAACGCGATTCGCTGGCCAGCCTCGATCTGCTGTCCATCGCGAACCTCGATGTGCGCCTTCGCTGGGAGATGGTGGAGATCGAGCACCTTGCCCGCTGCATCCTCGATCGTGATGCGCGGGTGCATCTCACCCTTGTGCTCAATGACGACCATCTCCTCCTTGTTCGCCTTGCGCTCGATGCGGACGGTTTCGCCTTCCTCGATGTCGCGGAACTGGATCTTTCCACTCTTCTCGGCGAGGATCGGCGAGACGTGCACATCCCACTCGAGTACGGGCTGACCCTTCTTGACCTCGGTGCCCGACGCGACCAAGAGTTGCGCTCCGTAAGGCACCTTGTACTTCTCCAGTTCGCGACCCTTCGCGTCGAGCACCCGCACCTCGCCTGTCTTGCGGAGTGCGATGCGCTTGGAGGCGTCGCCGTGGAACGGGACATCGCCGCAGTCGACGAACTCCACACGACCAGCCTGCGTGACCTTCCACTGGTTCTCGGTGGTTGCACTGACCGCGATGCCTCCCGTGTGGAAGGTGCGCATCGTCAACTGCGTACCCGGCTCGCCGATCGACTGCGCCGCGATGATGCCCACGGCCAGTCCTTCCTCGACCATGCGCCCCGTCGACATGTCCATGCCATAGCAGGTCGCGCAAACGCCGCGAGGGGTGAGGCAGGTGAGCGGGCTGCGGACATACACGGTTCGGACGCCCATGTCCTCGATCTGCCGCGCCTTCTCAAGCGTGATGATCTCGTTCTTGGCGACGATGGTCTTGTCCGTCCGGGGATCAACGATGCTTTCGCAACTGGTACGGCCCTTGATGATGTCGCGAAGCGGAACATCGATCTCCTCGCCCTTGTAGATCGCTTCCTTGGCGATGCCACGGGTTTGTTCGCAGTCATGCTCGATGACCACGACCGACTGCGCCACATCGCACAGCTTGCGCGTGAGATAGCCGGAGTCTGCGGTCTTGAGCGCGGTATCCGACAGTCCCTTTCGAGCGCCGTGGGTGGAGGAGAAGTACTCGATCACCGACAGTCCTTCGCGGAAGTTCGACTTGATCGGCGTCTCCATGATCTCACCGCTCGGCTTGGCCATCTGGCCGCGCATGCCCGCGAGCTGCTGCATCTGGGTCTTATTGCCTCGCGCGCCCGAGTCCATGAACATGTACACAGGGTTCATGTAACGCGCATTCCGCTGCGCACCTGACGGCTTGCCGGGCACATTGCCGGCCACGAGCGTGCTCGATGCCGTCGTCGTCCGACGATCGTTCTTCAGCGACTCAAGCACGAGCGCCGACAGGGCGTCGCGGCACTGGGCCCACGCATCCATCACGCGGTTTCGGCGCTCGTCGTCGGTGGTGTTGCCGTCCTCGTACGCGGAACGAGCCGAGTCCACCTTGCGCTGGCTCGCCTCGATGAGGCGCTCCTTGTCGGCGGGAATGCTGAGATCCGTGATGCCGAAGGAGAGTCCGCTGGTGGTGCTCGCCTTGAAGCCGGTCTCCTTGAGGGCGTCGAGCAGTTCGATGGTGGCACCCTTGCCGAGGCGTGCGAATGTGTCGTCGATCACACGGGCCGCGCCCTTCTTGCCGAGCGCGCAGTTGTAGAACGGCATGCCGTCAGCGAGGATTTGCGAGAACACCACGCGCCCGACGGTGGTGCGAAGCCTGCGGTTGGTCGGTGTCGCAACGGGCGCATCGCCGGCAGCCTGGATGACCTGCGCGAAGCGCTCGAGCCGCACATCCACCCATTCATGGACACCGATCTTGCCGAGGTCGTGCGCAAGCAACATCTCCTGCACGCTGCTGAATGCGGGCACCTTGGCGTCTGCGGCGGGCTTGTCGATCGGCGCTGCCGTCAGGAAGTACACGCCCATGACGATGTCCTGCGACGGACTGACAATCGGGTTTCCGTTGGCGGGCGAGAAAATGTTGTGCGTGCTCATCATCAGCACCTGCGCTTCCACTTGCGCCTCGACCGACAGCGGCAGGTGGACGGCCATCTGATCGCCGTCGAAATCTGCGTTGTAGGCCGTGCACACGAGCGGATGCACCTTGATCGCATTGCCTTCGACGAGCACAGGTTCGAACGCCTGAATGCCCATTCGGTGAAGGGTTGGGGCGCGGTTCAACAGCACGGGGTGGTTCCGCGTGACCTGGTCGAGAATGTCCCACACCTGGCTGTCGCGCCTCTCGAGCATTCGCTTGGCGCTCTTGATGGTGTCGGCGAGCCCCTGCTCCTTCAGCTTGCGGATGATGAAGGGTTGGAAGAGTTCGAGCGCGATCTTCTTCGGAAGTCCGCACTGCCAGAGCTTCAGTTCCGGACCGACCACGATCACCGATCGCGCCGAGTAGTCGACGCGCTTGCCGAGCAGGTTCTCGCGGAAGCGGCCCTGCTTGCCCTTGATCATGTCCGTGATCGACTTCAGCGGTCGATTGCTCGAGCCGAGCACCGGGCGTCGGCAGCGGCCGTTGTCGAACAACGCATCCACTGCCTGCTGCAGCATGCGCTTTTCGTTGCGAATGATGACCTCTGGGGCGTTGAGGTCCATCAACTTCTTGAGGCGGTTGTTGCGGTTGATGATGCGCCTGTACAGGTCGTTGAGGTCGCTTGTTGCGAAGTTGCCGCTCTGCAGCAGCACGAGCGGGCGCAGCTGCGGCGGAATCACGGGGACTACATCAAGCACCATCCACTGCGGGTCATTCTGCGAGCCACGGATCTGCTCGACGATCTTCAGGCGCTTGGAGAGGTCCTTGGCCTTCTGCTTGCTTCGCGTCTCCGCGAGTTCCGTCCGAACCTCCGTCGCGATGGCGTCGAGGTCAAGCAGGGCGGGTGAAAGCAGTTCGCGGATCGCCTCCGCGCCCATCATTGCGGTGAACTTCCCGCCGTGCTTCGCGGAGTACTCGCGGAACTCGTCGTCGGTCAGCACCTGCTTGAACTCAAGATCCGTCGATCCTGGATCGGTCACGACATAATCCTGGAAGTAGACGATCTTCTCGATGTCGCCCGTTCGCATGCCAAGCAGCGTCCCGAGCCGACTGGGCAGCGCCTTGAAGAACCAGATGTGCACGGCGGGTGCCGCAAGGTTGATGTGCCCCATGCGCTTGCGACGGACGCGGGAATGCGTCACCTTCACGCCGCAGCGGTCACAGATGATCCCCTTGTACTTGGTGCCCTTGTACTTGCCGCAGGCGCACTCGTAATCGCGCTCGGGGCCGAAGATCCGCTCGCAGAAAAGTCCATCGCGCTCTGGGCGATAGGTGCGGTAATTGATCGTCTCGGGCTTCTTGACCTCGCCGAAGCTCCAACTTCGGATGTCGTTCGGGCTCGCCAGCTGGATGCGGACGGCGCCATAGTCGTTCACGCGGTCAAAAACGCTTTCGGCCATGTTGTTCATGGTGTGTCTCTCGAATCTGCGGTCGGTGACAGGTCGGTCGTCAGGTCAGTTGTCAGGTCAGGGGAGTATCAGTCGTGAGGAGTTCAGCTTGGGGGGCAGAGGTTGCGTCGATGGCTAGATCACGGGCTCCACGACCTCGCCGTCCAACTTTTCCAGTTGGATGTTGAGGCAGAGTCCCTTGATCTCCTGGCAAAGCACATCGAAGACCACGGGCATGCCGGCCTCGAGCGTGTTGTCGCCCTTGACCATGGACTCGTAGATCTTCTGGCGACCCTCGGTGTCGTCGCTCTTGACGGTCAGCAGTTCCTGCAGCACATACGCGGCGCCGTACGCCTCAAGCGCCCACACTTCCATCTCGCCGAAGCGCTGGCCGCCGGTGCGTGCCTTGCCGCCGAGCGGCTGCTGGGTGATGAGGCTGTATGGTCCCGTCGAACGAGCATGAATCTTGTCGTCGACGAGGTGGTGCAGCTTCAACAGGTACATGTAGCCAACGGAGGTCCGTTGGTGGAACGCCTCGCCCGTGCGGCCGTCATACAACTGGACCTTGCCGTCTTCGGGCATCAGGGCGAGAAGTTCGCGCGAAGTGCCCGCGCCGCTGCGGGTGGATTCGAATGATGCCACTCGCTCGTTGACATGAGCGTTGGCTTCGCGGATCGCCTCGAAGATCTCTGCTTCGGTGGCACCGTCGAACACCGGCGTGACGGCCTGGAACCCGAGCACCTTGGCTGCCCACCCGAGATGCGTCTCGAGAATCTGCCCGACGTTCATTCGGCTTGGCACGCCGAGTGGATTGAGCAGCACCTCGACTGGCGTTCCATCTTCCAGGAATGGCATGTCTGCCTCCGGCACGATGCGGGCGATCACACCCTTGTTTCCGTGTCGTCCCGCCATCTTGTCGCCGACGGACAGTTGGCGCTTGGTGGCGAGGTACACCTTGACCATCTCCAGCACGCCCGACGGCAATTCGTCGCCACGCCGCATGTGATTGACACGCCGCTCCTTCTCGCGGCGAAGCTTCTGGATGCGTGGCCAGAACTGGTTGAATGCCACGAGTGCGTCGTCGCGCGACTCCTTCGAGCCCTTGATCCACTTCTCCTGGAAGCCGTCGATCTGTTCGATGATGACATCGGGCAGCTCGCTGACGCCGACTCGCTGGCGGGTGGACGGATCAACCATGTCCGTGCCGGTGATGCGATTGATCTCCGCCGCCATCTGCTTGAAGAGGGTGATGGCCTTCGCGTCCATCTCCGTCTCGAAGGCAGCGATCTGCTTCTTCAGCGCCTTCTTCTGGTCATCTGTTTGGTGCTGTCGTCGGCTGAAGCTCTTCGCCGCGATGACAACGCCCTCGGTACCCGCGGGCACCTCGAGCGAATCGTTCTTCACATCTTCGCCCGCACGACCGAAGATCGCGTGCAGCAACTTCTCTTCCGGCGAGAGTTCGCTCTTGCTCTTGGGACTGACCTTGCCCACGAGGATGTCGCCCGGACCGACGCGCGCGCCGACGCGGATGACACCATGCTCGTCAAGGTTCCGCAGCGCGGACTCCGAGACATTGGGGATGTCGGCGGTGAACTCCTGACGACCAAGCTTCGTCTCGCGGACCTCCACCTCGAATGACTCGATGTGGATCGATGTGAAGACGTCGTCCTTCACCAGGCGCTCGCTGATGACGATCGCATCCTCGAAGTTGTAGCCGTCGAAGGTGTTGAACGCGACGAGGACATTCTTTCCGATGGACAACTCGCCATCCTGAGTGCTCGCGCCGTCGGCGATGATCTCGCCCGTCTTGACGCGCTGCTTCAGGCTGACGACGGGCTTCTGGTTTTGACAGGTCTTTTCATTCAACCCGACGAACTTGCGGAGGACATACTCGTCCGCGTTGTCGATGATGATCCGCTCCGAGTCGACGAAGGTGACCGTTCCGCCACGCTCCGCGCGGACGATCATGCCGCTGGCCTTGCCAACGGACTTCTCCATTCCCGTCGCCACGAGCGGGGGATCCACCTTGACGAGCGGCACCGCTTGTCGCTGCATGTTGGAACCCATCAGCGCGCGGTTGGCGTCGTCATGCTCGAGGAACGGGATCAGCGCGGCCGAAACGCCGACGGTCTGCTTCGGACTGCTGTCCACGAACTGGACCTCGGTCGACTCCGCAGTGACGAGTTCGCCGCCGCGGCGCACCAACACCAGGTCATCCTCGATCTTGCCGCTGCTGTTCAGCGTCTCGCTTGGGGCGAGAATGCTCTTGATCTCCTCGTCGGCGCGCAACTTGATGCTCTTGCCGCTCGCCTTGCGGTTGGTGACCTCCTGGTAGGGGGTGAGCAGGAAGCCGTAGTCATCCACCTCGGAGTAGATGCCGAGACTGGCGATCAGACCGATGTTGGCGCCTTCAGGCGTTTCAATCGGGCAGATTCGACCGTAGTGGGAGATGTGGACATCGCGCACTTCGAAGCCCGCGCGCTTGCGATTGAGGCCGCCGGGACCGAGTGCGGAGAGACGGCGCTCGTGGACCAGCATCGAAAGCGGGTTGGTCTGGTCGACGACCTGCGACAGTTCGCCGCGGCCGAAGAAGAACTCAATCGCGCTCGAGATGGACTTCGAATTGACGAGGTCGGCAATCTTGTACGAGGTATCCGTTGGATCCTTGACGCTCATGCGCTCCTGCACGGTGCGCTTGAGCTTGAGGAATCCCTTTCGCATCTCCTCGATCGCGAGTTCGTCGAGCGTGCGAAGGCGGCGGTTGCCGAGATGATCGATGTCGTCGACATGTGCGCGCGAGATGCGATTCGGATCCGCGGGGCGGCGCAGTTCGAGCATGTAGCGGACGACTGCGAGAAGGTCCTCGGCACGCAGGTGCTGTGCGGTCTCTCCGACCTGCTTGTACTGCGGATCGTCGGCGAACTTGCGGTTCACGCGGAAGCGTCCGACGCGCCCAAGGCGGTAGCGATTCACATCCTGGAACTTCTCGCTGAAGAGATCGCGCGCCTTTTCCGTTTGCGGCGGGTTGCCTGGGCGCAAGCGCGCATACAGGCGCAGCAAGGCGGCTTCATGCTCGGTCGCTTCCGCGAGGAAGTCGAGCTTCTCTTCCGCGAGCGTGTTGAGGATGAGCGGATCACCGGGATTGCAGATGGCACGAACGGTCTTGAGCGGACTCGCCTGGATCACGGCGACCTTGTCGCCGAACGGCACGCCGACTCGGCAGAGTTCCTCGCCCGTGTCCTGATCGATGATCAGTTCCGCGGAATAGTGCTCGGGACGCAGTTTCTCGACGCGCACATCCTCGACTTCGTAGAACAACTCAAGGATCTTCTCGGTGCTCGAGAACTTTTCGTCCATGGCGCGCAGGAATGTCGTCGCGGCGAGCTTGGTGGACTGGTCGATCCGCATCGCCAGCACATCCTTCTTGGTCACCTCCAATTCGATCCACGAACCGCGCTCAGGAATGATGCGCGCGCTGTGCAGCGGACGGTCCGCGATGCTGGAGGCCACGGAGAAGTCGACGCCGGGGGAGCGGTGCAACTGGCTGACGATGACGCGTTCCGATCCGTTGACGACGAACTCGCCTCCACCGAGGATGATCGGAATGTCCCCGAGATAGATGTCTTCCTCGAGGACCTCGGAAGATCCCTCGCGACGGAGGCGCATCTTCACACGCCATGGGTAGCCGTAGGTGAGTCGAAGTTCACGGCACTCGCCTTCGGTGTGCTGAGGCTCACCGAACGAGTACGAAACGAACTCCAACTTCATCTGACCGTCGTAACTCTCGATCGGGAACACCTCCTCGAGCAGCGACTGGATGCCGAGATGCTTCTTGCGGCTCTCAGGCTCCACGTCCTTCTGGAGGAATCGGTCATAGGCTTCGCGCTGGACCCGTGTCAGGTTGGGAACGGGGATCGCGTCGCCGCGTTTCGAATAGTCACGGACGGTTCGTGTGGTCATGTTCACCTCAGGAGAGTCTCGCTCGGTCCGCAGCCACGCGCGCTCGGCCCGAACCCTTCACGAAGACAACGCAACAGCGAGCCACAGGGGCGTTTTCGCCGTCGATTGCTGAAGTGAAGTGCACCTGCCTGAACGTGCGCCAAGTCCCGAAGAGTAGCACGCCCCGCGTTCGCCGCGCAAGGGGCTCGATCTTGAACTTCGAGGAATTTTGTCCAATCCACGCGCGAAACAAACTCGGACATTGCCTGCGGGTCGCTTTGCAAGCGCAAAGTGCGCTGCCGCCCGCGTCCCCCATGTTCCCGTGCGTTTCCATGCCAAGGGTCTCTGACCTTGGAAGCCCTCGGAAGTGAAAGCGGACCCCACTTGCGTGGGGTCCGCCTGATGTGCTCCTTCACCTATTGCTTCAGCGGGCCAACGAACGGGCTCGCCTTTCAATCACTTCATCGTGACCTTGCCGCCAGCCGCCTCGAGAGCGGCCTTGAGCTTCTCTGCCTCTTCCTTGGGGATGTTCTCCTTCACGGGCTTCGGTGCACCGTCGACCAGGTCCTTTGCTTCCTTCAGACCAAGTCCCGTTGCCTCGCGAACAACCTTGATCACATTGATCTTGCTCGCGCCTGAGTTTTCGAGAACAACGGTGAACTCGGTCTGCTCGACAGCAGCTGCGGCGCCACCGCCAGCATCGCCAGCCGCCGCCATCATCACGGCTCCACCCGCAGCGGGCTCGATGCCGTACTTGTCCTTCATGTAATCCGCCAATTCAACGGCCTCCTTGAGGGTGAGGCCGGCGATCGAGTCGCCGAGCGTTGAGATCTTCGCGTCGTAGGTCTTTGCTTCTGCATCTGACATGGTGAAACTCCTGAGTGTGAATGCTTCCCAGAGGCGGCACCACGAGGTGCCATTTCATCCCCGAAGGGACCAGTGGAAACGCGTTTGGGGTCTTGATCGGTTCAGCCCGCCTTGGCGATGGTCTCGCCTTTCTCGAGGCGTTCCTGAACCTGCTTGACGATGCCGAGCACACGCTTGCCCGGCGAAACGACGGTGCCCATCACCTTGCGTGCTGGGGAGAGGATGAGGGTGACGAACTGCGACTGCGCCTCTTCACGGGTCGGGAACTTGCTGAGGCGCTTCACGCCCTCCGCTCCCTCGAACCACGCGCCATCGATGCAGGCACCCATGAGCGAAAGTTGCTCGTTGGTCTCGGCAGTCTTGACGAGTTCGCGCGCGATCGACACCACGCTGCTCTGACCGTAGACGATTGCCCGAGGACCCTTCAGTCCGGGGTTCAGCGCCTCGAGCGGCGTTCCTGCGAACGCGCGCTTGGCGAGCGAGTTCTTCACGACGGTCACGCGCACCTGGCTGGTGCGCAGCTGCGCACGCAGTTGCGTGTTGGCGCGCGCGGGCATCCCGCGCAGTTCGACGAGCACCGCGCCTTCGACCTGCTCAAAGCGCTTGCGGTACTCCGACACGATCATGTTCTTGATTGGCTTGCTCATGGGAAGTCCTTGGGTCCTTGATCGCTTGGTCAGACGGCCAGCGGAACGCCTGGGCTCATTGCCGCGCTGATGACGCAGCGACGGATGTACATGCCCTTGGCTGCCGACGGCTTGGCCTTCTGGATGATGCCGATGAAGTGCTCGATGTTGGCGATGAGATCCGAGTCATCGAATGACATCTTGCCAACCACGCAGTGGACATTGCCGCCCTCGTCGTTGCGGTACTCGACCTTTCCCGCGGCATACTCACGAACAGCGGTGGCAACATCGGGGGTGACGGTGCCGGCCTTCGGCGATGGCATGAGTCCCTTGGGACCAAGCACCTTGCCGAGCTTGCTGACCACGCGCATCATGTCGGGGCTGGCCACCGCGACATCGAAGTCCATCCACCCGCCTTCGATGCGCGCGACGAGGTCATCGCCGCCCGCCTCCACCGCGCCAGCGGCCTTTGCGCCAGCGATCTTGTCACTGCCGCAGAAGCACACGACGCGGGCAGTCTTGCCGACGCCCTTGGGGAAGGAGATTGCGCCGCGAAGTGCCTGGTCTGCTGCCTTGGGGTCGATGCCGAGATGCACCACGATGTTCACGGTTTGATCGAACTTTGGCGCCTTGTACTTCCGCAGCGCAGCAATGGCGGCGGATGGCGACTGTGGTTCCGTGATGCGCTCCTCAAGGTTCTTGCGGACGCGCTTGCTGTGACCGACGAGGCGTGCTCGTGCGTTGGGTGTTCGAAGTGCCATGCGTTCAGCCCTCCACCGTGACGCCCATCGAGCGGGCAGTTCCTGCGATCACGCGCATGGCAGCCTCGACACTGCCGGCGTTCAAGTCCTTCATCTTGTCTTCGGCGATCTTGCGAAGCTGTGCTTGCGACAACTTGCCGACCTTTTCCGAGTTCGGCTTGCCCGAACCCTTTTCGATCTTGAGTGCGGTTGCGATCAGCACCGACGACGGCGAACTCTTGATCTCGAGGTCAAAGGTGCGGTCGGCGTAGACGGTCACCACGCAACCAACGACACGGCCGTTGAACTCGCGGGTGGCGTCGTTGAACTTCTGGATGAACTGTCCGGGATTGACGCCATTGGCGCCGAGCACCGGTCCGAGCGGAGGAGCCGGGGTTGCCTTGCCGCCCGGGGCAAGGATCTTGAACTGCTTCTGGATCTTCTTGGCCATGTCTGGAACCTCCCACCTGGCGTGCCCCGACGGGGGGCGAAGCCGGCCCAGCCAAGGTCCGGCGCGCGCAAGTAGTGCATGCGGTCTGGGATTTCGAGCCGCACAGGGTAGCCGTGTGTCCGGCACGGTGCAAGGGCGGAGGTGCATGAATTGCGCATGAACCCGTGTCCACTTATAGGATGCAAAGTCCTCATGTCCACGGACTTCCTGAGCGAACTGAATTGGCGTGGACTGCTGCACCAAACGACTTCGCCGCTGCTCCAAGGGCACCTGCTCTCGGCATCGCGCCTGGGTTACTGCGGGTTCGACCCGACGAGCGACAGCCTGACTGTCGGCAATCTCGTGCCGCTGCTGATCCTTGCGCGTTGGCAGCAGGCTGGTCACCGCCCGCTCGTGGTGATGGGCGGCGCAACCGGACTGATCGGTGATCCGAGCGGCAAATCGGCAGAACGCCAGTTGCTGAGCGCCGACCGAGTGCTGCACAACATTTCGCAGCAGCGGCCTGTGTTCACGCGACTGCTCGACTTTTCCGGAAAGCACGCCGCAAGCATCGTCGACAATGCCGATTGGTTGCTGCGGCTCGGCTATGTCGAAGTGCTTCGTGAGGTCGGCAAGCACTTCTCGGTGAATCAGATGATTGCGCGGGACTCCGTCGCGGTTCGACTGAACGAGCGCGAGCAGGGCATCTCGTACACGGAATTCAGCTACATGGTGCTGCAGGCGTACGACTTCCTGCACCTGCAGCGCACCGCGGGATGCACCGTGCAGATCGGTGGCGCGGACCAGTGGGGAAACATTTGCTCAGGCATCGACCTCATTCGCCGCTTCAGCGGAAGCGATGCGTTCGGCATCACGAGTCAACTCGTCACGAAGTCCGATGGGACAAAGATCGGCAAGACCGAAAGCGGCGCGGTCTACTTGAACGCGGAGCGCACGAGTCCGTACCGCTTTCACCAATACTGGCTGCAGACTGCGGATGAGGATGTCGGCAAGTTCCTCCGCTGGTTCACCTTCCTGCCGAAGTTGCGAATCGAGGCGGTCGAGGCGGAGCATGCAGCCAACCCCGGCGCGCGTGGGGGGCAGCGACTGCTGGCGGATGAAGTCACGCAGATGATCCATGGGAGCGAAGAGACGCAGCGCGCTGTCGCATGTGCAGCGGCGCTTTTTGGCGGAGACATTCGTTCCCTCGATGTTCGTTCAGCCGCAGATGTCGCCGCGGACCTCCCCGGCCTGCGCGCCCCACGCGGCACCCTGCCATCCGAGGGGCGGGACCTTCTCGACGTGCTCGTGGAAACACGGCTCGCGGCGAGCAAGCGCGAGGCGCGCGAGTTCCTCGAGTCGGGGGCGGTGCAGGTGAACGGTGAGCGAGCGTCACTCGACAGCAAGATCACGCCACAGGGACTGATGCACGGCAGTTTCGCGTTCATTCGTCGCGGCAAGCGGCAGTGGGCGGTCGCCGAGTTCACCGCCTGAATGGACCATGCATGCCGTGCCGCAAGCGCGGTTAGGATCAGCGCATGGCAGGGACCGCCGACGCCTTTGATCTTGGACGCTTCAGTGGACAGTGTGCGCTCAACGGGAGCGCGATCCCAGCGGGCGATGCGTTTGTTGCCGCGCTCGTCGAAGGCGTCGATGAATCTGGTCGTCCCACGCTGCGCCGCGTGGATGTCTCGGTCGAAGCGTGGGAGTCTGGGGCTCGGCCAGAGCGCGTGATGTGCTTCTGGCGCTCGACCGCTCCGCAGGCGGGTGAGCGGCGCACGCTGCTCGTGGACGATGAGACGCTGCTGGAGATGGTGCAGCGCGACGAGGGGGAAGTTGATCCCCGTCGGCGCACGTTCCGCTGGATTCTTGCGCTGGTCCTGCTCCGACGGAAGTTGCTGCGGCTCGAGGGAATCGTGCAGGAGGACGGGACTGAGTCGTGGTCGTTCGTGCGCCGCGGTGCCGTCGAGGGCGAGGCGCCGCTGCGCATCGTGAATCCGAAGATCCGCGACGAGGAAGTAAGCGAACTCTCGGAGCAACTGGGTGCGATCCTCCGCGCGGATGCGTAAAGCGGTCGGGTTTCTCGCGGTCGCACTGCTGTGGAACGGCGCTGCGGTTGGGTGTGCACTGCCGAAGGCTGTTGCGGAGCCTGACGGGCCTCCGCCAACCGCGCAGCGCTGGGCCGATGCGCAGGAGCGACGCGCGGCAACCGTGCCATCGCTGTCCCTGCGCGGTCACGCGCAGTTCGAATGGCGCGATTCGACGGGGCAGCACTTTGACGACGGGGACTTCGACATCATCTTTCGTGCGCCAAGTGAACTCTGTTTGCGCCTCTCGAAGTTGGGTCAGAAGGCACTGTGGATTGGTTCGGGCGGCGGACAGGCCTGGGTGATCTTCCTGAATGAGCAGCCCGTGCGCGCGCTGCATCGCCTGACGCGCCCCAACGGTCGCGCGCCGCAGATGCCTCACGGCGGGCTCGAGGCGTCCATGTCTGGAGCGGCGCGTTTCTTCGATCCGCACCAACTTGCCGAGGCACTCGGCATCGGTCGAGCCAACGCTGCGGATGTGCAGTCCATCGCGTGGGATCCAGTACGCGCCGCATGGGCCGTGGAACTGCCGGGACGCCGCGTGTTCGTGCGCGGGGAAAGCCTCCTTCCTGTTGGGATCGAATGGATGGATGCCGCTGGTGCGATCACGGCGAACTGCGAACTGTCCTCGTTTGAGTGGCTGCGCAGTGAGCAGGCGTTCCCCGCAACCGAGTCATCGAAACCGCTCGTTCCCACGCGCATTCGGCTGGAAGTCTGGAGCGGTGGACGCTCGCGTGCGCAGGGCGCGCCCGACGGTGTTCTTGTGCTCGCGGCGGGCGAACCGACTGATGCAGCGGCGCGAATCAAGCCGCAGATGTTTTCGTGGGACGATGTGCGCGGCGCAACGCGCCCCGAGGTGATCGAAGCGTGGGAGTGATCACATGGCTTTGCTGCACGGCCGTGGCGGCATGCGCGGCGGTTCCGTGGGCGCCGTCGAACGACGCTCCGCACGAACTGGTCGCAGCGAGCAGTGGGACGCATGTGTGGGTCGCGGTGCCGGTCGGCGGCGGCTGCAAGATCGTGCACCATGCGTCGGCGATGGAGGGGGCGTTCTGCCGTGATGTGGTTCAGTTGGAACGCACGCCGCAGGCGATGGTCGCGTCGGGCGCAGCGCTGACGATCATCATGCCCGCCGCGGGGCAGCCTGCGAATCATGCGGCGTTTTCGCTGGCCACGGATCGCAATCCTGCGACTGGAGCATTCTTCTACCGACCGGCGGGGCGCCTCGATGTGCTCGCGAGCGTGCCGAGTGATGGTGCGCTTGCTGGTGCCGCGACCGACGGAAACGATGTGTGGTTGCTGCGCCGTGATTCACGCCTCTCGCTCCTGCGCCTTGAACCGATCGACTGGGCTACGGAGCCGCTGCCGATGGACCGCGCGGACGCCGTGCTTGCATCGTGGCCCGATGGCTCGGCGCAGGCTCTGGCGATTGTTGCGGCCGACGGCGCTGACCTGCTGGTGTGGCGAAGGCGAGCGATTTCGGATTGGCGTGAGACGCGATGGCCCGATTCAGCCCGCGATGGCTGGTCGATCGTGGCGGGATGCTCGCGCCCGACGCTGCTTGTCCGAGAGAACAGCGGCCTTCGCGTCGTGTATCCGACACCGACTGGCGTGCGTCTGCTCGCCACGATGGCGATGCCCACCGAGCCGTGGGCAGTCGTTGGCGTGGGCGATGGGCTTCGCCTGCTGACTGCCGCGGCAGACGGCGTGGTGCGCGTTGCGCCGATCGATCCGCTGACTGGTTCGGCAGGAGAGGCGGCCAAGTTGGAACCGCAGCCGACCACCACCAGCCTCTGGCTTCACCTGCCGATCATCGGCGCGGTCACGATCGCGATGCTGTTGGCTGGTTTCATCGTCCGTCCTCCGATGAACGCGCCGAGGCAATTGCCACCCGACTGGATGCCGCTGCCGATGGCGCGGCGCGCGCTTGCACTGTTGCTCGACCTGCTTCCCGGCGCTGTCGTCGCGGTGGCAGTCACCGAGTGCAGCATTGGCGAACTGCTGATCATGCCGGCATGGACGCCAGACATCGAACGCACCGCGCCGGCGGCACTGATGATCGCGGTGACGACCGCCTGGTGCCTCGCTTTCGAGACGACCTTGGCAACGACGCCTGGCAAGCGGCTGATGGGTTCGCGCGTGCTGAGCCTTGAGGCGGAAGGACCGCTGGGATCGGCAGGTGCGGGGCGCAGGTGCATTCGTGCGCTACTCAAGGGCGTTGTGCTGTTTGCGCCCGCGCTTGGTTTCCTCGCATTCGTGCATCCGCTGCAGCAGGGGCTGCCCGAGACGCTGACGCGAACGATCCTGGTGCGAGCGCGCCCGCAGCGCGGTTGACGCAGCGCGGTTGACGCACCGCTGTACCGCCCGCGCGTCCTGAGCGGGCGTCACTTCGACGCGATGCGCGGTGAGTGCCAGCCACCTGGAGGCAGCAAGGACTCGTTGGCGATCTCTGGTCCCCATGTCCCTGGTTCGTAGGGGTGTACGGGCACCACGGAGCCGAGCACATCGTTCACGATCCGCCAGCATTCGTCCACGCCATCCGCGCGCGCGAAGAGCGTTCCATCTCCGCGCAGCGCGTCGCCCAGCAGGCGCTCATACGGCGTCATCTCATCGTGCTGCTGGTCGATCGCGAGCAACTCGAGCGGTTCACCGACCATGCGCTCGCCGTCCACCTTCACTTCGGCGTTCAGTCCAACCTCGATGCGCGGCGTCAACTGGAAGCGGAAGCAGTTGTGCGATGGTGGAACGGGTTCGCTGAAGACCACTTGCGGAGGACGGTGCAGTTCGACACGAACTTCCGTGGCGGTGCACGGCATGTGCTTACCCGCACGGATGTAGATGGGAACGCCCGACCAGCGCCAGTTGTCGATCTGCAGCCGAACGGCGGCGTAGGTCTCGGTGGTCGAACCGCCCTGGACGCCAGGTTCCTGCAGGAAGCCGCGGAATTGACCGCGCACGAGGTCTGTTGGCTTCAGCGTCCGCACGGCGCGGAAGAGCTTCACCTGTTCATCGCGCGTCCGTTCCGTGTCTTGCCAGTCGGGAGCTTCCATGCAGAGGAATCCAATGACCTGCATGAGGTGGTTCTGCACAACATCGCGCAGCGCTCCAGTGGCGTCGTAGAAAGTGCCGCGCCCCTCGACCCCGAATGACTCAGCCATCGTGACTTGGATCTGCCTGATGTGATGGCGGTTCCAGATCGGTTCGAGGAACGCGTTGGCGAAACGGAAGTACAGGATGTTCTGCACCGCTTCCTTGCCGAGATAGTGATCGATGCGGAAGACCGAGCGCTCGTCGAACACCTCATGCAGATGCGTATTGAGCTCCGCGGCGCTCGCGCGGTCATGACCGAACGGCTTTTCGACGACCACTCGCGCGCCCTTCGCACAACCAGACTCCGCGAGGTGCCCAGCGACCGTGCCGAACAGCGATGGAGGAATCGCCAAGTAATGCAGCGGCGCCTTCGCCGTGCCGAGTTGTTCGCGAACCTGCGCAAAGGTCTTTGGATCCGCATAGTCCCCGTCGACATACCGAAGCAGGGAGCACAGCGTCTTGAACGCCGCCTCGTCCACGCCGCCGCCGAAGCGGGTGATGCCGTCGCGCGCGCGTTCCTTCAACTGTTCCAGGTTCATCCCGCTCTTGGCGACACCGACCACTGGAACGCGCAGCACGCCGCGGCGCACGAGCGCTTGCAACGCTGCAAAGATCTTCTTGTGTGCCAGGTCGCCGGTTGCCCCGAAGAACACCAGCGCATCGGATGGGGCGGATGCAGACATGGCTCAGTGCGCCCTCTCGCTCTCGGGCTTCTCCAAGTGACCGCCGAATCCCATGCGCATCGCAGAGCAAACCTTGTTGGCGAAGTCTGCGTTGCCGCGGCTTGCGAATCGGTCCATGAGGGCCGCACTCAACACATGGGTCGGGACGCCCTCATCCACAGCCGCAAGAATGGTCCATCGACCTTCGCCGGAGTCAGACACTCGCCCCGCGAATCGAGCAAGATCCTTGTCGCCCGCGAACGCCTGCGCGGTGAGGTCGAGCAGCCACGATGCGATCACGCTGCCGCGACGCCACACCTCGGTCACCTCCGCGAGGTCGAACTGGTACTGATAGTTTTCAGGATCGCGCAGCGGCGTGGTCTCCGCATCCTGCTCGCGCGTGTGCAGGCCGGCGTCGGCATGCTTGAGGATGTTGAGCCCCTCGGCATACGCCGCCATGATGCCGTACTCGATGCCGTTGTGCACCATTTTCACGAAGTGGCCGGCACCCGATGGACCGCAGTGGAGGTACCCCTGATCTGCAGTGCCGCGTGAGGCGCGTCCTGGCGTGGGTGGCGCAGCCGCCTTGCCCGGCGCGAGCGCCGCGAAGATCGGATCGAGGCGTGCAACGACGGCGCTTTCGCCGCCGATCATCTGGGAGTAACCGCGTTCAAGCCCCCAGACGCCACCCGAGGTGCCGCAGTCGACATAGTGGATGCCATGCGGCGCAAGCTCTTTCGCTCGGCGGATGTCATCCTTGTAGTACGAGTTGCCGCCATCGATGATCGCATCGTCTTTCGACAGGAGTGGCACCAGTTCATGGATGGTGCTGTCGACGAATGCAGCGGGAATCATCAGCCACACATGCCGTGGGCCCTTGAGCTTTCCAATGAGATCCTGCAGGCTTGAGGCTCCCTTCGCACCCGCCTTCACGACGGCGGCGACAGCCTCCGCACTGCGGTCGTACACGACGACTTCATGTCCCGCGCGCAGCAGTCGCTGCGTCATGTTGGCACCCATCCGTCCGAGACCGATCATTCCGAGTTGCATGGACTGTCTCCTGTCGCAAGTGTGTCCTGAGCCGAGCGAGCCACCGCGGGATACAACTCCAGCGCATGACGGCGAGGGGCGGGAGAGAATAGGGTGGGGATTGGGGTCCGAGGTGGCACCTTCTGGGCACCTTCTGGAAACCTCTTCGAGGCGAGCCGCGAACCGCTCGGCAGGGGGAGTCCCCGTGGCGCGCCACGGGTGCTCGTGGTCGAATCTTCCGCCGACATGCTGCGCGCCGCAACCTTCTGCCGTACATTCCCTTGGTTCTGAACCTGGAGTGACCATTGGCCCGCAAGGAACGCAAGAAACTTGGAGACCTGCTGATCGAGGCGGGGGTTGCCACCACCGAGAAGGTGGGGGAAGCTGCCGCCGCGGCCAAGGGATCGCGGCGCCGAATCGGCGAGGTCTTGGTGGAGATGTCCGCGTGCTCCGATGAGGACGTCGCGCGTGCCCTCGGCAAGCAGTTCGGTCTGGAGTTCGTGAACCTCGACCGCCCGGAGGGGCTCAACCGCGTCAACAAGAAACTGCTGACCGATGACATCATCAAGAAGTACCTGATCCTGCCGCTCGACGAGAAGACCGGCAACACGCTGCGCATCCTGATCCATGATCCGATGGATCTCGATGCACTGACCGCGCTGCAGTTTCGCCTGAACTGCCAGTTCGAGAAGTTCATCACCAGCCGAACGCAGCTGCGGTCATACATCGACAACGGCGGATCGGCCCAGGGGCTCCTCAACAAGATTTCCGTGGTCACCGACTCGGTGACACGGACCCGCGACAGCAGCGTGGAGTCGAGCCGGGATTCTTCGCGCGACTCGTCGCGTGATGCATCGCGCGATGCGTCGGTCGATCGCGAGAGCGTTGCCAAGATCGATGAGGGTGCGATCAAGATCGTGGACCGCATGATCATCCAAGCGGTCACCAACCGGGCGAGCGACATTCATGTGGAGCCGATGAAGGAGTTCGTGCGCCTTCGGTATCGAATCGACGGTTCATGCGTCGACATCAACCCGCCGATCCCGAAGAAGTTGCAGGGCTCTGTGCTCGCTCGACTGAAGCTGATGGCAGGCATCAACATCGCGGAAAAGCGGATCCCCCAGGACGGTCGCATCAAGTTCACCGTCGAAGGATCGCCCATCGACTTCCGCGTGAGTTCGTGCCCATCGGTGTGGGGCGAGAGCTTGGTGCTTCGAATCCTCCGCCCCGAATCCGCGCGAATCGGCTTGCTCAACCTTGGACTACAGCAGGACACGCTCGACTTGTTCAATCGGGTGATCCGCCGCCCCAACGGCATCTTCCTCGTCACGGGTCCGACCGGATCCGGCAAGACCACAACCCTGTATTCGGCGCTGAACGATCTCAACCGTCCTGATCGGAAGATCATCACCGCCGAGGATCCCGTCGAGTTCTCCTTCAAGGGGATCAATCAGGTGCAAGTGCGGGAGCACATCGGGCTGACCTTCCCGATCATCCTGAAGTCGATGTTGCGCCAGGCGCCGAACATCATTCTCGTCGGTGAAATCCGTGACCGAGAGGTGGCGGACATTGCCATTCAAGCCGCACTGACTGGTCACTTGGTGTTTTCCACGCTGCACACGAACGATGCACCGAGTGCGATCACCCGTTTGATCGACATGGGCGTGAAGCCTTTCCTTGTGGCAAGTTCGATCCAAGCGGTCCTTGCGCAGCGGCTCGCGAGGATTCTCTGCCCGGAGTGCAAGGCGCCGGACACCGAGCCCGATCCCCGCATGCTCCGACTGACCGACATCACCGCGGAGGATGTGGCCCGCGGAACCATCATGAAGCCGGTGGGCTGCCCCAAGTGCTACGGCACTGGCTACAAGGGGCGACGCGGTGTGTATGAGATGATGATCATGAACGCGGAGATTCGGGACTTGGCATTCCAGCGGTCAACCGTCTCCAAGTTGCGCGGAGCCGCCGTGCGTGCGGGCATGCGAACGCTTCTGGGCGACGGCAAGATCAAGGTGCTGAAGGGCGAAACCACCTGCGACGAGATCGCCAAGTTCGCCCAGTCCGACATGGCAAGTTGAGCGCTCGCTGAGCGAACGAAGGAGACCCGATGGCATCAGGCGAATCGACGGCAACCCCGAAGGTGATGGCAGCGACTGTCCAGATGGACCGCCTGCTCGACACGGTCGTCCGGCAGGGGGCTTCCGACCTCCACATCAGCACTGGGCGACCGCCGACCGTGCGACTTCATGGGCGACTGCGCTCGCTCGCGACCAAGGTGCTCGAGCCGGAAGACACCATGTCGCTGATGAAGCAGATCACCCCGGAGCGGAATCAGCAGCAGTTGCAGGAGCATGGTGGGTCGGATTTCGGCATGGCGTTCAAGGACCTTGCCCGTTTTCGAGTGTCCATCTTCAAGCAGCGCGGTGCAGTCTCGATGGTGCTCCGCCAGATCCCCAATAGGTTGTTCACCTTCGAGCAGATCGGGTTGCCTGGCATCTGTCTCGACCTGATCCGTCGTCCGCGCGGGCTGTTCCTTGTCACGGGGCCGACAGGATCTGGCAAGTCGAGCTCGCTTGCCACGATGATCGACATCATCAACAACACGCTTGAGCGCCACATCGTGACGGTGGAGGACCCAATCGAGTTCTATCACTTTCACAAGAAGTCCGTCGTGAACCAGCGCGAGGTGGGTGAGGATGTGCCATCGTTCGCCGAGGCCCTCAAGCGCGTCTTGCGTCAGGACCCCGATGTGATCCTCGTCGGCGAAATGCGCGACCTCGAGACGATCGAGGCGGCGATCCGGGCGGCCGAGACGGGCCACTTGGTGTTCGGCACCCTGCACACGACGGGTGCTGCGGGAACGATCAACCGAATCATCGATGCATTCCCCACCAATCAGCAGGAGCAGATCCGCGTGCAGTTGTCGACGGCGCTGATCGCGGTGCTCAGTCAAGTTCTGCTGAAGCGGAAGGATGCACCTGGTCGGGTGGCTGGTTACGAGTTCCTTATGATCACCCCGGCCATCGCCAATCTGATCCGTGAGAACAAGACTTATCGAATCGACTCGGCAATCCAGACAGGGCGGAAGTTCAGCATGCAGTTGCTCGATGACCACCTTTGGCGGCTCTATGAGGCTGGCACGATCGATGCGGAAGAGATGATTGACTGTTCGAAGAACCCGGGTGCCATTCGTGACAAGATTCACCGCTCTGGCGGCACCGTTGGGAGGCCAGAGTGGGACGAGAAAGAAGAGCCCAGCAAGGGCGATTGATAGCCGAATATCGTATTGAAAATTCATTGGCAGAATTATTGGTCTGAAAAAGCATGGTTTGCCTTCGGAGCCCGTACATTCGAGAGGTGACTTTATGAGCGCAGTTTCGGATATCGATCCAAGCGAACTCAAGGGCCGGAAACTCGGTCGGGTCCTTACCAAGATGGGGAAGATCACTCGTGAACAGGTTCACGAGGCGATCGCAGCGCGGACGGTGGATCCTGCCAAGGGGCGGAAGAAACTCGGTGAGGTCCTTGTCGAGATGGGGCTCATCACTGATCAAGACCTCTCCGCAGCGCTCGCTGGGCAGCGAGGCTTCCGATTTGTACCGCTGAGCGGGAAGGTCATCCCCCCTGAGACGCTGCGAGCGCTTACGCCAGAAGCCGCAACGGTCATGCGGGTCGTACCCCTTGAGATTGACCCTGCCGCAAAGACCATCACTGTGGCGATCGGGTCCGCGGGCAACTTCCAGGCGATCGACAACCTTCGGATGAACATGTTCCCGGGGTATTCGATCACTGTCGTGATCGCGCCGTCGGCAGACATCGATGCCTTGATCAAGAAGGAGTACACCCGCAAGTCCGGGACCTCTGAACTGTTCTCTGAAGTCGATCGGTCTGAGGCGGTCAAGAATCTTCAGGGGCGTGGAGAC
Organism: Planctomycetota bacterium; assembly: GCA_009926625.1. Taxonomy (GTDB): domain Bacteria; phylum Planctomycetota; class Phycisphaerae; order Phycisphaerales; family SM1A02; genus F1-60-MAGs104. The sequence goes on from RFON01000007.1 coordinate 74,018, forward strand.
TCGGTTGATGTCGCGTCGCTCGTGGACGCCGGTAGTGACAACGCCGTCGTTCAACTCGTGACCAACATGCTTGTGCAGGCGATCGCCAACGGTGCATCGGACATCCACCTCGAACCATTCGAGGACGAGTTCAAGATGCGCTACCGCATCGACGGCGTGCTCTACGAGATGAAGAATCCGCCGAAGGAAATCGCGATGGCGATCGTCAGCCGCGTGAAGATCCTCGCGAAGCTCGATATTGCCGAACGGCGTCTCCCGCAGGACGGGCGCATCAGTTACCAACTCTCGGCAGACCGCGATCCGATCGACCTTCGTGTCGCCGTGCTGCCCACCATGTACGGCGAGTCAGTGGTGCTTCGTGTGCTCGACCGTTCTGCGGTGCAGTTGGAGCTCGATCGAATCGGGCTCCGCGAAGACGAGTTGGAAAAGATGCGGTACATCATCAACAAGCCCAACGGCATCGTGCTCGTGACGGGACCGACTGGGTCCGGCAAGACGACCACGCTGTACGCGGCGCTGCGCGAACTGAACCAAATCGACACCAAGATCCTGACCGCCGAGGATCCAGTGGAGTACGACATCCACGGCATGATCCAGTGCCAGGTGAACATCGATCAGGAATTGACCTTCGCAAAGCTGTTGCGCTCCTTCCTGCGTCAGGATCCCGACATCATCCTCGTCGGCGAGATTCGCGATCTTGAGACGGCGCAGATCTCGATCCAAGCGAGCCTCACGGGCCACTTGGTTTTCGCAACGCTGCACACGAACGACGCGCCGAGTTCCATCCTGCGTTTGCTCGACCTCGGTGTCGAATCATTCCTGTTGACGGCGACGATCGAGGCCATTGTCGCGCAGCGGCTCGTTCGGCGGATCTGCACGCAGTGCAAGGAGGAGTTCACGCCATCGCACGAGCAGTTGCTCGAACTCAGCATGCAGCCGGCGGATGTGGCGGGTCGGCAGTTCTTCCGCGGCCGAGGCTGTGATCGCTGCACCAAGACGGGCTACAAGGGGCGCATGGCGTTGTTCGAGATCATGCTGATGGATGATGAAATCCGCGAGATGGTGATGCGGCAGGCGTCGACCGCAGTCCTCCAAGTGGAGGCACGCAAGCGTGGCATGCGGACGCTTCGTGAATCAGGGCTCCTGGCGCTGTACGAGGGGCAAACATCCATCGACGAAATCGTCCGTGAGACGATCCTGACCGGAGACTGACCATGCCAACCTACGCATTCGAGGCTGCGAACACGGCGGGCAAGACCCAGAAGGGCACCATCGACGCGGACAACAGCGAGGATGCGATCAAGAAGATCCGCAGCCAAGGACTGTTTCCGACAGCCTTGCGCGAGCAGAAGGAAGCGAAGAAGGCCGCAGCAGCAAAGAAGAAGCAGCAATCCGCAACCAAGAAGAAGCCGCGTTCGATCACACTCGGTGGGGTCAACCAGAAGCAGTTGACCCTCTTCACTCGTCAGATGTCCACCCTTCAGGATGCAGGTCTGCCGCTCCTTCGATCGCTCCAGATTCTTGAGGATCAGCAGAAGCCATCCAAGTTGAAGTATGTGCTTGAGGATGTCTGCGAGGCGGTGTCGTCCGGCTCGTCACTGTCGGAGGCGTTCAACCAGCACCCGAAGGTGTTCAAGCGGCTCTATGTGAAGATGGTTGCCGCGGGCGAGGTCGGCGGTGTGCTCGATGTCGTCATGCGGCGGCTGTCGGAGTTCATGGAGAAGGCGCAGCGCCTGAAGCGGCGCATCATCGGCGCGATGATTTATCCATCGGTCGTCATTCTCATCGCCGTGGCGATCGTGACGGGCATCATGTACTTCGTGATCCCGAAGTTCCAGGAGATCTTTGCGGACTTCGACATTGAACTGCCCGCCCTGACCAAGTGGCTCATTTCGACCAGCCAGTGGGTGGCTGGGCAGCAAGATGGGCAGAAAGTGCCCGGTGTGCTGTGGATCATCATGTCGCCGTTCCTGATCTTCTTCTTCTTCAAACTGGTGCGCATGACCAAGTTCGGCCGAGCCGTGACGGACGTGATACGACTGAGAATCCCCGTGATCGGCGGCTTGATACGCAAGACGGCCATTGCCCGATTCACGCGAACGCTTGGAACCCTGGTGGCCGCAGGCGTGCCGATTCTCGAGGCAATCACCATCACGCGCGACACCTCGGGCAACTATGTCTTTGAGAAGGCGCTCGGGAAGGTGCATGACTCGATCCGCGAGGGCGAGACATTTGCAAAGCCGCTGCGCGAGAGCAAGGTGTGCGACGCGATCGTGGTGAACATGATCGATGTCGGTGAGGAAACGGGTGATCTCGATTCGATGCTCATGAAGGTGGCGGACAACTACGACGAAGAGGTCGATGTGGCGGTGGCGAGTCTGCTGTCGCTGCTCGAGCCGTTCATGGTGGTGATCCTTGGAGGCATCGTGGGCACGATCGTGCTGGCGCTGTTCCTCCCGCTCGTGTCCATGATCGAGAGCGTTTCGAGCTCCGCACAGAAGGGAAGCTGATGAAGCGGCGCGCGTTCACGATTCTCGAACTCCTCACCGTGGTGGGGGTCATCGTCACGCTCGTGGGCATACTCGTCGTCGGCATCTCGGCCGCTTCGCGCAGCGCACAGGCCGCCAATACCCGAAACCTCATGTCTGCGGTGAGCCGGGCACTGGTGCAGTTCAAGTCGGATGTCGGATTCTTCCCACCTGCGCTTGGGATCGGTGCGACGGGAGACGCGGACAGGGGCTACATGCGTGACCTCATTCGCCCCGTGGTGGCGCCTGCGGGGCTGAACACGCAGCAAGTCACTGACTTGCAGAAGTATTTCTCGCTGACGACCCCGGTGGAATATCTCCTCGGTCCTGGCGGGAGGGATGAAGATGGATACGGCGGCGTCAGTGCCACGCCAACAGGGCTTGGTGCGAAGGAGATGCCGGCCGTTGGCATTCGCTCGCCGCTGCGTGATGGCGTGTGGGGAGCGCTGGTCTCGCCGCGGCAGGCAACGCCTGGCAACGGCGCCTTCAACTCGCGCAACCTGCCTCAAGGCACCTTTGAAGCGAACAACTCCACCGACCCCAATGTGCAGGGGCGCTCACTCGGGCCTTACCTCGAACTGAAGGATGGTTCGGCAATCGGAACGGTCGCGGGATTCGATCAGAATGGGTTGGTTGTCGTCGCTCGACCGGGAGACAACCACTTCAATCCGAACGGTCCGAAGGTGCTGCTTGACTACTACGGGCAGCCGATTCGCTACTACCGCAAGGGTTATTCAAGCGACGATCCGCGGCGGACGGCTGGCAAGTCATCGGGCTCGGGCGGCAGCAGCGGCATCGGCTGGGACCTGTCGGACATCTTCGTCCTTCGTCCGCAGCGATTCACGCCTGGAAGCGAACTGGTTGGGGTGGTGGATGCGAACAATGACGGAGCCACCTCGCGACAGCTGCAGACCGCCGACTTCGCACTCTTTTCTTCGGGACCCGATCAGCGTGTGAACAACTTTGTTCGCGCTGACGCGGATCTCTTCAACGAGGACAACATTGTGGAGGTGGGCAATTGATGCGGCGCGCATTCACGGTGCTTGAGTTGGTTGTGGTGATCGGCGTGATCCTGATCCTGATGGCGCTTGCGCTGACGGTGACGAGCAGCGTCTTGTCGGGCAATGACCGACGCAGCATGCAGGGGACCTTCCTGCTGCTTGATCAGGCGATCGCGTCCTGGCAGGCGCAGACGGGTCGCGAGTTGTCGTTCGGACGCCGGACGATTCCTACCGGTACCACCGGCACTCCGGACTTCACGGTGTCGTCGACGGGACCCTCGGCCGGCTTCGACATTTACGAGGAGAACTTCACCAGCCCGTACGCCATCTGCGTGATCCTCGATCGTTTGGCATCCAACCCCGAGGCGTCGGAGATCATCGCCAAGATCCCGAGCACGGCACTCCGACTTGTTCCGAAGAACACCATGGGGACTGCCTTGGAGGCGCTTCCGTCTGGTTGGACTGGAAGCGATGTGCAGGGCGATCCGAATCAGATGCCGAACGATGTGGGTCTGATCCGCGAGGTGTGCGACCCGTGGGGCAAGCGGGTCGGAGTCGTGTTCCCCGGACGCCTTGCGCGAGCAAGTGAGCTGAGCGCGTCGGG
>RFON01000061.1 GCA_009926625.1 Planctomycetota bacterium
GCCGCAACTGATTCACTCCCCAACAGCGCATCCCTCTGCCGCGTGAGCGCGGCAGACCACACTCCAGCCCCTCGGCGCACGCACGCCGAGGGGCTTTCGGGGCTTTCGTTTCATCCGTCACCCTGCCGTTCGCCGAGTCGCAAGCGGCGACCGCGCACGGGGCTCGATCAGTGCCCCTCGCCAGAAGCCAGCGCGCCGCGCAACTCTTGCAACTGGTTCACGGGCAGTGCCTCGATGCCCGCGCGCATGGTGAATCGCAGCGAACCCTGATGCACCACCCACAGCTTCTGCAGCGCCAGATCCTTCATGGCGATCTGCATCGAGGCCGTGAGCACGGGTGCCTCGGTGCACTTCACCTCGATGCCCACGCGACGCCTGCCGCGCACGAGCAGCAGGTCCAGTTCGGCGCCCTGCGGCGTGGCCCAGTGGTAGGCCTCGTGCGGCTGCGCGCCCGAGGCGTGGATGGCCTGTTCGATCACGAAACCCTCGAACGATGCGCCGACCTGCGGGCGCTCCCGCAGCTCGGCGGCGCTCGTCACACTGAGCAGCGCGTGCAGCATGCCGCAATCGCGGATGTACACCTTCGGGGTTTTCACCTGCCGCTTGGCGATGGAGGCATGCCAGGGGCGCAGGAGGCGGATCGCGTAGAAGCCCTCCAGATTCTCGAGCCACCGGCGCACGGTGGACTCCGATGTGCCGAATGCGCGCGCGAACTCCGACGCGTTCCAGCGCTGCCCATGCCAATGGGCAAGCATCTGCCAGAAACGGCGCAGTTCGGCGGGAGGCATGCCCAGCCCCGCATCGAGCACATCACGCTCGAGGTAGGTCTTCACGAAGGCCTGTCGCCACTCGCTGCTGGCAGCGTCGGATCGGGCGGTGAAGGAACGCGGGAACCCGCCTCGAAGCCACAGCCTGCGCCAGCGATCCGGACCGACCTCGTCCAGGCCGAAGCCATCGAGCTCGTGGTAGGCAAGACGGCCCGCGAGACTCTCGCTGCCACGCGCGGTGACAGCCGGCGATGCGCTGCCGAGCAGAAGAAATCGCGCCGGCAGAGGCCTGCGATCGAGCAGCGGTCGCAGGGGCGGAAACAGCGAGGGCAGTCGCTGCACCTCGTCGATCACCACCAATCCGCGCAGCGGAGCGAGCACCGCCTCGGGTTGCTGGAGTAGGCGAAGGTCGCGGTCGGTCTCCAGATCGAACATGCGTGCGCGCCCGCCGAAGTCGGCCGCCACATCGCGCGCCAGCGTGGTCTTGCCAATCTGGCGCGCCCCGAGGATCGCCACGGCCTGGAAGGACTTGAGCAGCCGCGCGATGGCGGCTCGATGGAAACGGCGATCCAGCATGCATTCAGCGTACCATGCAAATTCGTCATGGCGTGACGAATCTGCATGGTATAGGCGTTCGAAGGGTCTGCAGGCGATCGCCAAGCCGGAGTCGCTGCGCCCGAAGCGGGCATCGTGCGCGCCGGGAGGCCAGAAACGCAATGTCTGGCGCGGCTTTCAAACACTGACGCAGAAATCGCAAGTTTCATGATCGGGGGGGGGGGGGAAAGGCGACGATTTGCTGCCGAGCTGGTCGGATTAGTGAAAACTGCATCCGACCAGCTCGGCAGCAAATCGTCGCCTCGCGTTGAGGCCGCACCAGTGGGAGGACCGCGAACCGACGGGCTCGGTTGATTTGTGCCTGCACGGGAGTGTGGGCGGTTGGTAGGGGCAAAGCCCCAAAGGAAACTCAGATGCGTAACAATCTCATTGGTATGTGCAGTGCAGTGGCCGCAGTGGCCGTCGCGGGTTCGGTGAGTGCGGCCACGGTCCATGTGAACGCGCTCGGCGCGTCGACCGGCTGGTACGCGGACGATGTTCGCACCTCGGCGGGCGTGTACCTGAACGGCACCAACTCGTCGTTTCAGCCGTACTTCCAGGGTGCCTTGGCGTCAAGCACGACGGACGATGCGCTCATCGCGCAGCAGCTGTACTTCACCGACAGCGGCTCGGCCAGCGGTGGCGGCTCGGGCGTCATGGTCATGGACGGCACCTCGGCGAACGCCGGCAAGACCAGCGTTCGCTACTACGGCAACGGTACGGGCATCGGCACGCTGAACAGTTCGTTCACCAGCGCCTTCCGCTGGTACATGGATCCGTATCCCACGTCCCGAACCGTGGCGCTGAACCTGTCGGTCGTAGGCTCGAACGGGCTGAGCTACAGCATGAGCTGGCTAGGCACGGGTGCCCAGATGAACGCCTGGAACACCTTCAGTCTGGATGCCAACACCGCGGCTGTGAGCGACAACGGCTGGCGCCTGTATGGCAACGGCGCCCCAGGCAGCGCAGCGGGCGCCGCGAAGAGCCTGAATGACTGGCTTGCGGATGCCACCTACGGCAGCATTCTGAATGGCGCGACCGTGCTCGGGCAGGGCTTCAATATCGGCTCCTCCCAGCGTCAGTGCCGTGTGGGCATCGACTGGCTCGAGAGCAGCCTGATCAACGGCGGTGACCGTGTGGAGTTCGGGGTCATCCCCGCTCCGAGCGCACTCGCACTGCTCGGCGTAGCTGGCCTCGGCCGGCGCCGTCGGCGCCGCAACTGATTCACTCCCCAACAGCGCATCCCTCTGCCGCGTGAGCGCGGCAGACCACACTCCAGCCCCTCGGCGCACGCACGCCGAGGGGGCTTTGTCATCGGTGCGGCGTGGGGCGTTCACTAGGCAGGGCCAGACGGTCCGCTGTCGAATGCGTGATCCTTCGGGACGGAATCCTTGGTGAGTGTGCTTGAATGATTCACGCCACGCGTTAATATTGCCCCGCGTGATTACCAGTTTCGCCGATCGCCGCACGAAGGATCTTTTCGGGCGCGACCGCGTGAAGGGGCCCTCGGCCGAGGTGCAGCGTGCCGTCCTCCGCAAGCTCCTGATCCTCGATGCCGCGGCCCGCATTGAGGACCTTCGCGTCCCGCCGGGCAACCGCTTGAAGCGTTGCGGGGCAACCTTCGCGGCTTCCAGTCGATCCGCGTGAACGACAAATGGCGCATCGTGTTCCGCTGGGCAGACGGGAACGCCTCCGACCTCCGAATCATCGACTACCACTGATCGAGGTCCACCATGCCAAGCAGCCACGCCGCCCGTCACCGTGCCGTTCACCCAGGCGAGATCCTTCGCCAGGAATTCCTCGTCCCGCTTGGCATCTCGATGTACCGCCTTGCCAAGGACACCGGCATGCCCGCGGACCGTGTCGGCCGCCTCGTGAAGGGAACTCGGGCATTCAGCGCGGATACGGCGTTGCGCCTCGCGGCCTACTTCCAGACCAGTGCGGAATTCTGGATGAATCTGCAGGCGCGCTACGACCTCGCCGTCGCCCGCGATTCGAAGGGCACCAAGGCGATCCTGAGGATCAGGCCATACAAGGGCGCGTGAGGCGGGTCAGCTCGCTCAGCCCGAAGTGCACGCCCGCGGTCATCGCCCCGAGCCGCCTGCGCTCGGGCTCCACATCGATTCGCTCGCTGGTCGCCGTCATCGTGCCTGCTCGGGCTGCGGGCGAGGAGGTCGCCGAGGGCGCACAGGCACCGGGGGGGACCCGGGTCTCTACCCACGGTCTGTCACAGCCCACACGATCTCCTGAAGCGCCCGACTTCTTCGCTGATTCCGTTCATTCAGCCGCGAAGTCCGGCGACTTCGTCTTGGTCGTCCCCGCGCCTTGGGGGGGTGCGATGGTGTTCATGTCGTACGATGTTTTCATGGTCAATGCCAAGCAACTCGTTGGTGCCGAATGGGCCGAGTGGTACCGAATGACCCCGGCCCAGCGTTGGGCCGCAAGTGAAGGGCTGTGGCTCACCTATGTCGCATTGGGAGGTGCACTTGATCCCGAACCCGATACGCAAAGTCCTTTCTTCGATGCAGACGCACCGCGTCCGCGCGCTCCTCATGGGCGGGCAGGCATGCGTGTTCTACGGCGCCGCGGAGTTTAGCCGTGATACGGATCTTGCCGTTCTGGCCAATGCGGCCAACCTTGTTCGCTTGCGCGCTGCCCTTGCAGAACTGAAAGCTGAACCGATCGCGGTTCCTCCCTGCACGCTGGCATTTCTCAAACGCGGTCACGGTTCACACTTCCGCTGCCATCACCCCGAAGCCATGCGAATGCGGGTCGATGTGATGGCAAAGATGCGCGGCGTTGATCCATTCGCATCGCTTTGGAGGCGGCGCACCACGATCGAACTTCTGGATGGAACGCCATGCGATCTCCTTTCGCTTGCGGACCTTGTGCAAGCCAAGAAAACGCAGCGAGACAAGGACTGGCCGATGATCCGACGACTTGTGGAAGCGCATTTCTTCGAGCATCGTCGGAGGCCGACAGCCGCGCAGGTGCGATTCTGGTTCCGTGAACTGCGCACGACAGAGTTGCTGTTGGAGCTCGCTGCACGGTTCCCCGCCGCTTGTGCTCGCGCTGCCCGACACCGTCCAGTGTTGACCGCAGTCAAGGCGCGCGCTGTCGGTGACATTGAGGCTGGGCTTGACGCGGAACAAGCATTGGAGCGCGCCGAGGATCGCAAGTACTGGCTACCGCTTCGCGCCGAGCTTGAGCGCCTGCGTCGCCGACGCTGACGGCTACCTATTTGCGCCTCAGAAATCGTGTGGGCTGAGGGGGGGCTTCCGCGACGGTCGGCTGGCGCATTGGCGGCGCCCCTCCGCTAACCCACCCCGCGATACCTCCGCGCACGCAACCCCTCGTCACAAAACGCCGTGTGCACGCCGCCAAACGCAAACGCCGCGGTGGAGGCGCCAGAGCGTTCAATCTGAACTTGCTAGCGCGCCAGTTTCGCGCGCGCCTCTTGAAGTAGTCCGAGCGAAATAGGTGTCGAACAGGCGAGTTGGGGTTGGGATCTCCTAGAGAGCGAGACGCCCCGCTGGGAGCTCAAGCGATCTCAACCACCCGCTGCCCTTCCGAAATCGCATCCACGATGGCGGGAAGCGACCGCGCAAATGCCTCGACCAGCGCATCACGTCGGCAGTTGCCGAGCCGGACCCAGATCAGTCGCCCCTTGTCCCCGAACCGGTTCGCGAGGAACAGGAGGTCCTCGTCCTTGCTCACCAGGATGCGGTCCTCGCGGAGCGCCCAGGCCCAGAGCGCCCGATCGTCGGCGGTGTGCATGCCGACCATGGCTACATGGACCGAGTCATGCCCGGCCTCCTCCAGGAACTTCGACAGTCGCGGCGGGAGCTGGTTGTCGACGACGAACCTCATGCGACGCGGAACACCGCGTGGCTCATGTGAACGGCGGCATAGGCGATCGCCGCCAGGATGTCATCGCGCACCAGCGACGGGTGGTCGGCCAGCACCTCCTCGGTGGAAGCGCCGTTCGCGAGCAGCTCGAGCACGTCGGACACGCGCATGCGGGTCCCGCGGATGCATGGACGGCCGCCGCACTTGCCGGGCTCGATGGTGATTCGTTCAAGGAGCGCGCTGGACATGAACTCACTATAGCGGGCATGGCGCGAAGATCACCGCTTCCTGCGAAAGCGCCTTGACGCCGATCTCCTGGTAGCGCTGCCGCAGCTCGCCTGCGGTCATCGTCCCGAGCCGCCTGCGCTCGGCCTCCACGTCGAATCGCTCGCTGGTCGCCGTCATCGTGCCTCCTCTGGCAGCGGGTTTCCCGCGCCGGGCACAGTGACGCTCGACTCGGCCACGAGA
>RFON01000062.1 GCA_009926625.1 Planctomycetota bacterium
CCTCGACGGCGAAGTGGACGGCGCGGACCTTGCGCTGTTCATGGATGCATGGCGTGCAGGCGACGAGGTGATCGCCGATCTCGACCGAAATGGTCGCGTTGATGCGAGGGATTTGGCGGTGTGGACCAGCGCTTCACCTTCTCCACCGTGAATGCCGCCGTTTGCGTTGACGCGCCATGAATCGATTCGTACCGTTTTCGCAGTGAGGAGCAGATCGAATGGTTCGGCAAAGCAAACATCCCAAAGAGCCAGTCAACAAGGCGGAACGCCTGCAGCGCCTCGCATGGGTCTGCGCCCAATGTGCTCTCGTTGCGTTCGGCTGGCACGGGCACGCGATGGCGTTTGCGCAGGATGGTTCAGTGCAGGAACCTCCACAGCAACTTGCTGAGAAACAGGCATGGCTCGCTGAACACGGGGGGGGCGGCGACGACGGCGGTATCGCAGCAACTTGCTCAGGCGACGGCGCCAACCTGTTCTACCCGTTCTCAGCAACGGATGGGACATGGATCTTGGCTTTGGGCGGAAACGATGATGGATCAACCAACCTCATCACGCTTCCATTCGAAGTCAACTTCTTCGGAGATTCATTTTCTGGGCTGTACATCAACAACAACGGCAATGTGACTTTTGGTTCCTCAAGCGGCTCGTTCTCATCGACGGGTTTTCCCACAAACGGGATAAAGATGATCGCGGCATTTTGGGCGGACGTTGACACGCGTCCTGCTGCGAGTGGAAGGGTCTGGCGAAAGTCGCTCGACACAAACACAGACGGGACGCTCGACACCTTTGTGGTCACTTGGGACAACGTTGGTTACTACTCGAACCAGATCGACAAACTCAATACATTCCAGATCATTCTCACCGATGGCACGAATCAGTCGATCGGGCTTGGCGCGCGTGCCGCCTTCAGCTTCGACAACATGTGTTGGACCACAGGCAGCGCATCGGACGGCTCGGGCGGTTTTGGAGGAATTCCAGCGACGGTCGGAGTCAATCGCGGCAACGGCGTGGACTTCTTTCAGGTCGGCCGCTTCAACCAGAACAACGCAAACTTCGATGGCCCAGGAGGGAACAACGATGGTGTCGATTATCTTGATGGAAAGTTCTTTACGTTTTCTCTTGGGAGTGGCGGCACCGCGCCGAATGTCCCGCCTGTTTGCACGAACTTGCCCGTCGGCAATGCTGTCAACCTCTCGGTGGGGCAACCTTTTGATTTGGTACTGAACTTCATTCCGCCGGAGGCGACCCAAACAACTTCGGTACAGGTGTTGAACCAGTCGACTCTGGAGCCGCTTGGTTTCTCGTTCACCCCGACGACAGTGGGCAGCCTCACGACGCTGCGCGTTCAGTGGACGCCAAGCGGCAATGGCGTGGGTAGTCGAGTGCTTCAGTTGCGTGCCACCGACAACGGAGCGATTCCAGCCTCAAGCGACTTCTCGCTCTCCTTCTCCGTGGCACCGCTTGCACCGACCTTGGTGCAGGCCTCGGACGGTTCCCTGACAGGGCTTGTCCAAGTGACTTGGACACCGTCGGCAGGCGCCACCGCGTACGACATCTTGCGTCGAATCGGCGACGGGGCGTTCAGCACGATCGCCTCCGTTGGCAATGTCGCGCAGTACAACGATGCATCGGCGGCGCCGGGTCAGCAGTACTTCTACGCGGTCATCGCGCGTGGCGGCGGACTGGCAAGCCAGCCGAGTGCAGCAGACAGCGGATATGCGGGGCTCTCGGGGTCGGGTGCCTCAATCAGCGCGAGCGACGGCACGCAGGCTTCGGGAGTTCGAGTGTCTTGGCAGCCCGTTGTCGGAGCAGTTGGCTACCGCGTTTTTCGCGCCGAGGGCGAGGAACCCCTGCAAGTGGGCGCCGTGGGTGCGAGTACATCATTTTTCACCGACAACACCGCAGTACCTGGGGTTCCCGCCAGTTACTTCGTGCGCCCCGTGCTGATCGGCGGCGCGCTTGGCCCCCCCAGCCAAGTCGACTCGGGTTGGCGCGCAATGCAGGCTCCACTGGGTGTCGTCGCGTCGGATGGGTCCAACACGGAATCGATCGAGTTGTCGTGGACTGCAGCCGCTGGGGCCGTGCGTTACATCGTGCTGCGCTCGCAGGGGAACGCTGCGCCGGTGCTTTTGAATGACAGTGTCACAGGTCCGCCGTTCTTCGACCAATCCGCTGTCGCGGGCTTGACCTACTCCTATTCGATCCGTGCAGTCGGACAGTTGGCTGGCGCCGTTTCACCAAACTCGATTCCAAACGACGGGTGGCGCGGGCTCGTGGCTCCCACCGCGGTGTCGGCAACGGATGGCACTGTGGCAGCTGGTGTTGTTGTGTCATGGCTTCCATCCACTGGAGCCGCAACCTACCGCGTTGTGCGCGCCGTCGAGGTCAACGGTGCGGTCGGTCCCGCCGTGCAGTTGGCTGCCGGTATCACTTCACTCCAGTTCACCGATTCAACGGCTGCAGTCGGGGCACAGTATCGATACACCGTGCGCGCGGCAGCCGCGAATCCGCTGCGACTCAGTGGAGCGAGTGCCTTCGATGTCGGATACCGGCTTGTTCCTGCACCAGCATCGGTGAACGCAACCGACGGCACATCGACCGCACATGTTGGCGTGAATTGGTCGGGAGTGCTCGGCGCAACTGGCTATCAGGTGCTCCGTCGCATCGGAACCGCGACGTTTGAGCAAGTCGGATCGGTGAGCGGCGCTCTTGTCTGGTCCGACACGACCGCATCACCTGGTGTGCCTTACGAATACGCCGTTCGGACGGTCGCTCCAACGGGGCTCTCCCAGCCGAGTGCAGCGAATGACGGTCACCGCAAGGTTTCAGCGCCCGTGGGAGTCGCAGCGAGCGATGGGACTCTCAGCGAGGGAGTCAGGGTGCAGTGGGGGACCAGTGAGGGCGCTCAGGGTTACGAGGTGTGGAGGGCCGCAGGAAACATCGCGGCGGCGCGTCTGGCAACGGTCCCGGCATCTGCGCCGCGGGAGTTCATCGATGCCACGGCGACTCCAGGAGTTGTGTTCGCGTACTCCGTGAAGGCTTTGGGCGCAGTCGGTGCAAGCGCATCGAGTACTCCCGACAGTGGCTTTCGCCAACCCGTTCCACCGACCGGCGTGCTGGCGTCCGACGGCACCTCAACGCAGTCAGTCGCTGTGTCATGGAACGCCGTGCCGAATGCGCTCGGCTACAAAGTTTTCCGTTCAACTGGCGGTTCTGCGCCGACATTGGTGGCCAACCTCGGGGCGTCCGTTGTGGCGTGGAACGACGGTCAGGCCGCAACGGGAGTCGTCTACGAGTACTCACTGCGCGCGTTGATGCCTTCGGGAGAATCCGCAGCGAGCGGATCGGACACTGGATATCGAGGGCTGGCAGCCCCGACAGCGGTGCAGGCGAGCGATGGCACGAGGACCGATGGCGTCCAAGTTTCATGGATCGCGGTACCAGGCGCAACTTCCTATCAAGTCCTGCGTTCGCTGGGGTCGAGCGTGCCCGTGTCCATCGGGAGCAGCGCGGCGGCGCAACTGGCGTTCATCGATGGAACGGCCACGCCGGGACAGGTGTTCAACTACTTCGTGACCGCCTTGAATGCTGCAGGACCCTCCGCGCTGAGCGCCGCCAACGCTGGCTATCGGCAAGTGTCCCCACCGACCAATGTCCAGGCGACTGACGGAACGCTCCCGGCTGGCGTACAGGTCACTTGGTCCGCGGCAACTGGCGCCGTTGGGTATCGGATCTTCCGCGCAACCATGAACGGGAGCACGCCTGGCACCGCAACGCAGATTGGTTCGACTAGCGGCGCTGTTGAGTTCTTCGATGCAGCGGCCGTTCCAGGTCCCACCTATCGATACACCGTGCGGGCTCTCGGCGCCCCGACTGGAAGCGTCAGCGTCGATAGTTCGGCGGATCTCGGCTCGCGCGGGCTGCCCCCACCCGCAAGCGTGGTCGCAACCGATGGGCAGTTCACGGATCGAGTCGTCGTTTCGTGGGCCGCCAGCGCCGGCGCGTCGACATATGAAGTCTTCCGAAGCGACTCGAGTTCGCCGCTCGCGTTGGCGGTTGTCGGGACGAGTTTCAATGACACTTCTGCGCTGCCAGGAACCCTATTTGCCTACACAGTGCGAGCCGTTGGATCCGCGGGTCCGTCAGCGCCGAGCGCGCCGGACAACGGGTTTCGTCAGCTCGTCGCTCCCACGGGTGTTCAGGCCAGCGATGGCATCAGTAGCGAGGTGATTTCAATCGCGTGGAATCCAGTTGCTGGCGCGACCTCCTACGAGGTTTCGCGCGGCGGGACAACGGCGCCAATCGCAGTCACGGCGGTCACCAGCTATGTTGACTCGCCGGTGAACGGCGTTCCTGGTGCGGGGCATCCCTACACCTACAGCGTTCGTGCACGCGGCGCAGTGGGGTTGAGCGGTTCAAGCAGCGCGGACACTGGCTATCGGGGATTGGCAGCCCCCGCCACGGTGCAGGCCTCGGACGGGACCAGCGCCTTGACGGTGAGCGTGGCGTGGACCGCGGTGCCCGGCGCGTCGGTGTATCGGATTTGGCGTGCGGCTGGGAGTGCGCCCGCTTCAGTCGTAGCGACCGTGGCGAACGCTGGACCCTACTTCGACGCGACGGCGAGCATCGGGGTGGTGCATCGCTACTCGGTGTGCGCGGTCAGCATGGGGGGAAATGGAGTCATCAGTGTCGAGGATGATGGATGCAGACGGTTGCCTGCTCCCTCAGGTGTCGCTGCAAGTGATGGCACGAGCAGCGCCCATGTGGCGGTGAACTGGCAGGCTGTTTCAGGCGCAGTGGGGTACGAAGTGTTCCGCGACGGCAGCGCATCGCCTGTCGCGGACATCGCCTCTGGTACCGCATTCATTGATACCCAAGCACAGCAGGGCGTACAGCATGCATATTCGGTGCGAGCTCGCGGAGGCGTTCCTGCAATGTTGAGCCTGCCCAGCACTGCGGATGTTGGGTTCCGCCAGATGCCAGCTCCTGCGTCAGTCATTGCATCGGACGGAGCGTTGTCGAATGGAGTGCAAGTGGAGTGGGCTCCTGTCATCGGCGCCAGCAGCTACCAAGTCTTCCGCGCTCCCATCACGAATGGAGTGGTTGGTCCACTCGTGCAGCGAGGTGTCGTTTCCGCGGATCAGTTTGGTGGACTGACATTCCTCGATGGACTGGCAGTTCCTGGCGTCCGCTACGCATTTCGAGTGTCTGCAGTCGGATCCGCACCTGGTGCCTCGAGCCTCCCGAGTGAGTTCGACTTCGGCCACTGCAACCGAGCTGGTCCGACGGGAGTTCAGGCGACCGACAACCTGCCTGCGCTGGTTCGCGTGACATGGACTCTCGCGGCGGCTGGAACGCCGGCAGTGA
>RFON01000063.1 GCA_009926625.1 Planctomycetota bacterium
GCCGCCGAGGCGGAGGCGTTCATCCGACGATTGGGTGCGTTCCTCGGGCAACTGCCGAGCGGGTTGCTCTACGCGGTCGAAGCACGCGACCGTGCGCTCATGCGCGCATCGTGGGCGGCGATGCTGCGTGATACGGGCGCGGTCCACTGCTTCAACGCGCATCCATCGCAGCACCAGCCGCTGCAGCAAGCGCGCCTGGTGGAACCCGCGACGCAGCGTGCGATCGTTGCGCGCTGGATGCTCCATTCCGATCACACCTACGAAGGTGCGGTCGATCGTTACGCGCCGTTTGGTGCCATCGTGGACGAGGACCCGTCGAGCCGCGCACAGTTCGCGCGACTCTGTGCCGACGCGGCGGGCGAGATGCGCAGCGCGTTCGTGATCATCAACAACAAGGCGGAAGGATCCGCCCCCTTGTCTGCGCAGCGCCTCGCCCAGCTCATCGTCGATCAGCGCGCTTCCATCGAACCACCCGCGATCCCTTTCAGCCCAGCACCACAGGAGAACACCCCATGACACCGCTGCACCGCCGCTCCTTCCTCGCCGCCGCCACTTCGCTTCTCGCTTCCCCGCTCGCGTTCGCGAGCGGTTCGCCGAAGATCCTGCTGCCACTGCAGGGAACGCCAACCTCGACGCCCGCCCAGCCAGCGGCGCGGCGCCGCGTGCTCCGCTGCGCGCATCTCACGGACATCCATGTCCAACCAGAGCGAGGCGCGGACGCGGGGCTCACGCAGTGCCTCAAGCACATCGCGCAGCAGCAGCCTGCACCCGACCTGATGCTCGTCGGCGGTGACACGGTGATGGATGTGTTCGAGGCGAAGGCGAGCCGCGCCGCCGAACTGCGTCGCCTCTTCAGCGACACTTGGAGCGCCAACTGCGCCATCCCCGTTCGGCATGCGATCGGCAATCATGACATCTTCGGTTGGCATCGATCGAAGAGCGGCACGACGGGACAGGAACCAGACTGGGGCAAGAAGTACGCCACGGAACTTTTCGCGCTGCCGGGGCGCTACTACTCATTCGATCAGGCAGGGTGGCACTTCGTCATCCTCGACGGCGTTCAGCCGAAGGGCGACTCCTACTGTGCGTACATCGATGATGAGCAACTCGATTGGCTGAAGAAGGACCTCAGCAATCGTCCGAAGGGATCGCCCGTGCTCGTGCTCTCGCACATCCCGATCCTCAGCCTGACCGCGATCACCTACGGGAAGCCTCGTGCGCTCGAGAAGCGCGGGCAGGACACCTCCATCAACGCGGCATCCATGCACACCGACGGCGACACGCTGCACGAACTCTTCTCGAAGGAGGGAGTGAAGCTGTGTCTCTCGGGGCATCAACATACATTTGCTCGACCACTGCTCGACCGATGGCGTCGCCTACATCTGCGATGGCGCCGTCAGTGGCGCATGGTGGAAGGGGATCCATCAAGGAGTGCCCGAGGGCTACGGCTTGATCGATCTGTTCGATGATGGCACATTCGAGCACCGCTATGTCCCCTACGGGTGGACGGTGCGCAGCTGAACGCGCCTCGTCAGCGCTTCACTTTGCGCGGCGACTTGCGCTGCCGATCTTCGGTCGGCGGCGGCTCGCTGTCGGCATCGCTCGGCGGCGGCGATGAACCACCCGCTGCCTGAACGCGCGCGAGATCGACGAGTGCATCGAAGGGTGTCCGCGCGCGGTCGAGGTCGCTCCGCACCATCAGGAAATCCGGGCGCGCGGCTGCGACCCAGGCGCCGAACTCCCCGCGGTCGGCGCGCCGCTGCAACTCACTGATCAGTGCCGCGCCATTGGGAGCGCGCCACGCCAGATCCAGCGCATCGAAGTATGCATCGCCCGTGCGCAGTTCCACCAGCAGGGCATCGCCCTTCAGCCGTGCGAGCGGATACTCGTTCGACTTCAGGATCGCGGCTGAGGGTTCCAGACGCGCGGCCGCAAGCAGCTCCGCACCCGTTGCGCCCGCGCGCACTCGATCGGCGGGGCGCGCGATCCACCGCGCCCGCTCCGTCGCGATGCACGCCGCCAACGCCTGATCTTGCGCCTTGCGGCACGCAAGCAGCGCGTCGCGCGCGCGCGCCGCCATCGCCGCATCGCCAAACAGCGGCAGGAACGCCGTGAGTCGACGACCCGCTGCGTACTGCAGGCGCACCGCAGCACGCTGGAAATCAGCGCGCGGCACCGACCCAACAACGCCCGCAAGATCGATCATCGCCACGATGCGGTCGAACGCAGCGGCGCGTTCATTGAATCGTTCAAGCCGCCGACTGTCCGCGTCGAGCAGCGTCGCCCAGTTGTCGATGGTCTTGCCATCAAGCACCATCGACAGCGGATCGCCCGTCCAGGGACATGGCTCACGCAGCGATCGGCAGAGCGCCTCGACCGTTGGCTGCACGCGCTGCAGTTCAGCGATCGCAGCCTCGCTTGGCACCCAGGTGCGCGTGCGCGCGAACTCGCGCAGCGTTCGCGGACACTGCTTGATCCAGTCGCGGTCGATCGACTGCATGCACGCGGGCAGATCGCTTGGCAGTGCAGCGGATGTTGACGGCGCAGCCTGCGGAGCCTGCGCAGCCTGCGGAGCCTGCGCAGCCTGCGGAGCAAGGAGTGCGGTTGCGGCGATCAGCACGGGCAGCAGCATTCCGCAACAGACTACGCGCAGCGCGCCGCCGACTCGCACGGCTTACACTCGAATCCATGTCGGACCGCGCAGCCAAGCGCCTGCTGATCGTCGGCTGGGACGCCGCCGATTGGCAGATCATCGACCCGCTCCTCGCCGCCGGCGAAATGCCAAACCTCAAGCGGCTGATCGATGCTGGCATCCGAAGCGATCTCGCCACCCTCGAGCCGAAACTGAGCCCACTCCTGTGGACCTCCATCGCCACGGGGCGCACCCCAGACCTGCATGGCATCCTGAACTTCGTTGAACCGAAACCCGACGGCAGCGGGCTCCGCGTCGCATCCAGCACGAGCCGACGGGTCAAGGCCCTGTGGAACATCGCGTCGCAGTCGGGACTGCGCACGCAGGTCACCGGTTGGTACGCCAGCCATCCCGCCGAACCAATCCAAGGCTCGATCACCAGCAACCTGCTGCTCGAAGGCGATCCCGGCGTTCGCGGCGCGGATTGGCCGATCGCACGCGACTGCGTTCACCCGCCGACGCTGGCCGATGCCATCGCGGCGGCGCGCGTCGGGCGCGCGGACTTCCTCGCCGCGCACCTGAAGGACATCCTGCCGAAAGCGCAGCCCACGATGCACGGCGACGAGCGCGTGCAGTCACTCGCCAAACTGATGGCCGTCGCCGCAAGCATCGACGCCGCCGCGCGCGCAGCGATGTCGGCACAACCGTGGGACCTCGCGATGGTGTTCTTCGAAACCATCGACACGGTCGGCCACCTCTTCATGCAGTACCGACCGCCGCGCATGAAGCATGTCAGCGACCAAGACCTCCGACAGTTCGGGCAAGTCATGAACGCCGTCTACCGATGGCATGACGCGGCGCTCGGGCGACTGCTCGACACCGCAGGCGCCGACACGACAGTGATCCTCTGCAGCGATCACGGGTTCCACAGCGGCGCGCATCGACCGATGCTTGCCGACCTGCCCCCCGAGCGCCGCATGGAAAAGGAAGCAAGTTGGCATCGCCCACTCGGCATCCTCGTCGCGTCGGGCCCCGGCATCAAGCCGAAGGCGAACACCATCGCCGCCTCGATCCTCGACATCGCGCCGACAGCGCTCACCCTGCTCAATCTTCCGACCGCTGCAGACTTCGGCGGGCGCGCGATCGTGGAAATCCTCACCTGCCAAGTCCCCGAACGCATCCCATCCTGGGAACAACGCGACGGCGACGCAGGACTCCATCCCCCCGACGCACGCCAAGATCCATTCGAAGCAGCCGACGCCGTGCAGCACCTCGTCGATCTCGGCTACATGGCAGCCCTGCCCGCCTCCGCCAAGGACCAGATCGAACTCGTCCGCCGCGAGAGCGCGTTCAATCTCGGTGTCCATCTCCTCTCGCTCGGCAAGCCACGCACCGCATTGCCGCACCTGCGCTCACTCATCGCTGCGCGCCCCGACGAGCGGCGTTACATCACCTGCCTCGCCTCGGCCCTCGTCGCATCAGGCACATTCGATGACGCGGTCCAACTCCTTGAACGCGCCTGCACCGCCCATCCAACCGACACCGAACTCCAACTCCTGCTCGCGCGCGCGCACATCGACAGCGGCAACGCATCCGGCGGCACGCGCATCCTGCTCCAAGCAGAGCCAGCCGCCCGCCAGGACGCCACGCTCCTGCCGCAGCTCGGACGCCTGCAACTCCATGCCGGCATGCACGACGCCGCGATCGCCACCGCGCAGCGGATGACCAGCACTTCCGGCAAGTCTCCAGCAACGCTGCTGCTGGCTGCCGAGGCACAACTTGGAAAGCGCAACTGGGAAGCATCTGCGCAGTGCGCGCTCGACGCCATGGAAATCACGCAGGCGATCCCCGCCGCGCACTGGATTCTCGGCACCGCACTCGCATTCGCGGGCGACCTCGAGAACGCAGCGCGCAGCTTCGAACTCGGCATGCAGTTCGACAAGAACCACCTCGCGTGCCACGAGAGCGCAGCCGCCGTCGCGGCAGCGCGCGGCAAGGCAGCGGACGCAGACGCCCTCCGCACTTCAGCGCAGGCGATCCGACAGAAGCGCGAGACATTTGCAGGGCCCCCGCTGCCATACGACTCCGCAGCGCTCGCGGCAGAGCTTTCGAATCGGTAGAGCGCACGGCAGCGTCGGTCGACCGCTTTGGCAGCAGCCTTCGACCGTGGTCGAGCGCTGTTCGACCGCTTGGGCAGCGGCATGGACCTGCCGAGGCTCAGACAGCTCTCGCCTGCTCCACGGACCTGCGGTCCGCGTTCGCAGGCTCGAGAACTCGCT
>RFON01000064.1 GCA_009926625.1 Planctomycetota bacterium
AAACTATACCTATGCATGGGAAACTAGCACGGATAATTCTACTTGGTCATTAGATCCTTTAGCTACTGTAAGCAATTACACTACAGGGGTAATGACCCAAAGCCTTTATTACCGCAGAGTTATTCAAAGTGGAGTATGTAATGCTTCTACCAGCGCAGGATTATTAGTAACAGTACTTCCTTCCTTAACTGGTAACAACATTGCCTCTGCTCAAACGATTTGTTCAGGTACTGCTCCTTTAACCCTAACGGGTACAGCCTTAACAGGTGGTAATGGAATCTATACTTATCAATGGGAGTTCAGTACCAATCAGACTACCTGGAATACCATCATTGGGGCAAATTCCTCTTTCTATTCCGGAGGTTTGTTAACCGCAACTACCTATTACCGCAGAGTAGTTCAATCAGGTGCTTGCCAAGATATTTCATCAGATGTTCAAATCTGGGTTGATCCAGTGATTACCAATAATTCTATTGCTGCTGCTCAAACCATTTGTACGGGTAGTACTACTCAAATCTTGAGTGGTAGCCTACCCACGGGTGGAAATGGTAACTATGTTTATAATTGGGAATCGAGCTCAAATCAGGTATCTTGGAGTAGTACCGGTGTGGTAGCACAGGATTATCCATCGGTAACCTTAACCAGTTCAACCTATTATCGCAGGGTAGTAAGTGCAGGGGTGTGTACTCCACTTACCACCGCTTCCTTATCCGTTGAAGTACGGCCAATCCCTAGTGCTACCTTAAGTGGAGGGGGAACCATCTGCTCAGGAAGTAGCTTGCCATTGAGTATTGCTTTAACAGGTGTTGCACCTTGGGATGTAACTTATACCGACGGAACGAACAATGTTACCCTAACGGGAATCACCTCCAGTCCTTATGTTCTAAATCTAACACCTACAAGTACCCGTACCTATAGTTTAACCAACGTATTGGCTACTTGTACAGGAACGGTAAGTGGTCAGGCTGGGGTAGTGGTAAATGCAATACCTACCGCTTCCATTGGTAACAGTCAAACGATCTGTACCGGTGGTTCTGTTCAGTTAAGCGTTCAGTTTACCGGAACAGGTCCATGGGATATGAGTTATTCTGATGGAGCCAGTACTTTCAACTTGAATGGCTTGACGCAGAACCCATACTTATTACAAGTTACACCGGGCTTTACCCGCACATATACGGTTAGTGGAGTATATGCTACTTGTATGGGAACTATAACTGGACCTGGAGCCGGAATCGTAGTGAACCCGATTCCATCCGCAACCTTGAGTGGCACTCAAACGATATGCTTAGGAAATTCAGCAGGATTAACCTTAAACCTAACCGGAACTTCTCCTTGGAGTGTTACGCTAACAGATGGAACGAATAGTATCACTCAACCCAATATCTTGAGCAGTCCATATGTATGGTCAGTAAATCCTTTGAGTACTCGTACGTATAGTCTAACACAAGTGTTAGCAACTTGTGCCGGAACGATAAGTGGCCAAGCAGGCGTTCGGGTGAATGCGGTTCCAACAGCAACCATCAGTGGAAGCCAAACGGTATGTACCGGAACGGGTGTTCAATTGAGCATAGCCTTAACCGGGGTTGCACCATGGAATGTAAACTATACCGATGGGGTAACCAACTTTACGGCGAACAACATTCAAACGAGTCCGATTATCATTAGTGTAGTACCCGGAACGAGCAGAACCTACACCGTTACCAATGTATTTGCAACGTGCTCAGGTACAACCATAGGTCAGGCAGGCATAGGAATTACCAATCCTCCTTCTGGCTTTATGGTAGGGAACAACACGATATGCCAAGGAGATAGCACCACGTTACGGGTTGCCTTAACAGGAGCAAGTCCATGGCAGATTAGCTGGACAGATGGAACGACGAATCATATCCGCACGGGCATTAGTTCTAGTCCGTATATGATGGTATTAACTCCTCAACAAACAAGTTCCTACAGATTGTTGGGCGTAAGTTCCAATTGTCCGGGTAGTGGCTCAGGAACGGTGATTGTGGTTGTGAATCCAATCCCAAGTGCAAGTCTCAGTGGAGTAGTACCGGTTTGCTTTGGAAATACGGCTCAAGTGAGTGTTAACTTTACTGGGGTTCAACCTTGGAACGTAACCTATACGCACACCAGTGACCGTAAATGGAATTACCAGTAATCCTTGGAGCTTTGGGGTGAATACAGTAGTACCGGTAACATATACCTTAAGTCAGGTATTTGCTACTTGCGGAGGAAGCACCAGCGGAAACGTAGTGGTGTTGCCTGAGAATCCACCTACAGCTGTGTTGAGTGGAAGCCAGACGGTTTGTTCAGGATCCTCAGCCATGTTAAGTGTGAACTTTACCGGAACAGGACCTTGGTCAATTCAATATACCGATGGTACTCAAACCCGAACCGTAGCAGGCATTACGGCAAATCCATATCAATTACCTGTAACCTCCGGTGTTGGGGTTAAAACCTATAGCTTAGTAAGTGTAACCGGAGCTTGTGGAGGAGGAGTTAGTGGTAGTGCTACAGTTCAAGTAGTACCTCGCCCTGTTGCAACCTTAAGTGCCCCAGCCGGAATGTGCTTGGGTAGCGGAGGACAACTAACCGTAAGCTTAACGGGTCAGGCCCCATGGTCTATCAATTATTCTGATGGAACAACTACTCAACAAATCGCGGGTATTGCCAGTAGTCCATATGTATGGACCACCACCCCATCAACAGAATCAACCTATTCGTTGGTACAAATGAGCGATGCGATTTGTACAGGGAATGTGCTATCGGGAAGTTATGTAGTACCGGTGAGTGTGATGCCAAGTGTAATATTAACTGGAACCCAAACCATCTGTAGTGGAGTGATGGCAGGCCTAAGTGTTGATTTCAGTGGAACAGCGCCCTGGGATTTAACCTTGAGCGATGGGGTAAATGGTTATGTGTTTACCGGAATCGGACAAGATACCTTGTTGAGTTTACAACCGATGAGTAGTAAAACCTATACCGTAGGCATAGTATCTACCCAAGGATGTGTAGGAACTTCAAATGGTACGGCAGGAGTAACTGTGATCCCAAGTTCTACGGTTTCCAATGCAGGACCTGATCAACAGTTGTGCACCAACCAAACCAGCTTATCCGGGAATGTACCGGTCATTGGAACTGGGGTATGGAGCTTAATTCAAGGTGCTGGAGTAATTGGAAATACAACTTCAGCTGCTACCACAATCAGTGGATTGTCGGTAGGTACGAATGTGTTCAGATGGACCATTACCAATGGACAATGTGTAGAAACAGATGAAGTACAGATTAACGTAACCGTACCTCCAAGTTTATCGAATGCAGGAGCAGATCAATATCTATGTGGAAGTAACACCATCTTGGCAGCACAACTTCCTCAACAAGGGGTGGGTCATTGGAGAATACAAAGTGGAGGAGGAAACTTGTCGGATACTACCAATCATCAAAGTGTACTTACCAATCTGATGTTAGGGCAAACCGTGTTAGTATGGACAGTAACTTCCGGAAATTGTACCAGCACGAGCATTGTACGGATTAATTCAGCCTTAAGTGCACCGACAGCAGTTGGGGGATCGGATCAGTTGATATGTGTTGCTCAAACCCAAATGACTGCGTTACCAGTATCTGTAACGCAAGGATATGGGTACTGGACAGTATCCGGCGGAGCAGGAGTATTTGCCGACACGTTAAATCCATTAAGCGCAGTGAGTCAAGTAGGGATGGGACTTAACCAATATGTATGGCATGGCAGAAACGGAGGATGTGAAACCACGGATACGGTGAATGTTTATAGAACCGATGCACCGGTAGCTGGGTTTACCTATACTCAGTTTGGGTTTGATGTTGACTTTAACGATGCATCGAGTGGAGGAATAGGTCAATATGTATGGACCTTTGGAGATGGAAGCAGCAGTACCTTAAGTTCTCCTCACCACACCTACTTAACCGCAGGAACGTATCAGGTAAGACTAATCGTTACCAACCCTTGTATGACCGATACAATCAGTCAGGTGGTATTGATTGGAGGCTTATCGAACAGTGCATCTGCAGGGGAATGGGGAGGATTAACCTTATGGCCGAATCCATCTGATGTAGGGTATGTGAACCTGGAATTAGGGGGCATTGCAACGGGAGTAGAAAAAGTAGAGGTTAAGATATATAGTGCCACTGGAGCAGAAGTATGGAGTGAGGAGATAGCGGTTCAGGGGAATGGAAAAGTAGTAGCAAGACTAGAACCTGGCTTACGATTATCCAAAGGCGTGTATCAAGTGTCGGTACAAGCAGGTGTTCAAACTGCGGGACGCAAGTTGATAATCCGGTAATCGATAATTGAAAGTATAAACTA
>RFON01000065.1 GCA_009926625.1 Planctomycetota bacterium
AGGGTGTCGCGCGCAAGAAGCACTGCCATCTCCACCGGGATCCGCTCCAGCAGAACCTCGCATGCCTCCTGAGTCGGAGGTTCCCCGATCGTCTGCACGAGGTACGACACGAGCGCGTACAGGTCGCCAAGGCCCTTCGGGATCTCAGCGCCACGCGGGTCCGCCACGATCGCAGCGATCTGCTCAAGCGTCATCGCGGTCTGCGCATGGCTGGCCAGCTCCATGGCTGGCCCCTCACCAACGGTGCCGATCAGCACGTCTATGCATGCGCTGACGCTCTTGAACTGCTTGATCGCGGTCGAGGCCATCTCCCATGATCGCGGCGTGGGAAACGCGCGGTCAGTTGCGCGCATGTCATGCAGCAGCTCCCGACGCAGGCCAAGGAACGAAATGACCGTCGGGTGCACTCCTGCACCGTGGGCCCAAGTCCGCCAGTCGTCGTAGTCAACCTCGAAGTCGACATGTATGAACCGGTTGCTGAGTGCTGCCGGCATCCTGAACACAACGGATCGGTCCTCCGCCCGATTTCCGGCTGCGACGATCGCCCAACCCTCCGGCAGCTGGTACTCGCCGACACGCCGGTCCAGAGTGAGCTGGTAGAGACTTGCCTGCACAAGGGGAGGTGCGGCGTTCAGCTCATCGAAGAAGAGGATCCCCGCGGGGTCTCCAGGACGCGGCAGGAATGACGGCGGGCACCACACGGCGCGCCCATCTGCGACAGCTGGAATGCCCCGCAGATCCGTCGGGTCCAGCAGCGACGCACGGATGTCGATCACCGGCATGCCGGCTGAAGCGGCGACGCCTCGTACAAGCGATGACTTGCCACACCCGGGCGGCCCCCACACGAACACCGGCCAGCGTGTGGCGATCAGCGAGTGGACCACATCAGCAACACGAGAAGGCTTCATACGAGTGCCTCCAGATCCTCTGTGCGGAAGTCGCTTGCGCATGGGCCCACCCACCGTGCCATCGCATCGAGGAGTTCTCCCGAAATGCGAATAGCAGGCAGTGCCTTGATCTGAAGCCACCGCGGCGGCGTGGCATGCAGGGTGCGCACAAAGCGGATGTCATCCTCCCCGTGCCCAAAGACAAGGCATCCAAACGGCCTGATTGCACCGAGGGCCATGAAACCTCGCTGCGTCGCCATGGCAGTCAGCTTCATGATTGCCTCGGGGGTCTTGAAGAGAATCTCGATGTGCCGTGAGGTGACCTGAATCAGCATCCCGCTCTGGCCAGCTGTCTTGCCGCTGGACGCCACAACAGAGTGATGCTGGAGGCTCGATGCAGCACGCTCCTCTATCGACCGCTCCTTAACCCGATATCGCTTGGAGCGCTCTGGCTGAACGGCAGCCAGCTCGCGGCAGATCCATGGCTTGAACCACTCAGGCTCGGGCGACGCCGCAACGGATGCCATCACACCAATCATCGACTCATATCCGGATTCGTGCATGGGTACCTGGAGCAACGCCGTGGTGCCGCGAGTCGTGCTCTCGATCCTGCATTGGTCGCGGGACGAGGCCGCCTCCGTCCACTCGCGCAGCAGACGTGGATGGAACGCCGCGCCCATGGGATAGTTCCATTGCCCCTCGCCGTCACGCCGGGCGATGCGCTCAACCCGATCGATACCCCACATGTCCACTCCACCTGCGATGTCGAGAGCATCTGGACTGGATATCCGCAGTGGGATGCTCGCCGAGTCACCCGTACGCTCACGAATGAGCTGAACTGCCGCTGTGGTGAACAGCTCCGACTCGTCCAGGGGAATGGGTTCCAACAGGTCCGAAGCCAGCGGACTCAGGATTTTCGCGGCCTCAGCCACCGCATCCTCCAGACGCCCACGGCCTACCAGGTCGCCTATCTCTGATCTGGCCGCTGCCCGACATGCGCCATCGGGATGGTGCGCGGCCATGGCAATGAAGGCTGCGGTGCGGTCCATCGCGACTATCGCATCGGCTCGCGTTGCGCAGTCAGTGCAGCTCACAGCTTTCAGGTTGTGGCTCGCTGGATGCGTTGCGTTCACCGACCCCCCCTGACGCCCATCGTGGCCATACGGACGCGGTACTTCATCAGGGCATCCAGAGCTCGAGCGTGTGTGGCGGGATCGCACTCGTACCCAATCGCGTTGCGTCCCATGGACCTTGCAATCGCCAGCACTTGCCCACTTCCCGCGAACGGGTCGACCACCAGGTCACCGACATTGGTGAACAGCTGAATGAGCCGCCGCACCACCTCTGGTGGCGTTTGATGCGCATGCAACCTTCCTGATCTCGCAGCCGCGACCCGCCAAAGGGGGCTAATGAGCTCGAGTCGTGCTCTGCGATCCAGTGACAGCGGCACGCCAGGACTGGACCGCCAGCGCTGGGTGCTGCAGACCAAGATCCGCGAGGCAACAAGGACGCGGAAGTTGCCCACTCGGGGATCCTTGAGAAACGCGGGGAAATGGGACGGCTTGGCACCAGCTGTTCGGAAGGGCACATCGAATCGCACAAGGAGGCCGCAGTCCGCCGCCAGTCGCGCATGGAGTGCGGCCAATGGCAGGCGGAACCCACCAAACTCGAGGTCCTTAGTCTCTATGCAACACAATCCCCTGTCGCCCACTACCCGTGCCATTTCGCGAAACACCGGCCGCAACGACTGTGCAAAGGCATCGATCTTCGACCAAATGCCCGCCACGTTGACCTGCCGCGTTCGCGATCCGCCGAGAATCCTCGCAACCGAGTTCGGGTAGTACGGGGGACTTGTCACAATCAGTGCCGCTTCACCTGACGCGATGCACTCCATCGCGCAGGAGTCGCCGCAGACGATCGTTGCGGTCGCCTCATGCATCGCGCGACCTCCATCCTGATGCCTGCGACCTCAACCGCGCGAGAAGCAGGTCCGCCTCCTTGCGGTCAACCATGGCCAGCAGTGCGATGCGCCCCTCCAGGGC
The DNA here is from genome assembly GCA_009926625.1 of Planctomycetota bacterium. Lineage (GTDB taxonomy): Bacteria > Planctomycetota > Phycisphaerae > Phycisphaerales > SM1A02 > F1-60-MAGs104. Next base: position 2,930 of record RFON01000065.1, read on the forward strand.
ATGGTCATCCATGGCGCGACCGTGCCACTCCGCCGGCCTGCCAACGCATCGGTGATGCACTGCCGCACGCAGTCGACGGCGATCGCTGCGCCGAAGGTTGACTCGCTCGTTCACAACGAGATTCGTGACAAGCTGCTGCCGCCCGCGTCGGTAGAGCTGCGTCTTCCTCTGGTCGAGCCGATATCCCGCCTGCGCAAGCACCCGTCTGACAAACGGAATGATCCGCTTGGCGTCACCCTCACCGGAAAAGGTCAGGTCATCCGCATACCTGGTGTAGCTGATGCCATGCGTGGCTGCCGCATTCGCGATCGCCGTATCTGCTGGCCGAAGAACGATGTTCGCGACTGCCGGGCTCGTCGGTGCGCCTGTAGGGAGTGCCCCGGCATAGCAGCAGATCTCGGCAAGAAGGCGCGCTGCATAGGGGCTCAAGCGTCCTCCATCGACACGCTTGCAGGCAGATAGGACCTGCTGGAACTTCGTGTTCGGGAAGAACCCCGCGATGTCAACGTTCACCACAAGTCGCTGACCGACATGCCTCGCCGCATTTGTTGCGATGCTCCGTCCAGACCGGAACCCATGAACGGCATCATGCAGCGGCACAGCCTCGAATGCCCCAACGAGCAGTCGTCGCTGAAGGCGCTTGAGCCGAGGGTCAGGTGCAGTGATGATGCGCACGCCTCCCGATCGCTTCGGCAGTTCGTAGGTTCGGTACCGGCTGTCCAGAAGGCAGCCGGCCTGAAGATTGGTCGCCCCACGCCCAGCCCATGCGATGGCCCTCAAGTGATCCATCTCACGAAGGTCAGACATGATCGCCAGCTCCGTAACTGCGCAGGATCGCCGTCGCACGCCGAACCACGAGAAGCCCCGGCACGTGGCCAAGCTGGCGCTGTTCGGTGGCTTCGTCGACGCGGCTGGCGGCGGTGGCTGGGGCCCGGTGGTCACGACCAGCCTGGTCGGCTCAGGTCACGACCCGCGCACCACCATTGGCTCGGTCAACTTTGCCGAGTTCTTCCTCACCTTGTCGACGGCGGCCTCGTTCTCGGCGCTGATCACAGCGAGCC
>RFON01000066.1 GCA_009926625.1 Planctomycetota bacterium
ATCTCCCGCCGTTCGGCGTGGCGACCGCGACGCTGCTGCCGACGCCGGCTGCGCTTGGCATCCGTGCCGTGCCCGCGCGCATGCATGCTTCCCACCGACGACTTTGGTGGAACCCGCACCTCGTGACGCGGAACCCAACGCACGACAGCGCGCGCCGCGCGATGGTCGAGCGAATCGCGCATGCGCCGCGCCGATCCGCCGAACGGGCCGCGCACTATGCGGCGCTCCATGACTCGATCGCGCGTGAGCGAAGCGCCGTGGCGCAGCAGCTGGATCAGGTGCGCGTCGATGAAAGCGCGAACAGCGCCGCGCTCAAGGAATCAGCACTCGCGCAGGACAGGACATGGCCCTTCCTGCTGCTTGAGCGCGCGTCACTCGATGCGCTCGCCGCATCCATCAGGCATGCGGTTCTTCGTGCGCGGCGTGACCCACCGCCTCCGCCGCGGGCGCACCCGCCGAAGCATGCTTGAGCGGATCTGGTCTGTAGAGGCGTGTGTCAAGACTCCAAACGCGCTCGGTGAATGGGGCATTGCCCGGTCGGAGGCGCTCACGCGCAACGGCGACGATGGCTGACGTGGACTTCGCCTCGAGGTTGTCGAGCGCCGCGACGAAAATCGCCTCGGGCGTTGCCGGAAGCTTTGCCGCACCATGCTCCAATTGTCCATGGTGGGAAACAATGATGTGCTGCAGTGCAACCAACGCATCGGCGGGCAGCTTCGGACCGCTCCGCGCAGCGACCAAAGACTTCACCTGCAGCCAGACCGCGCCGCGCACCAAGTGCCCAACGAGGTTGCCATCGGTCGTGTAGTTGAAGCCGCGTTCCCACTCGAGTTCCGCCGTCTTCCCAAGATCATGCAGGAACAGCCCCATCAGCACAAGATCGCGGTTCAGCGCCGGGTACAGCGGCAGCATGCGCTCCGCCAACTGCATCAGTTGATGGGTGTGTTCGAGCAGTCCGCCGATCCAGGCGTGATGGACGTTGGTCGCCGCGGGTGCCTGGCGAAACGCTGCCATCATCGTCTCGTCACCGAGATACGCATCCGCAAGCGCACGCATCGAGGGATCGTCCATGGATCGGAGGAGCGCTGCAACCTCATCGAACATCATCGGGATGTCCTTGGTCGTTGCAGGCAGCAGCGCGATGAGGTCCTCCCTCGAGATCTGCACCGCCTCGATCTGATCAACGATCACCTGCAATTGGCCGCCGTACATCTCCACGCGACCGACGACTCGCGCGTACCCAGTCGCGGACACCTCACCGAGCATCGACTCCTCGAAGGTCCACTTGCGAGCCGACGCCTCGCCGCTTGAATCGCGCAGCAGCACCTTGAAATAGCACTTCCCATTCCGGGTGACACCCGTCTGTGGGTTGACGAGGCTGTACACGCTGTCGACGAGTGCGCCGGGCTTCAAGTCGCGGATGAACACATGCAGTCGGGTCATGGGGATGGAGACTATCGGTTGAACGCTGCACTGTCAGGCAGCGCGTAAATCGCCGAGCACGTCGGGGACGAGGTCGCAGAGTTCGGTCGTGAGCATGCCGGCGGATCCATGCCGCGACGACCAGCGCTGTGCAGCCAAACCGTGCACGGCGACCCCCCACCGCGCGCAATCGAAGAGCGATGCTGCGTGCGGCGGTCGCATGAACTGCGCCGCGAACGCAGCGATCACGCCTGACAGCGCGTCGCCACTCCCGCCCGTCGCGAGCGCAGCGGTACCGGCATGACACGACCAAGCATGAATGCCGTCACTGACCGAGGTGCGTGCGCCCTTCAGCACCACGACACATCCGCAGCGCTGCGCGAGCGCGGCAGCAGCGGCGCCGGCACCATCACCGATCGGATCGCCGTCGATGTCGAGTGTCTGCGCGAGCCGACGAAACTCGCCCGGGTGTGGCGTCATGACCACGGGTCCGCCGCGCATGTCGCGGGCGAAGTCGACGAGGCGCGCGAGCGCGTTCAACGCATCCGCATCGACGATGAGCGGCACATCCGCATGCGCGATGAAACGCACCACCACCTGCTCCACGGCGAAGCCCTCACCGAGCGCGGGGCCGACCACCGCGGCGTTGCATCGCGCAAGGACGGGATCGATCACTTCGGCGCACGCCGATGGGAGAAGGTTTCCCTCGGCATCCACCGGCAGCGCATGCCCGGTTGCGCTCTCGAGGCTCGCGAGTGCCGCCGCAGCAAGCGGCTCGGGAACAGCCAGTTCCGCAAGCCCGCACCCTGCGCGAATCGCCGCGCGCGCCGCGAGTACCGCTCCTCCGAGCATCATCCGAGGCAGGCGTGCGCAACCACCAACCACGAGGACGCGACCGAAGGTCCCCTTGTGACCTGCCTCGTCACGCTGTGGAAGCGGCGGACAAGGCGCAGTGCCCTCGCCACACACGCCGTCCACCATCGAATCAATCCACACGCAGCACCTCGAGCTTCACATTGCCGATGACCGCCACGATCGCGCTGAAGTCCGCATCCAACTGCGCATCGTCCTGAACGCTCGTTGCCAGCAGCAGGTGCCCTGGGTGGAACGCACGCGTCTCGAGCGTCGCGTCGAGGTCATGCCAGCGACCACCCAACAGCGCCTGCGTCCACATGTGCCAGACGAAGACATGCTCGCCACCTGCGAATCGGTCGGCATAGACAAGCCCGCTCGCCACGCGGGCCGGGATTCCCTGCGCGCGCAGGAGCGCCGCAAGGAGAACGGCATGCTCGGAGCAGTCGCCGGACTTCGATCGGACCACCTCGCTCGCGCCGGCAAAGGCTGTCGCCATCGACTTGTTCGTGATGAATCGGAAGACACCCGCACGCAGCGCCTCCGCGCGCGCCACCGCCGCGGCGTCGGAGGCGAGACCAGCCGCGCGCAGGATGCTCGTCGACAACTCGCGGACCGCCGGCTCGTCGCAGTCGATCAGCAGCGACGAGCGCATCAGCGCCTTGTCCCCTTGCTCGGCGGTCGTCGCATCGCTCGAGCGCGTGACATCGACCGACACCTCGACCGCACCTCCATCGACCGCACCCACCACCTGCGCACCCGAACTTTCGAGCGCGGGCGGAGCGCCCTGCACGCTGCGCACCCGCAGCACGGCGCGCGAGGCACTCGGGAGTCGTTCCCCCGCTGCGCCGACCCGCACCAGGCTGCGACCGATGAGATCGAGCGGTGCCGAGGCCTTGCCCGCGGCGCGGGCGGCTCGTTCCGTGGAACGCCGCGCGATCA
>RFON01000067.1 GCA_009926625.1 Planctomycetota bacterium
GCGGTGCTGCGTGCGTCACCCGAGCGCTCTTCACGCGCGAGTAGTCGTACAACCCCGCCTCGTCGAAGAGCACGCGGTCGTCGTACCCGTCAAACCACAGCGCATTCGGGTTGCGGCCGACGATGCAGACCTTGCCGCGATCGGCAGCGGGTCCCTGATTGCGGAGGATCTTGAAGATGACCACGCCGTTCTCGCTGCCCTTGAGCCCTGGAATGGGCTCGTTGGTGACGGCATTCACTTCGGTCTTGCCCTTGTAGTGCGTGATCGAAAGTCGCGCATGGCTCTCCACGCCCGACAGCCCCTTCTGCGACTCGTTCAGCAGTTGCCATGCGCGTTCGATCGGCACATTGAACGCGCGGTACGCGATGATGTCACGCCCGCAGAAGAAGTAGTGGTTCTCTCCGCCCGCGCGCTTGAACTCGCGCTGGAGGATCCGCAGCGCATCCACGTCGTCGTTGATCCCCTTGATGATCGGCGTCTGGTTCTCGACGCTGAGCCAGCCGCGCTGGTTGAGGCGCCGCATCGCCGCGCCCGTCGCGGGCACCCACTGCAGGAAACCCTGCCCGTTTCGGAGGTAGTGACCCTCGGGATCCTTGGCGAGGAACTCATCGGGATGCTCGAAGTGCACGACGATGTGCAGTCCCACTTCGGGGTACAGCTCGTGGAAGCGATCAAGCATCGCGCAGAATGCATCATCGAAGCGCTCTGGATAGAACGCCATCTCCTTCGTGCCGATGCGGATGGACTCGATGCCTGCTTCCGCGAGCGCGCCGAGCCAGGCGGCGATCTTCGAATTGTTGAGCACCATCGGGTCGCCGCCCGACATCAGGACCTCGCGGAGCTTCTCGCGTCCACACACTGGATGACGGCCGCCGTTGTCGCGCACCGCCTGATTGAAACGGTGGATGTAGCTGATGACCTCGGGAATGTTCGCCAGCCCCTTCTTCGCCACGGTGCCATCCTGCCGCTTGACTTCCTTTCGCGCGATCAGTTCCTCGCGGTAGCAAAAGCGGCAGTGCGCCGAACAGGTGGACACCACATAAAGCAGTCCCATCTCATACTTGTGCAGCATGCCCTCGACGGGGCTGTAGTCCATCTGGAAGCCTGGATCCTCGGATCCGGCAAGGTCGTAGGTTTCGGATGGATCCGCCTTCACGAGTCGACGGAGGGGCGCACTCTGCTTGGCGAGATCGAAGTAGTGCCGCGTCACCTTGACTGGCATGCGCTTCTCGACATCGCGTTCACCACCCTTGAGCACGCGAAGTTGAACGATCTCCTCACCCGAGTAGAGCCCCTTCATGTCTTCAGGAACATTCGCCTCGAGGAATGGGGCAAGTCCATTGATGATGTTGCGCTCATGACGACCATCCTCCACGGAGGCGAGGAAGGTGCGTTCGCGGTCTGTTTGGGTGTAGGTGAGTTCCATGGGTTTCGCTGAAAGTGTAACACTTCGAGGTCGAAAGACCGAATATGTCGGGGAGAGTTTGCACATCGGCGAAGTGGTGCAACAATCTGGAGTGATGAAGCGTCTCCTTGTCCTTCTTGCCGTTGTTGCTCTTGCTTCCCGCGCCGGGAATGCTGCCGTCATGCTGTCGACGACATTCGACTCGTACGGAAGCGCATCTCTGTCGGGACAGATCGCTTGGGGCGGAGGCACGGGCACATGGGCGGTGTCGGGATCGGTGAATGCTCCCCAGATCGCCGCGCTGGTTATTGGCGCGGGCGTCGATCCGGCCACCAATCCCTTCGGAGGCAGCGGCAAGATGGTTCGCCTCTGCACCGAGAAGTTCAACAACGGGCGCACGAAGGCTTGGCTTGATCTTGCGAATTCGGGCCAGTGGGTGACAGCATCCGCAGGCGGTCGAACGGTCCTCGAGACGCGCATCAAGGTGTTTCTGCCCGCAACGCAAGCCCTTCCCTCGGGCTTTGGCATCATGATCTCGAAGAGTTCCTTCGAGACATCGGGAGGCTTCGTCGTCAGTGCGCAGAGCGGCGAGATCTCGCTGTTGAACGGTGGCTATGTGCTGGCGAACCGAGTGCCGACAGGGTTCATCGTCCCGCTCGGGCAATGGAATGAATTCGCGTATCGATGGAATGTCGCCACGGGCTTCGGTGAGCTGCGCGCGAACGGCACATTGGTTGCGACGCATCAGACCACGCTGTTTGGCAGCGTCTACGCATCGAACCTCCTCAGCGTGACCGATGCGACGCCCGGCACGCTCAACGCGTTCGGCTACTTCGACGACTTCGCCATTTCCGCGGAGCTGCCGACGCCCGCCTGCCCCGCTGACCGCAACGGGGATGGAAGCGTCGACGCAAGCGATTTGGCATCCGTGCTCGCAGGCTGGGGCGGTCCTGCGGGCGATGTGAACAACGACGGAACCACGGACGGGACGGATCTCGCCGCGCTGCTTGGCGCGTGGGGTCCTTGCGGCGGCTGATCGCGTACCGTCCGCAGGCATGAATGCCATTGGGCCTGCCCCGTGGCAGCGAGCCGCCTGGCGCGCCGTGCTCTTGCTGCTGCCCGTTGCGCTCCTGAACTATCTCGATCGGCAGATGCTGGCTTCGATGAAGTCGTCCGTGATGGCTGACATCACCGATCTGTCGACCGATGCGCAGTGGGGCATCATGCTTGGCCAGTTCAAGTGGATGTACGCACTGCTGAGTCCCTTTGGTGGCTGGGTCGCGGACCGCTTCGGTCGGCGCATCACCATCGCAAGCAGCGAGCCTGGCGGCATGGTCCTTCGTGACGTGGCTCACCGGCGGGGCCACCACCTATCGGGAGCTGCTCTGGACGCGCACCGCGATGGGATGCAGCGAGGCGTTCTACATACCCGCCGCACTCGCGCTCATCACGGATGTGCATGGACCGAGCACTCGTTCGCGCGCCATCGGACTGCACCAGACAGCCATTTATGTCGGGATGATGGCGGGTGGTTTCGGTGGCTATGTGGCGGACGCGCCGTCGCTCGGGTGGCGGAGTGCGTTCCACTTTGCAGGGATCGTCGGCATGCTCTATGC
>RFON01000068.1 GCA_009926625.1 Planctomycetota bacterium
GACTTCAAAGGTTCGGACGTAACCCGCAAACGCGAGTTGCTGAATTTTGTATTTTAGAACCTACAGCTTCGAGGCAAAAAACTCGAATATACAATGCGCTATCCATTCAGCGAGTTCGCCAAATGCTCGAAACTTGAAGAATGGGTAAGCGTGGTCTGAAGACCGCGTGATTAGATGTTGACGTTCCAGGGCAGGAGTTCGGCGATACGCTTGGCCGGGTGATCGGCGATGCGGGCGATGACGTGCCGCAGATACGCCTCCGGATCGATGCCGCTCAGCTTGGCCGTCTCAACCAGCGTGTACATGACCGCCGCCCGGTCGCCGCCGGTGTCCGACCCGGCAAACACCCAGTTCTTGCGGCCCACGGCCAGCGGGCGGATGGCCCGCTCGGCGGCGTTGTTGCTCATCTCCAGCCGTCCGTCGCTCGCGTACCGGGTCAGGGCCGGCCAGCGGACCAGCGCGTAGCGGATGGCCTCGGCCAGAGAGCTCTTGCGGCTGATGCTGCCGACGACGTGCTCCAGCCGCTCGTGTAGGCGCTCCAGACGCGGCACGGCCTGCTCCTGGCGGATCGCCCGGCGGTCCTCGGGGCTGCGCCCGCGGATACTTGCCTCGATGGCGAACAACTCGCCGATGTCCTCCAGCAGCCCCTTGGCCGCCGCCGACTGGGTGGCCAGATGCACCTCGTGCAGCTTGCGGCGGGCATGCGCCCAGCACGCCACTTCCTCGAACTGGATGCGGCCCGTGATCGGATCGGGACGGTAAAGCCCCGCGAACCCGCTATACCCGTCCGCGTGCAGATAGCCTCGGCTGCCGAGCAGCAGCGATGCGGCGCGTTCCGCCTTGCGGTCCGGGGAGTACCGGTAGCACACCGCCGGGGGCGCGGTCGAACCCCACGGGCGCTCGTCCCGAACGGCGACCCAGAGTCGCCCGGTCCGGGTTCGTCCCCGGCCGGGATCAAGGACCGGCACCGGGGTGTCGTCGGCGTGGAGCACCGGCCCCGCGCGCACGTAGTCGGTGATCGCATCGGCCAAGGGGCGCAAGTGGTAGGCCATTTTTCCCACCCAGTCAGCCAGCGTGGAGCGGTCTAACTCGACCCCGTCGCGGGCGTAGATGGCCGTCTGGCGGTGCAGAGGCAGGTGATCGCAGTACTTGGCCACCAGCACGTGGGCCAGCAGACCCGGCCCGGGCGTGCCACGCTCGATCGGCAGGGCCGGCATCGGCGGCTGGGTCATGGTCTCGCACCCCCGGCAGCTCACCTTCGGGCGACGGTGGACCATTACCCGGAAGTGGGACGGGACGTATTCCAGCACCTCGCGCTCGTCGGTGCCGACCACGGTCAGGTTCGTGCCGCCGCAGGCGGGGCAGACGCAGGCCGCCGGGTGTTCGACGGGGACCCGCTCCAGATGCTCGGGGAAGGACCGGCGGGCCGGTGCTGGGCGGAGCGCGTCGCGGGTGGTTTCGGGTTTGGACGGAGCGGCGGCCGCTTCCGGGCGGGCCGGCGTGTCGGCGTGCCCTTCTTCCAGGTCGCCGATCAGCAGTTCGAGTTGTTCGATGTCCCGGTCGAGCTTCTCGGACGAGCGACCGAACCGGGCGTTGCGCAGCAGGGCCAGTTGCAGCTTCAGCTTCTCGATGTGCAGGGTCTTGGCGTGGAGCTCCGCATCTCGGGCGGCGAGCTCATGGGCGGTTCGAGTCCGCAGCTCGCTGAACTCGGCCTGCAGGGCCTCGGCGAAGGCCTGGAGCGAGGTCAGATCGGTGGGTAATTTCGCGGTGGCAAGTGACATGGTTTTGCGTACCACAGTTCATCGCAAAACACCAGCATTTCCTTGCGTTAGAGTGCATTTTTCTTCACGCCATGACGGGGCGGTAATCAAGCTCGATCGCTACTGTCCGACGCCAGTCGATTCCTTCCATCAGCAGAGCAAGTTGCCCCGGGGTCAGGCGCGTCCGCTCGTCGATCTGCGGAGGCCAGACGAACCGCCCCTGTTCCAGCTTCTTGGCGAACAGGCACAGCCCGGTGCCGTCCCAGTACAGCACCTTGAGGTGGTCCCCGCGCTTGCCCCGGAAGACGAACAGGTGCCCGCAATACGGGTCGGCCCGCAGCACGTGCTGGACCTGTGCGGCCAGCCCGTTGAACCCCTTGCGCAGGTCGATCGGCCGGCAGCTCAGCCAGACCTGCGTGCCGATGGCCAGATCTAACACGAGAGCCCCACCACGATAGCCAGGATGCGGCGCAGGCAGGCCTCGCCGATGTCCGTCGGAATGCTCAGCTTGATCCGATTCGGAAGCTCGATCTCGGCCTTGTGAGTACGCGAAGCGGGCTGGTACGAGCCGACCGCAACAAACCCACTCGGCTCGCCGGCCACCGCCCCCTTGAGTGGATGCCGCGAGCTGCGCAGGCTCCCTTCCTGGTACTGCTTGCGCCAGGCGAACACCTGGTTCGTGCTCAGGTCGTGGCGGCGGGCGACGATGGAAACGGAGGCGCCCGATAGCATCGACTCCTCGACGACTTGCCGCTTGAAGTCGAGCGAGTACATCTTGAGCCGGCGTGGGGGCACCGAGACGACGTCGACCTGAATTTGCTCTGGTTTTTCTTCCATGAGTGTCCATCCTTCGTAAGCGTGGACATCCTCAGGTCATCTCGAGCGTGTCCATTCCCGTTGAGCATGGACACTGCCACACTTTCGCCCTCTCGAACAGGCGGTCATGACCGGACGCTTACCTAACAACCATTTTTCCGGCTCGATGAGCTGGGTGGTTCAATGTCCTTACGGGGGACATTTCAAAGGAAAAGCATGCCACGTTATCCGTAGTGGGTGCTTAGGGAAGTTACTGCAATGGCCGATCAGAACAACGTCGGTGGCGTCAAGCTCGAGAGCAACACCTTCCGCAACGCGGACGGCAGCTTCGAGATCAAGGGCCTGCCGGTGGGAGAGGTGGAGCTGCAGTTCTGGCACGAGAAGTCGGGCTACCTCGCCGAGATGACGATCGGCGGCAAGGCCGA
>RFON01000069.1 GCA_009926625.1 Planctomycetota bacterium
TGGGCAGCGCGCTGCCCAAGCGGTCGAACAGCGCTCGAACACGGTCGAAGGCCGTTGCCAAAGCGGGTGGGTGAGTGGGGGTAACTTGCGTCCATGATCGAACGACCGGACTTCGCCAACCAGGTCGTGGCTGCGCTCGCGCGCGCATTTCCGGCGAACCGCCTGTTCGGCGTTTGGCTTTTCGGCAGCCGTTCTCGCGGCGAGGCAACCCCTCTCAGTGATGTGGATCTGGCGGTGCTGGCCGATGTGCGGCTCGATCCGCTGGCCGTCGGTCAGGCGGCTTCGGCACTCGAGGCAATCGCCGGCGCGCGCGTCGACTTTGTGGACCTGCGCGCCGCGTCAGGGCTGCTGCGCGTTCAAGCCACCCACGAAGGACGCCTGATCGCCGCGCCCGACCGCATGCAGGCCGAGCTCTTTGCCACCCACGCGCTGTCGGACTTCGCTGCCTTCGGGCCGAACCGACGCATGTGCACCGAGGCCATGCAGGAGAAGTTCCGTGGTCGATGATGTGCTGATGCAGAAGCTGGCGAGCATCGACCGCTGCGTGCGGCAGGTGCGTGAGTTCGTGGGCGGCGACCTCGACCGCCTGAAGCAGCAGCTGGTCCAGGACGCAGTGGTCCTGAACCTGCAGCGCGCGTGCGAGCAGGCGATCGACGCGGCGGCGAGGGTGGCGTCGATTCGACGGCTCGGCGTTCCGACCGACAGCGCCGAGGCGTTCACGATGCTCGAGCGCGCGGGCGTGCTGACGCCGCCGACGGCCGCCCGCATGCGGGCGATGGTGGGGTTCCGCAATGTCGCGGTCCATCAGTATCAACTGCTCGATCAGGGCATCCTGCGGGCGGTGGTCGAACGGCACCTCGGGGACTTTGCGGATCTGTGCCGAGAGCTGTCGGGGGAATGAGCCGCGCTCAATTGTGTCGAGGGCACGCGGGACGCCCGTGTCGCGGAGTTGCCTAGTGGATTCAGGAACCGACGGTTCGCGCGCGTTTTCCCCATGCGCGATCGCCCCACGCCAGGGGCGGCGGCACGGACCTGCCTCAGACAGCTCTCGCCTGCTCCACGGGGCTGGCGCCCCGCGTTCGCAGGCTCGAGAACTCGCCCAGCAGGATCGTGCCGCCGCCTCACACGGTTGGGGAGACGTGGATTTGGGCGAATCTGCCTGATTCCATTGGCGGCGTGGGCAGGGAGGGATATCTTGCGGAGAGTCGGGGTAACCCCATTTCCAGGAGTCCACACCATGCTGAAAGCCATCGCTGTCCGTATCGCCTGCCTCGTTCTTGCCATGCCCGCCGCTGCCCAGTGCCAAGGCGATATCAACGGCGACGGCAAGGTTGACGCCTTTGACCTAGCCGTCGTGCTCGCCAACTGGGGAACATGCCCCGCGACGATTGCTTCCGTCACACCGCTGACCGGCAGCGTGCTCGGAGGAACCACGATTTCCATTTCTGGTACCGGCCTGTCCACGACATCTGCGGTCATCGTTGGTGGCAACGCGTGCACGGGTGTTCAGGTGCTGTCGCCAACACTCGTGCGAGCGGTGACCCCAGCTGGTGCAGTTGGGCTTGCATCGGTTGCCCTCACAACGGCCACTGGCAGCGTGCTGGCGCCTCAGCCGTTCAACTATGTCCAGCAGTCGGTGACCTCCATCGTGCCCAGCACGGGCAGCTACACGGGAGGCACAGCCATCACCATCAGCGGCGCGTACCTCGCGGGCACGACGGCGGTGACCATCGGCGGAGTGCCCGCCACCAACCTTCAGGTGGTGGACGCATCCACCGTCACGGCGATCACGCCGCCAGGTTCGGTGGGCAGCGTGGATGTGGTGGTCACAGGCAGCAAGGGAACGGTCACGGCTGTGGGGGGCTTTACCTACTCTGCGATTCAAGTACCCGCCTGGGCGACGCTGATCGAGGCGCAGCCTGATCCAGCGGTCGTGTACGACGCGGCGCAGCGAGCGGCGATCATCGCGACGGGCCTTGCCTGGCGAGTTCGCGACACGGCGACGCAGATGGAGTTCGTGCTGATCCCGCCTGGGACATTCGAGATGGGCTGCAGCGGGTCGAACCAGTATGGGTGCAATGGCGATGAGAACCCCGTTCACCAAGTGACGCTGACGAACGCGTTCTACCTGGGTCGTTACGAGGTGACGCAAGCGCAGTGGCAGGCGAGGATGGGGAACAACCCGAGTTGGTTCCAGAGCGCGAGTTCGCAGGTTCCCGCTGCGCAGGTGCCCAACCGCCCGGTGGAGCAAGTGAGTTGGAACACGATCCCACGATCCAAGGGTTCCTCTCGCAGACGGGTATGCGTCTGCCGACGGAAGCGGAGTGGGAGTACGCATGCCGAGGAGGCACGACAACGGCGTTCCACGGTTGGCCAGCGAACCCAAGCGGGACGAACGATGACAGCCAAGTTGGGAACATCGCTTGGTACAACGCGAACTCAGCCAGCCAAACCCGCCCAGTGGGCGGCAAGGCAGCCAACGGCTTCGGCCTGCACGACATGAGCGGGAATGTGTACGAGTGGGTGAACGACAGGTACGGGAGTAGTTACTACGCATCGAGCCCAGCGCAGAACCCGCAGGGGCCGTCGTCTGGCTCGAGCCGCGTGCTGCGCGGCGGCTCGTGGAACGCCAACGCGAGCGACGTGCGTTCCTCCAACCGCGGCAACAACACGCCTGACAACTCGAACGACCGCATCGGGTTCCGCGTCTTGAGGGCCCCCTGCTTGAGGGCCCCCTGAATTCCCTTTCCACTCTTTCCTCTTCCATTTACGCTCTCCTTTCTTTTCTTTTTCCGAGGATCAACCTGATTTCCACGGTCAACTGCACGATTGTCGCGCCGCGGTTTTTGTACATGGGTCCGCTTGGGCAGCGGCATGACTCCTGCCGAGCGAGTTCTCGAGCCTGCGAACGCGGACCGCAGGTCCGTGGAGCAGGCGAGAGCTGTCTGAGCC
>RFON01000070.1 GCA_009926625.1 Planctomycetota bacterium
CGACTGCGGTCTCCCGCAGACGTCGAGCTGCAGCACATCGAAGGCATGGCCTTTGCGGTTCACGGAGGGGAAGGGTAACCCATCCGGCCGCGGGTCCTCAAGCTTCAGTCTTGTCCAACGAGGTGTGAGCCTGAAGCCGGGCAGGTGATTCCAACGAGGAATGAGCCTGAAGGGGCCTGACGCGAGGGGATGGGCAGCTCGGATCGGGGCTGGTCAGCGCGGGGGTCGATCATCGAAGCGATGGTGATCGACATGGATGAGGCTCAGGTGCGCACGCTGGAGCAAGTGCGCCAGGTGGTGGCTGGAACCCAGGCGCTGGAGTTCCGGCGTCCCCAGGACGACGAGGGGCGCTACGGCTGGATCGAGCAGGTGCTGCGCCGCTTCGGCTACCGCCAGCTCGCTCGTGCGGACAAGGGTCTGGTGCTGGCCTACTTGCAGCACCTGAGCGGTTACAGCCGGGCCCAGGTCACGCGGTTGGTGGCCCGCTGGGTGACTGGCAAGCTGCTGGTGAAGAACTACCGTCGGCCCGAGCACGCCTTTGCGCGGCGCTACACCCCCGCCGACGTAGCGCTGCTGGCCGAAGTCGACCGAGCAATGGGGACCTTGTCCGGGCCTGCCACGGCGTGCGTGCTGCGCCGTCAGCGTGATGTGTTCAAGGTCCCGGGCTTCGAGCGGCTGGGCGACATCTCGGTGGCCCACCTGTACAACCTTCGCCGCAGCGCCGGCTACCGCGCCCAGCGCGTGGTGCTGACCAAGACGAAGCCCACCCGGCGGGTGGACATCGGCGTGCGCCGAGCACCTGCGCCCGAAGGCCGCGCCGGCTTCATCCGCATCGACAGCGTCCACCAGGGCGACCACGACGGTGTCAAGGGGCTGTACCACATCAACGCCGTGGACTGCGTGACCCAGTGGCAGGTGGTGGCCACGGTACAGACCATCTCCGAGGCGCATCTGCTGCCGGTGATCGAGCAGATGCTCGAGCAGTTCCCGTTCGAGATCTTGGGCTTCCACGCCGACAACGGCAGCGAGTACGTCAACCACCGGGTGGCCAAGCTGCTGGACAAGCTCAAGGCCGAGTTCACACGCAGCCGGCCCCGGCACAGCAACGACAACGGTTTGGCGGAGACCAAGAATGGCGCGGTGGTACGCAAGGAGTTCGGCTACGCGCACATCCCGCAGCGCCACGCCGCGCGCTTCAATACCTACTGCCGCGAGTACCTCAACCCGTTCCTGAACTTCCACCGGCCGTGCTTGTTCGCCACCGACCGGCCCGACCCCAAGAAGCCAGGGCGCATCAAGCGTGTCTATCGGCCCGAGGACGCGATGACACCGCTGGACAAGCTGGCGAGTCTGAGCGAGTCCCAACAAGGCCTGCGCGACGGCATGACGCTCGAGCACCTGCGCGAGCTGGCCACGGCGCTGACCGATGTGCAGGCGGCCGAGGAACTCAACGAGGCGCGCTACGCCTTGTTCAAAAGGGTGCCCGCGCGCACGGGCTGAAGACCCCCTGCGGGGCTACGACCGGGGGGAAGGCTGTGCACATGTGGACGATGCGCTGGCGCGCACCGGCACGGCCCGTGAACAACGCTGCGCGTTGCCCACCGCCCGCGCCTTCGACCACATGCACACAGCCTGCGACCATGCCTGAAAGCAACCAAAAACCGGGCCCAACTACACTGGCCACTCCTACAACGGATCGGCGCTCCGCGCCTCCCTCTGGTCAGGCCTCTCCAGGCTCATACCTCGTTTGGAAAAGAGTGCGTTTGGCCGCGCTCCAGCGCTAGGAGGCTGTCGGGCTTTCTCGCATACCGTGCTGAATTGATGTCCGGGACAATGGCGTCAACGCCGAGTCGACGATTATCACGATGAGCCGCTTCAAGCCTGTTGACCGAGACACCGCCTACCTGTTGCCTCCGTCGGTAGACGAGTGGCTGCCGCACAACCACCTGGCGCGCTTCGTCGTAGAAGTCATCGACCAGCTCGACCTCAGCGAGCTGACGCGGCAGTACGCCGGGCGCGGCAGCGATGCCTACCACCCGGCGATGATGCTGGGCCTGCTTGTCTACGGCTACGCCACCGGGCTGCACTCCAGCCGCAAGATCGAGCGCGCGTGCTGCGACTCGGTGGCCATGCGCTTCATCGCTGCCAACGCCCAGCCCGACCATGACAGCATTGCCACATTCCGGCGCCGCTTCCTGCCGCAGATCGAGGCGCTGTTTGTGCAGGTGCTGATGCTGGCGCGCGAGATGAAGTGCCTGAAGCTGGGCACCATCGCGCTGGACGGCACCAAGATCGCGGCCAACGCCAGCAAGCACAGCGCGCTGTCGTGGGAGTACGCCAACCGGATCGAGGCGCAGTTGCGCGAAGAGGTGCAACTGCTGCTGAAGCTGGCCGAGGACAGCGACAGCCGGCCCGTGGGGGATGGGCTTGACGTGCCCGCGGAGATCGCCCGGCGCGAGCAACGGCTGGCCGCGCTGGCGCAGGCCAAGGACAAGATCAGGCAGCGCGCTGCCGAGCGCCACGCAGTAGAGCAGCAGGCCCACGAGGCCCG
>RFON01000008.1 GCA_009926625.1 Planctomycetota bacterium
GCGGTGGCGTGCGCGCCGTTGCACTCGCCTGCGCACCGAGCAGCGCGAACAACCTCTGCTGCAGCGCCGCGCTCGGCAGGAGATCGCAGCCGCGGATCACCTCCGTCACCCCTTGCGCGATGTCGTCGGCCACGACCGCCAATTGGTAGCTCGCGGATCCAGCCTTCAGCCACACCAATGGATCACCCCAGATGGCTGCCGGATCGAAGGAACGCGCGCCGAACACCTCGTCGTGAACGCGCTCCTCGCCTGCGTCGAGTGCGAGACGATGATTCACCGTTCGATCGATGAAACGCCAGCGCTCTCGTGGCGGACGCAGCGATGGCGGAAAGCGAAGCACATCATCGCCTTCGTGCGGCGCATCGGATCCATCGGACAGTCCGCTCGTTGGAGCGGCAGGTCCGGCTTGGAGCGCATCGTTCGCATCGGTGCGGAATGCGCGTAGTTCCATGCGCGAGTGCGGTGCCTCGAACACCGTGCCTTGGGACTCGAGCGCGCGCATGCACTCCACATGCCAGTCGATGCGCTCTGACTGCCGAACGGGTTCACCGTCCCAGTCGATCCCGAGCCACTCGAGCATCCACCGCGCATCCGCTTCTGCCTCACGGTGAGCGCGCTGCGCGTCGAGGTCCTCGAGGCGAAGCACGATGCGCCAGCCGCACTGGCGCGCGACCGCCCACGCGATCAGGAAACTCCACGCATGCCCCAGATGCATGCGGCCCGTCGGGCTCGGCGCGAGCCGTGTCACGCGCGATTGTCCCTGTTCGACATTCATGATGGGCTGTGCGATTGGATTCGTGTGTTGCGGCGCGCGACGCGCACTGCACGCACGCCCCTCAGCGCGCGAGGCGCTCCGCAATGCCGCGGCTGACCTGTTCGAAGATCGCCTCAGGCCCTTGGCACGAATCAACAACGAGATACCGCAGCGGCTCGCGTCGCGCCTGATCGAGATAGCCCGCACGAACACGCGCGTGGTACGCCTCGCCCTTGCGTTCCACCCGATCGAGCGTTGGCTTCATGCGACCCTGCGCCGTCTTCCAGTCGACATCGAAGATCACCACGAGGTCCGGCCAGCGACCGCCGATCGCGATGCCGCCGACGGTGCGGATCTGATCTTCCGGCACACCGCCCCCGCTTCCTTGGTAGGCAAGAGTCGATGAGATGAAGCGGTCCGCAAGGACGAAGGCGCCGCGCGCGAGCGCCGGCAGCACGCGCTCTTCCATCAACTGTGCGCGGCTGGCCATGTAAAGGAGCATCTCGCAGCGACTGACCATTTCGCCGAGCGCGGGGTCGAGCAGCACATCGCGGATCCGCTCACCGATCGGCGTGCCCCCCGGCTCTCGCACTTCCACCGTTTCGATGCCGGCAGCCGTCGCCGCATCTGCCATCGCACGGAACTGCGTGCTCTTCCCGCTGCCGTCGGGGCCGTCAAACACGAGAAATCGACCAGGCAGCAGTGATGCCCAAGCCGCGCGATCGTTCATCGCAACCGAGTCTAGCCGCGCACGAATCAGCATCGTCCGCTGCTCAGCCCGCGCTGGGTTCGGTGCTCGCCTCATCGCAGGCGTCGGCGCTCGACGGCGTGTCGGATGCGCCGCTCGATGCGCCGATCACGGCAGAACCCACGCGCACGAGATTCGCCCCCGCCTCAATGGCCGCTTCGAAGTCGCCGGACATTCCCATGGAAAGCAGGTCGAAGGCGTCGCCAGGACCGCCCCCCGCGCCGACGCCTGCGCCGAGCGCGCCGCGCACATCATGGAAGAGTTCGGCGCCGCGGCGGAATGTTTCGCGCGCCGCGTCGAGTCCGCCCTCCAGCGGTGCCATCACCATCAGTCCGCGCGTTCGGATGTTCACCATCGTGTCCATCTGTTGGACCACATGACGAACCGCGGCGCCCGTGATGCCATGCTTCGAGATTTCCCCAGAGACATTCACCTCGATGAGCACATCCATGGGCTGCGGTCGGCGAGCCGCCTGCACATGAATCTCCTCGGCGAGCCGCAGGCTGTCGACGGAGTGGACAAGCCGCACCAGCTCGACCATCTTTCGGACCTTGTTGCGTTGGACCGATCCGATCATGTGCCAACGGATCTCTGGCGCGGACCCGCGCAACTCGCGCAGCCGTGCGCAGTGCTCGTCGATCTGTGCCGTGCGCTGCACCAGTTGCTGCACGCGGTTCTCGCCGAAGTCCTGATGGCCGAGCGCGATCAACTCGCGGATCTGCTCGATCGTTGCAGACTTGGTGACCACCACCAGCTTGACCTGCTCGGGGCGTCGACCACTTCGGCGCGCGGCGTTCGCCACACGCGCTTGAACGGATTCATATCGCTCGCGGAGTGAACCTTCCATGGTCAGCGCTCGTTCTCCTGCCTCCTGCATGGTCGCGTGGGGTCAAGGGTACCCGAGCCGCACTGCCCAAGCACGGTGTTTCCCATGGGTTTCCCCATGCCGCCGCTACGCTCTTGCCCGTGGCGACGCCCGTTCGCAATGTGCCCTGCGTGCTCATCGTCCGCGATGGATGGGGGGAGAATCCGCATCGGAGTCATGATCCCTTCAATGCGATTGTTCAGGCGCATCCCGCTGTCGACGCGCGGCTTCGGCGCGACTGGCCGTTCACGCTGATCCGCACGAGCGGTGAGGATGTCGGGCTGCCGAACGATGCGCACGGACCCGTCATGGGCAACTCCGAGGTGGGGCATCAGAACATCGGTGCGGGGCGGATCGTGGATCAGGAACTGATGCGCATCACGCGTGCGATCCACGAGGGACGCTTCGCCACCAATCCCGCGCTGTGCCAAGCCATCGACCGCGCGCGCGATGCTGGACGATCGCTCCATGTCATGGGATTGGTGAGCGACGGCAAGGTGCACAGCGATCTGTCGCACCTGTGTGCGCTGATCGATCTCGCGTCTGCGCGCGGGTTGCCACCCGAGCGCCTCTTCATTCATGCGTTCACGGACGGGCGCGACACGCCGCCGCATTCCGCGGCGCGTTTCATCGCTGAACTCGAGCAGCATCTCGCGGCGCGCGGCGGACGGATCGCCAGCGTGATCGGGCGCTTCTGGTCGATGGACCGAGATCATCGATGGGAACGCGTTGCGCGCGCCTGGGAGTGCCTGCTTGGGCGAGGCGGCGAACAGTGCGCGTCGGCGCTCGACGCGGTGTCCGCGCATCACGCATCGAGTGGGCGCGAGGGCGGTGACAGCGACGAGTTCCTTCCGCCGACGCGCATCCGTGCAGTCGATGGCGCGATCCGCGAGGGCGACAGCGTGATCTTCTTCAACTTCCGCGGTGATCGCCCGCGTGAACTTGTGAAGGCGTTCCTCTTCGATGATGCGGCCTTCGCCCTGCTTCCGCGCGGAGGGTTTCCGCGCGGCGACCGTCCGCGCGACCTCTTCTTCGTCACGATGGCGGCGTACGAAAGCGGACTGCCCGTGCATGTCGCGTTCGATCGCCCCGACAAGATGCCCGACATCCTCGGCGCATGGATTTCTGCGCAGGGACTTCGGCAGTTCCGCTGCGCGGAGACGGAGAAGTTCCCCCATGTCACCTACTTCTTCAACGACTATCGGGAGGAGCCGTTCGCGGGAGAGGTGCGCACGATCATCCCGAGCCCTCGCGATGTCGCGACATACGACCTGAAGCCGGAGATGAGTGCTGCGGGCGTTCGCGATGCCGTGCTCGCCCGAATCGCCGCGCCTGACTGCGAGGACCTGCTCATCGTCAACTTCGCCAACTGCGACATGGTCGGTCACACGGGCAGCCTGCCCGCCGCGATCAAGGCGGTGGAGGTAACCGATGCGTGCGTCGGCGCAATCGTGGACGCGGTCCTCGCGCGCGGGGGATCGCTGATCGTCACTGCAGATCACGGCAATGTCGAACAGATGCGCGATCCGACGACTGGCGCTCCGCACACCGCCCACACGAACTACACCGTGCCGCTGCTGGTGGTCGGGCGCGCATTCGCCGGACGCAGACTGCGCGAGGACGGACGGCTCGCGGACATCGCACCGACGCTTCTGGACATGATGGGACTTCCGCAGCCACCCGCGATGACGGGGCGCACCCTGCTGCTGCCTTCGTAGCATCCCTCCATGGCGAAAACGCCTGGTGTCTTCTGCCTCGAGGCGGACTGGTTTGGGCTCGTGCGGCCGATGTCGATGAAGCCCGCGCTCGACCTCTTGCATGGGAGCGATGCCAAGATCCCCTATGTGCTCCGCGATGTGGCAACGCGCTCCGAAGTCGAGATCTACCTGCGCCGTTCACTGCAAGCGCGCTATCGGGCCTTCAAGCTCCTCTGGTTTGCCATCCACTCTCGCCCCGGCGAACTGCTGCCCGGCGACATGCGGGTCCCGCATGAACGCGTCACGATCGACGCCCTCGAACACTTGCTTGACGGGAAGTGCGGAGACCGCGTCGTGCACTTCTCTGGCTGTCAGTTCCTGCGCCTGCCTCGGCGCCGCATCGACCAGTTCATGCGTCGCACCCGCGCCCTGTGCGTCAGCGGATTCACCGAGGAAGTCCCTTGGTTGGAGGCAACGGTCTTCGAGTTGTACTGGATCACACAACTGCACTACGAGGCACGAACGAAGTCGGGTGTGCGCAGTGCCATTCGGCTGATGCGGCGCGAGCAGGGTGCGCTGTGCAGGAAGTTCGGCTTCACCATGCGTGTTCGCGCGTGATCCACGCGGGCGCACGCGCCCGCGGCGATATCCTCCAGCGAAGCCAATGCTGCCATTGATCGCCATTGTCGGACGGCCGAATGTCGGCAAGTCCAGCCTCTTCAACCGTCTCGTCGGTGAACGCATTTCCATCGTCGATCCGACGCCGGGGGTCACACGCGATCGCATCAGCGCGGTGGTCACTTTCGGTCCGCCATCGGATGCCGACGACGAATCGCTGCCGCGCGCTGCGGAGGTCTGCGACACGGGCGGGTACGGCATCTACATGGCGGAGGGGGCGCGCTTCGATGACGCGGGCAAGGACCTCGCCGCGCTCGCGCCGGACATCGAGGGGCAGATACTCGGCGCGATCTCCAGCGCGGCGATCGTGCTCTTCACCATCGATGCCCAGGATGGCATCACCGCGCTTGATGAGCGGATCGCATCGCTCATTCGTAAGGGCGGCAACACGGCGCGCGTGATGACGGTCGCCAACAAGGTGGACGGGCCGTCGTGGGAAGCGCACGCGCTCGAAGCCGCTGCGCTCGGGTTCGGTGAGGTCATTCCCGTGTCGACGAAGGCTGGGTCTGGACTGCGGCTCCTGCGCGAGGCGCTGTGGCGTCGACTCGAGGGGCGCCACGACGACCAACCGCAGTCCGAGGAAATGAAGGTGGCGATCGTGGGTCGGCGCAATGCCGGCAAGAGCAGCTTCGTGAATGCGCTCGCGGGCGAGCCACGCGTCATCGTCAGCGAGATCGCGGGCACCACGCGCGATTCGGTGGATGTGCGATTCGAACAGGACGGGCGCGTGTTCGTGGCGATTGACACGGCGGGTATCCGAAAGCGCAAGAGTTGGGCGGATGATGTCGAGTACTACTCGAACCACCGCACGCAGGAAGCGATCCGCCGCGCGGATGTCGCACTGCTGCTGCTCGATGCAACGGAGCCGATTTCGCAGGTTGAGAAGCACCTCGCGGGCGAGCTCGCTGCTGCGTTCAAGCCGACGGTGCTCGTGATCAACAAGTGGGACCTCGTGGAGCGCGCGCGCGTTCCAAAGGACTACCTCGAGTACATCACGCAGGAACTGCCGATGTTCGACTTTGCGCCGATGGTGTTCACCAGCGCACGCGAGGGCAAGGGCGCCAACGATGCCATTGCGATGGCGTTCAACCTGCTCACGCAGGCACGCCATCGCGAGACGACCGGCAAGTTGAACGCACTGGTGCAGCGCATCCTGACGGAACGCGGTCCATCATCGAAGCTGGGCACGGTGGCGAAGGTCTTCTACATCGCGCAGGTCGAGACGAATCCGCCGACCATTGCGATGGTGGTCAACAAGCCAACGCTGTTCGAGGGCAGCTATGAACGGTTCCTCCTGAATCGCATGCGCGACGAGGTGCCGTTCTCCGAGGTCCCCATCAAGTTGCTGTTCAGCGCCCGCAAGCGCGACCCTGCCGCGGCACCGCAGAGGCGGAGCAGTTCGCGCGGCAAGCCGGCTGCGCGCAAGAAGCCTGCGCCGCGCGGTTGACCGAGCCATGTCGATCCATCCATTGCCGATCTTCGAGCGCGATGCGGACCCATCGTTCCGCGACGCGGCCGATGATGCCGCCGCATACGCGCGACTGAAGCCGCCTTCGTCGATCGTGGTGCGCGCGGGCGTGATGCGATGGATCGCCGAGTACCCCTACGACGGCGATGCGAAGCCGGGGTGCGGCAGCAGGCTGGTCGCTCGCACGCACCGCGGCACTGAACTGGTGGAAATGCTCACGACGACCTGCTCGAATTCAGGGTGCGCCAAGAGCGTCTCGCGCCAAGAGATGCTTGCCTACATCGAACAATCGGGCGGCAAGGAGTTCCCGTTCCACCACGAGGGGCAGATCCTCCGTGTTGCAACGCCCGAGGATCTTTCGCAGTGGACGGCCGTGCAGGCTGAAGCGGCGACGGTTGCACCCACGGCGAAGCGCCTGCTCGCCGAGAGCGGATTGCCGATGAAGTTCGTGCAGGCGGAGATGATCCTCGGACGCGAGGTGCTCACGATCTACTTCCTGAGCGAGGACCGCGTCGACTTCCGTGAACTGCTCAAGACCCTTGCCGCGAACTTCGCCACCCGAATCGAACTGCGGCAGATCGGCGCGCGCGACGAGGCGCGGCTGGTGGCGGACTACGAAAAGTGCGGCCAGCATTGCTGCTGCCGCAACTTCCTGAAGGTGCTGAAACCCATCTCGATGAAACAGGCGAAACTGCAGAAGGCGACGCTTGACCCGATGAAGATCAGCGGCAGGTGCGGACGATTGATGTGCTGCCTGCGCTACGAGGACGAAACCTACGAGACACTCAGTCGGCGGATGCCGAAGGTGAAGGCTCGCGTGCAGACGCCAGATGGTGTCGGCACCGTACTCGAGTCGCGGACGCTCGTTCAGCTTGCGCTCGTGCGACTCGATCACGGACAGGAGCATGCGTATCCAGTCGAAGACCTGCAGGTGATCCCCACGAGTGGTCCAAGTCCTGGCGCGAACCCAGGGACCAAGCCGACAGGCTGATGCGCATCGGTAGACTCGCGCGCGATGAGTGCCCGTGAAGCAACGCCCGCTCCGGCCGCGCCGACGAGCATGATCGATACGGTGCAGTCACTCATCGTGTCCTTCGTGTTCGCGATGATCTTCCGTGGATTCATCGTCGAGGGATATGTCATCCCAACGGGGTCGATGGCTCCCACACTCATGGGATCGCATGTGCGTTTGCGCAGCCCTGCGACGGGATACGAGTTTGCCGCGGACAACCAGGAAGTGGTGATGACGGCCATGGCCGGCATGCGCGGCGAACGCCCGATCCTCGATCCGATGATCAGCCATCAGCAGCCCATCGCAACGGCACCCAACGATGTCTTGGCGCGCGAGGGGCGGCTCGGTGATCGTGTGATGGTGGTGAAGTACCTCACGCCATTCACCGCGCCTCAGCGCTGGGATGTCGCGGTCTTCAAGAACCCGACCGATCCCGTCGGCGATTCGGTGTACTACATCAAGCGGGTCGTCGGACTGCCCGATGAGTCATTCGCGGTCGTCGATGGCGATATCTACACGGGCCCGACCAACGCCGATCCCGAACAGCTGCGCATCGAACGCAAGCCCGAGCATGTCCAGCGCGCAGTGTGGCAGCCCGTGCACGACAGCGACTTCGAGCCCGTCGATGTGCCGCGGCTCGAGTCGGCGATGAAGCGTCCGTGGCAGGGAGTGCCGTGGACAGCAAGCGCGGGCTGGGACATTCGGGCGAAGCGCGCATGGCAGTGGGATTCCACCGCGCCTGCGAGCCTGACATGGTCGAACCAGGTCATCGCGATTGATGATTGGAACGCATACAACTGCTACCGCCGCGAGATGCCGTTGTTTCCCATGGGCGATGTGTGCATCGCCGCCGCCCTCGAAGCTGCCGACGGCGCTTCATTTCAGTCGCGCCTGGTCATCCGTACCCGCGGACTCGAGATCGCGTTTGCGCTCGCGCGCGGTGAAGTCGTGCTGACGGTCACGGAGACCGAGTCGCGGCGCGAGTTGGCGCGCACGGTTGCCCGCTGTCCACTCGCGTCGAACCGCACGCACTGGGCGGAGATGTGGCATGTGGACGAGCAACTGACCTTCTGGCTCGATGGTGCCGCAGTCGCCGTTCTTCCATACACCATTGGCGGTCCACGCGCGCGAACCGAGGCTTCGCACTTCGGGCGGACAGCCGAGCAGGTGATCGCGAATCCCGTTGCGCAGCGCCCGCCGCCAACACAGCTGGAGTGGATGTTCGAGGGCTCGCCGTTTCGGCTGCGCCGCGTCCAGGTGAAACGCGATCTCTACTACCGCCCCGACTTCCTCAGCGCCGCCAATCAATTCCCGACGAATGGCGAACCGCTCGCGGGACTCTCATTCGGCGCAAACCCACTGAAGCCCGCGCAGACTGGCAGCGACACCTATGTCATGTTCGGCGACAACAGTGCCGCGAGCAAGGATTCGCGCGTGTGGGGCTTGCCGCATCCGCTCGTGACCGAGGAACTTGGTGTCTCCAGCCCCTTCGTCGTGCCGCGCGAGATGGTGATCGGCAAGGCGTGGTCCGTCTACTTCCCCGCGCCAATCTCGCTGTCACCCGGCGGGCGATCGATCATCCCCGACTTCGGTCGAGTTCGTTTCATCCGCTGACCAACGCGTGCCCCGATGGCGTTGAAGTTGCCAGTGTGGACGGCGAACGGGGCACTCCTCCTGTGTGCGATCTTCTGGGGAACGGGATTCGTTGCGCAGCGTCTCGCTGCGCAGCAGATGGGTGATACGCCGTTCACCTTCAATGCCGCTCGCTTCCTGATCGGCGCGCTGTTGCTGCTGCCGTTCGTCGTCACGCGCCCTGCGCTGCGCCGATGGTCCACATGGCGCGGCGGTGCGATTGCCGGCCTGGTCATGGTCATCGCTGCATCGTTGCAACAGAAGGCGATGGCCACCGTCGCGCCCGGCACCGCGGGCTTCATCACGGGGACCTATGTGGTGTGGACACCGCTGCTCGGGCTGTTGTGGGGTCTGCGCGTGTCGGCGCGATTCTGGATCGGTGCCCTGCTGTGCGTGACGGGACTCTGGGTGATGAGCATTCGCGGACAGCCGGAGATTGCGACGGGCGATCTCTACCTGATCGGTTGTGCGTGCATGTGGGCGGTCCATGTCCATGTCATCGGTTGGTGTGCGTCGCGCGAGGATGGGCTTGGCATCTCGCTCGTGCAGCTCCTCGTGACAGGCGCCCTGTCCGCGATGATTGCCGGCGCGAGCGAACCCGTCTCGGGGGAAATGCTCAGCGCGGGCACGGGACCGATCCTCTTCTCCGCGGTCTTCTCGATCGCGCTGGCGTTCACGCTGCAAGTGGTTGCGCAGTCCTCCGCGCCCGCGGCGCACGCGGCCGTGCTGCTGTCACTCGAGTCGGTGTTCGCTGAACTCTCCGGCGCGCTGTGGCTTCACGAGTCGTTCGATGGGCGGAAGTGGATCGGCGCATCGCTGATGCTCATCGGCGCGCTGGTCGCCACGGTCACTGCACCCCGCGGTACGGACCCTCCTCGCCAATCGTCTGGCCCGTCGCCACCGGGATCGGGTTGAACGCGAATCGACCTCCAATCAACTCGGGCTCGAGCAACTTGTACGCGCCGAACCCGCTCGGCCACACCGCGATCTCCACGCGCACCTTTGTCGGATCCTTCCCCGCCAGGAAGCGAAGCATCGCTTCCTTCGCCTGCGCCGCATTGTTCACCAGTTCGCCTTGTCCCTTGGGTTCGCTGATGCGCTGCAGTCGATCCGTGAAGTTGGCGCTGCACAATCGCCCATCGGCACACAGCAGTTGAACGGTCTGCGGCCGCACATCGGGTCGGAGCTTGGCGAGCCGGATGAACTGCCGTGGCTCCGTCCGCCGCGCGCGCGCGAATTCCAGTTCCTTGATCTCCTGCTGCGTCGATGTCATCGTGCGTCGCACTTCCGCCAGCGCTGCCATGCTCGCGGACAGTTCCTTCCGCTGCGCGGCAAGCGCATCCCCCGCACCGCGAAGTTGCTCGGCCGTCCTCGCCAACTGCGCTTGTCCGACCCGCCACTGCTCGAGCAACCGCGGATCCCCGCGCGGCGGGAGCGCTGCGATCGCCTGGAGCACTTCCTGCAACTGCGCCTCCGACGCGCGCGCCTGCGCATCCGCCGATTCGATCGCCTCCTCCATCGACTTCGCGTCCATGACTGCATCCGATGTCCCCGCCGATTGGGTGAAGATGACGATCATCAGCATGATGAACATCACGACACCGAGGGCGTTGCAGAGCGCATCGAGGAAGAGATCGAACGAATCCGATGATGCAGTCGTGCCGCGGCGGGAACTTCGGCGGCGGCGGCGTCTCACTTGCGACCCCAGAAATCGGTTGGCTCGAAGAACCCACCCTCCGACGCATCCCAAAGCTGGCACCCAGCTTCCCATGATGCGGAATGCAGGTTGGAGTACATGCTCAGTCCGTCCGGCACCGCATCGCTGCGGATGATGAACAGTCCGTACCAACCATCGCTCCGCCCATCCTTCGCCGGCGGATGGTCGTCGAGCAACTGGTTCATGAGTGAAGCCCAGATGGCCGGCGCGTTGATCGACAGCGCATTCGGAACAACCATCTTGAGTGAGGGCGTTCCCCTTTCATCAAGCGTGCCCACGGCGATGCCGTCGGGCTGCACCTCGATGACCAGAGGTTGGAGCGGTTCCTGCGGGCCTGCCTGCCGCTTCACGCGCGACTGCATGTCGAGTTCGACGACTTCCTTCCGAAGTCCCTTGGCTCGCTCCGCTGCGAGTTGCAGTTCTTGTGTGACCAGTTGCACCTCACTGCGCGCCTTCTGCAGCTTCGCGGCACCAGTCTCGAGTTGATGCTTGGCTGCGTTCAGCTTCGTCTCCTCCGACTGCTGCAGCTGCCGCAGATTCTCGAGTTGACGCCCCGTCACTCGTTCATCCGCGCTCGACTGCTGCAGCAGTTCCCGTGCCTTGGCGAGGTCCTCGGAGGCGCCCCCTGCACGCTGCTGGGCAGCGCGCAGGCGTTCCACGAGATCGCTCGGCGGCGACGGCGTCGGACTGATCATGGGAGCGTTGCTCAGCGGATCGAGCGCGAGGATCAGGGTGATCAGGATCATGATCCCAGTGACGCAGGCCATGATGTCCTGGAACGAGAAGAACGACATGGGCGATGAGTCTTGCTTGCGTCCCATGGCGTGCTCCGCGCGTCTACCAGTCCGTCAGTTTCAGCCGGCTCGTGATGTGATCCGTGCAGTACTTCGAACAGTCGTCGAGCAGATCCTCTTCAAGCTTGTAGACATAGGTGCTGAAGAGTTGGATCCCAACCGCCGCGACCAGTGCGACAAGCGTGGTGTTGAACGCCGTGGCAAGGCCGCCGACGACGGGAGACAACTTCTCGCGGATGTTGCCCGCAGCCTCGGTGCCCCCGCCTGATGCAATGACATCCGTGAAACTTCCAATCGCAGTGCCCAAGCCGATCACCGTCCCGATGAACCCGAGGACTGGGATGGTCCAAATGAGCGCGCGAAGGGCGGTGTAGGACGAATCGATCGTGCTGGCATCGTTGTCGGCCTGTGAATCCAGCACTGCGCCGACATCGCGCACCTCCCCGATGTTCCCGAGATTTGAGAGCGCCATCCAGACGCGATTGAAGAGGAGGAACTCACGCGGGCGCGCCACGCGCTGGGTGATCCGTTCGAGGATCCCTTCGGAAGTCCCTGGCGACAACACGAAGTCGCCCCGCGTCGGGAAGATGCCCGACAACTCGAGTGCCCGCCGCTGCACGCGCACCTTCTGCAGCTTCGTCAGCAGGATGCAGAGGCACCACCATGTGAAGAGGATGCAGAACCAGTTGGTCTGCCAGCCGCTCTCGATGATGACGCCAAAGTATGTCCCGCGGAACGGAATGAGCGCCAGCCACGACAGCACCGTCAGCACCAGCGCGACGGCGAACCAGAATGTCCCGTGCGCACGCGTGTATCGGCCTGACGAAAATCCAAGTGCGCATTCGAGATCGCCATCTGCCGAGTCCAGCAAGGGAGTCGCCTTGGACGCATTGCTCTGGGTCGTTGTCATTTTGCTCCTTTGGATGGACGGGGGATTCGATCGGCACCGGCAAACACCAGCGATCCGGAAGGTTGCGTTCGCGGCAGTCCATCGAGCACGGGAGCGCCGTTCGCCCCGACCTTCCCGATCTGCAGCAGCGAGGCGGAAGCGTTCACCGTGAACAGTCCTTCGCCCGGCTGCAATCGAGCGCCAACGGCAAGACGCAGTGGACGGTTGGGATCGACGGTGTCGACGATCCCAACCGGACGCAACTTGCCCTTGAGCCAGTCTCGCACCGCGTCCATCGCCAACTTCCGATCGGCGATCCACGATTCCACCGGCACATCGAGGCGCAATGCATCGACCGCCTTGCCATGTTCCCTGCGGCTCTCAGGAACGCACGGACTCATCCAGTCCACCGCTGACAGATTGAGTTGCCCGAGAAGTTCGAGGCTGCGATCGATCTGCTGCTTCAAGGTCGGGAGCGCCACCAGCACATGCGGAAGCAGTCCCTCGATCAAGGTGGCGCGAGCGATCGGATCGACCTTGGCGTCATCACGGATCGCCTGCACGATTTGCAGTGCGGCCATGCCATCGGTTCGCGCTGCGCGGCCGCCGATGATCTTCTCGATGCGCTCGCGAAGCGCGAACTGCGGACTCGCGCCATCGCTGGAAATCTCCTTCAGCGAAATCACCTGCGACTGTTTGTCCCCCGCCTTCCAGTTCTTCCACACCATGTAGATCGATGATTCCGTCCCTCGCGTGATCGGACGATCCTTCATGTCATAAAAGTATCGCGCGCCCGACTTCAGTGTCACTTGATTGGTCTCAAGCGGTGTCCAGGTGCGCAGCGTGTTCAGCAACCACTGCGTCCAAGCGCTGCTGTCGGCGAGCAGATCCTCGTATCGGCGGACCGCTTCCCCCACGGGGCTTGACGGGTTTGCGGCACGGTAGCGCTGCAGGATGCCGCGGATGCGCGTGCGCTCCGCCTCGGCAGCGGGAAATGGATCGGACGAGATCTGCGCGGCGGTCTCATTCCAACGAACAAGGGCGCTGGTCGGACCGCACTGCCCTGCGACTTCGGCGAACTGCGCCGCATACGGCGACTGTGGGAAGCGCGCCGCGAACTCCCCGAGGAGACGACACAAGCGATCGGGATCGTTGACCGCACCCTCGAGTGCCGCGATCTGCGCCGCCTCGTCGCGGCGCTCCTGATCCGCACGAACCATTGAATCGGCATCGGTGCGCATCGTGCCGACTCGCTTGCGCTGCGCCGTGAATGCACTGCTTGCATCGGCAGACACCCCGCTCACCGATCCAAGCCTGCCAAGCGCACCCTCGACATCCTCGAGTGCCTTGCGCGCCTGCGGAGTCGCGAGATCTTGCCGCTCGAGTTCATCGATGCGCGACGACAGGGCGCGCAGCTCCGCGATGAACGCCGCCGTCTTGCGTTCCTGCTCGCGCGACTCTGCGCCCAACTGCACCTGCCGCCAACGCGCAACACGCTCGCGCTGTTCGTCGGTACGCGCGAGTGATGCTGCTGTCTCCACCGCGGTCCGCGACACGCTCGCGTTCTCTGGGTCACCCGCAGACGCCAAGGCCTCCTCGAACTGCGCATCGCGCACGGACTCCTCATCGGATAACTGCTTGTGAAGTGCCAGCGCGGCAACGGCGCGCTCGTGTGCCATGAAACCGCGGCGCAGCGCATCGGCATCTGCGCTGAGGCGCTCGACCTCCTGTGCATCACGGCGCTCGATTGCTCCCTCCAGTTGCGCCAAGTGCTCGTTCCGCTGCTTCTGCTCCACGAGCGCAAGCGCGCCCCACACGCCCGCGGCAAGCACGGCAGTCGCTGTTGCGCCGATGAGCGCGACCTTGAGCCGCCGCCAGTTTCGCTGCTGCAGCGAGTGGGCACGCAGTCGACTCTGCACGACATCGCGGAGCGTGGGCGGCACATCACACCCAACGGCTTCCGCTGCGATGAGCGCATCGTTCAGTTGTGACGGAGAACAAGATGAATCCACCGCGAGCCGTTCCAGCGACTCGCGCGCCGCCCGCCGCTCCCGCTGCAACTGCTCTTCATCCTGACGGCGCCGCAGCCAATCCAGGATCGGTGCGACCGTGGCAGCGGGTCCCTCAGGGACCTGCATGCCCACTCGCTGAAGGCGTTCACACAGGCGCGACCACTGCCGCGACTGTGACTCGACCTGCTCGACCGCCTCCGCCATGTAGTGCGCGTACATCGCATCGGCTGTCGCCTTCGCATGCTGCGATGCGAAGTGACCCCACGCCTGATTCAGGCGCGCCTCCGATTCCACGACAACGCGGCGTGCAGCGTGCGGGTCGCGCCACTCCGTGCCTTGCAGATGATCAAGGATTTCATCTGCATCTGCCAACTTCCCAGCCGAAAGGGCGGCATCGAGGTCTCGCCTCAACTCGTCGATCCGCGCTGCCTCAAGTCGCTGCAATTCCTCTCCCCAGATTGCGTTTCCCTTGTCGCGCCGAGTGATGAGCCGCAGCGTTTCCATTCGGGACTCCAGCGAGGCCAAGCCGAGACACTGCCTGCGGTAGTGGCGATGCAGCAGTTCGAAGCGCGGCTTTGATGCGCGGCGAAGCGCGCCGCGCACCTCATCCACCAGCGAGGTTGCAATCTCTGGAGCCACCTCAAGCCCGTTGCCGCGGCAGAAGGTGCGCCACTGTTCGGCGAAGAGGCTTGGCGGCCTCGCCGCCGCCGCAAGGACCGAGTTGATCTTGCTTGCAGGAGTCTGGTCTTCGAGATCTGCGCCACCGCCAAACTGAGCCCCCAACTGTGTGGTGTCGAAGTCATCGGGGGTCATCGCCGCCGAGAGTTGATCCTCCTCAGCCTGCAGATCGACTTCGGGTGAGTCAGTCGATCCGCCGCCAACGGGAAGTGCCGAGACATCCGTCTCGAACTGCAGCACATCCACCGCTTGGAGGAGTGGCGGCTGTGCATCAACCACGCTTCGGAGTTCCATCCAAAGCCCCCGCCGCGCCAACTCCAGTGCGTGACTCAACCGCATGCTCACCGCTCGCACTTCCTCGGCGTACTGGATCGCCACCTGTTCGTGCGCTGCCCCATCGCGACTCGTGCCCGCCAGCACCTCGCGCACTTGACCAGTGACCTGCTGCAATCGTCTCATCGCTCAGACCTTCCCACCGCGAATGACCGCCGATGCGTAGAGCTGACCGCTGATCCGATTCTTGATCAAGAGCAACCAGCTGCCGCTGATCCCGCCGCCATGGGCAGCCGCGACCTTCGCCTCCAAAGCCTGCACCAGCTGCTCTTGCGGGTTCACTTGGAGGTCGTAGATCTTCCGCTGCGCGGCATTGAGGAATGGTTCGAGGGACTTCATCTGTCGGAGCCTCTCGCGCTGCTCCTTGAGTTCCTCGAATGGGGCATCGGCCTGCTGCAGTCGGCACACGCCTGACTCGACTGCAATGGACATCTCCACTCCACCAAGCATTCCTTCGACCTCGCCCGCTGCGCTCGCGGTCTCCACCCAAGTCGACGCTGCCTGCGGCAAGACGACGATCTCCGTGTCCGCGGGCTCGCAAGGCTTTGTCTGGATCACCACGGCAGCGCCGCCAGCCTTTCCAACACCGAGCGTCACACTTTCGAACGGTACCGGCGGCGTCAGTCGCACATTCTCGCCGCCCTTCGTTGTGTACTCGAACACGCCGCGCTTGAGCCACTCGCGGAATTCCACCAGCGCCCCTTCCACATCCTTCCTTGGAACGGTCAGCGACGCGCAGAACACTTCCAACTCCTTCGCCTCGATGCGGAAGAACGCAATCGGCTTTCCAAGTTGTGCGGAAAACCCGCGCACTTCGATCCAATCGCCACCCGAGTGGAACTGCAGTGCCTGCGATGACCCAGAATCAGGCAACGCTCGAATCGAGTGGATCGTCTCGGTGAGCGTGCACACACGCTCACGGCGCCCTTGAAGCTGTTCGAAGGCATCAACCGTCAGTTCAAGGCATGCCTCTGGAAGGAAGCGATATCCGAGGCGTTGCACTTCCGCCGATTGCGCCGCGCACAGCGAGGCAACAACGCACCATCCGACCATCCCAGTCAGCACGAATGACTTCACTTGCGTCCCTCCCTGGTTGTCTTGAGGCGCACCACCAGTTCAAGCACAGGGACCTCATCCTTCGGTCCGAACAAGAATGTCTTCCCCTGAACGCAATTCGCGATCTCGTCCCGTTGCTGTTCAATCCACTGCCGAACACTCTCTTGTGCATCGAGACGTTTCTGAGCCGCCGCAATCTCCTTGCTGAGCGCATTCGCTCGCTTCTTCGTGTCGGGATCCGTTGGGGTCCCAAGCATCTTCAGTGCTTGCTCGTTACTGGTGATCTCGCCCTTCACCTCCAGGATTGCTTCCTTGACTCTCGCGAGTTCGTCATCGGACAGGTTGGCTGGCCAATCGAACAACACCTCCCAGAAACGGTTGTTCGCACTGCCGCGGCTTGATTCACGAACAATGATCCCTCCTCCCTGCGCACATTTCGGAACACTGACCGACATGCCTGATGACATGCTCGAAGAAAGGTCCGTCCATGCCCCGCCGGCAGCAGCGCACTGCCACACCCCTTGCATCGGAACCTCCCTGATGCTTTCCCCGTCGACGGTAACGCTTGTCACCTTGGAAAACCGAATCCACTTTGCCTCGCGAGCAGCAGTCTGCCCTGTCGGCCCTGTCGGCCCTGTCGGCCATGTCGCGAGGCCCATGTGCTCGATCTCCTTCTTCAACCGTTCGAACCACCCGCCGTTCGATGCATCAATAGTGCTGGTCACTACCCAGGTCAGCTTCAGCGATCCATTCACACACTCCATCTTTGCGATGCGATCTGGGGCAGCGCCAGGGCGTGTCGAGCGCAGCGTGATCCCCTCTGCGTCGAAGCCGAATCCGCCGCGCTCCGCAGGGCCGACCCATTTCCAACTCGCGCCCTCGGGACACTCGATGAGATTGTCGAAGCCATGCCAGTGACCGAACGAGTCCTTCTGCGCAGCCGGCACGGACTTCACAATCCACCCACCCGAGTCAGTCGGCATGCGAGGCATGCCATCCTGCATCGCGGCCTTCGGTGCTGCGGCAGACAGCATTGGCTTCAAGCGCTCGCGGCTGTTTGGCTGCGTCGGAGAGACTTGCTGCGGACTTGGCGATGGCAGCGCGGACGCCGAATCGGCCGCCGCCTGCTGCGCAGCAAGCTGATCGCGGCTTGCCCTTGCGTCCGCCAAGTCACGCTCAAGTTCGCTGATTCGATCCTTCGCAGCAAGGAGTTCGCTGCGCACTTCCGCCTCCACTTGCGTGACCCCTGGCTGGGCAACAACCTGGATCGGCGCGGTGGTCGAATCAGGGATCTTGGCTGGGACCGCGGGCGCAGTGCTCATCGGCGCTGGGGACGCATTGCCCGCTGTCTCCCGCTGCATCATCAGCAGCAACAGCACGACACTCAGCAGGGCGAAGAATGCAGCGCACGCAGCGAGAAGCACAGGGACCTTGCGCTGATGCTCCGAACCCGACGCAGTCTCGTTGAAGGCCACACGCTGCGGCGAGCCTCGCTCGAGCGAGCGTCCGAGCACGGCATCGAGATCCGCGGGCTTGTCGGGGGACAATTCGATGCAGGCACCCGTGCCGCCTTCCGCACCAACACTCGGCTCCGCGGCTGGCACCCGCGTCGTCGGCATCGTTCCAGTCCTCGCGAAATCGATGAAACGACCCGTGCGCGTGCAGGGCGCGCCGTTGCAGAGGTCGATGCAAGTGCCACCGCCCGCCCTCGCTGCCTGCGCTGCGGGCGTTCCATCCAAACAGAATCGCCACGAACAGCGCACGCCCGCAATGGGCTCCATGAAGTACGAAGTGAAGGTCACACGCCAACGAAGTTCTGCGGGCAGCAGCAGCAGCGCCTCCGCGATCAAGGCGAGCGCATTCGTGCGCGGAGCGACGATCACCGAACAAGCCTTCGTCGGGTCCAGCATGGCGGCGTTCGCCAGCACGCCAGCCCAACCCGCATCGCCGCTTGCACGCTGCCATGCCGTGCACACTCCAGCCATCACGCGCCCCGCGCTTGGCATTCGCTTCTCATGCGGCAACTCGCGCGGCTCGCCGGTCCATGAATCAACGACGACCCCCTCCTGCTGCAGCAACCATGCGGGTCCCGCCGCACCACACTCCTCTTCGCGCAGCAAGAGATGATGTGCGAACTTGTTGCTGCGTCCCGTGTGGTCGGGCGGTGCCAAGCGAACCGCGGACAGCACATGCCTGGTGACGCCTCCACCCTCGACGATCCAATGTGAATACGCCACTGGGCATGCAGCGGGATCCGCCGCATCGTTTGGCTTTCGGTAGCCCGAGAGTGCTTCGATGCGCGGAATGAACGGCGCAGGAAACCCTTGCGTCAGGCCGACGGTGCAGATGCCGCTCGTCTGCGGACGAAGTCCACGCGGTGCCGATGTGTAAAACAGTTCGTACGCCATGCTGTCAGCCCGTCGGTGCGCCGCTTGCCCGCCGCACGCCAACAATCGTGCCGAGCCTTGCGAGATCCAAGAGGAACGGCACCGTCACCCACCATGGATTGACCTTTGATGCGCGGACCCGAAGCAGCCCATTGCTCAACACTGGTGAACATCCAGTGGCGCTCACTGGCACGAACATCACTTCGCTCACCAGTCCGCGGACAGCGGAGACGAATTCCGGCACGGACTTGCGGAGCAATGCCTCGACCTCATCGCTGACCCGCGAGATACGCTCCATATCGAGGCCGCCGAGTTTGAGCCCGCCTGGTCGGCTGTCCAGCACATACGGGTCCGACTCGATGTCCATGCCAGGCACAAGCGAACGCCACACATCGCTCTTGGTGACAACGACGACGAGTGGCTGCTGCAGCCGATCGCTCGACGACAGACTCGTCATGCGTCGGATTCGCGCAGCCATCTCCTGCACAACCGTGTCCTGCCGAAATGGACGCGACGCTTGCGTCAATTGCGGGTCACTGCTCAGCCCCTCCAACAGGCGGCGAAAACGCACATCCTGCGTTGGATCAAAGAGGAAGTACAGCATCTTTGCGCGAGCAAGGTGCTGGGTGGTCGGTGATGTCGCGAGGTCGCCCCCGGGCAGGAAGTGCTCACCCGCGTTGTCGTACAAGCACAGCACCTCGGTCCGCTCCTGCGCTTCGGCTGCGAACACGTGCGCCGCAGTCGGACGCACCGAAAAGAGATAGGGCTCGGGAAGGGTGGTGGTCTGCCCGGGTTCGATCTGCACGGTGCTGTACTGATCGCCTTCCAACTGCGTCTTGTCGAGTGCGACCAAGCCGTCTGGGTTGTCTGGGAGAAAGAGCAACTGCTCATTTCGCGTCAGCGCCTGATTCGACTGCGGATCTGCGTCCGCCAGCGTGAGTGCGAAGCACTCCTCAAGACGCTGCCGAAGCATCCAAGCGGCGGCAGTCAGGAAGAATGTCTTGCCGCTGCTCGGCGTTCCGACGATCGACAAGATCCGTGCACGATGCTCGAGCATCACCGATGGGATCTGCAAGTGGCAACGCGGACATGCCAGCCGACGACAGGTTGACCCCATGGCATCGATCCCCTCCCCAGCCGCTGTGTAACGCGATGGCACAAAGCGCAACTGGGCATCAGCCGCGAGCACCGGATCGTTGCGAAGGTCTGGGTGGCTCGAGACCCAACAGATGTCTTCTGCGGGAAACTGATGCCAACAGTGCGGGCAGCGGATCTTTCGGAGGAGTGCGCGTCGCATGCGTCCCGAGGAGTCCCTTGAAGTGAAACGAACTGCTCTGTTTCACCAACGGGGCCCGACCAACGAAGTGTAAGGTGTGCGAGGCGACTCTCACGATGGAACTCTCGCTTGCCCAGACCGTCCTTCTGCCCGCGATCGTTGCCGTCGCGCTGCTGCTGCTGCCACGCGGCCCATGGTGCATCGAGCGCGCTCCCGCGCAGGTCGCTCCATGGACAGCGGGGTTCGCTCTTCCATCTGCGATCCTGATTGCCGTCTACTTGATCGAGGGTGCGCCCGCACTTGCCTTGACGCAGCGCTGGCACGCTGTCTGGCTCGCAGCACTGGTCTTTGCGGTGACTGCAACTCCCGCCGCGTTTCCTCTTCACATGCCGCGCAACCAACCCTTCCTGCTTGGGTTGTCCGCCGCGCTGGCGCTGTTGATGCTCCGCCTTCCGAACCTTGATTCATGGACTGTGCGCATCCTGCTGGCTGTCGTCGGCGCACTCTTCGCGGGACGCGTTGCGGTGGTTGCCGAGCAGTTGCCGCGGACGAGCACTCTCGTCATTGCCACGAGCATGAAGGCCATCACCGTGATGCTGCTTGCAGCGGGCTCATTGAAGGCTGGGCTGATTGCCGCATCCATCGCCTGTGCCAGCGGAGCTGCGCTGTTCGTGACGCTGCGGGTGCCAACCCTGTTGCCAGGCGGTGCCTTCGCCGCTTCCGCCATGGTGGTGCTGTTTTCGCTCGCGTGGTACGGCGCGGCGTACCACGGAAGCCCTGCGATACGGTGGGTGAACTGGGCCGCGATTGCAGGCAGTGGCGTGTTCATTTGCTTGGTGCCACTGAACCGTTCGGGTCCTTCACCTCAAGCGCGCCCTCGCCGCATCGTCATCGCCGCGACCACTGCTTCGTGCGTCATCGCCGTTGCAACAGCCTTCCACACCGTTCTCGTGACCGCGTGATATTCCCGCAGCAAGGTCAAGGAACAATGTCGGGAACGAATTGGTACTGCCCGCCAGACACCATGGCGAATTGGCGCAGGTAGGACTCCGACAGGAGCCCCCCAAAGTTGATCACATGAATCGTCTCGCCATTCGTGCCGAGCATCTGCCCGAGTGCTCTGAGGTTTTGCGTCATGTTCGGCACATCGCCTGCGGTCAGCAAGTAGATGGTGTTGGGCTTGAAGGTTTGCAGCGAATACCGAAGCGCGTCGAACAGGATTGGCGCACCCGCCACAAGCGCCGCATCGCCTTGTCGATCGGCCCAAGCGAACATCTGCCGCTTGTTGGCGTCATTCGCCTTGACCGCTTGCTTGCCCGGCGGTGACTCCACCTTCGCGTCAAAGAAGACGATGGCAAACTCAAGACTCGGGTCCATGTGGTGAATCGCCTTCTTGACTTCGAGCAGCGCATGATCCATTCGACGCAGTTGCGGACCCGCAGTGCTTTTCATGCTCGCCCCAGCTTCGATCACGAAGAGGATCTTCTGGGCATCATCGGGAGCTGGAATTCCGCTGCAGTTGCACGAACCGCCTCCGCATGAACCGCTGCCACTACCGCCGCCGCCACTGCTGCTCCCACTACTGCTGCCACTACCGCCTCCACCGCCGCCACTGCCACCGCCGCTCGCACCTGAGGACTGCTGCGCACCACCAGACTGCGCTGCGCCGCTTGGACTGCCACTTGGGCTGCCACTTGGACTGCCGCTTGGCGATCCAGTTGCACTGCCCGACTGCGACGCCCCGCCAGCCGACTGGTTTCCGCTCGATGTGCCTTGGGCTGCAGACTGCCCGCTGCCCTTCGCTCCACCTTGACTCGCGGCGCTTCCGCTCGACGCCGCGCCCTGAGTCGGTGCTTGTCCACTGCCTTGACCAGCACTTTGACCAGTCCCTTGTCCCTTCTGCCCTGCTCCCGCAGCCGCTTTCGCGCCGACTTGCGGAATCGCTCCTCCAGACCCCGGCGGCCCTCCCGTTCCCGTCGGCGAGTAGCCAGCGTTCACCAACTGCTGCGCCGCCTTGGCGATTCCTTCGATGTCGAGAAGCACTTCGACCTTTCCGCCAAACTCGCTGTCGGGTGGGAACTTCAAGCCGAAGTCGGGTGGGTTCACCTCGAATCGCACCTCGAACCCAGCGCAATTGCCGAGCGCGGTGCGCGACTGCCCCGTTCGTGTTGCTCGCACCTTGATGGGGCGTGTCTTGCCAGCGATCGTCAACTCCCCGTCGAGCCCAAACGAGTCCGCTGATGCCGTCGATTCAGAAAGGGATGTTGTTGTCAGCACGAACTCTGGGTTCTTGCTGGTGTTCAAGAATGCAGATCCCATGTGAACGCGGGCAAAGTCCTCGCCGTCGCAGTCCAGCGATTTCGCGCCCACGCGTACTGTCAGTTGCGGCCAGTTTCCCTGCGTCAGGACGAAGGAACCTGAAACATCGTGAAACGCCGCCCAGTACTGGCCCGCCTTCGCATGGTGCACGCCAACGAATGCAGCGCTGTACATGTCATCGATGTCGAAGTGTTGCAGTCCACTCGGCGGCGGCACATAGCGATAGCTCCCGTTGTTGTCGGCTGCGATCTGCTTGCAGATTTGCTCCCCGATCTGGTCATGGAAGCAAATCGTGTTGATCTCGACTTTCTTGGTTGGATTGCCTGCCGCAATGACCGCGCCAGAGGTCGCAGGATCGAACACTCCATCCGTCATCAGGAAGATGGCCTCCGGCTTCAACCGCCGCAGCGCAATGTCCAGCGCACCACTTGGATCCGTGCCGCCACGAGAGTTTGGTCCAAACGCGGTGCGCAGCACCCAGTCGCATGCCTCCTTCTTCGCCCGCGGGGTGGCCTTGATCATGGAACTCCCGTTCATCGGAAAGGGCCCCGAGCTGAAGAAGATGACGAAGAACTTCGCATCATCATCGAGCGCCTGAATGCTCATGCGCACTTCCGCAATCAACTGCGCCATCTTGTCTGGGCTCATGCTTCCCGAGAAGTCCAGCAAATAGACGATCGAGTTCGCCTTTGTCTTCACGCCGAGAAATTCTGCGCCTCCGACACTCGTCTTCTCCTTCTTTCGAGGACCGCGTGAACTCGTCAGCGCCGGTCGATCGGTCGGCTCGGGCGGAATCTCCCCTGGCGGCGTCAACCCCAGACGAGGGCGCGTGGCGCGACTGACCTGATTCGGATCGCCGGAGCGCCTCTCGCCAGCCACGACTTCCTTGGGCACCCTTCCCTCCACCGCAAGAACGATCCGCATGACACCTGTTCCCGCTGCATCACCGAGATCGGCAGCGAGCCCCGCAGTGGTGAGATCGACTTCGACTTCGCCCACCAGCCCGACGCGCGCGTTCTCCTCGCCCATGAATCGGATGGTCATCGGCACCGAGATCTGCTTGCCGCCGATGGAGAGCGTCGTCGACTTGACCAAGAATGACCCATCCTTCGCGGCTGCCTCCGACTTCCCCTCGATGCGGATGAACGGGAATGCCGCCGCATTCAGCGAGCTCGCATCGAGCAGCGCCTCCTCGAGTTCCTTGTTGTTGCAGTCGATGGTCTTGACGCGGATGGATGCGTCGATGGTGACGCCGAGTTTCTCATCAAACTCGAATGCGCCTTCCACGCTGTGAAAGGTCCCCCAGAACTGCGAACACGATGAACGATCCGCGCGGAACAGCGCCATCGAGTATCGATCATCGATCAGGAATGCGCCCGCCGCAGTTGCCGATGGAGTGGGCTCCGCTCGGATCTGCTCGGCTGTTGTCTGCATCGCGGCAGGCTGTGCCGGAGCCTTTGAGTTCTGCGCATCCTGGGCATTCTGTGCATCCTGTGCGGTGCAGACAACGCACAGCGCCGCACAAGGCAACCAAGCTGCCAAGAGTCCCCGCACTATGCGCCGAGGGCTTCGACTTCCAGTTGACTGCTCGATGTTCGATGACACATCGAACATCGAACAGTCACCGCACTCAGTTGGATGCAGCAATCGCTTCAACTGCGATGATGATCCTCACCTGATCGCCGATCGATCCTTGCTCGACTCCGTATGTCATGCCGTAGTCCGATCGCTTGATGTCGAAGGTGCCTTCAAATCCAGCGCGCGTCTTGCCTCCCATCGTCGCGATCTTCGACGCATCAATCGTGACGGTGACCTCCTTCGTGACTCCGTGAATGGAAAGTTTGCCGCCGACCTCGAATCGCCCACCACCGATCGACTTGGCATTTGTCGACTTGAACGACATCTTCGGAAACTCGACTGCATTGAAGAAGTCAGGACTCTTGAGATGCGCGTTCAACTTGTCGTTGCCACTGTCGACGGTACCCACATCAACCGACACATCGAAGGAAAGCATCTTGCCTTCCTCGTACTTCACTTCGCCAGAGACATCGTTGAACCGTCCCCAAAACTGCCCCGCACCCATGTGCTGCACGCGAAACAGTGCCATCGAGTGCACATCATCGATAACGAAGACCGATGCCGCGGCAGACGCGGACGACTTCGGCTCGGCTGCCTTCTGTGGGGCATTGAGAGCAAGTGCTGCCGCGAGTCCGATGACCGCGAAGAGCGGAAGTGCGAAGCGTGAAAGGCGGCACAGTGGGCAGGACATGAAGGCTCTCCTCTTTGTGGTGCTTGGTTGATGACACAACTCGATCTACGCGCACCCTATCAGTAGGCGCGCAGGATTTCGCAATCCGCAGTGGAAGGCGACGGCGGATAGAATGTCCTATAACTGTTAGTCTGATAAACTATTCGGATCAAAGCCCAACCGATTGAGAAGTCCGTCAAACTGATCGAGCGAGAAGAACTGGATGGTCATTGATCCGCTTCCAGATTTTCGACCCTTTCGGATGGCAACCTTGGTTCCCAAAAACACCCCGAGTCTGCGCTCAAGATCGGAGATAGGAACCGAGGCCTTTCGAGTCGTTGACGGAGCCGAACTGATCGGGGCACCCGCGGCGCTCTTGGCTCGCTGCACTTCTCGTTCGAGTTGCCGAACAGACCACTCGTCATGAAGCGCGCGTTCCGCCAAGGATCGGCGAAGTTGCGGCGTGTCAATCGACAACAGGGCCTTGGCGTGTCCCTGGGTGAGCCTGCCGTCGCGAACACATGCCGATGTGAATTGATCTAGCTCATTGAGGCGCAGGAGGTTGGCAATGGTTGCCCTGTCGAGCCCGACTCGCTCACCAGCTTGTTGTTGTGTCCAACCAAACTCGCCGATCAACCTCTCAAGCCCCTTGGCGCGTTCCATTGGATTGAGATCTTCTCGCTGGATGTTCTCGATCAATGCTAGGGTGGCGCTCTGAGAGTCGTCGGCAATTCGCCCGATAGCCGGGATAGCTGTGCGCTGCAAGGACTCGAATGCGCGAAGTCGCCGCTCACCCGCAATGAGTTCAAAGGTCTTCCCTCCTCGGGGAGTCGAGAGCCGTCGAACCGTGATTGGCTGAAGCAGACCGTGCAACCTGATCGAATCGGCGAGCTGCGCAATTGCGCGCTCATCAAATCGCTCTCGAGGCTGGCGGCTGTTTCGAGCAATCAGCGAAATCGGAATCTCAACCACAGCCGCCCCATCGCCAAGATCAGCCGTGGCAGTGTTCCCCGTGGAACGCTCCACACGAGGCTCCAAAGGGCGCTCCATCTGAACGACGCGAGCAGTGCCTCTTGTTTCGGCAGGGATGTCGAGCTTCGTCAAAGCGGTCACTCCATCAGTCCCCGTTGCACCATTATCGCCGCCTGCGCCCTTGCCACTCCCACTGCGTTGCTGCGGCGGGGGCTGAGTCACAGGCGCAGCCGGAATAAGCGCTCCCAATCCTCGCCCTAGCCGAGACACCACACTCGACCTCTGCTGACTCGCTTTCGCATCTGTTGACGAGCCACTTCCTGCCTTAGTGCGTTCAGCCATTTTCTGAGTCCTTTCAGATAGATTTGAATGATTGTTCCCCGTGGAACGCCGGCGAGTTTACCAGTCATCGATTGGAACACGAGAGATACGACCGAACATTATCAGCTTTGTTGGTTATAGGACTATAAAACACAGCCTAGACTTCGCCGTGTGGCTGACTCGCCGATCATCTCTGTAGTCCAGCAGGGCACCACAGCAGTGATTTCCATTGCGCAGACTGTCATTACTGCGGACCAGGCAGAGCTGCTCGGCGATGGATTCGATCGAGCCATCGCTGCGCTCCCGCCGTCCATCACCACAGTTCACCTCGATGTCGCAGAAGTGCTCGGCATGAGCAGCGGGGGATTCGAGGCGCTACTCGCACTTCGGCGCGCGTGCGAATCACGCAAGATGAAACTCACCGTGTCGCAACTTCAGCCGACCTTCCATCGACTGCTTGCCCGCATGGGATTCCTTCGGCTGCTCGGCATCAGCGAGTGACCTGCCGCAAGCTGATGGCGCGCGCGTGAGCGCGCCTAGCGGTCCCAGGCTCTCAGATCACTTCGATCTGCTGCCCAATGCCGGGCAACAGCACATTCGCGACGCCGAGACTGCGGACATCTGCAGCAATCGCTGCGCGCCCTTGCTCGGCGCCATGATTGAGCACAACCGTCTTTGGCAGCGCAGGCATTCGACGAAGCCACTCAAGCAAATCGTCGGCATCAGCGTGCCCCGACACGCCTTCGATGCGGTCCACTCGCGCCTTCACATCGAGCGCCGCACCATTGATCTCGACTCGAGTTGCGCCATGCAACAATCCATGACCCAACAAACCATCAAGTTGATGCCCCGTCAGCAACACGCGCGCATCGGGCTGGTCAATGGACAAGCGAAGGTGCCGCAAGATCGGCCCCGCATCACAGAAGCCCGAACCAGCCAGCACAACGCATCCGCTGCGCACTTGGTCAATCGCCTCCGACTCGCGGCGCGACAGCAGCGAATGCAGTTCGGGGAAGTGAAGCGGATTCACGCCGCGCATGCAGTCTGCATGAGCGCTCTCCGCAAGCTCCGTGGGACTTCGCGCATACAACTCGGTCGCACGAACAGCCATTGCCGAGTCGAGATAGACCGGCATTCCATCAAGGACGCCCGCACGCGATGCACTTGCGAGCAGTTGCAGGAGCGTCTGTGCACGGCCAAGCGCGAAGGTGGGCACGAGCACACGCTGCTGCCCGCGGCGCGCCTGCGCCATGATGTCGAAGAACGCTTCCGTTCGATCAGCGGCACTGAAACGACGCGCTCCATTTGTCGACTCCATCACAACGAGATCGGGCGCATCATCCGGCCATTGGTGCGGCGCGAGAAGCGGGTTCACGATTGGACCCAAATCGCCTGAAAACAGCAGGTGCGCGGGTCGCGCGCGGCCAGGGATCTGCACGCGAACTTCAACACTTGCAGCGCCGATCACATGCGATGCAAAGTGAAAGCGACAGTCCACCCCATCGGCAATGCGTTCCCAAGACTGATACGGCACGGCTCGCAGCAGACGCACCACCGCTTCCGCATGGCGGTGAGTGAACAGCACGATCGGCGGCGCACTGCGAATCGGGATGGAAGTCACGAGGTGCTCTGGTGCGAGAATGCGCGATGTCGGCGCGGTGCCATCGCGGTGCTCATGAACGCGCGTCTGCTGCAGCGTCGCTGAGGAGAGCATCACACGCGGCAGCAACGCTGCAGTCGGCTCGGTGCAGAGCACTGGACCGTGGAACCCGAGCTTCGCAAGCATGCCAAGCCGCCCACAGTGATCGACATGCGCGTGTGTCACGACCACGGCATTGAGCGACGCAAAGTCCAGCGGCGGCAATATGGTGTTGCGCGGTTCCTGCTCGGGTCCGCCCTGGAACATCCCGAAATCAATCAACAGCCGAGCACTCGGCGTGATGATCTCCGTGCACGAACCCGTCACCTCGCCGGCTGCACCATGAATGACGACTCGCACGGCAGCAGGGGATGACATGCGGGCGTGTGTACCATCGAGTGACGATGTTCGCACCGCTCCTGGTTGCGTTCTTGATGAGCACCCATCAAGCTGCAGGGGCGGGGGACTGCGGCGCGCTTGACATCCCAACGAGCAGCCGCGAGGAACGATTGACGGCGCTGCGTGCATGCGCAGCGGCAGCCGCGGAATCGCCGCTCGATCACCTCATCAATCGCACGGGAAAACTCATGGCGGTGGACCAGCGCGCCGAGGGCTACGGAGATCTCCTTGCGTCGTGGGATCAAGCTGAACTCGCCAAGCCAGAGGTTGCGCAAAGACTCGTCAAGTTGATGCAGTCTGCGGAGACCGCAGCGAGCGCACGAACTGTTGCGCTCCGCGCGCTCGCCGCGATCCCCGCCGATCGGCGCCCCGACGGCACCCCGCCCATTCGCCTGCTCGAGGTCGAGATCGCCGCCGTTCCAAGTGGCATGGCCTACGACAAGAAGGAGTTCACCGTCGCGGCGGGGACCCTCGTACACCTGACACTGAAGAATCCCGATGCGCTCGAACACAACCTGCTGATCTGCTCCCCGGGTTCGCTCGCCGAAATGGGTACAGCAGGCGACCGCATGGGGCAGACTCCAGACGGCAAACTGAAGGAGTTCGTGCCCGATTCACCCAAGGTCTTGGTGGTTATGGGCCTTGTCGCACCTGGAAAGAGCAAGTCGATGTGGTTCATCGCACCCGAAAAGCCAGGCACCTACCCATATGTGTGCACCTATCCGAGCCACTGGCGCACCATGAACGGCAAGATGAAGGTGACCGCGCCCACAAGCGCAACAAGCGGTTCAGACACGGCAACCTCACAGAAGTAACGCAAGATCTGCGGGAGGGCGGTGGTAGCCTCCACTCCCCACTTCTGACCCCATTACCCCTCTCAAGCGAGCAATGCAATGCCAACAGCGCAACCAACGACGCCGCCAAAGCACACCATGAGTGCAACCGCCCGCGAGCTGATGACCAAGATCG
This sequence comes from Planctomycetota bacterium, assembly GCA_009926625.1. GTDB lineage: Bacteria > Planctomycetota > Phycisphaerae > Phycisphaerales > SM1A02 > F1-60-MAGs104. The sequence continues at coordinate 28,864 of RFON01000008.1, forward strand.
AAGCCAAGACGGCGGTCATCGGCATCGTTGGACTTGGGTATGTGGGACTGCCGCTCGTGAAGGCGATCCGCGATGGCGGCTTCCCAGTCATCGGCTTCGATGTCGACCAGCGGAAGATCGACGCGCTGAAGACTGGCACCCGCTACATCCTTCACCTCGGCTATGACTTCTTCACCAACCTGAAGGCGGACAAGCAGTTCACGCCGACCGCTCATCCAGCAGACCTCTCAAAGGCAGACCTCGTGATTCTCTGTGTGCCAACGCCCCTCGGTCGCCATCACGAGCCAGACCTGACTTATGTGCTCGAAAGCACCAAGACTGTTGCACAGACGCTCCGCAAGGGTCAACTCGTTGTCCTTGAGTCGACGACCTATCCAGGCACCACGCGCGATGAGATGCAGCCGATCCTCGATGCACGCGGACTCAAGTGTGGCGACGAGTACTTCCTTGCCTACAGCCCAGAGCGCGAGGACCCTGGCAGCATCGGCCGCAGCGCGCAGCACATTCCAAAACTCGTCGGCGGCGTCGATCCCGTTGCCACGGACCTCGCCATGGCGTTCTACTCCCAAGTGGTGAAGGAAGCGCACCGCGTGTCTTCCGCGGAAGTCGCGGAGAGCGCGAAGCTGCTCGAGAACATCTACCGTGCGGTCAACATCGCGCTCGTGAATGAGATGAAGATCGTTCTCACCGACATGAACATCGATGTGTGGGAAGTGATCGCAGCAGCGAGCACCAAGCCCTTCGGATTCCAGCCGTTCTACCCAGGACCGGGGCTTGGCGGTCACTGCATCCCGATCGATCCCTTCTACCTCACTTGGAAGGCGCGCGAGGTGGGGCGCACCACGCGCTTCATCGAACTCGCAGGGGAAATCAACACCTCGATGCCGCACTATGTGATCGAGCGAACACAGCACGCGCTGAACGAACACTCGAAGTCACTGAAGGGCGCGACCGTGCTGGCGCTGGGCATCGCATACAAGAAGAACATCGACGATCCTCGCGAAAGCCCCTCCGCCGAGATCATCGAACTGCTGCGCGACCGCGGCGCCGAAGTCAGCTATCACGACCCTCACCTGCCGGTCTTCCCGTCGATGCGCAAGCACCGCATCGACCTGAAGTCGGTCGCACTCACTCCAGCCACGCTTGCCGCCGCGGACTGTGTGCTGATCCTGACCGATCACGATGCGGTTGACTACACGGCAATCGCCCAGCACGCCAAACTGGTGGTCGATACACGAAACGCCATGACGCGCGTCCCAAGCAACCAGATGCGCTGCGAGGTCATCAAGGCTTGAACGCGCTTCTGCCCACGATTCGCCGATGGTGGCCCGCGCTCCTTGCGATCGCGATCATCGCTTGGCCTTGCATCGCACAGGACTCCAACCCGAATGCCCCGCGGCAGCCCACAGGGAGGAACATCACCTCCGCGTGGGTCGGGTATGTCGCCATGTTCTTTGTCACGGCCGTCATCGTGCTCGTGAGCCTGATGGGTTCGAAGCGTTCACAGGAAAAGGACTGATCGCTCACTCCCCATGACGCTCTGCATGACGACCCCGAAGCCGATTCGCTCCCGTCGATTGCAGGCGCTGATCGCTGCCAACCTGCTGATGGCGTTGGCAATTGCTGCGGTGCCGTTTGCCCGACCCGCCACCGCGCAGGAGGGTGGCGCAGTCCGCAGCGTGTCGACCTATTCGATGGCGGGCGGCAACATCGGTGGCGTCGATGCGGGGGTGCTCTTCATCGTCGATGAAACACACGAAGAGATGATCAGCGTCATGTGGAATGAGAAGTCACGCCTGATCGTTCCCATCGGCTACCGCAACTTGAACGCCGATGCCGCAGGAGGCGCGAGACCACGACCATGAGCATCACCAGCCGCATGCGACTGCGAATGGAATGGGGATTGGCTACGAGCGCCTGCGTGCTTGCCACCATTCTTGTGATGCTCTGCGTGCAGCCAACAACCGAGCCCGCCGCATACGCCGGCGATTCCGTGCAGCCGCCGCTCGGCGGCATCAGCGTGATGACGCTGTCAACTGGACAAGGGCCCGACGCTCGACCATCCGAGTGCGCATATGTGCTTGACACGCGCGGCGCGCGGCTCTTCGTGTACGCCGTCGAGACCGTGGGCGCGACGCGCACGATGCAACTGCGAACGGTGGAGAGCATCCCCGCGCTGTTCCGCGCCGCTCGCCCGCGCTGACCATGCGAATCCGTCCCGTGGATGCGGTCATGGTGAACGCGCGCGCGGCGCGCTTCACCAAGCGATCGATCAAGGCTTCGTCCAAGCGTCAGGCGCTGCGCATGGCGATCTCCATGGTCGACCTCACCACTCTTGAGGGGCGCGATTCCCCCGAGAAGGTCCGCGCGCTCTGTCAGAAGGCGATCCGCCCGAGCGATCTGCCGTTTGATCCGCCGCTGCCATCCGCTGCGGCGATTTGCGTTTATCCAACGCTCGTGCCCGTGGCCCGCGACAGCCTTGCCGGCAGTGGCGTCAAGATCGCAGCCGTTGCGACAGGGTTCCCCAGCGGTCAGTTCCCCCTTGCCGTGCGTCTCGATGACTGCAAGCGCGCGGTCGAAATGGGCGCCGACGAAATCGACATGGTCATTTCGCGTGGGCTGCTGCTTGCCGGACGCAGTGATGAAGTCCGCCACGAAATCCGCGAAGTTCGTTCAGTGTGCGCGAGCGCCGCAGCGGCATGTGGACGCGCGAGCGACAGCGTTCACCTGAAGATCATTCTGGAGACGGGCGAACTTGGATCGCTTGGGCAGGTGCGCTGGGCAAGTGATCTCGCGATGGATGCTGCTGCGAGTGTTCCCGGCTTGCCGGCGCCGAAGGATGGCGATGTGTTCATCAAGACATCCACCGGCAAAGTGCAACCAGCAGCGACAATGCCCACGACGCTCGTGATGCTTGAGGCGATCCGCGATCACCACCGCGCCACCGGCGTGCGCATCGGCATGAAGCCTGCAGGCGGGATCCGCGCGGCGAAGTCGGCGATCGCATACCTCATCATGGTGAATGAGACGCTTGGCGAGGCTTGGTTGGACCCGCACCTGTTTCGCTTCGGTGCTTCAACCCTGATGAACGACCTTGTGCGGCAATTGATCCGCATGGAAATGCCTGCATATGCAGCGCTGCCTGGCGTCGCGCGCTATGCCGCCGGTTACGACCTGTCGGAGTGATCCGCGCAGTCTCGCGCGGCGCTCATCCCCAGTTGGCGAGCACGACTGTGAGATCCGTTCCGTCGACGGTGCCGTCACGATTGCAATCTTGTGACTCGGCAGCGCTGGCCCACGCGGCGAGAACGCCAGCGAGATCGATGCCGTCGACAAAACCATCGAGGTTCGTATCTCCTGCGGCGCGTTCGCAGCGATCCGCCAGCCCGTCGAAATCGTCGTCGGACAAACGGAACTCCAACCGCGCATCGCCGCATGCCACGCCGTTGATGACTTCACGGTAGGCACCGATCGCAGCAACTTCGCCGCGGAGATCCACGGCGAATCCGTCCCGCACCAGCCCGACCGCTTGCCATGTGCCGCCCGACCGCGTGAAGTACTCATGCTGACCATTGCTGTCCGTGATCCCCCAAGAACCCACGAGCAGCCGATCGCCGTCCACCGCGATGCGCGAACCAAACTTCGGTCCATTCACCGACGAAGAAGCCTCGATGAGTTGCTCTGGCACCCAACTGGTGCCCACGCGTTCCATCACATGAACGCCCGACTGCGAGGACCCAGCCTGCGGGCCCACGCCTGGTGCACCGACAAACACGCGGTTTCCATTCGTGGCAACGGCGGTGCCTGCGCCCAAGCGCGTCGACGGAAGTTGGTCAAGTCGCGCAGCGGACTGCCACACGCCGCCGATGCGTCGAGACACATAAGCGGCTCCGATTTCCAGCCCGTCGGCATCCGTGACAAAGGGCGCGCCAATCACGATCGTGTCGCCAGCGATGTCGACCGAGAGTCCGAAGTTGCCCTGATTCGTCGCATCGAGTGGATCGAGGGTCTTCACCAAGGTCCAACTGTTCCCGCTTCGCTGGTAGATGTACGCGCGTCCCCGCTGTGGCGGTCCGCTGCTCACCGCCATCTGCGGCGAGCCCACCACGAGCACATCGCGCTCGAGCGCAACGGCTGCACCGAATCGTGCGGCCGAAGTCGGCGTGGGCGGCACCACTGTTGCTTGAACCTGCCACGGGGCGCCCGTTGCAGACTTCTTGAAGATCGTGACATCACCCACCGCGGTCAGTCCCGTCACATCACGCGATTCGGCGGAGACCGCGATCGTGTCTCCGTCGACTGCCAACGCACGACCGAAAAGGTCATAGGTGGTTGGTCCAGCATGACGAAGCGTTGCGACGAGTTGCGCGTTCACTCCGCTGATGGAATACACCGCAGCACTGCCCGCGAATGAGCCGCCAACATCGTCGCCGTAACTGCCGACGACAAGCGTCTTGCCATCCGTGGCGACCGCGTACCCAAAGAAGTTGTCCGCGGCAACCGTTTGAGGGGACGCGTTGGCGATCACTCCGCCGCTGCACACGAAGCGAGATGGCGACGCACACAGCGTCGTGCTGGCAAGGTCGCAGCGGTCGAGAGCGCCATTGCCATCACAGTCGCTTCCGGCGCCGCCCGCCAGTTGCAAGATGTCGACCCGTCCGTCCTGATCGCAGTCTCCGAACAGTTCCCCAGACGCTGCGCAGCGGAATCCGCGCACCGCGTCGAAGGTCGTGGCGAGTGTTCCTGCGTTGTCACGCCCCGCATCGCCCTCCGACGCAGCGATTCCCGTCGGCGTTCCCGCGTAGTTCACGAGCGGATTCGAGAAATGATCGATGCGGGTGCCGGGCGCATACGCCATCACCGTGCGATAGGTGGTTCCGTTGGAGCCCGTGAAGCGATGGCCAACCGACTGGGGAAAGATGCCCCCCGTTGTGCAGCCGCCGCCGTCGTTCGGCGCGTGGCAACAACCCATGTTGTGCCCCAACTCATGGGCAAAGGTCTGCGATGCAAGACAACTCCACGCGGTCACGCTGAATCCATTGCCCGACGAAGTCGGATCATTCGATGGCAGCAGATACGCGATGCCGCAATACTCGCCGGAGGTACGGATCATCGCCACGAGATCGGCACCCGCTGCATCGCGAACCTGATGGATGAAATCCAGCGTGCCATCCGTTGGGCTCGCGAGCGCCGACAAGTCGGTGCCGAACAACTGCTCGGTGTACGACACGGGCAGGTCAAAGATCACTCGGATGCGCATCGATGTCTGGCTGTTGACATACGCGGCATTCGCACTGGTCTCGGCAAGGTCGACCAGTGCCCCCAGTTGTGCTGCGCCACCCGCCTGTGCTTCGGCACCAGGAGTCGTCAGCACGAGCACATCCACCGTCGCTGCATCGCTGCACCCGCCTGCGATGCCACCTTCGACCTGTGCATTGTGGGTCGCAAGCAGCAGGGGGTCAGGTGCCGTGACCGCGCCACCACACTCCCGCATCGCTTCGGCTGGCAGCGGCTCGAAACCGAGCGCCTCGCCAACGGCACCGCGAGCCCAGAAACGAGAACCATTTCCGTCGACGAGTGTTGCCGCAATCTGTCCGTCCCGCTGTGCCACCACGATGTTCACGGGACCGCGGTCGTCGTTCCCCCAGATCACGCAGGATCGGCGCTGCGGTGAGCGCTCGAACACCTGCGCCTTCGTGACGCGAACGGTCGCTGGAAGCAGACGCGCCAACTCGGGCCACTCGCGGAGCGCCGCGATGTCGGCCGAACCTTTGGTGGTCGGAGGATCAACTGCCTCAACGGCGCGAGGCGACAGTGCCGCACACGCACAGAGAGCCGAAAGCAAGAGGGATTTCACTTTTGCAGTCTAGGACGGAATCCACGCGGGGCAAAAGGTTTCGGCGGGAACTTCAAGGTCTCCACGACCAAGCAGAGTCGTTCCACGTCCGCAAGTGCACTACGAAGGCGCGACCAAGGTCCGAACATTGCTTCTCGGTCCAACTCTTTTGCGTGTTCGAGCGCGACGGATGACGGCACGCGGAGCGACTCTCGACGGAGCGAGTTGGTCGCGGTCTCCAAAGCGCGAAGGGCTCGCTCGAGATCCGCTCGCGCCGCCGCAATCCGCACGGATGATGCGCGCGGAGAGTTCGGCGCCGAGGAACGCTTGTAGCTCTCGCGGCGCGACCCGCCGCCCCGACCACCTCCACCAAATCGTTTCGCGCCGCCGCTGCGGTCGCCCGAATCAGAAGGACGGTCCGGCCTGCGGAATTCACGGCGAGGGGAACCAGAGGTACTCACGCACGCATCCTAGAGGCGCGACCATCGGCTCGTACGATTGTTCGCGTGACGACACCGAAGTCGCTGGCCACGATCGCGTCCGCTGCGTCGGTTGTCGTGCTTGGCATCAAGTTGGCTGCGTGGTGGTGGACCAAGTCTGACGCGGTGCTCTCGGACGCATTGGAGTCGATCGTGAATGTGGCTGCGAGCCTGATGACGCTCTGGGCCGTGCGAATGTCGGCGATCCCCGCGGACGAGGATCATCCCTACGGGCACGGGCGCGTCGAGTTCATCAGCGCAGCGATCGAAGGCGGCATGCTCGTGGCGGCGGGTGCGTTCGTGCTGATGCACGCGATCCGCTCGATGCTCGAACGACAAGAAGCCATCTCGAACACGGGATGGGGCATTGCGCTCATGCTCGGGAGCGGCCTGATCAACCTTGCGCTGGCTTGGCTCCTCATCCGCGCAGGGCGGCGCAGTCAATCTTCTGCCCTTGCCGCCGATGGCATGCACCTGCTGTCGGACTCGATCACGACGGCGGCTGTCATCGGCAGTCTCATCGCGGTGCGGCTGCTTGAGGTGTGGTGGATCGATCCAGCGGTGGCGATCTGCCTTGCGATCATCCTCATCGTCATGGGTGGACGAATTGCAGTTCGCTCGGTGGATCTGCTGATCGACCGACAGGACGAGCGTGACATCGCCGCGCTGCGCGAGGTGTTGACGGCGCACTTGCCGACGGGCAGCGCCACACCGACGATCTGTTCCTTCCACAAGGTTCGCTGTCGCCATGATGGACGCGACCACTGGATCGACATGCACATTCGCCTGCCTCGCGGCATGAGTGTCGAGGAAAGCCACGACATCGCTTCATGCATCGAGGCGCGCGCGTTGAACGCCCTCGGCGGCGTGGGTGATGCGACGGCTCACTGCGAACCGTGCCGCGAAGTTGACTGCGCCTGCACCCGTCGCAGCAGCAGTTCGTAACTCGCGCAGAAGAGCGCCACGAACTCGGGCAAGCCTCGCGTCACGATGCCGAGCCCGAAGTCGCGGAACAGGCTCGCGCCGACGGCAACGAGCGCGTCCCATGCAACCCACGAAAGGGGCAGATTCTGGCCGCGAGTCAGACGCCAGGACAGCACCGTTGACGCCCACCCTCCGAGGCGTCCGCAGGAAGGATCGATCGCTGCGATGCCCCCGAACACGAGGCGGAACTGGAAGTAGATGCTGATGAAGATGAAGGGGACGCCGACGAGCATCACCGTCCACAGCATCGGCAGCATCATGTCGGCTGGATCGGGCGTGGTGCCGAAGAGCGCAAGCGTCACCACCACGCCCACTGCGACGGCTGCGACGATCCATGCGATCAGCGGAATCAACCCCGATGCGATGAGCAGCAGTCCAAAGCCACCGAACGCGATCGGTCGCCGAAACGGCAGCAAGAGATCCGCAGCGCGGGTGCGTTCATCCCGAACCGCACGGACGCCGATGTACGCGGCTCCGTAGGAAAGCGGCAACGCAAGTAGCAACAGAAACCCGATGCTGCCGAGCGCACGCAGGCCCGCTGAAGCAAGCACTCCGCCGAGCGCTTGCAAAGCCTCTTCCGACTCCAACTGCGTGGCAGGCAGCGGGACCGCACCTGGTCCAAGCGCCGCAACTGCCCCGATGATCAGTGGCACGACGGTCGTGAGCGCAGTCAGTATCCCCGCCCACACGAGCGCCGGTCGATGATGCTCCAGTGCCTTCGCCGCGAGCTCGCGCGCGTCACTGCGCAGGAGTTGCCGAGGCATCACGAGCCGTTTCCTGCTGACTCAGCATGGCGTACGCCAGCCCATACAGCGTGATGTACAGCGGAAGTCCAACCAAGAGGTAGGGTGCGCAGCACAGGACGAGCGTGAACATCGTCATCAGTCCTGCGGTGAGCAGCAGTCCAAACAGTGACAGAGCGGACCCCCTCGTGATCTGCCAAGATCGATTGATGCTCGCCCACGCTCCACAGCGAGGACCTGCATCGTCGACCACAACAGGCAACCACATCATGAGCCGAAGACCGATCCAATAGATGACCACCACGCACACAGCAACCCACACCGCCGCGATGATGAGTGCCGCGACGAACCCACCGTCCCACGACTCAGGGTCGTTCGTCAACTGGCTCAGTTGATCCAGATTCCAACCACTCTGCGACAACAGCAGGGGTAAAGCCACGCCGATTGCCAGCAGATAGGGCACGAGAAAAATGATCACGGAGTAGAAGACACCTCCGAGCACCGTTGGAAAGCGGCGGTATCCCTGAAGGATGCTGCCGACAGATGGGACAGTTCCACGCGCCGCCTGTACGCCCATCCACACAAATCCGCCAAGGATCGGTAGCGACACGAAGATGGACCACAGCAAGGCAAAGCATCCGAAGACGCCAGCGAGTCCCGATGCCCAGACCGATGCCTGCTTCAAGTTCTGCGCAGCCTCGGCTGACTGAGATGCCTTCGCACCCATGATGGCTGTGGGGATGTTCACCAGGTTGGGCAGTTGCAGCGGCACATACACGGCGACAACGATCAGTGTTCCAAGGAACAGCGGAAGGAACGACGCCCGCCACCTCGACCAACCCAGCCCCCACACATTCGTGAATGAGTAGGGTGGCAATGGGTGCGAGACTGCGACCTGCACATGTGGCGAAAACGAGTCTTGCATCGAGTTCTCCTTCTCTGGCTTCGCTTGTCCTCAACAACTTTGTGCCGAACAGGGCGGGATGCTACGGGCGCGGCGATGGACCCGCGCCCACGCCGCACGCCCACAGAATGCCGCCGCGCAAGTGATCTCGAAACAGAGGCTCTCGAAACGACTCCTCGGTGTGCCCACCCGCGGTGTACCAGCAGCGCCCATCACCCATCAGCCGCCACCATGCACAGGGATGATCGCCATCCATCCCGCCACCTTCGTAGGTCGACTCATCGAGATTCGCAAGCACATGGATTCCCGCAACCGAGCGCGGGTTTCGATGAAAGCGGTACCACTCATCCGTTCGTGACCAGCGCGCTGGCAGCATGCGCGTCGACTCGTGCGTGCGATCTTCCACGACGACGGTCGCGGACTGCACAGGTGGATGACCGATGAACCGCGCACCGATCATGTCCGTGAACCAAGGCCAATCATGCTCCGTGTCGCTTGCCGCATGGATGCCAGCGAATCCGCCGCCTCCCTCGATGAACCGTTGGAACGCGGCCTGTTGAGTTGGCTCGAGCACATCGCCGGTGGTCGACAGAAAGACCACGCAAGTGAACCGTGCGAGTTCCGCGTCATTGAAGCGCGATGAGTCCTCGGTCGCTTCGACCTCGATGGTGCCCAAGAGAACTTCACGCACACATTCGATGCCGACTGGAATGGATGTGTGGCGAAACCCTGCGGTCTTGGAAAAGACCAGCACGCGGAGCGGGCACTGATCCTTGTTCAGTTCATTGGGTGTCGTGTTCGGCGCACAACTCGTCAGCAGCGCTGCACAGACGACGCCACACGCGGCCTGGATGGGGCGGACCATCAGGAGCCGCTGCTCGGCTGCGCCGTGGACGCAGGCGGAGCAGGACTTGTGGGCGTTTCACCCGTGGTCGGCAGCCGCGCGCCGCGCTGACGAGCAGGCTGCTCTTCCTTCGGATTCACCACTTCAGGCGGCAGCCGAACCATGATCTCTTCAGCCGCTGGTTCGCGCAGCAGAACTTCATCTCCCTCGCCAAGACCTTCCACCACTTCCACCTGCAATTCGCTCGAGCGGCCGAGGCGCACCTGCCGCTGGCTGAATCCCTTGCCATCCGGCACATACACATAGCTCGCGATCCCTTCGCGAAACACCGCCTGCACGGGAATGCTCAGCACATCTTCCGCGCGTCCAAGGAGGATGGATGCCTTGCAGCGCATGCTTGGCTTCAGGTCAAGCCCATGCGAATCATCAAGCAGCACCCGCACCTTGTAGTCGCGGCGGTTTGGATCGCGCCACCCACCGCTCTCCGCGAGCACGCTCACATTCAGCACAGTGCCGACGACCGGCACATTCGGGTTTGCATCACTGAAGACGGTGACTTCCTGATCAGGCTTGATGCGCCCAGACAGTGCCTCACTGACCTTCAGCGATGCGACCATCTGCGATGTATCGGGGATGATCATGATCAACTCGTTCGGCTTCACCTCCGTGCCGGCAGTGGGCGGTGAACTTTCGCCACCGCCGCGGCCCCATCCGCCTGACTCCAGGCTGCTCGCGTACACCACCAGTCCGTCCGTTGGAGAGCGAATGGTGGTGTTCTCGATCTGCCGCTGACCCTGCTCGAGCCGCTCCTGCGCTGTCTTGGCGCGGAACTGCGCGCTTTCGAGATCCGAGGTCGCCTTCACGATTTCGGAGTCCTTGCGCTGCTCGGTGCGACTGAGTTCCGCCGTCGCCTGATCCAAGTCTGACTTCCGCTTCGCCTCGTCCTGCGGACGCTGGAACTTCTCGTAGACATCGATGTCCAGTTCCGACTGCTTCTTCTTGGCATCCGCCTGGATCATCGCGATGCGGTCGCGCTCAAACTCGTCGCGACTGATGAAGCCCTTTGCCACGAGCGTCTCCGACTCCGCAAATCGCTTCTGCAACCGCTGCGCATCGATCGTGGCAGCCTCAAGCGCGGTCGCCAACTGTTGGCGCTTTGAGACCTGGTCGCCACTGCGCCAGCCCTCGAGGGCCAATTCCGCGAGCTGCACCTGCAAGCGAGCCTTGTCCATCTCGCTCGCCTTCTCGTTTCGCTTGATCGCCAGCGCCTGCTCCGCGGAGACCGCCTCTGTCTGTGCAGTCTTCAGCTTGTCCTGCAAATCCTTGTTGCGATCGGCTGTCTCTTCGCTCGCAAACCGAACGAGGACTTCGCCCTTCGCGACGCGCTTGCCCTCGGCCACGATGTCAGTGATGACCGCGCGCCCTTCAAGGAGGTTGCGGACCTCAACCTGCCTCAGCGCGGAGAGTTCGCCTGAAACAGGGATCACCATGTCGAAGTCGCCTCGCTCGACGACGATCAACGCGGGTCCATCGAATCGCTCGGTGGAACTGACGATCGGTGTTCGCCTCGTCGCGGTTGGCCAAGCCATTGCCGCGCCAACCGAAACAATCAGCGCGCCGGCCCCGATCAACAGCAACTTCCGCCCCGTGATCCGCTTGGTGAAGCGCCGACTCTGCGCGAGCGGCTGCTCCAGTGGTGCGTCGGTATCGGAGGGGCGATCACTGTCCATGCATGGAGAAGCGTAGCCTCAGGCGGGTGGAATCCCAGCGGGTTGCTCGAGAAGTCCGGCTCCTCGGCGGTATCGGACCTGCAAGCCCGGCGGGGCAATGATCTCACCGTCATCCGAAACCCGCAGTTGTCCAGTCTGCCTGAGATACTCGAGCACCGCGATTTGCACTTCACGGAGAGCGCGCGCCTTCTCGTTTTCCGCTCGGTTCAATTCATCCACGGCTTCGGTGCGATCTCGGGGACTCGCCCGATCAGGCGCCGCATCGATGCTTGCCTGCCGATTTCGCGCAATGTCGATGTTCTTGTCCTGCAAGGCAAGCGTGTAGAGCGCACGGTCAATCCGACGCGCCGCCTGACGAACTTCCACTGCAGCCGTGTTCTGCGCGAACACGAACTGGCGGTCCACTTGCTCGAGCAGCACCTGCGCCTTTCGCACATTCACCTCTTCGATGGTGCGATCGATCGGCAGATCCACGGCCATCCCGACTGCCCAGTTGTTGAATGTGTCATCCAACTGCACGCCGTTGAAGAAGTCAGGGTTGCTCAAGAGCGAAGCGGTCGCAAAGAAGTCGGCGCCTGCAAGCACCGCGTTGCGCGCATTGTCCACCTTGCGCCGCGAGTCCACCACGCGATCGCGCGCTGTCTGCAAATCAAGGCGCCATTCGAACGCAGAAGCAATCGACTGCCCAGGATCGATCGTGGGCGCGTCAAGGTCGAGCATCTCCGGTTCAATCACGATTGCCTTGTCCGTCTCGTAACCGATCCGCAGCTTGAACCGATCGACCGCCAGCTTGTAGATCTCCTCAAGCGTCGCCAGATTGTTGATCACGAACAGGGCACGCTGCTTCGCCAAATCAGCCTGGAACGCAACCTGCCGTCCACTTTCGACAAGCGCGTCCTCGCGTTCGACGATGCTGCGCAGGCGTTCCACCTGCGCTCGCGTGTTCGCGATCACCTGCTGCTGCACAACCAAGTCGTGGTAATCGCTGAAGACTGCAATGTAAAAGCGTCGGCGAAAGTCCTCGAACGCCCGCGCGCCGTACACCATGTTGCGCTTGGACTGGATCAGATCCTCCTGCGCCACCAGTCCCGCGCCGCGCAGCAGGGGAATGTTGAGATTGAGCGCCACATCAATCGAGTTCGTCTGTCCGGTGATGACCGCTTCCTGCAGTTCGTTCGACGCCTGCGCAAGGATCGACGCACTGATCTCGCCGCCGTAGGGAAGCTTCTGGCGCGCCGAAAACTCGTTCACCAGCTGCAGTGCTGTTGACTGCGCGCTGTCGACGGTTACGCCCTGCACTTGCGGCGTGATGGTGTCGAAGATGCGTGGACTCCAGATGTGCTGCTGAATCAGCAAGTCGAGTGCGATCAGCAGATAGGTCTCTTCCGCTACGCGGTACTCGATGCTCTTGCGGATCGCGTACTGAAAGCTCTTGGAGAGGTTGAAGCGTTCGGCGTCGGCGGGGGGCGGCGAGGTGGAAGTGACCTCGCGGATGACTCGGTCCGCATCGAGCTTCTGCTTCAGACGCGCTTGGTAGTCCAACTCTTCCGCCGTCGGATTGACCGTCGGTGGCTGATTCAGCCCTGGGCTGTCGGCCGTGAACGGCGTTCCCTGATACTTCGACTCGGTCTGGTTCAGCAGAGGAACGCTTGCGGGTTCGCGGATCGAGTCGCTCGCCTCGCGAAGGCGCCGCTCCGCGTCTGCGTCGATGGCGACGAGACTTTCATCGCGGCACGACTGGAGGGTCAGGGCGACGACCAACACGAGCAGTAGTCGCTGCCGCGAACACTCAGGGTCACAAGTATTGGTGAATGGGGCTTGCACAGCGAGATAGGCAATCTATCGACGCAGTTTGATCGTCCGATGCGGATTGTGAGGTCCATTGTGAAACGCAGACTCGCCAGCGACCACTACCCGAGCGAACTGGCAAGGATCGGCTTGGCAGAAGGAAAGCCGACTTTGCGATAGATTTAGGCGACAATCACATCCATATAGCCGAACTTCGTCGAAAGCGTGGACATTTTCACCAATATGGCGATTCGATCCGTCATCAATCGATGCATTTAACCGAAGTTCGCCGTTTAGATGGACTAAAAACGGCAAAAGCGTCGATCATCGCCAAAAAAGCGCAAGGCCTAGCTGTCGCTAGGCCTCGGCCAGATCCCCAATGTTCATGCGCGGTCCATCCCAGCCGCGCGTTGTTCCTTCCCATCCATCCCTTGCGGGATTCCCTATCCGCTTTCCTACCCTCCTCGGTCCCCCTTCCCTCCCTCCGAGGTCCTCATCTTCCTCCGCTCCGCCCAATTCGTCCTTTTCCTACCCTCCTCTTTTCCTACCCTCCTGACTCGTTCAAATGGTCCTGAGAGGGCTCCGAGATACTCGCCCAACCCCATCAGGACCTGAGAACCGCACTCCGAGACACCTCGCCCAGTCGGTTCCCACCACGAAACTTCCGCGTCGGACGCTCGTTGAGGGTTTCCCCGCTCATTCGTGCTCTTCGAAAGGTGGCAAACTTCGGCGCACATCTCGCGTGCTGAGCGGGGCGCCTCTTGGATTGCCAGACACCAACATTGTTGGATTCCACGGGAGCTCGCGCAAACCAAAGGACCAAGATTTTGTGAATAGCCGTTTTCAATCAGAAAAAGATGATTGATACTGCGGCTGCATAACGCGCGGCGCGTTGAACAGCCGAACTGCCCGTGTCCGAGCTCGTTAAAGCCCCACCGGATGCCAGGTCGTCTTGACTTCGATCACCGACCCGAAGGCTCGCGGATCAGTCCATGCGCCTTCATCCATGAACGCTGCGTTCGGATCAATCAGCCGAACGCGCTTCATGTTTTCCGCAACCCCCAACTGCAGTGTCTTCGCCACCTCTGGTGGCACCGCGGCGACGACTGCGTCGATGTCGCGGTGCGCAGCCACAACGGGCGCCAACTCCTCGGTCGTACCAGTCAGCAGATTGAGCACTCCAGGCGGGATATCCGAACTTGGCGCCGCCTCCGACACGATCAGCGCGGGAACGGGCTCGGTTGGGCTCGCAATGGCAACCACCGTGCAACCACACGCGAGTGCGGGCAGCACCAACGACAGAAAGCCAAGCAGTGGGTGCTCCTGCGGTGCAAAGACCGCAACGACGCCGACCGCTTCGACCTGCGAAAGGCAGTGGTACGGCCCAGCGACGGGATTTCGTCCGCCGACCACGCTCTCCAACTTGTCGCACCAACCCGCAAACGACACGATGCGATCAAGGCTCAGGTCGACTTCAAGCCGCGCCTTGCCGCGACCAAGCGTGCCGCCCAGCCGCACCGCCTCCACCAGTTCCGCGCGCCGACCATGGAGGATCTCGGCCAAGCGATAGAGGATCTGACCGCGGAGCATCCCGCTCGATGCAGCCCATCGATCCTGCGCTGCTCGCGCGGCTTCGACTGCATCACGCAAATCCTTTCGCGATGCATGCGCCGCATAAGCGATGGCGCGACCGCCCGAGCGGTCGTTCACATCGTGCACGGGCAGGACGCGCCCCGACTCGCTGCGTGGATACGCCCCGTTGATGAAGAGTTTCCATGTCTTCGTGACTTCAGCGCGGTCGGTCATGGATTGCTCCTCGGAGTCGTCATTGGAGTGATCATGCGAGATACGCAGCGAGGCCCGCGCGACCACCTTCGCGACCGAAGCCCGATTCGCGATACCCACCGAACGGTGCCGCCGCATCGAACTGGTTGAAGGTGTTGCACCAGATGACGCCCGCCTTGATCTGCCGCGCGATTTCGTACGCCTTCGATCCCGAACTTGTCCAGATGCCGGCGCTCAGCCCGTACATCGTGTTGTTCGCGCGCACGACCGCTTCCTCGGGCGTTCGAAATGTCATGACTGCAAGCACGGGTCCGAAGATCTCTTCGCGTGCGATCGTGTGCGATGGCTGCACGCCAGTGAAGAAGCAGGGACGGCACCAGAAGCCGCGCGATGGCAGTGTTGCACCAGAGACCTCGTGATGCGACGCACCTTCCGACACACCAGCACGGATGAACCCCTCGATTCGTTCGAGTTGTGCGCGACTGTTGATCGCACCGACATCCGTGTTCTTGTCGAGCGGGTTGCCGACGCGAAGGCTTTGCATGCGGTGGCGAAGCTTGTCGATCACTTCGTCCACGATGCACTCCTCCACCAACAAGCGGCTGCCCGCACAGCAGACCTGCCCTTGATTGACCCAAATCGCCGACACAATGCCCTCGACGGCCTGATCGATCGGCGCGTCGGCGAAAATGATGTTCGGGCTCTTGCCGCCGAGTTCGAGCGTCAGCCGCTTCGAAGTGCCTGCGACTGCCGTGGCGATTGCGCGGCCGACATCCGTCGACCCCGTGAACGCCACCTTGTCGACATCCGCATGCTGAACGAGGTCGCGACCAGTCGCACCCGCGCCCGTCACGATGTTGACGACACCTCGGGGCAAGTCAACTTCCTGCAGGATTTCGGCGAGCCGCAGTGCCGTCAGCGGCGTTGTCTCCGCTGGCTTGAGGACCACTGTGTTGCCGCAGGCGAGTGCCGGCGCGATTTTCCATGCAGCCATGAGCAGTGGAAAGTTCCAGGGGATCACCTGAGCGCACACGCCAATCGGCTGCGGATCCGCACCCGTCGAGGTTGGCAGTGCATAGCGAAGCTTGTCGCACCATCCTGCATGATGGAAAAAGTGCGCGGCGGCGAGCGGCACATCCTCGTCCCGCGTCTCGCGAATCGGCTTGCCATTGTCCATGGTTTCGAGCACGGCGAGTTCCCGAGCCCGCTCCTGGATCCGCCGCGCGATTCGATACAAGTACTTCGCGCGCTCGAGCGCCGGCAACTTCCGCCAGCCCTTGAGCGCCTTGCGCGCGGCGACCACGGCATCGTTCACATCCGCAGCGTCGGCTTCGGCGACCTCGGACAGGGGTTCTTCCGTCGCAGGATTGATGGTCGCAAACATGCGCCCCGACCGCGCAACGCGAAATGCACCATCGATGAAGAGTCCGTGCTCGGGCGCAATGTCGACCTTCATCGACTCGGGCGCGGGCGCGTAATCCCACGGTGGTTTCGAGAGAGTCATCGACCTAGTATCGCATGAACATCACTCCCGCGAGAAACCGCCCATGATCATGCCCATGCCGACCACTGCCGCCGCGATCCTGCTTGTTGTCCTGCAAAGCGCTCCTGCAGACCGCTCCTTACTGCTCCCTGCACCAGGGGAAGTCCTGCGCGTCGGCACATACGGCAGCGGACCCTCCGCCGAACCGCAGCGCGACGGCGACTTCTGGCAGTGCGGTCGGTGCCAGATCGAAGCGCCGCTGCCGGTGGGGTATCCAGCGCCCACGCCGCCGGGCGCGATTGAGATCAAGTCGTATCCCTCCGTGCGCCGCGCGGAGTTCTCGTCATCAGGCAACTCAGGTGCGGGCTCGTTCGGTGCGTTCTGGCCACTGTTCAACCACATCAAGGAACGCGAGATCGCGATGACCAGTCCCGTCGAGATGGACTACCGAGAAATGACGCGCGACACCGACGGACTGCTCGATGACCGAAAGGGAAACTGGACGATGTCATTCCTGTACCGCGAGGCGGACCTCGGTCCAGTGGGAAAGGACGGCCAGATTGCGGTGGTCGACACGAAACCGGTGACGGTGCTGAGCATCGGGCTCAAGGGCGCTTACAGCATGAAGCGAACGAACGAGGGACTCCGCATGCTGCGTGAGTGGCTCGATGCGCATCCAGGTTGGACCGCCGTGGGCGATCCTCGGCAGTTTTCCTACAACGGTCCTGCCATCCGAAACGCAGACAAGTGGAGTGAAGTGCACCTTCCAGTAGCGCTGACCGCAGTGAAGTGACCACGCGGCGCGTTCCCCGCGCCGCGCGGAAGTGCGCCGAGTTGTCGATACCCTGCAGGCATGACGACGAAGGTGCTTGCGATCGACATCGGTGGCACGAATGTGAAGGTTCGCGTCGAGTCCGATCCGCAGAAGCGGGCGTTCCCATCCGGGCCGACGCTGACACCGCAGCAGATGCTCGATGGTGTGAAGGAACTCGCGAAGGATTGGGAGTATGACGCCGTGTCGATCGGCCTTCCAGCACCCATCGTGAAGAACCAACCCGCGCGCGATCCCGTGAATCTTGGTGCGGGGTGGAAGGACTTTGACTACGACAGCGGCTTTGCCAAGCCGGTCAAGTTGATCAACGATGCGGCCATGCAAGCGGTCGGTTCCTATGAAGGCGGTCGCATGCTGTTCCTTGGGCTCGGCACAGGGCTTGGGTCGTGCCTCATCGCGCAGCATGTGATCATCCCGACCGAACTCGCCCACATGCCATACAAGAAGGGGGGATCCTTCGAGGACTATGTCGGCAAGAAGGCGCTCAAGAAGAATGGACGAAAGCGCTGGGAGAAGAATGTCCACAAGGTCGCGGAGATTCTCTCGGCGGCGCTGCTGCCTGACTATGTCGTGATCGGTGGCGGCAATGCAGCGAACTTGAAGGAGATCCCCGCCAACTGCAGGCTCGGCGACAACGCGAATGCGTTCCTCGGCGGCTTCAGGCTCTGGCAGCAGGAGTGGGCGAACTCGGTGCCTGTGTACGACCGCTGAGCGGCAGGATGCCACCAACGGGCGGCGCAGACGAACAGTGGCTGCGCCACAACACGAATGCACCGAGCAGCATCATGGCGATCGAGAGCAGCATCGGCAGCGTGAGAAAGCCGATCATGAAGACGCCGTCATCTGCCTGTCGCAACTGCTCGCTGAAGAGTCGCGCTGCGCCGTAGGTGACGAGGAACGCCCCTGCGATCACGCCGGGGCGGCGCGGTCGCAACCACACGATCGACAGGACTGCAAGCAGCAATGGACCATCGGTCGCCGCTTGGATGAAGTTGTTGGGCCAATAGGCAGTCAGGAGCGGCTCGAGCCGCGCAACGACATCGGCGCGGTGTTTGTACGCGGCATCCACGATGGCGTTCGGCAGCGGCTGCGATGGATCCACGAGTGGTGCCAGCGACTGCAACGACTGCACGGGAAAGTTCGGCTCCAACACTTCCTGCGGATACTTGACGGACCACCAAGGCGGGGACGCTTGCATCGATGCGGGAAGTGCCTTCCCCCACAGCTCGCCGTTCACCCAGTTGGCAAGCCGACCGAAGCAGAGCCCCGGCGGCGACGCGAAAGCCAAGCAGTCAATCACATGCGGCACCGAGATGTGGTGCCGCCGCGCGAACAACACGGCAGCGATCACGGTGCCGATGATGCCGCCGTGGCTCGCCATGCCTCCCTTATGAATGTCAAGCAGTCCCCACCACGGGACTCCATCATGGAATGTGATCAGGAGTCGAGGCTCATAGAAAATGACATGCCCGAGTCGTCCACCCGCGACGACACCGATGATGACATAGGTCATCAGGTCGGCTACTTGCGTTGTGGAAAGCAGGATGCGACCGCGCTGCGCAAGCGTTCGCAGCAGCAGCCAACAACAGAGGAAGCCGAGCATGTACGAGAGTCCGTACCACCGCACGCCGATCCCCGGAGAGATCTCGATAGCCATGGGACTCATCTGATGCACGATGGATGCCAGCACCCCCGTAGCATCTCCACTTCCGCATGGGAACGCCAGTCACGCCAAACCACCCAAGCGAATTTGCACGCCCTGAACGCGAAGGCGATCTCACGCCGTGCCTGCGGCTGCTCATCGCTGGGCACACGCTGACGACGGAACAATCGCGCGCGGCATTCGGTGAACTCATGGGCGGTCAATCGCACCCCGCGGAGGTTGGCGCGCTGCTCGCCCTGCTTGCGCGCCGCCTGCCGACGGTCGAGGAGCTGACCGGCGCTGTGCTGGTGATGCGTTCGTTCGTGACCGCACTCGACACATCAATCGATCCCCGCAGCATCCTCGATACCGCTGGAACTGGCGGCGCGCCGAAGGCGTTCAACGCCAGCACGCTAGCGGCGGTGATCGCCGCATCGCAGGGCGTGCATGTTGCCAAGAGTGGGAATCGCTCGCGGACGGGGCGTGGATCTGCGGAGGTGCTTGAAGCGCTTGGTTTCCCGCTCGACCTTGGTGTCGACGGGCAGCGCCGATGCCTCGAGCAAGCGCATTTCGCCTTCTGTTTCGCGCCGAATCACCACCCCGCTGCGCGACATGCCATGCCGGTACGCAAGGCGCTTGGGTTCCCGACCATCTTCAACCTCCTCGGCCCCCTCACGAGTCCCGCCGGCGCTCGAAGGCAAGCAGTGGGGGTGTACGACCGCGCTTTCGTTCCGCTCATTGCGGAAGTCCTGTGCGAACTCGGGTCGGAACACGCGCTCGTCTCCCATGGACTCGATGGACTCGACGAACTCACGACGGGTGCACCCACGCTTGTTGCGGAAGTGACGCGCACCGCGCACGGCGGATCTGTTCGACTGCGTGAAGTCACGCCAGAGTCGGTCGGTGTGCGGCAAGGCAATCCGCTGTCGATTGCGCCGACCAGCCTGGCGGATGCTGCGCAGCTGTTCCGCGATGTGCTCGCGGGCCGCGCTGCACAGACCGCCATGGAGATGAGCGTGTTGAACGCTGGCGCGGCGCTCGTGGCTGGTGGTCGCGCAGAGGACCTTGCTGCTGGCGTTGACCTTGCACGGAAGTCCATCGCATCGGGCTCGGCCGAAGCCGCGTTTGATCGCCTGTTGACCGTTGCGCGAAGCTGACGAGGCCCGCTGCCTTCTATCCTGCCGCTCGAATGCAAGACCATTCACCTGCAGCAACGAGCAGCGAATCGGCCGTCGCTCGTGAAGCGATTGCCCTCGTGCAGCAGTACGCAGCGCCGCTGATCGTGTCGTGTCTCATCTTGGTGTTCGCGTACTTCCTCTCGGCATGGGGTCGACGCATCGTGCTCCGTGCATGCGAGCGCGCCGAACTGGATACGACCCTTGCGCGCTTCTTCGCCAAGCTGACCCGATGGCTGATCCTGATCGTCGCGATCACCTTTGTGCTGAATCGCTTCGGCTTCGAGACGGCCAGTTTCTCCGTGTTGCTCGGTGCTGTCGGGCTTGCAGTCAGCCTTGCGTTTCAAGGCACGCTGTCGAACTTCGCTGCGGGCGTGATGCTCATGGTGTTCCGACCCTACAAGATCGGCGACACGATCGTTGCTGCGGGACAGGTGGGGACGGTCGATGAGATTGATCTCTTTTCGACAACGATGGACACCGTCGACAATCGACGGATATTCGTGCCCAACAGCATGATCTTCGGCGCCGTGATCACCAACAACAGCGCTCATCCGCTTCGGCGGGTCGAGGTGCAGGTGGTGCTGCAGCATGATGTCGACTCGGGTGCTGCGCACGCTGCGCTCGTGCGCGCCGCGCAGCGGGTCCCCGGGCGATCGAATGAAGCGCCCGACGCGTTCATCCAGGACATCACTGCGCTCGGCGTGGTGTGGTTGGTGTTCGTGTGGGGACCATCGGCTGATGTGGTGAAGTTGCGCCGCGATCTGCTGCGCGAGGTTCACCAAGGCGTGCGCGCAGCCAACCTGCCGTTTGCCGTTTCCAACAACCAGCCTGGGAACTGAAGTTCGGGTTGATCGCGACTTGAGCGCGCCGCGCGGGATTACCGTCGGGGCATGCCGGGTCGCAGGGGGGATGGGCGTGTTCGCCGAGTGGCGCTGTTTCCAATCGCCGCATCGGCGATCTTCTGTGGCTGCTGGGGCGGCGTGCTCGCTTCGACCGACCCTGCCCTGATCGCGTCCATCGCGCTTGCTGCGGCCATCGTCGTGCTCGCATGCGCGGCAGTCTCGCGCCGCCTGATCGGCCTCTCGGCACTGGTCCTGCTCTGCATGCTTGGTGGTTGGCTCGCAGTCCTTCAAGACGATGCTGCCTGGGAGCGGGTGCTAATTCGATGTGGAACGAGCGACCACACGCAGCGGCGCCTCGTGTTCCTCGAGGGAATCGTGGCTTCCGTGCCGCGGACAGACGAACGCGCGTTCCGCGATGCGTTGTCGAGATGCGGCGCGCTCGATGAGGATGTCTTGGCTCGCTTCGTTCCAAGCGAGGCATCGACACGCTTCCTGCTTCAGGTCGAGCAGTCGATCGGCGAAGGGACATCGTCGCCGGTCGATGCCCTCGTGCAAGTCGTCGTGTCGGCGGATGCCGTTCCATGCACTGCAGGGGAACGCATCCGCGTTCACGGGTGGCTGCGTGGATTCGGTCCATCACGGAATCCTGGCGGATTCGACATGGTTGGTTGGGCTCGCGATCGGCGCATCGCTGGATCGGTGCATGTTGAACGCGCTGACTTGATCCGCGTGGCGGGGCATCCGAACACCATGGGAGCACTGGTGGCTCGCTGGCGCGGGGCCGTTGATGCATCGCTGCAGCGTGTGATTGCGAGTGAACATCTTGATGCCTCCGCACTGGTGGCGGCGTCGACCACGGGCGCTGCGCTGCCAGGCCTTCGTCATGTCGCGCGCACCTTTGCCGCATGCGGCATCCAGCACCTTGTGGCGATCTCAGGATTCAACTTCGCCGTGCTCTCAGGCGCGTTGTTGGGCTGCCTTGGAATCCTTCGCCCTTCATCGCGGTTGATGGGTGCTGCGCTGCTCGGGCTCGCCGCGCTGTTCGTGTTGTCGATCGAACCTGAGGTCTCGTCGCTTCGCGCCGCATGGATGGGTGGATCGGTTGCGCTCACCCATGTCGCAGGGCGGCGCGTGCCATTTTCCGTCGTGCTGTCGATCAGTCTGGCGATGCTGCTGCTGGCTGATCCGCGCTCCGCACACGATCCTGGGCTGCAACTCAGCTTTGCCGCGATCCTTGGACTGCGCAGCGGCGCATCCCTCTTGCAGCAATGGGTCGATTCACTTCTGCATGGGCCGCACGTCGCGATGGTGCTGCTTCGCCGCTCGCTGCAACCGCTGTGCGCTGCCGTCGGCGCCTGGTTCGCGACACTTCCAGTGATCTGGATGCACTTCGGGTCGGTGCCGCTGCTGTGCATCCCATGCACGCTGCTGCTGTCGCCAGCCTTTGCGTTGATGGTGATCCTCGCGAACGCGGCTGTCGCGCTCGATCCGATCTGGCGGTGGGGCGGAGGCGCCATGGGGCAACTTGCAATCCTGGATGCACGACTTGTGATGCTGGTCGCTCGCGAAACCGCGCAGTGGCCAGGCGCACTTCCGTCGCCTGCACGCGGCTGGGCCATCGAGGATGAAGTCGCCTGGCACTTTCGGATCGACATGCTGGATGTCGGGAACGGTTCATGCCACCTGATCCGATGTGGCGACTCCTGCGTTCTGTACGACTGTGGAAGTCTCGGCGCATCGTCTGTGGGTTCGCGCACCGTGCTCCCTGCGCTCTTTGCCCTTGGTGTCGAGCGCATCGACTGTGTGGTCATCTCGCACCCAAACCTCGATCACTTCGGAGCACTCCCCGAGGTCGTGAACGCCATCGATGTGAAGGAGGTCATCGTGACCAATGCCTTCCTGCGATGGGCGGAGCGCGATGATGGACCTGTCGCTGCCGCCGTGGAGGCCGTCGGGCGTTCGAACACCTTGGTTCGAAGCATGCGAGCGGGCGATGTCCTGTCGCTTGGTGGGCTCACGCTCTCCGCAGTGCATCCATCATCCGATGATCCTGCGCTCGATGCGAATGATGGCAGTTTGGTTGTGCGTATTGATGCGGCCGCGCTGTCGCTGCTGATGACAGGCGACCTTGCCCGAAGAGGCTGCCCGCTCGTGCTCTCTTCGGGGAAGGCGATGCTCGAAGGGATCCATGTGCTTGAGCTCCCGCATCATGGCAGCTTCCAGCCAGCCGCAGCAGCGCTGGTCGAGCACATTGACGCGCCGATCATCCTTCAATCCACTGGGCAGCAGCGTTGGCTGAACGACCGCTGGGAACAGTTGCTCAGCAGGGCGCAGCGGATGGTGACGGCTCGCGACAGCGCATGCGCAGTGCTGCTCGACCACTCGGGTGCGGTGCACACAGGTCAATGGAACGGCACTCGGTATGAGTGGCGTTCAACCAGCCTGCGCCTGCCGAGCGTGGATTGTTCAACCCGTCTTGATGAGCAGGGGGCGCGCGAGGATGACCGTGTCTCCGACTGGTCCGTGAGCGCCCTCTTCGATTTCGATTTCGAGCACACCTTGGACGACTGGCAGGGCGATCGCGCAAGTCGGATTGCGCGCGGACATCGGCTGCCGAAGCAATTCCCGTTCGCCTTGACGGAGAACCAGTACGACATCGCCCCATCGCCGCATGGCCTGCGGAATCTCTGCGGTGGCCGAGAGTGTGGTGAACCCCTCGGGGACTTCGTAGATGAGCCGTATCGGCCCCCGAAGCGTGATCGCTGCCGCGGAAAGTGGTGCAGCCCTTGCATCTCCCACGGTTGGTGGCTCACGGTGCACGCGTGGCAGCGCGGCGGCGGTGGACGCCTCCACGCGCGGCGACTGCACGGCAAGTGATCGGAGGCTCGATGGCTTGAGGGCAACGCCAGCGATGTCATCGGGCATCAACGGGAGGTTTGACTTGCCAGCGACGAGCGTCAGTCCGCGCAGGGCAAAGCCGCCTGCAAAACCGCCATCAATCCGCGCGGCATCGAGGACCGAGCCATCATCCAGCCACACCCGAATGGGTCCGCCATTCTGTGCGGCATGCACAAGCGCGATGCCAGCGATGCGTTCGACGGGAATCGGCTGGGAAGTCCCTTCGACTTCCATCTCCACCTCGGCGCCCACCGACTTCACGAAGCCGCCAAGCCGATCGCCGTTTCGCAGCAGGAGGACATCCGATTCGGCAGCTTGAAGATTGCTCGCCTGCGGCTCGAACTGGATCAGTGCCGTCTGATCCAGTGGAACCGTGACCATCCCAAGCCCAGCGTGTTTCCACCGCGAGGCACTGCCGCTCTCGTTTGCTACAAACCCGCCGAAGGACCCGACCAAGATCTGGCCGTCAGCCACATGCACGAGCGCGAATGGGCGCCGCTGCTGCGCGGCTCGATCACGCTTGGGAATCCAGCCGAGCGCGCCCGAAAGCAAATCCGTCCCATCTGCTCCTCGCACTGCACCCGATGCCTCCAGGAATCCTGTTCGCCAGGCACCATCTGCGACGAGCACCTCTATCTCGGGGATTGCTTCGGGCGCAGCCGGCTTCGACTGCTTCGGCTGCGTGACGAGCAGGAGTGATGCGACGAGTTCGGCAAGCATGACTTAGCGCTGGAAGATCGGAAGGTATCGCCCAGGCATCTGGAGCACGATGAGTGCCATCGCGGTGGCGTAGGACTCGCCTGCTTGGTGATCAACCCACGATCCATCGGCACCCTGTTCTTCCACCAGTTCTGCGCGCGCACGGCGCCACCAGTTTTGCCAGCGCTCGCCGCCCGCGAGGTACATCGCCTGTGTCGTGTAGTACTGACCGTAGTAGTAGTGCGCCTGCGACTGCGGTCCACCGACTGCGCCAACGCCCGCATTGCCATCGAGATAGTCCAGCCCGCGCTCGATCGAATCATCCTCATAGATGCCCGCATAGAACAGGCTTGCCACCCCAGCAGCCGTGCGCGGCCATGCGCTGGTACCTGGTTGCCGCATGTAACGAAACCCTCCATCTGGATTCTGGCAATCGCGCACATACCGCACTGCGCGGTCAATCGCTTCGCGCGGCACCTTGATGCCGGCATTGCGCGCACTTCGAAGCGCCATCACTTCACAGATCGTCACCGAAACATCCGCGTCATACGGCACTGGGTTGTACCGCCAACCACCTTCATCGTTCTGGCTGTTGATGATCAGGTCAATGGCTCGGACGAGCGCATCGCGCACTCGACCATCGCTTGGATTCATGCCGTAGATCTCGCCGAGAAACAGCGTGGCAAAACCGTGACCGTACATCGGCCCCGTCGTTCCATCCGTTGCAAGCAGACCACTTTCGGCCGTGTTGCGAAGCACGAACTCCAAAGCCTTCGACACCTGCTCACCGTATCGACCGCGACCAGGCACAT
Organism: Planctomycetota bacterium; assembly: GCA_009926625.1. Taxonomy (GTDB): domain Bacteria; phylum Planctomycetota; class Phycisphaerae; order Phycisphaerales; family SM1A02; genus F1-60-MAGs104. The sequence goes on from RFON01000008.1 coordinate 54,343, forward strand.
TGCCGTCAGCCATGAACGCGAGCCCGCCGAGCGCAGCAACAGCGATGTGACGACCATACCGACCGCGCCCGAACGAACCATCTTCGTTCTGCACCTCTGCCAAGTAGGCGAGTCCGCGCTCGATCGCCTTCTGCTGCGCTGGGTTGATCTCATCCTCGGCTGGCTTGTTTTCAGCGCCCGAGCTGGGCGCGCGCGCCGACGCTGGTGCATCCGCTTGCTTTGGCGGCTTCGCTTCGCGCTGAACGCCGTCCTTGGAATCCTGCGCTGCACTGGGCATCACCGCCGCGATGCATGCACACACAACTGCAAGCAACATCACCCATCGCGCCGCGCGTGGCAACGGAGTGCTCATCGCTTCGCCTCCTCTGCGATGCGACGGTAGTACGCCTCCGTCCAGCGTCGATACACCGACGACATCTTCTCGCGGACACCCTGTTGCACCATGTCGCGTGTGCGCGGCGGCAGATTGCCCCACTCCGCATCCGCCTCCGAGAGCGCGCCGCCTTCGATGGGATCGACCTGTTCCGGCATCTCGCCTGGATTGTTGCCGTCGCCGCCGCGTCCACCTTGTTCGCTCTTTTCCTGTCCCTGTTTGCCCTGCTTCGACTCTTTCGCCGCTCGCCGCTGCGCTTCTTCGCGCCGCCGCCGCTCGGCAGCCTGTTCGGCCGTTTCGCCTGCCTTGCGATCCTTCCCACCTTGCTGACCTTGCTGCTGCTGCTGCTCCGAAGAGGAACTGCTCGAACTGGACTGCTGTTGTTGCTGCTGCTGCTGTTGCTGCTCTGCGGTGTTGATCAGCGCATCAAGCCGCGCGAGCACATCTTCCTGCACGCGCTGGACCGCCGTCCCAAGATCGCGCTGGCTCAGCAGCGCACCACTGCGCCGCATGCCCTCGACCGCAGCTTCCAAGGTGTTCTTCGCCTCTTGCTCGGTCAGGACCCTCTTGAGATTGCTCGATCGATCGCGCGCGCTCTCCTGCGCTGACTTTGCCCCATCACCATCGCCGATGCCGAGGAGTTCATCGAGTGAACGCTCACCGTCGGGCGGAGGCGCCTTGGGGTCCTTGGAATCCTGCGCTTGAACGCCGCGTGCCGCCACGCACAGGATCACCGCTGCACACCAACGCGACATCGCCTTCGAGGCGCGTGGGCTGTTCATGGTGCGTCTCCTTCTTGCTTCTGCGGCGGTTCGCCAGCATCGCCTTGCGGTGGAACGATCGTGGCACCGCGTTCCTTCATCTGCCGCTCGACTTCTCGGCGCAGTTCGTCCGCGAGCGCAGCGACCGACTCCTGCCGCCGCATCAACTGCGCGGCTTGATCGGCAAACTCGGGCTTTCCCGCGGCGCTCTTGGTGCGGTCATAGATTCGCTGCTGCAGGGACCGAATGACCTTCAGCTCGGCGAGCGGAGGGATCGCGGGCTTGTCGCCACCACCACCACCGCCGCCGCCACTTCCGCCGGCTTGGCTTCCCTCATCCGCAAAGGGGTCCTTCTTCTTCCGCCCTGACTGCCCGAGCGCATCGGCTATCTCGCGCACCGTCTGAAGCACCTCGCGCTGGGCTTGTGTTGTTGCCTCCACTGGCAAGCCCTTCCGCAGCTCCTCGGAAGCGGTGGAGGAACTTTCCCGCGCCACATCGAGTGCCTCCACGATTGCGGCGGACTTTCGCACATCCTCAGACGCATCGACGACTTCACGAATCGCTTGGCCAATGCGCTCCTGATCAACACTCAGCCGACGCGCTTCGACGAGTGCACGGCGATCACCCGTCACTCCCACGAGCGCACTCGTCGCGTTCCACAGACCTTCCTGGCGGTCCGCGATGTCCGTGAACTTCTTCGCAAGTTCCTGCGCCCGCTGCTGACGCTCCTGCTCCTCCGTTCGCCGCTCCTGTTGGCGGACCGCATCAAGCGCTTCGCGAAACAGCGTCGTCGCACGCGATGTCTGCTCTTGACCGATTCCAACATCGATCGGCGAAGCGGCCAATGCCTCGGCCGCGCGGAGTTCGGCCTCCGACCCGCGCTCGACAAGCCGCACAATCCGTTGCATGCTCGATCCACCCGCGCGAGCCTGGTCAGCGACGGCGGCAGCGTTCACTGCCACATCCGATGCCTCTCGAGCCGCCGCCGGCGATCCCGCCGCCACATCATCCGAACTCGCTGCGACCAAGCCACCCACAAGTTCTTGGGCACTTTCCGCCTCGCGCACGATTTGCTCAAGCGCTTGAGCGACTGTGGCCAGCCGTCGCTTGAGCGACTGCGCACGACTCGCCTCGCTCTCCTCAAGATCCTGCATCATGCGCTGCACTGTCTGCATGGCGCTTGCAGAAGCCTGCTGCGCGGCATCCATCTTGTTGGCTCGAGTCGAACGCTCCGCCTGCTCCATTCGAGACTGCAGCGACTCGCTCTGTCCTCGCTGAACTGCCTGACGCAGGGATTGCGCCCGTTCCGGGTCATCGCTTGCAACCCTGTCGGCGCGTTGTCGGAGGTCCTCCATCGCCTCGCGCGCCGCTTGCGCCGCATCTCGCGTTGCCTGTGCTGCGCGCTCGAGCCCCGCGAGTTCCTCTGCACCCAGCTCCGACTCGTTCCGCCCGATCGTCCGAGCCGCCGCGCGCGAGCGTTCCGCATCGGCCTTGGCAATTGCCTCAGCCACTCCCTGCAAGCGCTGTGATGCAGCGAATGACTCGCGATCGCGGTCGAGCAACTCCGAGAGATCGCTGAGCTCTGAATCCACTTCCTGCTGAGCCGCCTTCGCCTGCTCCATCAGGCCCGCAACCTCGTTCGAATCCCGCGGGTCGACCACTCCCTTGCTTGCCTCCTGCAGCGCATTCCGCGCGCGGTCACTCTGATCCTGCGCAACATCGGCGATATCGCCTGCTGCATCGAGGAGGCTCTCGGTCGCATCATCGCGCGCGCCGTTCTGTGCAAGCCTGGTTCGGAGCGAGGCGAGCATCCGCGTCAGTGAAGTGATGCGCTCACCAACTTCCGCCTGCGGCCTCACTTCGGCCGCAGCATCGTCGTCGCGCTCGATCAGGCTGCGTTGGCGTTCACCTGCCCGCTGTGCAGCTTGCCGAATCGCTGCAAGCACGCTCCTGGTCTCCTCAGAGAACTGTTCTTCGCTGATGATCTTCAGGCGCCGCGGACTCGATTGAACCGGCGGTCGGCGAAGACCGTCCGTCTCAAGGGTGTCCACGGCGACGGCAACAACTTCGATGATGTCGCCAGCCTTGCCGCCCGATGAGGAGACATCGAGCACCGTGGTCGTTTCGACTTCCCGTTGGCCGTCACCCATCGTCGTCGACAAGCGCTGCTGCCACACTGACCCGAGCGATGCATCGATGCTCAATTCGAAGATGCCCACATCATCGCGCGTCACTCCCTTCAGTGGAATCGACGCAGTGGCGAGCACCGTTTCATCCGCTTCGGGCAGCGTCATCAGCGGCTCGGGCGGCTGATCATTCCGCACATCCACCGTTGCCTCGATGGATGTGACATTCGAAACCTGATGTTCGTCCCGCAGCATCCAGTCGAGGACGATGCTCTCGCGCGCAGTCCACCGCACGGACCATGATTGGTCTGCGCGGGAAAGGATCAGGTCTGCTGGGAACTGTGCCGCGCCCCCATCCGGCCGAGTGCACTCAACGGACGACTTCAGCCATGCTTCACGAGCTTCGTCGCTGTCCTCAGGCACGACCGCCGACGCGGTCAAGCGAATCGTCAGTTCACACATCGATCCAGCGAGAATCGGCTCCAACAACCGCCCTTGCCGCCCCGTGCAGTCACCGAGCGATTGACGGATGATCGGCAATGTGGAGGCATACGCGGGTGGAGTCACCACGATGGATGCTTCGGCGATCCCTGGCGCATCACGAAGATCGATTCGCTGCAGTGGCGTTTCCACTTCCGCCGTCAGGAACTGGAACTCCAAGGCATCCACGCCCGCCTCCACCATTCGTTCGAATCGACGCTGGCCCTGATGAACCATGGCGATTCGCTCCCACGGGCCAACGGTGTCGCCGCGAAGCCGCCGAAGGCGAACCCAGACCAAGTCGGACTCGACATCACCTCGCACGAGTTCGACCGCGAGTGGCAGGGCAACCTCACGCGGATGATGCGTTGCGACCACCGCTGATCGCAGTTCGGTTCTCGCGGGCCAGTCCATCGCCACCCACGGCGCAAGGAGTCGCACGACCCCTGTCGTGGCGAGTTGCGGCACAAGCACCGCCGCGCTCGTCCATGCTGCGATCAACAGCGCCAACAATTGAAGCTCTCGCTTCAGCCGCTTGGTGCGCACCAGTGATTGCACCGCGTCGACCGGCACTTGGTCCGCTGCCGACCCAGCGACCGACAATGCGAATGGGCTCTGCTGCCACATGGGGTCGGTGGACAACTCGACCCCAGACGCAATGATGCCCTTCGATGCAGGCAACTGTCGTTCCAGTTCGAGCGCAAGTTGGACACGCCGAGGTGGCGGCAACAGGGAGGGGCGGACCTTGTTCCGAAAGCGCCACAGACCGAAGGCGACTAGGGCACCAAGCAACAACCAGCGCATGCCAGGTGGAAAGCGAAACGCTGCGTCAAGAATGACACACCCCGATGCAACCGCAATCACTGCCCGCGCCATCGCTGCGAGCGCGGCGCCCACGCGGACGCGGCGAATTCGCCGAGCCGTTGCGTCAAGACTGCGGATCAGGGCGGTGATTTCGGACATGTTGAAGTATCGAAAATCCTACGCAAGGCGCAAAAGACGACGCCCCACAAGTTCGGCAAAGATCAGTGCAAAAACGATGAGAATCGCAGCAGGGCTGTTCCAAAGTGGATCCACGATGGCACGCTCCGACACGGATGAACGCTTGGGAAGAACCCGCTTCAGCTTCGCCAGATCGTTGGGCTGGATCATGACGCCACCAGTCCGCGCTGCGAGATCCGAGAGCAGCGTGTGGTCGGCCTGCGGCTGCCCGAGCTCCATGTCCCGCCGCGTCACATCAACGATGAGCTCGCGCGATCCGATCCGCGCTGAATCAACGCGAACGCGGCATCGACCCGCGGCGCTCGGCGTCCAGTTGCCGATCCAACCGTTCCCCTCGCGAATGAGCGGAATGACTGCACGCGATCCACGCCGCGGCCCTTCCATTTCCTCGATCTGCGCCTCGAGTGGACCATCGCCCACCGTTTCTGCCTCCACTGCTTCGCGCGCATCAAGGCGAACGATCGCCGACAGTCCCGTCTCCGGCCGCCGCGGTTCCACCGAAAGCCTGAACGCATCACCCGACTCAGGCGCACTCCCTCGTGACAACATTCGGATCAACTGAATCCAGAATCGCTCCTGGAATGACTCGCCCACGCCATGCCGCCAACGCCATGTCTCATCCGTTCCCACATAGACGACTTGTCCAGCTCCATATCGCATCGATATCACGAGCGGCCATGTTGCGCCCGAAGCGCCGCGCGCAAGGCCAAGCACCTCGGCTGACGGCTTGAGCGTGCTCATGTCGATTCGCTGCGCCCACTCCAAATGTCCACGCGTTCCGTCTGGTGAGAGGGCCGCCGGCCATGGACTCCTCGCCTCTTCACCGAGCCGAAGCACGCCAGCCCGACTCGCTGCTGGTGTCGGTTGCATGTGAACGCGCTCATCATGGCGCTCGGGGTTTGACCGCATCGGCAGCAGATCGTCGAGCGGCGTTGCTCGCCATGACATCGGCGTCGATCGCTCGCCAGCGATCCACAGCAGCCCCGCGCCATGATCACCGACGGCGTATCGGATCTCTTCTGCCTGTAAATCGGAGATGCTGCCGCTTGGCACATCGCCAATGACGAAGAGGTCGAAGTCTGCAAACTCCTCGCGTGTGCGTGGAAGCCGCTCGAGCGGTGCATTGCCTTCCTGCGCGAAGTCGCGGTCGGCGGAGAGGAGCATCACGGAACTCTCAAGCAACTCCTCGCGCACCAGCAGGTTCTTGAGGTAGCGATACTCCCATCGCGGATAGCCCTCGATGTACAGCGCTCGCAGCGGACGATCCACGAAGTCCACGGTGACCGTCGCTTCATTGTTCATCGCCACAAGATCGCTGCCTGTCCCAGTCACACGGATGCGCCATGTGTTCGGTCCCGCTCGCTCGCCGGCGGCGGTCAGCACTGTCTCGCACCGACCCTCCCTGAAATCAGCTTCCGTGAGTTCCACTTGGTCCACAACCTTGCCCGTCGTCTCGTTCAGCAACTCGACCCGCACAGGTCCGCGCACGGAACCACCCGTGGAACGAATCACCGCCGTGAAGGGCAACTGATCCCTGACGAACGCACTTGCGGGCGCTGCCGCCTCCGCCACGGCGAGATCGACCACGGGCTCCGATGCCCCGAGAGGGATGGGGAAGAGAGGGATTGCACGCGCCTGCAGTTGACGAAACACGCTTTGATCAAGCGGGCGCGTTGCGCGTCCGTCACTGATCAACACTATTCCGCTTGCGGGTCTCCCCGCAAGCCGACTCAGCGCAGCCTCGATCGGAAGATTGAGATCCGTGTCCCACCCATCGGCAGGACCTGGTTCACGCCGCTCCACTTCACGAGTTGTGCCATCGAAACCAATCCACACGACCACACGGCCATCGCTGACTTCATCCCATGTTTGATCCGCAAGGATCTCGAGCGCCTGCGATTCGCGTGATTGGCGGGTTCCGACCGCGGATGGCGCGTCCTCGATGCTGAGGCTTCGACTGCGGTCCACGAGCACCGCGACCCAGTCAGGCTTGCTTTCGAGGATCGGCAGTCGGAGCAGTGGACCTGCCAAGAGCGCAACCAAGAACACGATGGTCAGTGCGCGAAGTGCTCCGAGCCAGACTCGTAGTCGCTTGCTGCCGGCCAGCCCCTGATACGAAAACACTGCGACCGACAACCCAACGGTCACCACCAATAACCAGATCCAAGGCTCAAGTGGGCGTTGCCAGGCGAACTCGAGTCCAGTCGCGTCGCTTGGAATGATGTCGACGCCGAGCAGCCAGCGCAGCATGCTGCTCGCGGTCATGGCTCCACTCCTCGAAGCGCACTTGAAGTTGCACCCGCCGATGCCCTTCGAGCCAGCGCCGACTCGGCAAGGAGAGCGAGGATCGCTGCCGCAAAGAGCCATGGCGCAAGCGATACGCCATCGAGTGCCGCTGCAACCGGCAACTCCGTCTCGCCGCCTCGTTCAACGGGCACTCCAGGTGCAGCGGCGATTGCACGCTCAACGGTCGGCGGATCAGGAATGATGGCATCCACACGATCGAACAGCGTGACGACTTCACCGCTCGATGTCGGTCGAACCGATGCCGAGCGCAAGTCAACATTGGCCACGAGCCAGGCAATCCGTCGGCCGCGCGCATCGACCGCTCGGTAGACGCCGGGGACCTGCAGTGGTTGCGCTGCCTTCCCATCCGCATCAAGCGGAATGACCTTGGCTTCCGGCAGGCCGCTTGCAGACAGGGACAGCGTTGGTTCGAGCGCGATCGCTCCCGGCATGTTCACGGTGCTGCCGATCCGTTCGACGGTCGCCCGTTCAACGCGAGCAAGCGACTGTCGCAGGACTTCCTGAACGAGCGGCACCATGAGCGGCTTCGTCGGCAGTGATGTCCAGTCCGTCACCATGGCCGTCGACATCAGTAGGACACAACCACGGCAGTCTGTTGGTTGAGCGTGGACCAACAGTGGCGATCCATCACTCAGTGAAAGCACCACTTCGCCTGTGTTGGCGGGAACGCGCACGGAAAGGGACTCGCTGACCACCACGGGCTGGAGCAGCGTGTCGAGTTCAGCGCCGAGCTGTGAAAGCAGGGGGCTCGGTGTTTGCCCAGCTTCGATCCTGCGGTCCGAAGGATCATCGGCTGCAGCGCGCCCTGGTTTCGGCCGGGCTCGATCAATCACCCACCCAAGCGCGAATGCTCGTTGGAAGTCTGCGCTCCAGGTGATCGACCTGTTCGCTGGTGCAAACACCCAGACCACGAGCCCTTCGCGGACAGCTTGAGCCAACACATTCCATCCTGCGGCATCCATGCTGTCTGGACGCAACAACATCACCGCCCGCACACCGCGAAGGCGCGCTGCATCGAGTGCCGCAGGATCTGTCGCGTCGACGGTGATGTCCGTCCCCTCCACGGGCGTCAGTGCCCGCATCATCCATGTTGCTGCAGTGTCTTCTTGTTTGTCGGATTGTTCGGGAAGCGCACGATCGACCAACAGCACACGAATCGATCCAGCACCAGAGACAACGCCGTAGACAGCATTGTCTGCTGGTTGCCCGTCGCTCTCCATGATCTTCGCCTCGACGGCGAGATCTGTTTGTTGTGCACCCATCGATGCCGTGATCGTTCCATCGACTTGTGCGAGCATCTGTCCCGCATCCCAGTCGAGCCGCAGCGTGCTCGGTGGTCCTCCATCCGTTCGCACCTCAATCGTTGATGTCGACCGCGGCAGGCTCGTGCCATCCCTTTGCAGCCTCACCCGAAGTGGGTGGAGATCTCGACTCGGTAGTGGTCCCGATGAACGCGTCTCGACGGCGAGCGCCTGCACATTCAACGGTTGGTCCGATTGCGGCTCATAGAGCACGGCTGCGGCGCGCCTTCCAGTTGTCGGAGCCGACTCCTTCGATCGGTCAGAACCGATGGATCCGGCGCGAAAATCGCTGAGGATGATCACATCGCGCCCACCTTCGCTTGCGCTGCGTGCCGCCGCCACGACATCAGAGCCTTCGAGCGATGCTTCTGCAAGCATCAACTCCGACCGCACCGCATCGAGATCACCCGATGGAGGCCAAACCATCGCGCGCGATCCAACACCTCGAAGGATTCCCACACGATCCCCCGGCGCGCATCGGTCGATGACTCCGATTGCCCGCTTCCGAGCGTCCTCCCATGCGGTGGTTCCTCCGCGCACGACTTGCTGGGCAACGCCGTCATCAAGGACGATCGCGCGTTCACGAACCTGCGACTGCACGGCGAACTCCTGCTCCGATGACTTCCGAAGGAGTGGACCCGCAATGGCAAGCCCAGCCGCGAGGACCAGGATGCAGCGCACCACAAGCAGGATCCACTGATCGAAGCGGCGTGTCCGCGCCGTTCGTTCAAGGGCACGCTTGAGAAGTGCCATCGCCGCCCATTCGACCGGTTGATGCTTGCGTCGCAGGAAGAAGTGGATCAGGATCGGTGCTGCGACGCCCGCAACGGCAGCAACGGCAAGCCCAAGCGATGCGAAAGTCATCCCCGAATCCTCCGCCGCAGGATTGCCTCGCGGCGCGCCAACAGTGACGAGAGGATCGGTCCAACGGATTCATGCGAATCGAACACCTCCAGATCGAAGCGGAAACTCCGCGCGATGCGGTCCATGTCGTTGAGGTGCTTCTCCAGTTCTGCGAGGTACGCGGCTCGGATCTTCCGCGTCTCCACCTCCAGTTGCGGTTCCCCCTCCAATCCAACGAACGCAGCATCCACATCCATGTTGAATGTTCGTTCGGCGTGATCGAGCACTGTGACGAGAATCACATCGTGCCCACGATGACCGAGGCGCGAGAGCGCCGATTGGATGACTGCGGGAGGCGCCAAGAAGTCGGAGATGATGATGAAGAGCGTGTGGTGCGGATTCTGGCTGACCGCCTGATCAGCCACGCGTTCCCAAGCCACCGCGGATTCGACTGGATCAGCCGCGAGACATCGGACGACAGAGCGCCAGTGATCGTTGCTGCCCGAACGGCGGACGCCACTGCGGATTCCATCCGCGAAGATCCCGAGCCCAACTTGATCCCGCTGACGCAGCGCAAGGAAGGAGATCGCCGCTGCAATCGCTGTTGCGTGGTCATACTTCGTCCACACGATCCTGCCCCGCTGCGCCTTCGTGCCTCCCCAGCCGGACTTCGTCTTGAGCGTGCCGAACTGCATCGATGCTGATCCATCCACGAGCACGACCACATTCAGGTTGGTCTCCTGCTGGAACTGCTTCACCTGCAACTTGTCGCTGCGGGCAAACACCTTCCAATCCACATGTCGGATGCTGTCGCCCGAGACATACTGGCGATGCGATGCGAAGTCCGTTGCCGACCCCTTTCGAGGCGACACATGCATCCCGTTCATCAACCCTTCAGCGATGCGCTTGGCGCGCAGCTCGAAGGGCGCCAACTGGGCAAGCGTCTCTGGCGCGAGGTACTGCTCAGCTCGCAGCGGAGTTGTCGGTGTCTCTGCCATTCATCATGCCGCGCTGTCCAACGGAATGGTCTTCACGAGATCTTCCACGACACGATCAGCATCGATGCCATCGGCTTGGGCATTGAAGTTCAGCATGATGCGGTGGCGCATCACCGGCAGCACGACGGCGTGCAGGTGGTGGGGCATCACATGCTTGTCGCCGCTGAGAAGTGCTTGCGCCTTGGCTGCCAGGATCAGGTACTGCCCAGCTCGCGGCCCCGCACCCCACGACACATAATCGCGGATGAACTTCGGTGACGACCCATCAAGGCGCGTGGATCGGACAAGCCGAAGTGCGTAGCGGATCATGTGATCTGCCACTGGAATCTCGCGAACGATCTGCTGGATGCGAATGCACTCCGCTGCGCCAATCACCTCATTGGGTTCGAGGGTTCCACCGCCGGTCGTTCGCTTGACGATCTCGACCTCTTGTTGCTCCGACGGGTAACCGATCCGAACAAGGAACATGAATCGGTCGAGTTGGGCCTCTGGCAGGGGATAGGTGCCCTCTTGCTCGATGGGGTTCTGTGTGGCGAGGACGAAGAATGGTCGTGGCAGTTCGTGCGTTTGCCCTCCGACGGTGACTTGCCCCTCCTGCATCGCTTCGAGGAGTGCTGCTTGGGTCTTGGGTGGTGTTCGATTGATCTCATCAGCGAGCACGACATTCGAGAAGATCGGTCCCTTGACGAAGTGCAGTGCACGCGTGCCTGACATCCGATCCTCTTGGATGACCTCGCTTCCGGTCACATCGCTCGGCATGAGATCGGGGGTGAACTGGATCCTCGTGAAGTCGAGCGAGAGCGTCTTGGCGATCGTGGAGATGATGAGGGTCTTTGCGAGACCAGGGACGCCCTCGATCAATGTGTGGCCACCACAAAAGACGGACAGGAGAATCTGATCGAGGGTCGAATCCTGACCAACGATGACGCGGTGAACCTGATCGCGGATCTCCTGTGCAATCGCATGGACCGCTGTCGCTGCTTCGAGAGGGTCACTGCTGTGGATCTTGTCGAGTGCGTTTTGCGGCATGGCGGAATTCACGGGCGAAGTATAGGGTTCGCACATGCCTGAACTGCCTGAAGTTGAGTGCATTCGACGAGCGCTCGAGGGACTTTTGGTCGGGAGAACCCTCTCACTTGACCACATCGCTCGGCAGGACATCGTCGGCTCGCTGTCGAACCCTCGTGGTCAGCGAAGGGGCCCTGTGAAGCCCATTGCCGACGAGCAGCTGCTTCATCGCTCCGTCGTTGACCGAGTCCTTCGGAAGGGAAAGCAGTTGGCGATCGGTTCGCTGTGCGATCGGTGGTTGATCGTGCGCCTGGGAATGAGCGGACAACTCTTGACGGGCTCAGCCGCCTCTGAGCGCTGTGATCATGTTCATGCTCGCTGGACGATCGGCGGCGGTGCTTCGCTCGCGTTTCGCGATGCGCGGCGATTTGGATCACTCATTCCTTGTCCATCACTATCCGAACTTGAAGCGCATTGGCAAAGGCTCGGTCCAGATGCGCTGTCGATTGACCCGATGGATCTTCTCGATCGACTTCGGTCGCGCAAGCTTGCGGTCAAGGCCGGCTTACTCAATCAGCAGATCGTGGCGGGCGTCGGCAACATTTACGCTGATGAATCCTTGTTTCGCGCGCGCATTCATCCGCGAACTGTTTGTACTTCGTTCAGGCACGAGCACGCGGTGCGCCTGGCGGAATCACTCCGTGAGGTTCTTGCGTCCGCCATCGAACATGGCGGATCAACCCTGCGCGACTACTGTTCTCCCAGCGGGATCACCGGCTCGTTCAGATTGGTGCATCAGGTGTACGGTCGAGAGGGACAATGCTGCCTGATCTGCGGTGCGAAGCTGAGCGGGGCAAGGGTCGGGGGAAGGGCAACGGTTTGGTGTCCGACCTGCCAGGGGCGGCGGATAAAATGACCAATGGATGATTAGAAAGAACACTCATCATCACAGTGGTTGTGTTGACCGATTGTGGATAAACACGAAACAAACACTTCAAACCTCGTAGCAACAACAACTTACGAACAAGAGCCCGATCGGATGATCTTGTCGATTCGCAGTCGCGAAAGAACAACAGGTGTCCAACTGCGTCATGGATAGTGCCGCGGGAACCAAAAACCGTGGCAAGCCGACGAACCGAAGCGACAACGGGCAGCAACTTGCCCACCAGTTATCCACAGATAAACGAAAGCCTCGATCGATTGGTCAGCGTTGGTCAGCGACCACTGGGTTGGGCGAACACACCCTCGATCCTGCTGACTGCATTCGCGATATCGGGATCCATGTCCTTTCGCGTTCCAATGTTTCGGACAGCGTGCAGCACTGTCGTGTGATCGCGTCCACCGAAGTAGCCGCCGATCTCTTCCAAACTGTAACGCGTGTGCTTGCGCGCAAGCCACATGCACATCTGGCGCGGGACAGAGATCGACTTGTGTCGGCGTTTCGAGAGGAGATCAGAGAGGCGGATGTCGTAGTACCGAGTGACCGCCTCAGCGATGGTCTGGATGGATGGCTGCGCCGAAGCAGTGATGCCGAGGCTGTTGTCCGCGAGTGCCTCCTTGGCAAGATCAAGATCGATCGGGCGATTGTTCGCGAGTGCGAAGCAGCGCACCTTTGTGAGGCAACCCTCGAGTTCACGGATGTTGGTATCGATTCGCGCGGCGATGTAAGAGCAGATTTCCTCGGGGACTTGGGCGCCAACCAACGCAGCCTTCGACTTCAGGATGGCAACGCGCGTCTCGTAGCACGGACGATCCATTCGTGCGACGAGCCCACAATTGAATCGGCTGACAAGGCGCTCCTCCAGGTCAGGGATGTCGTTGGGTGACGCATCCGACGAAAGAACAATCTGCTTCCCAGCTTGGTACAGCGAGTTGAAGGTGTGGAAAAATTCCTCTTGACTCTGCTCGCGCTTGGAGAGGAAGTGGATGTCATCGACCACCAGCATGTCGAGATTGCGGAAGCGGTGTCGAAAGTCCTGCATGCGTCCAGCCTTGACGCAGGCCATGAAGATCTCGGAGAACGACTGGCACGACACATAGCCGATCCGCGACTGGGGCCGCTGCCGCAGGATGACCTGGCAGATGGACTGCAGCATGTGCGTTTTTCCGAGGCCGACACCGCCATGGATGAACAAGGGGTTGTACGCACGCCCAGGATTCGATCCCACCGCAATGGCAGCCGCATGAACGAGGCGGTTGCCGGGACCGACAACGAAGGATTCGAATGTGTAGTCGGGCGAGAGCGTGAGCTGCTCATCGAGTTCGTTCGGGGCCGCGGCGCTCGCTTGGTGACTCGGCGCACGGACAGCTGAGTCATCCCCGTCGCCCACAAACTTCACGGCGACCAGTTTGCCAGTGGCCGCCTGGGCTGCCTCGGTGAAAGCGCTCATACAGGAGCGCTGCAGATACTGGCGATGCACACGCTCTGGAACACGAAGCGAAACACAGCCTCCCGCGACCGATGCAACAGTGATCTCGTGAAACCAATGCCTGCAGATTTCCGGGTGATGGCGGCGCAGATAGTCGTCGATCAACGACTTGATGTCCGGAAGTGCGGAGGGGGCCTTCGACATGGAGAGGGTTCCACCGAAGTGGGACGTTCCAACATAAGACACGAACCGCGGATGGTCAACCCGCGTCCGAAGTTTCAGCACTCTCAGGATCGCCGCACTCACTGGCGACAGGATCAAACTGAGCCGACTGCTGTTCAAGCCGCTTGCGATTCGACTTGAAGTCCATCAAGAGATGCACGGAGTCTGCGGGACGATCACCCGCGACGGATGCAAGTCGATCGCGCGCGAACGACAGCAGCGTGCGACGGGACGCGTGCACAACCACCACATGCTCAGCAGTCCATGCAGAGAGGAGAGGACGAAGGTCCTCGATGTGGAGATGTTTACCAATCTTTGCGCGGTCTCGGTGCTCGTTGTCGTAGAAAGTGCACTCACAGATCACGATGCGCGCTTTCGTGAAGTCGTCGTGAAACAGAAATGGAGCCGGCTCCGTGTCGCCGGAATATGCAACGAGAGGAACTTCGATCGTCTGTGTGATTTCTTCGCCGCGCAGACGGCGCTCTCGAAGGTCATCCTGAGAAGCACCCGCAAGGTCAGGGCGCAACTTCTTGCGTTTCTCGATCAGCGCATACGCAAGGCTTGGGATTGTGTGGCTCGATGCGTGTGCTCGCAGCCAGACTCCTGGCTTGATCTCCACTTCATCTCCCGGCGACAGACCGACGATCTGATGGGGAGTCTCTTGGCGCTCAAGGGCGATCCAGGATCGCATCATTTCGCGTATTGGATTCGCCATCTCCAAAGGGCAATAACAAGTTCCCGTCGCCATCTTTTGGAAAAATCGCTGGCTGAAGTAGTAAGGCAAGCCCGCGATGTGATCCATATGCGTATGCGAAAGCGCGACAAATGGAGCCGTCAGGACAGGTCGTGGACAGAGCCCAATGTCGAAGGCGATGTCGTATTCGGGGATGGAAATGGCGGTTTGCTCTCCAGCGATGGAGATTCCCTGAACCCGAATCGGGGGAAAGTAAAGGAATCCGATCTGTCCATCGCGGGGAGCTTGTCGCGGAGTCATGGTGGCCTTTGGGCGAAAGTCCTTCGGGTGGAAGCGCTGAGGCGATACTACAGGGGTGCTGTCGACGAATCACGCATGCGCCAGTTGCTTTCCCGAGTCGTGGAACCCATCTTGTTCCTTGAGGCGGAAGGGAGAGGTTCAGTAGTGGTTGGAATGAGCATGACACCGATGAGGATTGCAATGCGTGGGGATGCCAACACATGATGATGATGCAGCCATCAGTGCCGAAGCTGCTGGCGATTGATGACTCTGAGTTGATCCATCGACTGCTGCGGCTTCGTCTGCAGAACGAGCGGATCGAAATGCACTCCGCGACAAGTTCGATCGAGGGGCTTCGCATGGCGAAGGCGCTGAAGCCCGATGTGATCCTCCTTGATGTCGACATGCCACAGATGGATGGCTTCGAACTGATTACCCGTTTGAAGGCGGATCCAGAAACACAGGACATCTCCGTCATCTTCGTGAGCGCGGCAAACGATCCCGGCAATCGAGTGCGTGGTCTTGATCTCGGAGCCGTCGACTTCATCTCGAAGCCCTTCGACATCGTGGAACTCAAGGCTCGCCTGCGCTCGGCGCTGCGCGTCCAGCACCTTATCGCGATTCTTGCGCAGAAGGCACAAATCGACGGTCTCAGTGGACTTTGGAATCGGACCTACTTCGATCAGCGGCTGACCGCTGAGTTGTCGGAGGCGATGCGCTACGGACGCCCCCTGACCTTGGTGCTCGCTGACATCGATCACTTCAAGCAGACGAACGACCGTTTTGGTCACCTCTTCGGTGATGTGGTGATCGAGCGGTTCGCCGGCATCCTCAGTGGTGGACGCGTCAGCGACATCGCGTGCCGTTACGGGGGAGAAGAGTTCGCGATCATCCTGCCCAACACAACGATGGCCGAGGCGATGGATGTCACCGATCGTTACCGTCAGCAACTCGAATCGATGACATGGCCACAACAGCCTTCGGCCGTCATCACCGCGAGTTTTGGAATCAGCGATGTCTCCGCGTGCGATCATCCGCCGACGGTCAAGACGCTGTGCGCTGCAGCAGATCAAGCGCTCTACGCGGCGAAACAGGCTGGTCGCAACTGCGTGAAGGCCGCAGAGATCACGGCGGTCGGCAGGTAACGCCATCTGTACCTTGGCACGACGATGTCGTCGGCCGAGGATGATGCGATCTGCGTTCGGCATTGGGACTATTCGGAAACCAGTCAAACCGTCGGGCTGCTCACCTTGAGGCACGGCATCGTTCGCGCCATTGCAAAGGGAGCGAGGCGGGAGCGAGGCGGGTTCTCGGGCGGCGTTGACCTGCTGACGGCTGGACGCGGGACGCTCCTGATCAAACCGAATCAGACACTTGCCACATTGACTGGCTGGCAACTGCAGGATCACTTCCCGCGGATCCGTTCAAGCTTGGTTGCAAATCGAATCGCGTTTTACGCGGCGGACCTCGTGTGTCGACTGGCAGCGCCGCACGATCCTCACCCCGCGATGTACCGAGGGTTGTTGAACCTGTTGCGACAGATTGGTGGTCGGCAGTCGGATCATGTCAGCCAGTCCCTGCTCCAGTCCCTGCTCTTGGAGTTCCAGTGGCTCACCCTGCATGACGCAGGGCTGCAACCAGTGCTCGGCTCGTTCGACTCGGATGGCGAGGTGGCGTTGTTCGCACCGCATGATGGAGGAAAGATCACCGCGCAGGCTGATGGACTCGTCTGGAAGGTGCGTCCAGCAACAGTCAAACTGCTGTTGGCTCTCCAACAGGACGCTGCGCTCCCCGAGGGCACGATCGAGATCGAGAGTCTGCAGCGTGCGAATCGTCTGCTTGCGGCGTACATCCGAGAGACAATCAGCGAGCAACCACCAACGATGCTTGCTCTCTTTGGCGAACTGACATGAGGGCTAGACTGCGGTCATGGCGCTCATGGCGACGCGGTTTCACGAGACGACACTCCCGAGCGGGTTGCGAATCGCCGCGGAGGTGATGCCGGCGGCAGCCAGTGCCGCAGTGGGCATGTTCGTTCGCACGGGGACCCGCGATGAGCCTCGGGAATTGATGGGTGTAAGCCACTTCCTCGAACACATGATGTTCAAGGGATCAGCGACTCGTCGTGGCGACGCGGTGAACGAGGCATTCGACCGGATCGGCGCGCGAAACAATGCGTTCACCTCTCACGAGATGACTGCGTATCACGCACACACGATTCCCGAGCACGCGCTTGAAGCGCTGGGCCTCGTGGCAGACTTGCTTCGTCCAGCGCTGCGCCAAGAGGACTTCGACCAGGAGCGTGGGGTGATTCTCGAAGAGATCGCCATGTATGAGGACAATCCACTCTGGACCGTCTATGAACGCGTTCAAGAGGCATACTTCGGCGGCCATCCGCTGGGCTATCGAGTCCTCGGCACTCCCGATTCCATTCAAGCGCTGCAACGCGATTCCATGAAGCGTTACTTCGAGGAGCGCTACGCGCCATCGAACACCGTGGTGGTTGCCGCGGGGAACATCGACTTCGATGCGCTTGTGCGGCGAGCCCAAGAGGAAACCGATCAGTGGAAGTCGCGAGGCGTTCCGCGCGTGTACCCGCCGCTCGCATCCAACACTGCGAAGCTGACATTTCAGGACAAGCGAGCAACGCGCGCCTACATGATGTTTGCCTGGCCCGGCCCCGATCACTCCGATCCACGCAGGTATGCGGCAGCTCTGTGCGCATATGTGCTCGGAGGACAGGATGGTTCGCGGTTGTATTGGTCGCTCATCGAGTCAGGGATCGCCGTGCATGCATCAACGGAACACCAGGGTCACGACCGAAGCGGACAGGTGATCGGATCCGTGGTCTGTTCGAGTGATGATGTGGAGCAGGCGGGCGACATTTTCACGCGTGAGTGCGGGAATCTGCGCGACTCACTGACCGAAGGCGACCTCTCCCGCGCTCGAAGCATGCTCGCGACTGCCGTCGCGCTTGCTGGCGAGAGTCCCTCGGGTCGCATGCAGCGGATCGGGATGCGAATGTCGACTGTTGGCGGCTACAAATCGCTCGAGGACGAACTGCGGACCATCCAAGCATTGTCCCTGACCGACCTTCGCGATTGCCTCGATGACTTTCCGCCGGTGCCGCTCGTCAGCGGTTGCGTCGTTCCCCCGAGTTGATCGATCGCAGGTGCCGCGGCGGATCGGCGGCACAGCGATTTCAGAGCAGTCGAAGCCCCGCCTCCCAGATCGTTTCGCCCGATAGAGAGGTGGACTCGCGCGCCCACGAGATGACCACCGTCTTTGTCGTCTCGATGCCCGCCCGAGAGAACGTGGCACGCCCAGTCAGTCCTTCCATCAGGAAGGTGTGCGTGCGAATACGAAGCCCAGTCTCGCTGCAGTCGAGTCCCTCATAGGACTGCAGTTCGAAAGGGCGATGATGCCAGTGAATGTCCACAGGGCACGACAGTTGCGAGCGGCCGCCAACGCGCCGTTCCTCCGCAAGAGCCAGTTCCGTTGCACGCCGAATTGCCGAACGAATGGATTGACTGAATTCCATGTGCCCTTTCCTTCCGTGGGCATATCACCCACAGGAACATCATCGGATTTCAGTGTCCGCGAGGCAAACCCGTACCCCAAAAAGGATGGATTTTCCGCCCGTCTGAGCCTAACGAACGCGGTCACTCGATCCAGCGAGCGCAGCAGCCTGTGCATCGGCGTGATACGAGCTGCGCACGAGTGGACCGCTCTCGCACACCCGAAAGCCCCGCGCGAGCGCTTCACGCTTGTAGTCCGCAAACGCATCGGGGTGGACCCAACGGTCGATCGGCAGGTGGTTGCGCGTTGGCTGCAGGTACTGACCAATCGTGAGGATGTCTGCGTTCGATTCCTTCCGCACATCATCCATGAGTTCGATGACTTCCTCGTCGCGCTCTCCGATGCCCACCATGATCCCCGTTTTCGAGACCAACCCGCTCGACTTGAACGCTGCGAGGACGGCGAGGCTGCGCTCGTACTTGGCCTGCGGACGAACGGCAGGATGCATGCGCCGAACGGTTTCCATGTTGTGACTGATGATCTCTGGCTTGGCATCGCACACCACCCGAACCGCATCGAGATCGCCGCCGAAGTCGCCGACAAGCACTTCGATGCTCATACGCGGACATGCGTGATGAACCCGTTGGATGGTTTCGGCCCAGATTGATGCGCCGCCATCCGGCAACTCATCACGGTTCACGCTCGTGATCACCACATGGCGAAGATCCATCAGGCGCAATGACTCCGCGACGCGGCGCGGCTCGTCAAGGTCGATGGAAGCGGGACGCCCCGTCTTGACATTGCAGAATCCGCACGACCGCGTGCAGGTATCGCCGAGGATCATGATGGTGGCAGAACCCCGACTCCAACACTCGCCCATGTTGGGGCAGCTCGCCTCTTGGCAGACGGTGTGCAGGCGATGTTCATCGATGATCTTGCGGAGGCGGTGGTAACCCTCGCCGCCTGGCATGCGCGCGCGGAGCCAGTCGGGCTTGCGCCGCAGGTCGAGTTGATGGGCTGTTTCACCCGTCGACTGACCCAGAATGCGATCCGTCAAGCTGAAGGTTGGCGCACCCGTTGATCGCTGGGTGTCGCCTCCGAGTGGCCTCGGATGCCGCGCCAATGTTCGCGCGATGGCGTCGGCGTGCGTGGGGGGCACGGCGCTCATCGTGGACCACCTACGGCAGCTGATTTGACGGGCGGCGGTGCCACGAAGAGTCGATCGGGCTGCAACACGAGGGACTGTGTCTCGCCCTCGTTGCTTCGGGTGATGGTGATCTCACCCGCCAGCTGCTCGAAGGCTCCAAGCGTGAACGGAACACCATCGATGCCACCCGTTTTGACGCCATCACTTGAATCCCATGTCCAGCGTCCGTCCTCGGGTGCACCGCCGCGCCAGACGCGCATGCGACCATCTGCAAGGAAGAGGATTGCCTCTGCATCCACGAACCGCTTGGACGAGCGCTCCGCATCGATGGTCCATTTGCCGAAGAGCGGTGAGGCCGCCTGCGGAACTGGAAGTGCCTTCCGAACGCCACCCTTCACCGCAGCACTGGTCGAGCCGCGCCTTTGCGGCATCGAAGTGCGCCGTTTCGGATCGGATGCCGTCGTTTCGCTCGGCTTTGTCTCGCCATCGGTTGAACGCTCGGCTCGGGCAGTCTCGCTGTCCGCTGACGATTCGTCGGCTTCCACCCGCGTGGGCGGCGTCTTGATGTCGCCACCTTGTGATGCAGCTGTGCGTGCGTTCGACCCTGATGATGCGGTCGCATTGTCGTGGCTGTAGAGGGGTGCGATCACATCATCTTCATGGGCTGTCTGTGTCGTGCCAACGGGGAGTGGCTCTTGGATCGGCTGGCGCTTGGGTGCCGTCTCCTGTGAATCGCAGCCAACACAGGTGATCAGGGCGGACAACAGAACGCCGATCAAGGCGCCAACGGGTTGTCTTGGTCCATGACGGTTCATCGCACGATCAGCGTAGCGCGGGCGGCACGCGGCTACGCAGCAATCATCGGTGGAAGAGGCACGCCCAACCGCTCAGAGAGCGCACGAAGCAGCAGGTACTCGCGGTCGGTGGTCTCCGCATCATGTGAAACGCAAGCGAAAGCTGCATTGATGTACTGGCCCGCCGCGGCGGGGCGGAGCATGCTGATCACATCGAGATCCTGTGCCACGGTGTCAAGCGTGCGCTGATCGCGTGGTGGCAGTTCACCGCTTCGAAAGCCGAGCGCGGCCAGGCCAGCCTGAAACGAGCCCGTGGCGGACTGCTCATCGGGATGTCCTTGCAGCGCAAGCACGCCAAGCAGGCGCGTGGCAGGCACCGCGAGCGCCGCAAGGTTGGCGTCATTCTTCCGCGCGACTTCACCCGCCTTCAGGCTCATCGGCAGTTCCACGCGCATTCGGAGCACTTGAAGCACGACCCATTCGAACAGCGTTGTCTTGCCGTCCACGCGGACGACATCAGCGAGCAGGGAACGGAACGCGCCGTACGAAGTGGGATCGAGTAGGACCAGTGTGGCGCACGCGACATCCACCATGGCCATGCGATGCTGCGTTCCAAAGGGAGCAAGAAGAGGCATGAGACGCCGCACGGTGCCGAGGACTTCAGGAAGCCGAGCGCGGATCAGTGCACACTGCCGCTCGGAAAGGTCGACATCCGATTGCATACACACGGCAAGGACAAGCGCGCGCGCGCCAGCTTGATCGTGGATGGCACGCTCGATCTCGGGAGCTGCTTCATCGAAAGCAGAATGGACCGCTTGCAGACTTCCAGAAGGAACGCTGCCAATGGCGGCCACACTGGCAGCGAGGTTGCCGGGCATCGGTCGCATGGGACTGATCGAGGCCATGGGCTGGGAAGTGGATGGCGCGGCGGGCGCGGCGATCGGTTCGGTCGCGGTCGTCGGCACGGATGCAGGCGGAAGGACGCCACCTGCGATTGCCTCGATCCGCGCAATGCGGACTTCGAGCGGAGGATGCGATGCAAAGAGCGCGTTGAAACCCGAGGCAAAGAACATGTGATTGAACTGGCTCGCCTGCGGGGCGGAAACAGCGCTCCCGTACTCAGACGCGATCTTGCGGAGTGCGCCCGCAATGCCAGCAGGATTTCTCGTGTACTGCACGGCGCTGGCATCGGCGAGGAACTCGCGCTGCCGACTGATCGCGGCCTGCATCAGCCGCGCAAAGAAGGTCCCGATCGCTCCGATGACGATCAGTGCAATGGCGACGACGATGACGCCACCAGCGTCCTTTTTCCGGCGTGAGCTCGCGCCCATGCGAAGCAGTATCTGACCGATCAGCCCCACCGCCATCACGCCGAAGATGGCGGCGACCGCGCGGATGTTGATGCGCATGTCGCCGTGGAAGATGTGGCTGAACTCATGTGCCATCACGCCTTGCAGTTCATCACGCGTCAGCGACTCGATCGCCCCTCGTGAAACGCCGATAGCCGCATTCTGCGGCGTGGTTCCAGCGGCAAATGCATTGATGGAGGGGTCCTCCATGACATAGACCGGCGGTACGGGCATCCCGCTCGCGATCGCCATCTCCTCGACGACATTCAGGACCTTTCGCTCGGACGGATCTTGTGAACCTGGATCGATTCGGGTGCAGCCAAGCGACTGTGCGACGCCGTGACCACTGCCGCTCAGCGTCAAAGCCTTGAAGAGGTATGGAATGCCGACGATGCACACGCCGATGAGGGTGCCGTACGGCCAAGCCGTTGGTTGAACGACGGCCGCGACGCCCGTGATGGCACCGACGACGCCGCACATCCCGAAGAGGAACAGGGCAACGAGCCAACCCGTGCGCGATTGGGCTCGGTCCTGATGTTCGAAGAACGACGCCATCGGTCCGAACTAAGAGAGGCGCACCTCGGGGACGGCGCGGTCGTCACTCGTTGCCTCGAACAGCCCCATCGGCTCGAAGCGGAACAGGCGAGCTATCAGGTTGGTCGGGAACACGGAGAGCGATGTGTTGTAGTACATCACGGAATCGTTGTAGGCCTGCCGTGAAAACGCGATGCGATTCTCCGTCGACGACAGTTCCTCCTGCAAGGAAAGCACATTGGTGGAAGTTTTCAGTTGCGGGTAGTTCTCCACCGAGATGCGAAGTCCCGCCAGCAGTCGGTCGAGTGACTGGCTCGACTGTGCCACCGTGCGAAGCGCGGCGAGGTCGCCGGGATTCATCCGAAGTGCTCCGAGCCCGGCGAGCGCAGACTGCCGAGCGAGCGTCACCGCCTCGAGCGTCTGGCGCTCATGAGCCATGGCGCCCTTGACGGTCTCGACCAGATTCGGGATCAGGTCGCAGCGGCGCTTGAGCTGCACATCAATTTGGCTGAAGGCTGCCGTGGCGCGCACTCGCCCGCGCACGAGTCCGTTGTAAGTCACCAGCACCCACAGGAGGGGGAGCGCAATGACGGCAGCGATGACCACGACAAGCGTCCCCATATCACTCGCAGAATAGACGAGCACTCCACACTACCCTTGTCGCCCGTTGACCAAGAGACCGTCCGACATTCCCGCGCACCTTCGTGGCACGCTCGATCGACTCGGCTTTGGATCGCCAACCATGGTGCAGTCGGCGGTGCACTCGCCCATGATGGAGCGCCGTGATGTGTTGGCGCTCGCGCCCACTGGCAGCGGGAAAACGCTCGCGTTCGGCGTGCCGCTGCTTGCGCAGCTCTTGCTGCAGCCACCCGTGCGGCACAAGGCGGGGCGGGGCGTTCGCTTCGTGAATTCCCATGACCGACTCCGAGCCGTTGTCCTCTCACCCACACGGGAACTCGCGCAGCAGGTCGCTGGGGACCTCGCCCAAGCGGCCAGCGGCACGGTGCTTCGCATAGGCGCGGTGTTCGGCAAGAGCGCCCTCGCTCCGCAGCGCGAAATGG
>RFON01000071.1 GCA_009926625.1 Planctomycetota bacterium
CGCTCGATCGCCGCTCGCACGATGCGATCCTCGCGGAGTCGCTTCGCTCCGACCCATTCCCGGATCGCGATGATCGGCGTAGAAGTACGCGCTGCAACCCTCGAGCAACCCTCGAGCAACCATCGGACTCGGCGCGTTCACTGACCAAAGTACCTCAACCTTCACGCCGAGATCGAACAAGATCCAGTTCGGCGGCCACACCAAGTTGTTTGGCCCAGTGTTCCAGGTAGGGCCAGTCAAATGACGCCGCCCCCTGCACGGCGATCATCGAGGCGACATCGCGAAGGTGCTTCTGGGAACCCCCTGCACGAAAGAACTCAAGCTTCTTCAGGATCACGTCCTCGGGAGAAGCGAAGGGCTCGAGGCGCCCATCGGGCAACTCGATGTGCCGCACCCGGGAGAAGCGCGACGCGTCGAAGGCGCCCCCTGCGGCGACGATGATGTCGGCCTTCAGACCCGACGGCACATGGATGATGTTGAACATGCTGCGCTGGCGGGCGGCCTCCACAGCGGCATCAGCACTCGCGTACCAGTCCTCTCCCACAAACGCGGCGACCACAAGCCGGGCCTGACGCTCGTCCATGCGCACGACGATGTCAATGTCGTTCGTGAAGCGCGGCTCTCCGAACACCATCGAGGCGACGGAACCAGTGGTGAATCGCTGACAGCCGACGCGGTCGAGTTGCTCCCCGACAAGGCGCAGCAGTTCGGTCGGTTCCATCAGCCGCGCGCTTCCGAACCTTGTCGCCTGGCCATTCTGCGCGCCGTCTCGGCAGCCAACATGGCCTCGGACCAGTCCGGATGCTGTGCCTTCACGCCGCAGCGAACCAGCGAGACGGCCGACCGCCACATGGCGTCGAGCGCTGCCAGCCGCGCGACCGGCGACTGCAACCTCAGGGCCGCGACCATGACTGGGTCGCAGCGATCATCGGCAGGATGGGATGTGCCGGATGGATGCATGGCAGTCCAATCCACTGTATCGCAGGACACCGTGCAGATCCCGGGATCATGCGCAATTTCCTGTCAGGGCTCCAGCACGAGTGTTGGTGACGCTGATGGCCCAAACAAAGCCCCCCGGCGTGCGTGCGCCGAGGGGCTTGAGTTTCGGACCCGCCGCGCGTCCGCGGCGTGAAGATGCGACGTGGTGAAGTGAGTCAGTTGCGACGACGGCGACCCATCAGGCCCGCGGCACCCAGCAGGGCGATCGCGCCGGGGGCAGGGACGATCGTGTTACCGATGGCGAAGTCCTCGAAATAAAAGCCGTTGCCGGAGGTTCCCGGCGCGGCGGTGCCCGTCGACCGGAACAGCATCGAGTCGACCGCCTGGAGACGCGGGGCGCCGGGCGTGCCAATCGCATTTCGCTCGGAGGCGTTTGAGTAGTAGTACGACTCGAACGTCGTTCCCGTGTGGATGAGCGATCCGTTGAGCCAGATGCGCACGATGTCGTTGCCGAACACCTGACCGCCGACCGTGTTCACGCCGTTGACGAACGTGATGCCCATCTCCAGGGTGTGCAGGTCGGCGTAGGACAGGCCGGAGGCGATGGTGGTGGAGGCGGGTGCGAACGTTCCGTTGGCGCCCGCATCGTAGAAGTTCACGTTGAACCCGGCGCCGGTGTCCTGAAGGTTGAGCCACGTCATGCGGGCGCTGCTCTGCTTGGCGCTTGCCGAGAGCGTCAGCGAGAGGCCGGTCTGAGCCGCGCCGGTCGCGGAACGAAACGCGACCTTGCTGTAGAACGAGTCCGAAGCTGCATAGGCGCCATAGCCCAACGGGTTCAGCGGCGCCGAGCCATTGGTTCCTCGGTCATTCCAGAGCGCCGAACCCGACTCGCCCGCCACCTGCCCGGAGACGGCCGAGAACACCTGCGACGAGTAGGTGCTGCTCGTGATCGCGTTCGACATCCGGAACACCTTGCGGCTCCCATTCGCGTCGTTCACATTCATCACCTGCTGATCCCACCTGCCAACCGTGGTCGCGGTGGTGAAGTTGTCGCGTGTGGTCCAGCCATTCTGGCCATCCACGGTGCCCGCGAGCGTGCCGGACTGGGCCCCGGACGGAAGCCACGAGGTCGAGAAGGCGTCCCAGTAGTCCGCATTCGCCGAACCCGCCACGGCCACTGCGGCCACGGCACTGCACATTCCAAGAAGGTTGCTTCGCATCTTAGATTCCTCTGGGGCAATGCCCCTGCTGAAGCCCACACTCCCGTGCAGGCACAAGTCAACCGAATCCGTCGGTCGCGGTCCTCCCGCCGGTGCCGCGTCAACGCGAGGCGGTGCGTGTCTGCAGTGCTGGTGCTGGTCGGTTGCAGTTTTCACTGGCCGACCGGATGGCTCTGCGAAAGGAGAAACGATTT
>RFON01000072.1 GCA_009926625.1 Planctomycetota bacterium
TCTTTCACACAAGTTAGCATCCCGAACTCTTACTGTCCAGGTACCTGCTGAAAACCCAGTGTTATAAGCTTGGATGGGGTTATTGCCTCCATTCCATAAGTAAGTATACCTTCCCGTTCCTCCTGTCGCCAGTACACTGGCAATGCCATTCTCAGGGGGTACTGCACAAGTAAGGTCTACCCCATTGGTGCTGAGTTGTAGTTCTGAGGGTTGAATTACAGTTACGCTTCCCACGGTACTACAGCCATTCGAGTCTTCTACCCTTACTTGATAGTTTCCTGCCGTAAGTCCTACGGCTGTTTGGGTTGCTTGTATTGGGGTCGTTTGCCATTCATAGGTATAGCCGGATGATCCGCCAATACCTTGCGCCTGAACCGTTCCATCTGATCCTCCAAAACACAAGGGCATGGTATAAGTCGTCGTTACCTGCAACAACGCAGGTTCTGTAACGATTACATTTGCTGAATCTATACACCCTCTACTATCTCGTACGGTTAAACGATAACTTCCTTGTGGTACATTCGATGCATTGATCGTGGTTTGAACCGGTATCGTATTCCAGCTATTATATCCTGGAACACCGCCACTTGCGCCTCCCAACAAAATACCCGTAGAAGTTCCAAAGCACAATACCGAACTACCCGTTCCACTCACTTGTAAATCGGTAGGTTCTGTTACTGCTGTATTCCCACTTGCCACACATCCGTAGATATCGGTTACCTGTATGGTATAGGCTCCTGCGGTTAAGCCTGTTGCTACTTGACCCGTTTGAATTGGAATCGTATTCCATAGGTAAGTATATCCTGGGCTACCTCCGCTGGCTATCACTGTTGCACTTCCATCATTTCCGCCATTACAATTCGGTTCGGTATATACTGTATTTACCACCAAAGGGGGTAAGGTGCCTATACTATCGGTCAATTGAAGGGTACAATTGTTAACGTCGGTTATCGTAACAGTGTACCATCCTACGGGAAGACCCGTAGCGGTAGGAGTTGTTTGAACCGGTGCGGTACTCCAGCTAAAGCTATACGGAAGGGTTCCTCCACCAGCCGTTACGCTGATCGTACCATTGGTTCCGCCAAAGCAATATACTGGGGTTAGGTTTAACACCCCTTGGATGGCTGGGGGTTCTACCACTACTGCTGTCCTTTGAATCTGGCAATTGTTGGCATCTCTTAACGTAATAGTATACGTTCCGGCAAAAAGTCCAGTTGCTGTTTGAGTCGTTTGAGGAGGCACCGTATTCCAGCTATACGTATAACCCGGGGTTCCTCCTCCTCCGGTAACACTGGTCGTTCCATTATTTCCTCCATTACAAGTAACCGCTGTACTTGTGGTGGTGGCAGTAAGCGTGGGTAACTGACTTACACTTGCTGAGCGTTGGATTACGCAGTTATTTGCATCAGTGATGGTTACGGAATAGGCGCCAATCGGAAGACCTGTAGCATTCGGGCTCGTTTGAACCGGATTGGTGGACCAGCTATAGCTATACGGTGCTGTGCCTCCCCCTACGGTAACACTGGCAGTGCCATTATTCCCTCCTAAACAAAAGACAGGGGTGGTGGTAACCGTTGCTGTTAAAGCAGGCAAGGTCGTGATGGTAGCAACCACCGGTACGGAACAATTATTTGCATCGGTAACCGTAACACTATACGTACCCGCGGGTAAACCCGTTGACGTTACTCCGGTTTGAATCGGATTCGTTTGCCAAGTGTAAGTATAGAATGGGGTTCCTCCTCCTACGTTTACGGTGGCAGTACCGGTAGGATCGCCGAAGCAAAGTACCGGCGTGTGGGTAGTATTGGTAAACAACTGGGGCGGCTGGGTTATCACTGCCGGACGACCAATCGTACATCCGTTGTTATCTACAATCGTAACCGTATAGGTGCCTGCAGGCATACCCGTCGCACTTGCAGTCGTTTGAACCGGATTCGTATTCCAGCTATAGGTATAAAAAGGCGTTCCCCCACTTGCCGAGGCTGTTGATGAACCCGTCGAAGCCCCAAAGCATGTGGCGGGAGTTACGTTGACCGTCCCATTTAAAGCCGGAGGTTGCCGAACAATCGCTGAATCTAACTGAATACAGCCCAATTGATCGGTTACTGTGATTACATACGTTCCCGCAGGAATACCTGTGGCTGAAGCTGTATTTTGAACCGGATTGGTATTCCAACTATACGTATATCCAGGGGTTCCTCCGGTGACGCTTACCGAAACCGATCCATTGCTCCCTCCATTACAGGTGACATTGGTAAAGCTCGTACTCGTCACCATTCCTGGGGGCGGTTGAAATATCGTTATCGTATCTCGTAGCGTACAATTGGTAGCATCGGTGAT
>RFON01000073.1 GCA_009926625.1 Planctomycetota bacterium
TGGTAGGTGCTTGACTTACATTCATCGAATGACCATCATATCCTCCCCCATAATACTTATCATTCAATGAGGTACCAATTACAAAAACAGCATCACTAATATCTCTAACTGTCCCAGGATTTAACACATCTAACACCCTCACACGAGCTTGACCCGTAGGGGTACTAGGCACTTGCCAAGTATAACTACCATTCGGTCCACTCTCGTTGGCAGAAATTAATATCCAGTTGGTACCATTGTTCGTGCTATATTCTAACCGAACATTGGTGATATTGTTCACCGCCCATTGGATCTGTTGTATAGAACTCTCAGCCCAATACTCGCCTCCATTTGGACTAACCGTTAATATATTGTTTGATGTATTTAAATCTACCGCATTTCCATCTCCAGAACCACCGTAGTTTTTACCTTGGGCATAGATCGGAATAGTAAAGCCAACATTGCTGGTGTCTGCAACCAGACTATTGTTACGATCACTTACCCGTATGAAGGCAGCACCTTGGGTGTAATTACCATTAGATATCCAGGTATATTGACCTGCACCTGCGGTAACAGAAGTATCTATGGTTGTCCAAGTGCTACCATTGTTGGATGAAATCTCAATATTAACCAAGGCTACGTTGACGCTATTCCACTGAATCGGAACTTGGTCGCCTTCATACCAAACTTCAAAACCCGTATTCGGATTGGTAACCGTTATCGACGCTACTGAATTAAGTCCTACGGAATGTCCATCATAACTTCCTCCCAGATACTTGTTGGAATTGGTACTACCGATTACAAATACGGCATCATTCTGATCAAATATAGTTCCTTGGTTTACTACATCCAATATCCGGATGCGGCCCTGACCCGTTGGAGTTGTAGGTACTACCCAACTATAACTACCCACATTGGCAAACTCACTCGCCGATATCAACTGCCAGGCACTACCATTATTGGTGCTGTATTCAATCCTTACATTCGAAACATTATTCGCAGCCCATTGTATATTTTGGGTGGATCCCTCTGCCCAATATTCTCCTCCATTCGGACTAATTACTACGATATTATTATTCGCATTAACCCCTTGACTATATCCATCTTCCTGACCTCCTCTATTTTTTACTTGTACATATTGAGGTATGGTAAACGGCGCATTGCTGGTATCTCGGGTGACAATTGGAAAATCTCTATCGCTTAATCTAATTAAAGCTTGTCCTTGGCTATAGTTGCCACTTACAATCCAGGTATATTGCCCAAGCCCCGCGCTAATAGAAGTATCAATAGTTGACCAAGTGCTACCATTATTACTCGAGATTTCTATGTTAACTAAACTGACATTATTGTTCGTCCACGATATTATTACCGGATTCCCTTCATACCATACTTCACTTCCTGTATTGGGGGATACCACTGTAATAGTGGACTGCTGCACTGTACCAAAATCAGCTCCATCATAACTTCCTCCATAATACTTATCTGCGATACCAATCCCAATCACAAAGGTGGTAGTATCACTGATATCTCTTACCGTAGATTGATTTAACAGATCTAAAACCCTTACCCGGGCTGAACCCGTGGCTGTACTCGGAACCAACCAACTATAACTTCCGGTATTGCCTGCTTCATTCGCGGATATCAATATCCAATTACTACCATTGTTGGTCGAATATTCTAACCTTACATTCGAAATATTATTTGCTGTCCATTGAATTTGTTGTACCGAATTCTCAGCCCACATTTCCCCTCCATTCGGACTCAATACTTGAATAATATTAGCAGCATTTACATCCTGTGACCAACCATCTTGACCACCCCCTTGATTCTTAACCTGACTGTATAATGGAATGGTAAATCCTAAATTGCTAGTATCCCGAATTAACACATTGCTTCTATCGGTGAGGCGTATCAAGGCGCTCGATTGGGCTGCATAACTCCCTACTTGCCAAGTATAGGCACCCGACCCCGCAGTTACTGCCGTATCAATTACAAACCAACTACTCCCATTATTCGTAGAGCCTTCGATATCCAACAACACCACATTGGTACTGTTCCATAATATACTTACCTGATTCCCCTCATACCATACCTCACTACCTGTATTGGGAGATACTACCGTTATAGAGGCAGACTGATTAACGTTCACCGCATGACCATCATACGAACCTCCAAAATACTTGTCGGCCAATACACTGCCAATTACAAAGGTTGAGTTGCTCTGATCCCGTATGGTTGTAGAATTTAATACATCCGATGCTCTTACTAAGGCTTGAACACTTGCTGGGCCTGGAACCGACCAACTATAAGTGCCATTCATCCCCGGCTCTG
>RFON01000074.1 GCA_009926625.1 Planctomycetota bacterium
AGAGGTTTGAAATAATTGAGAGTACAATAGGTGAAGTGCTTAAAGCAGAGGGTAATCCAAATGTACATTTAATAGAGAAAATGATAACAGGTAGGCAACAAGAATTATTTGCAGAAGCAGATAGAGTAAAGGAACAATATCAACCAAAAGGTATGCTTGACACAGTTTATTTTATGGGTGCTGAAAAAATAGCTGAAATATGTAATTATGATATAAATCAGATAAGTGAGTTTATGAGAATTATTGCAACAGGTAACCAATACAAAAACCAATGGCAGCGCAAGACCATTTCAAAAAATAGTATTAGGCATAAGTTTGAGGCAATTATAGAGAACAATAATAAACAAGTTAACAAAGACTATACAGGTACTCCTGTAATCATAGTCAACCTTTTGGACTATCTTAAAGCAGCGTAAACCCTATAACCCAATGAACCCGCAAACCACTTTCTATTTACCCACTCCCTACAAAGAGGCACTTATGCAGATGGCAGAGGAAAAAAAAATAACCTTAGGCAATGCAATTAGACAGGCAGTAGCAGCTTATCTTTGCAGCACCCCCAATGATAGCCCCTTGCCAATGGCAAGAGTGCAAGAGGTGAACAATAAGGGTAAGAGGCTGCACTAATGCAGAGAAATTAAAGGGGCTTATTGCCCCTTTTTTTAGGCCCCAAAATAGGCCGTCCATACTAAAGTAGTATAGAAATAGTGGAATACATTAACCCTACCTTTTAGAGCCTAAAAAAAGAGCCAATAAGCAAGACCAGAGTAACATAGGCAAGACCAGAGTACCAGAGGAATTTTTCTCTTAGCCGTCTCACTTTTGAGAAAATAATTAGGTAGCCTCTTTTATTGTAGATTAACTCTTGCCAAAAAAAGTGCGTTACACTTAACAACTGCATATAGCTACAACACATAGGTAGATAGCTTATATTTGCATTAAATACCAAATAAAAAAAAGGCCCCTAAAAGAGGCCCGATTTTTAAGACTTTGGTAAATGTAAATTATATGAGTGCAAAGATAGAGGGCCGCTACATAGTGGCACCAATACAGGTAAAAAAAAGGGCAAACAGCCTTTGCTTTGAGAACCCGCAAACAGGTATCAGGCTTTGG
This sequence comes from Planctomycetota bacterium, assembly GCA_009926625.1. Lineage (GTDB taxonomy): Bacteria > Planctomycetota > Phycisphaerae > Phycisphaerales > SM1A02 > F1-60-MAGs104. The sequence goes on from RFON01000074.1 coordinate 1,114, forward strand.
TTAAACAAGAGGAAAGAGACGGCCCCAAAGAAGCCAGACCTTTACCTAATGATACAGGCAGACGGCCAAAAGGCAGAGTACCTTAGCAGCCTTTACCCCGTCCTTACTAATGACACTTACCTAATGGATAACAAGCGGGCCTTGTACCTTGTAACCATTGGAACGGACACCTTAACCATAAGCCCCAAAGGCACTCCCAAAAATCCATATGTCTAATAACATTATGGATTTTAGTGTAAAATTTACACTCACACTTAGTACCCCTTAATCACTCTTGCCAATGACTACTCTTGACTCAATTAAAGTACAAGTACCCCTTGACTGCATACACTCCCTACCTGTTTCACGGGTATCAAAAACACAGAAAGATGTATCCGACCCCTCAACCATTAAAACATACAACCATTATTTAGACCGTCAAAAGCTGAAGTCAAAAGGTATTCACGGCCTTAACGGCGCAATGCAAGACACCGATAAACCCTTTCTAATCATTGAGGCAAGCGCAAAGGCACTCAAAGATGACTACCTTAAAGGCATTAGCCTTAATACCATAGAGCAATTCAGGGACACCATAGAAGCTAATACAGGCATTGGCATTGACCTTGACTTGTGGCTATCACACCCAGAGGCAATACTCCTTACAGCAGACCATTGCCAAAACCCCCCTTTACAGGCTTTTGGCTGCAACACTTTTCAAGACCTTACCAAAGCGTTCTATTCACTTCAGTTGCACTCAAAGTACACCAGAAAGATGCATAAAGTAGGCAAGACTTCAACAGGTATAGTCTTTGATTCAGACCATAAAGACGAAAAGCACCGTTTGACAGTCTATGATAAGTACACCGAACTAACAAAGGAACAAAAGGATTTTCTTAGCACCCTTAAAGCACCTAATAAAATGCTTGAACAAGCCCAATTAACCGCAAGGATTGAGAGCAATTTAGTTAAGCGCAAGTCTGTTAGAAAGAGGTTTGAAATAATTGAGAGTACAATAGGTGAAGTGCTTAAAGCAGAGGGTAATCCAAATGTACATTTAATAGAGAAAATGATAACAGGTAGGCAAC
>RFON01000075.1 GCA_009926625.1 Planctomycetota bacterium
ACCGCTGCGAATACTGCGACGTCCCGACCAAGCAAGGCAGCCGTCCACGCCATAAGCCGGTCAGCCAGGTGATCGAAGAGATCCGCAGGCTTGTCGCGCTCGGCTTTGACTCGGTGTTCTTCGTCGATGACCACTTCGCAGGCGACCGCCGCTATGCACGCGAGTTACTGGAAGCCCTCGTGGCGCTGGTCCCCACGCTCGAAATTCAAGTCTATTTCTATGCCCAATTGACGCTCAACATCGCGCGTGACGAGGAGCTGTTGGCGCTGTTCCACCGGGCGAATTTCCGGCGATTCTTTATCGGCATCGAGACCGGCGACGCGGCCCAACTCCGCGCGATGAACAAGTCGCACAACACCGAGGTCGATGTCCGCGCGGCGATCGAAAAGATCCAATCCTATAACATCACTGTCTGGTGCGGGCTGATTCTCGGGCTCGACGGCGACAGTGCCACGACGTTCGATGCGCAGTACGAGTTTGTCCACGCGACAGCGATCACGCCGACGTTGATTGGCCTGTTGCAGGCGATGCCCGGCGCGCCGCTATACGATCGGATCGTCGAAGAGGGGCGGCTGTTGCCTTTGCCGGGTGTGGTTGGCTCCAACTCCTCAGGCGGACTCCTGGCACAAGGCGAGACAAACATCGCGCCCGCACAGATGACCGTGCCGGAATTGATGCGGGGCTATGCGCGGTTCGTGCGGCAAATATATGGGCCCACAGCCTACGGTGACCGTCTTTTGCGTGCGACAGCCCGTGCCCGGCGCCCCCAGCCGAGCGTTGTGCTGGCCCTCACCCGCCGAAACATCCGTATCATCGCCAAAACCGCGCGCTGGTACGGCACACAGGATACCGCCACGCGCCGGATGCTCGCCCGGGTGTTGGCCGAAGCTGCCCGACGCAAAGGGGCCGGGCTTGAAGAACTGGTCTATCACCTCGTCATCTACAAGCACCTTCGCACGTTCTACTTCGACGCCGCTGACGTCGCCGAACGGAGCGCGACCCGTTAGCCACCATGCGCGTGCTGTTCCTCAACCCGGTGTTTCCGCCCTCGCTGTGGGACTTTTCGCTCTCGCGCGATATTGAGGGCAAACGCTATACGCACCCGCCCTTGGCCCTGCCGACCCTCGCCGCATTGACGCCTGCTGCGCACACTGTCCGCCTCTTGGATGAGAACGTCGAGCCGGTGGATGTAGCCACATTGGCCGGTCAGTTCGATCTCGTTGGTCTCACTGGCTACTACATCCAGCGGCACCGGGTGTTCGAGCTTGCGGATCAGTTCCGGTCGCGGGGCGTGCGGGTGGCGATTGGTGGGCCGATCGTCGAGGCATCGACAATCGATACCGTTGCAGCACATGCCGATCACGTCTTCCTCGGCGAGGCCGAATATACTTGGCCGCAGTTCATCGCCGAACTGGAAGCAGGCCACGCGCAACCGCGCTACGAACAGACGGCGTTTGTGGATATGCGCGACTCTCCGCCGCCGCGTTACGAATTGCTCGCCCTGGGCGCCTACTCGACTGCGACCATCGAAACCTCGCGGGGTTGCCCGATGTCGTGCGAATTCTGTGAGATTCCGATACGGTTGGGTCAACGGGCGCGTTCAAAGGATACCGCGCAGATCATGGCCGAGGTCCGTGCCCATCACGCACTCGGCGCCGACTCGATCTTTTTTGTGGATGACCACTTTGTCGGCAACCGCAGCCACGCCAAACGCCTGCTGGAAGAGCTGGTCCGGTTTCAACGCGAGATCGGTTTCGCGATGGCCTTCTCATGCCAGTTCACGATCAACCTCGCGCGCGACACGGAGATGGTCGAACTTCTACACGCGGCCAACTTTCGACGTGTTTTCGTCGGCATTGAGACGCCGCGGCGCGAGAGTTTGGCCTCGGTCCGCAAGAAGCAGAACCTCGTTGGCGATCTGCTGGAGAACATCCACCTGCTCCAGTCGTATGGCATCGTTGTCTGGGCCGGGATGATCGTCGGCTTTGACACCGACGACGCGGCGATTTTCGACGAGCAGCGCGCGTTCATCGCCGAAGCTGGGATTCCGGTCGTGATGTCGGGGCTTTTGCAGGCCATCCCAGGGACACCGCTCCATA
>RFON01000076.1 GCA_009926625.1 Planctomycetota bacterium
GGAGCTCGAGGGCGCGCTCGTCACGGCCGACGCCATGCATTGCCAGGTCGCTCACGCGACGTTCCTCGTTCGCAAGAAGAAGGCGGACTTCCTCTTCACAGTGAAGCCTATAAGTGATTCGAATCGCGGTCGCTCGCTCGTCTCCCGACCCTCGCCCGCCACTTTGCCGCACGTCGTGACGCGTCCGGAGGCATGGATGGCCTGTCAGGCGCCATTGCCAGCTGGTCGGTAGGCAAAGGCGGGTCTTATTGGCTGCGGTATCCTGGGTGCGCGCAGCTTCTCGACATAGCGCTGCCAAGTGGCCGCCCCTCAATCGTCGCCGTCGTAGCACTGGTCGATGTCGTCGAATAGGCTTACGCCTGTCCGCGGAGGTGCACGAGCAGGAGCACGGCCATAGAGGCCAAGCGCAAGCAGGATGCGCGCTACGAGTACAGGATCGTCTACGAGCTCGACGCTCTCCGGCCGGATCCTGCTACCGCAGCCGGGGCATACGCTAATGTCGACCGCAAATACACGCGCCAATAAGCGCGACCACGTGAGACGGACCGGATCCGTGCTCCCAGCTATCGCGATGAAGCCCTTTTTGACCTGCGGCCGCAGCACGATAGCGCGACGCCATTTGCTGTGCGAGGAAAGCACGCCGAAATAGCGACTCAGATGCACGTAAGGCGGAGGCACGAGAGCGACCAGCTTTTCGATAAGCTCTGACGGAGAAAGGCGGATCGCTTCTGTACCGTCACGCCAGCGGGCTTTGAGTGTGTACACCAGATCGCCCGAGGGGGCCGCAGGATCAAAGAGTGACAGACGCTGGTGCGAGAAAGCGCCACGGGCGCCGTAGGCCAGAAGTTTCTCGAGGGCACCACGCTCTTGCCGGCCGATATAGCGATTGGCGTGGATCGTGAAACCATGGACGCTGAAGCAGCGCCGCCCGTTAGGCAAGACCTCGTCGTCCTCCCAGCCGAAGCCCTTCCCGATGCGACGCACCTTGCGGCCAGCCCTTTCGCCAAACGCCACGTGTAGCACCGAGCTCGCCGAAACCGCGGCAGCCAGCTGCTCGGACTCCGCGAACACGCCCTCAATCCATGACGCGTCAGGTGCGACCGCGCCGTCATCGCCCTCTGACGGCAGGTAGCCTCGCGCTGAGAGCTCCTTCAGAATGACGTTAGCGACGGCACCGGCGATACCTTCGGCCTCCTCGTCAGTCGGGCCCGGCAGCTGAAAGAAGACGGGCTCGGGACCGGCGACGCTGTAGACGCCGTCAAGCGCGACGGTATGGAAGTGAACGTTTAAGTTGAGCGCGCTACCGAAACGCTGGACGAAAGTCACGCCGCCTGCCACGGGTGACTTGATGCCGCGCTCTTCAGCCTTGTGCGTGTAATAGAGCTGGATCATCTTGGTGACCAGCCGGTGGACGACGCCCGTGAGCTTGCGACTTGCCGCCATCCAGTAGCGAAGAGCGAACGGGAAGGTGGTCACCCACTGCCGGTAGTCGACCATCGGTAGCACGTTATCGACTAGATGGACCGCGATTTCCGACATGCGTTTGGCGCAGCATGATGGACAAACGCCGCGCCGCTTGCACGAATAGGCGACCGGCAGCTTTTCGTCGCAGTCGTCGCACGACAAGAGGGTGAAGCCGTGGTCGAGGATGCCGCAGCGGAAATAGGCCTCGACTTCGCTAGCAACGAAGGCGGGCAAGGCCGTGCGGCTGGTGTCGGCTTGGCGCTCGGCCTGCCAAGTTTCCCACTCGCGCGCGAGGACCTGATAGAGCAGCGTCGCCTCGGGCTCGTGGCGCCGATACTTGAATGTCTGCGTGCATGCCGTCTGCATGCACGACTTCGTGCGCTAAACAGGCCGAGTGGCGGAAGTGACATCGGCCGCCCTGGCCAGATGTCCGGCACGGACCGACGCAGTCCTCC
>RFON01000077.1 GCA_009926625.1 Planctomycetota bacterium
AGGCTGCGCGGGTATCGGCCGGTGATTGAGTCCCCGCTTGGCCCCGGCCTTTTGACACAACGCGGCTTTACTTCGCCCAACCACGGCGCTAACCAGCCGCCCGAGCCTGCGAAAACCCAACTTTCGGAGACTGCCATGCCGCAGACCGCCGCCCGTAACGAGTTCAATCCCTTCGTCAACGCCCAGCTTCAGTTTGACGACGCCGCCAAGGTTCTCAAGCTGACCGAAAACCAGATCACGCTTATCAAAGAGCCGCGCCGCGCCGTCGAGTGCAAGCTGCCGGTCCGCATGGACAACGGCGAAATCCGCCTGTTCACGGCCTACCGTGTCCATCACAACATCATGCGCGGGCCGGCCAAGGGTGGGATTCGCTTCCACCCCGACGTCTCGCTCGACGAGGTCAAGGCGCTCGCGACGTGGATGACGTTCAAGTGCGCGTGCGTGAACATTCCCTTCGGCGGCGGCAAGGGCGGCATCGTCTGCGACCCGTACAAGCTGTCGCGCAACGAGCTTGAATCGCTCACGCGCCGCTACGTCTCCGACTTCTTCGAGATGTTCGGCCCCGACCGCGACGTGCCCGCCCCCGATGTCGGCTCCGACCCGCAGATCATGGCGTGGTTCATGGACACCTACTCGATGCATCACCGCGACCACATGCCCGCAGTCGTGACCGGCAAGCCTTTGGAAATCGGCGGGTCGCAGGGCCGCGGCGAGGCGACGGCTCTGGGCGTCGTGTTCACCACCAAGAAGGCCGCCCGCGCCCTCGGGATCGATCTCGTCGATGCCCGCGTGGCGATCCAGGGCTTCGGCAACGCCGGTAGCCACTGCGCGTCGCTGTTGGCCAAAGAAGGCGCGCGCATCATCGCGATTTCCGACATCAGCGGCGCGTACGTCAACCGCGATGGCATCAACGTCGGCGCGGCCATCGACCACGTGAAGAAGAACCGCACGCTCGCCGACTTCGACCGCGCGGGCTATGCCGAAAAGCTCGCGAACCCGCTCGAACTGCTGGAACTGGATGTCGATATCCTGATTCCGGCCGCGCTCGAAAACCAGATCACGACCGAGAACGCCCCGCGCGTCCGGACGAGGATTCTGGCGGAGGCAGCCAACGGCCCGTGCACGACCGAAGCGTCGCGCATGTTGACCAAGCAGGGCGTGTTCATCATTCCCGACATTCTGTGCAACGCGGGCGGCGTGACGGTCTCGTACCTCGAATGGGTGCAGAACCGCACGGGCTACTACTGGACCCGCGAGGCGGTGCTGAAGGACATGCAGCGGATTCTCGATGAGGCGTTCGACAACGTGTACGCGACGTCGAAGCAGCACGAGGTGTCGATGCGCGTGGCGGCGTTTGTCGTGGCGATCGACCGGGTGGCGCGCGTGTCGGAGATCCGCGGGCTGTACGCATGACCTATTGACAAAGGTTCAGTAATGGTCTAAAAAGCTACTGTTCCGCGAAATGGGTACACCGAATCACCGGGCTTGGGGGGCAACCCCCGGGCCCGGTTTGTTTTGCGCCGAATCGGAGATAGCCCGGTCGTTGTGACCGCTATCGCTTGCGAGTGATCGGCCCGGTGCGCTACAGGCGAAGTTCTCGCCCTTCTCTCGTATTGTGGGGTCAACATGGATTGCACATTGGCACGCCGCGCGTTCGCGTGGCTGACGGCGCCAACGGTCATGGCGCTCGTATTGCTGGGGCAGGTCGCGTTTGTCGAACGCGCCTCAGCGCAGGCTGCCCCCACCACCCGCGGCGGTGGGCTGGTCTTTCACAAGACCCAAGACGACACCCGTCCGCCTCTGTATGCCAAGACCCGCGCCGTTGTCATCGGAATCAACCGATACGCCGACCTGCCTGCGCTCACAGGCGCCGTGCGAGATGCGGATACG
>RFON01000078.1 GCA_009926625.1 Planctomycetota bacterium
AATCCCCGTGCCTGAGTCGTCAGGTGTGGCGTGGGCAGCGATAGGCCGTGCCCGGGTTCGGCTCATGCTCGAGCATCCATACCTTGCCACAGCTGTCGCACGGCTCCCGGTGGTGGATGCGACAGGGCAGCAGTGGTGCAGCACCCTTGCGACCGATGGATACGCGATCTACTTCAACACGGAGTTCACGCGCACCCTCCGGGACCCGCATCTGATCTTCGCCATCGCACACGAGCTTGTGCACTGCATCTTGGGCCACATCGATCGGCGGGAAGAGCGAGATGCTTTCATCTGGAACATCGCGGCGGACTACGCCACAAACGAGCTGCTGGCCGAGTACGGGTTCGATGTTCTTGACGGGGCGCTCCTGAGCGCGAAGTACCGGGCATGGCCAGTGGAAAAGATCTACAGGGACATCTGCGAGGAGCATCGCAAGACTGTGTCCAGACAAGCCGTCCCGGCTGCGGGGCCCGGTTCTGCGCATGCAGTGAGCGCATCAGACCAGGCCATTGCCGAGATCATCGCACAGCGTGCCGACGGTCGCACCAGAAGGTTGCGTCGTGGACGGCAGAGATCGGTGTATGGACTGGATGAGCATGTCAGTCCTGACGCGGCTGAGACTGCGCACTTCCGGCCGGAGCAGTTTCCAAGCGGTGCAGAGCGGCGGCGCCTGAGACAGGAACTTGTGGGCGCAGCTATGGCAGCCGGGGACAAGCCAGGGCACTGGAAGTCCGAGCTGGCGCGTGCCACCACAAGTCCGCTTGCGTGGCAGGCAGTGCTCGCGCACTTCGTATCGGGATTGCGCCGTTCCGACTATCGCCTCTATCCGCCCAACCGCAGGCACATCTACCGCGGCCTTTACCTGCCTGGGCTGGGCGTTCCCGGACCGCAGCACCTTGTGGTGGCTGTTGACACCAGCGGATCGATGAGCACGTCACTGTTCTCGCAGGTGTTCAGCCAGATTGATCACTTGCGTGAGGCCACAGAGTGCCAGGTGACGCTGATGCAGTTTGACGCAGCTGTACAGGGCGAGGTCCGGATTGACGCGTGGGAACCCATGGATACAAGGAGCATGATTGGGAAGTCGGTCGTTGGTCGAGGCGGAACCGATCTCTGCGCACCATTTAGGGCAATCGAAGAATCGAAGGATGGTCGCTTCCAGCGGATCGATGCGCTCATCATCATCACCGATGGGCTGGGCCCGGTTCCATCCAAGCCGCCTAGCTTCCCGGTCCTTTGGGTCCTGGCGCCGCACGGCCACAACAAGTGCACCTTCGGCGCAGAGGTGAGCCTGCCACCGGATGAGTGATGCCGCAGGGCAACGGACGGGATCGCTGACGTCTCTGCCGGGCAAGACTACACTCTGACAGGGGTGCGCTTGGTGCGCTGCACAGTTTCCTGAGACACAGGTTTGGGGAACGAGGCCACAATGCACGACACCATGAGGAAACCACGACACAAGGCGCCTTCGGCGGCGCAGCGAGCGCGTAGCGCGAGCGCAGCCGCAGAAGGCGATCGGCCCGACAAGGGGCGCTGGTCCAGCCGCCGCAAGACCGAGGTCGTCCTGCGGCTCTTGCGCGGGGAGACCCTCGATGCGCTCAGCAGGGAGCTCGGCGTCACGCCCGGCAAGCTCGCCGAGTGGCGTGACGAGGCGCTCGCCGGCATGCAGGCCGGGCTCCAGTCGCGCGAGCCCGACCACCGCGACGGCTTCATCCACGATCTCAAGGCCAAGGTCGGCGACCAGGCCATGCAGATCGAGCTGATGACTCCGTCGTACGAAAAATGGAAGCTGCCGTTGTCTTGGCGCCACATGCGATCCAGGCCAAGTTCCGAGTAGAACGACTGCAATCGCGTGCG
>RFON01000079.1 GCA_009926625.1 Planctomycetota bacterium
GCACCCTGAATGCGACCGAGCCAGACTTTATGCCAAACTGATGTCGCTATTGCTGGGAGCTCCCTGCCTTGCAGTGGGGATGATTGATCCAGTCGGCTGGACGGGGATCATGGATGACGCTGGCCATCCGGTATTGCGCTCGTGTGCGAAGGGTGCATTACAAGAGGACTTCAACGTGACCTTCAAGGAACTGCTCTCAGCCTTGATCGAACAGCCGCCGAGGAAAGCCTCATAAGAGTGGTGGATCAGTGGCACCAACCACGACGAATGGCGCGGCGCACTCGGGTTCCGCTGCATTGGCTGACAGGAAGGCACGTATGCCGGCCACGGCGATGTCCGAATCGGTAAAGCCGAGCCCGATGGATGCGCCTTCGCTGCGCAGTCGTTCGCCGACGACCGCTGCGGTCGATGCGCTCGAGCGCGAGTCCGCGCGATCGACCCGCGCCGACTTCCACCGCTCGAACACGCGAGCTGCACCGTGGTTCGTCGCCGTGGTCCAAGCCGTGCCGAGTGCTGCCTGCGAACCAGTCTCGTCGAAGATCACCGCGATGCGGTCGGTGCGTTCACAGTTGACGAGCAGAGCGAGCGCGCACACAGCAAGGACAACGCGTGGGATCATCAATCGAGTGTAGATCGATGCCGCGGCGGGCTGGTGTCGGCTTCAGTCGATATCTCGGCGGCGACGAAATCATGTCGTGAGTGCCAGGGGGCAAGACTTCGGCTGCAGTGCAACAAAAAGACACTGCGGCAACGCAGCGCGTTACCGCAGTGATGGGGAGATGGAAAGAGCGGTGGAAAACTGCCAATCAGCGGCGGCGGCGTGTTCCAGCGAGGCCGGCAACGCCAAGCAGGGCGATTGAGCCAGGCGCTGGAATCAGCGTGCCTGAGATGACCACATCGTCATATCGCATGGTTCCAGAGGTCGAGTACGACGATGTGGATCTTGCTGCGAGATACCCTGCCGTTCCGGGTGCGAATGCCGCCACCACGCGGAACCCGAAAGAGGCTGCGTTGGAGTAGGAGGCATCCAGTGCCACCGACCGTGAGTGCCAAGTGTCGCCTGTTCCGCTCGCCGCGGGCGTGAATGAGAACACCTGAACATCGTTCCACACGGTGCCGTTCGATGATGCCTGCACCACGATCGTGTTGGCGGCCGTGTTGCTGTGGCGGATGTTGAAGTCGACAACGATGTTCTCGTAGCTCGCCGTGGAAGCAGTGAACTGCACGCCGCGCGTGCGGTCCCCAGTGCCTTGAGCCGCGTACGTTGTTGTGTTGAATGCCCAGGTTCCAGAGCCTGCAAAGCCGGTGGCGAAGGTGCTGGTTGTGCCTCCCACAAGTGACACCGATCCAGTGCCGACCGCGGGTGAACTTGTCCCGGCTGAGGCTTCAAAGGTCCAAGAAGTAATGACCGCCGACTGCGCGGTACCACAAAGCAGGGTGACAGCGAGGACGGCACAGCTCAAGGCAAGTTTGGAGTTGTTCATGGAAACCTTTCGAAGGGAGTAGCAGGGATCAACAGGTCAGATGCAACAGGTCCCCGAAAACCCCCTGTCACAACAGTAAGACGCAATCCGCGTAGTTCCGCGATCACGGCCGATGGTTAAGACTTCGCCAAGAGCGGGGAGAGGGTCCGGGCAGGGTGGCGGATATCCCGCCGCCTTTAGGGGGCGATGCGGGGTTGGGGGGCGGTCGGTTCCCCAATTGAAGGGCTGGCGTGCCCGCTGGATCGATCGGAGCGATGCTGCCCGCGGATCGTGATTAGTTCAGTTCACTTGAAGATCGGCTGCGCCCTCGCCGATGCTGACGTACCGAATGGTGAAGTCTTCGCCGATTTTGACGAAGCGGA
>RFON01000080.1 GCA_009926625.1 Planctomycetota bacterium
CCGGCAAAGGTGGTCAGCAACTGGCTGGCCCGCACCGTATTACCGCTGGATCGCAACTCATTGTAGCGCGTCGATATTTCCTGCAGAATGTCCTGCAACGGACGCATCTGTTCCGGCGTGTCCCCCGCCAGACGAATGCCGAAGTCATTCTGCAATTCCCGGCCGACCTCCGGAGCGGACAACCGCGAGATAATGAAGCGCAACGCCGTCGCCGCCTGATTGCCACTGATGCGCGTCCGTTCCACAATCTGCGTAATGGAGGCGTTCACGGTGTCAAACGCATCCACCACCCCCAACGAGTCCGGCTGCATCTGGGTGGCCAACGACCCCACCCGCATGATGCCTTCCGACAGATCCTGGGCGCTGACGGCGTACCGCGCCTCGATTCGCGCAATGCGGTCCAGGAGGTCTTCCGGCGCCAGCCGCCCATTCGTGATGTTGCGCGACGCAATCAGCAACTCCGTCGCCTGCTGCGGCTCCAGTCCAGCCCCCATCTGTCCGGTCAATGCCGCCCGTGACAGTCGGACCACTTCCTGCGGATTCGCACCGATCTGGGCAAACGTCTGGGCGGCCCGCAGCGACTCCGTGATGTTCGTGCCTGTGCTATAGGCGTTGTCGATGACGCCGCGTCCGATGGCCGCGGCCGCGCTCGGTGACTTCGTGTCCAGGATGCCCTGGATCCGCGTCAACGTCGCCTCCACCTCCACGGCGGTCCGCGCCATCTGCGACGCCACGTTCACGGCACTGTAGAGCATGTTGCCGGCAAAGAGATACTGCGACAGCGACTCGAACTTCCGGAACGCGTTCAGGCGGAAGTTGCCGCTGGTCCCACCCCCCGCTTCCGGCGTCCGCATAGCCTCCCTGCGCACCGGCTCCGCCAACTCTTCGAACTCCTCCTGCAAGGCCGTGATGACTTTGCTAAGCGACTCCGCGTCCTTGACATCGTCCTTCAGCAACGTCGAGATACGCTTCAGCGTGAGCTGCGAGCGCTCACCCAACCCGTCCATCTTCGCCGTCGCATCGGCAATGACCTGCCGCAACGACTCCATCGCCCGATTCGCCGCAGCGATGTCCAGGACGCCCAGCGACTGAAACAGCAGCTTCAGCTTCTCTTGGGCACGATTGCGATACTCTTCCGGAAGACGCCCTTGATCGGCCTGCGCCCCCAGATTCGGCGAACCAAACGCCGCCGCCGACGCGGCAGTGACCTGCTCTTCCGTCCGCGCACGCCGCGCCTCGCGGACCGTCCGCTGCTCACCAAGCAGTCCGCGCAGGATGCCGTCCAGCTGTCGCACGTCCACCGGCGCCTGATCGGTCGGTATGACGGTCTCCTGCCCGCCGACCTTACGCACCAAGGGTTGCGTCAGGAAGTACAGCGCCCCGGCCGGGTCCTTGTACGTGCGTCCCGACCGATCCGTATGTTGCCGCGCAGCAGCAAAAATGGGATCATTCAGTGACAACCCGAATTCCGTCGTCAGCGTTTCCAGCACCCGCCGCCGCGTCAACGGTCCTCGCATCTGCTCCTGCAACATCGTCTTGAGGACGCGGTCCACTTGCGGCTCCGCGACCTGGTTCGCGAGTGTGGTCTCTTGCTGCAACCGCGCGTTCAGCCCGACGAGCGCCGTACGGGCACGTAGCGCCTCCTCCGCCTGCGTCGCCCGGGTGTTCAGCTCGTCAATCTCCTGCTGCAACTGCTCCGCCGTTCGCAGCTGACCCCCCGCTTCGCTCCGCCGCGTGCTTTCGGCATCCCGCAAGGCGGCAAGTCGCGCCA
>RFON01000009.1 GCA_009926625.1 Planctomycetota bacterium
GTCCTGTCGCTCGCGCCGCTGCTCGCCAGTTTCGAGGTATTCGCCGAAGCGGGCATCGAACGGCTCGCCGCCAAGGCGCGCGTCATGACCGCATTCATCGAGATGTCACTTCGCTCGCGCGAGAGCGATCTGCGCATCATCACGCCGAGCGCCACGGCGCAGCGCGGCTGTCAACTGTCGATCGAGGTGCAAGGAACCACGGCACAGGCGCGCGCGCGATTCGAACGGCTCCTGCCACGGGGCGTGGTGTGCGACTTCCGCCACCCGCGCGTCATTCGTGCCGCGCCCGCACCGCTCTACTGCTCCTTCGGCGACTGCTGGCGCTTGATCGAAGCACTGCACGAGTGACAGCCGCTGGCTGCCTTTCGTGCCGCAACAACCGAGCACTCGTACACTTTCGCCAGTGACGAAGCGAGTTGTCATTGCTGGTGCAGGGCTCGCAGGTTCCCTGCTTGCGGTCTATCTCGCGCGTGCTGGATGGCATGTTGACCTGCGTGAACGCCGCGGGGATCCGCGCAGCAAGAACTTCGTGCAGGGGCGCTCGATCAACCTGGCAATCAGCGCCCGCGGCATCAAGGCGCTGCGGCGAGCGGGGCTCGAATCGCAGGTCCTGTGCGATGCGATCCGCATGCCAGGGCGCATGATGCACTCGCGGTCGGGCGCGCTCACTTTCCAGCAGTACAGCAGCAACACCGAACATGCAATCCTGAGCATCTCGCGCAGTGCGCTCAACCTGGTGCTCTTGAACGCCGCCGCCGCCGAACCGAATGTCCGCGTCTCCTTCGACCAGCGATGCGGCGAACTCGATGCCGTGCGGGGGATCGCAACCTTCGTGAACACGGTCAGCGGTTCGGAGGAACAGGTCGAGGCGGACCTCATCGTTGGCGCGGATGGCGCGTACAGCGCCGTGCGGAACGCGATGCAGCGGCGCGAGGGATTCGACTTCGAGCAGTCATGGCTCGGGCACGGATACAAGGAGATGACCATCGCACCAGTTGCGACTGGGCCGCATGCGCCCTTCGCAATGGAACCGAACGCGCTGCACATCTGGCCTCGCGGAAGTTCGATGATGATCGCACTTCCGAATCCCGATGGGTCGTTCACCTGCACGCTCTTCTGGCCGCACCGCAGCAGCGATGGCTCTGCCGACGGCTTCGACAAGATCGCAGATCCCATCACCGGTCGTCGCCACTTCGAGCGCGAGTATGCCGATGCACTTGAACTGATGCCCACATTCGACGCGGACTTCGCTGCGAATCCCGTGGGCTGGATGCTCACCATTCGATGCCGCCCGTGGTCATCGGGGGCGCGCGCGGTCTTGGTGGGCGATGCCGCACACGCAATCGTGCCGTTCTTCGGGCAAGGCGCGAACGCGAGCTTCGAGGACTGCGAAGCCCTGCTGGATTCACTGGAACGCCACACGACGGATGTCGGCGCCGCGATCCGCGAGTATGAGCGTGCGCGAAAGCCCAACGCCGATGCGATCGCCGAGATGGCGCTGCAGAACTTCATCGAGATGCGCGACCGCACCGCGTCGCGAGCATTCCTTGCGCGAAAGTCCGTTGAACACCTGCTGCACCGCATCGTGCCGAAGCTCTTCACGCCGCGCTACGACATGGTCAGCTTCGACACGATTCCCTATGCCGAAGCACTTGCGAAGTCACAGCGGCAGGATGCGTGGCTCACGACGGTCGCGGTGGCTGCGCTCGGTGTTGTCGTGGCAGGCAGCGTTCTCATCGTGCGCGCACTGATGTCGGGCGGCGCATGAGCCGCGCCACCGACAACCGCGAAGCGCCGTCGACGGCGCCATCTCGTGCCACGCTGGGCATCACATGCCTGCTTCTCACGCTCGCATGCTGGTCCACCGTCCCGCTGTTCCTGCGCGACCTCTCGTCGGAAGTCGATCATTGGAGCAACAACGGCTGGCGCTACGGCGTGAGCGCATTGATCTGGCTTCCTGCGCTCGTGCTCGCTTGGCGCCGCGGACGACTCCCCACGAGAATCTGGCGGGACGCGCTGATCCCATCGCTGTTCAACATCGCTGGGCAAGCGGCGTTCACTGCTGCATTCCATGAGATGAACCCGGGACTCGTGACATTCGGTCTTCGAACCCAACTGATCTGGGTTGCGATCGGTGCGTACATGTTCGTCCCAACCGAACGCTCCATCATCAGCAGTCCGCGCTACCTCATCGGTGCCGCGATCCTCCTTGGCGGACTCTTCCCAGTGTTGCTTGGAGGCGATGCTTCGCTCGGCGGATTCAATCCGCGCGGGACCGCGCTGAGCATCTTCTGCGCGTTCAGTTACGGCATGTATGGCCTCGGCGTGCGTCGGTGCATGGCTGCCTACAACCCCATCACCGCATTCGCAGCGATCTGCCAGATCACGGCGATCGGACTGATCGCACTCATGCTGATCTTTGGCGGTGCGGCCGGCAGCGGCGTCCCAGATCTGCCAGGCAGCGTCCTGCTGAAACTGTTCGTCAGTGCGGTCATCGGGATCGCGCTCGGGCACATCCTGTACTACATCAGCATCGCGCGCATCGGCATCGTCATCACCAGCGGCGTCCTGCAGCTCCAACCATTCTTCGTCGGCTTGGCGAGCACGCTCATCTTCGGCGAGCGATTCGCATGGTGGCAGTGGGTGTCTGGTTCGATCGCGGTCGTCGGCGCGTTCCTCATGCTCACCTGCACGGGACCTGGGGCACGCCAGGTCAGTCTCGCCAGCTCAGAGGGATCGGACTGATGGCATCGAGTGCCGCGCCATCGCCCGCGTCCTATCCTGCGCGCGTGCAGCCTGCCGTGATCTGCAACTTGATCGACGGTTGCTTCCGTCCAGCGCGAGGCGGCGCCACGACTCTCGCACAGAACCCCGCAACGGGACAGACCATCGCGACCGTGCCTGACAGCACGGCCCACGATGTCAACGAAGCGGTCGCCGCCGCAGAGCGGGCATTTCCCGCCTGGTCGGTGCGCCCCGCACGCGAGCGCGCGGAATTGCTGCGGCGGCTTGCGGCGTTGGTGGAACGCGACCTCGATGCATTCGCGCTCGCAGAGAGCGAGAACACCGGCAAGCCGCTCGCGCTCGCGCGATCACTCGATGTGCCGCGCGCAATCGCGAACCTCCGTCACTTCGCGGACGCCGTGATCGAGGACCAGCCGCAGATGTTCGAGCAGGATCTGCCGCGGGGAGTCATGCGCTCCACCGTCCTCCGCAAGCCCCTCGGTGTCGCCGCGTGCATTTCGCCTTGGAACCTTCCGCTGTACCTCTTCACTTGGAAGATCGCCCCCGCACTTGCGGCGGGCTGCACGGTCGTCGGCAAGCCGAGCGAAGTGACGCCCATCACCGCCTGGATGCTCTCGCAGCTCATGGTTGACGCTGGATTTCCTGCCGGCGTGTGCAATGTGGTGCATGGTCGTGGTCCGCTTGCGGGCGCCGCACTCGCGGCGCATCCCGATGTTGCATGCATCACCTTTACCGGCGGAACGCTGACTGGTCAGTCCATCGCGCGCGCGGCGGCAGGTTCGTTCAAGCGCACCGCTCTTGAACTTGGCGGGAAGAATGCGGCGATCGTCTGCGCCGATGCAGCCAACGACGAGCACCTCTCGGCGACGACTGCTGGGCTGGTGCGCGCGATGTTCACCAACCAAGGCCAAGTCTGTCACTGTGCCTCGCGAATCCTGATCGAGCGCTCCTGCTGGAACCGCCTTGTGCCTGCCCTCGTGGAACGCACCCGCGCGATGCGCATCGGCGATCCACTCGATGCGGCAACGGACCTTGGTTCGCTCATTTCGGCGCCGCACTTGATGAGGGTCGCAGGCATGGTGAACGCTGCCGTCGAAGGCGGCGCGCAACTGCTCTGCGGAGGCGCGCGCGTCCCGCCTGATGCGCTTCCCGAACGCGTGCGAAATGGTGCGTTCTTCCCACCAACTCTGCTGCAGGATGTGCCGCCTGAAGCCGATGCGAATCAAGAGGAGATCTTCGGTCCAGTTGCAACGCTCATCCCGTACTCGACCGATGCCGATGCAGTCCGAATCGCCAACGGAACGAAGTATGGACTCTCTGCCACGGTGTGGACGCCCAATGCGGAGCGCGCAACCCACATCGCGAGTGCATTGTCCGCGGGCACCGTGTGGATCAATGGCTGGATGATGCGCGACTTGCGCGTGCCGATCGGCGGCGTCCGATGCAGCGGCATCGGACGCGAGGGCGGTCAAGAGGCGCTGCACTTCTTCGCCGAACCAATGGTGGTTGTCCGCAGCACGGGAGACTGAATGAGCAACACACCTGCAAGCGAGGTCCATTCCGCGACCGCCCCTGAGCCGCTCGGCGCCTATCCGCACGCGCGGCGTGCGGGCGCGTTCGTCTTCCTCAGCGGGATCGGCCCCCGCGTGCGCGGTTCGAGTGCCATCCCTGGCGTCGACCCCTTCGACTTCGAAGCGCAGTGCCGCAGTTGCTTCCGCAATGTGCAGGCCGTGGTTGCCGATGCTGGACTGCCCTGGAGCAGTGTGGTGGATGTGACGGTGTATCTCGTTGACATGAAGCGCGACTTCCCCACTTACAACCGCATCTACGCGGAGTACTTCGGCGGACAGGGAAATCCAAACCCAGCGCGCACCACGCTTCAGATCGTTGCGCTGCCAACGCCGATTGCAGTCGAAGTCAAGGCGGTGTGCTACGCGCCGGCATCTGGTGCATCTCGTGCATCGGGCGCATCGGGCGCAGCGCAGCGCGAATAGGGCTGCCGTCGAAACCTTCAAGCCGCAGCGGAAGCCCGCAGAACTCGAAGTCACCTGGCGTCACGGTGCGAAGCACCAGTCCCTCGATGATCGCCACGCCACGCGCGAGAAACCGCGCGTGCGTCGGCAGGTCCTTGGAATCAGCCGTATCAACGCTTGGCGTGTCGATGCCGATCAGTCGCACCCCACGATCGGCAAGCACATCCACCAGGGTCGGCTCGAGACCGAGGAACGATCCGTCCCACTGCTCTGGGTTGGAATACGACCGCGTGGCAATCAGCAGGCGCTCGAAGCGCGGCTGCCAGCCAGGACCAACATCGAGATCCGCGCGCGCGACACGACCGCTTGGCGGGCGAACGCCTGCGCGCACCTGCACCACTTCGCATGGCCCCCAGTAGAGGTCCAGTGGTTGCTCGTCGATGGCGCGACCATCGCGTCCGTAGTGACTCGGCGCATCCGCATGCGAACCAAGATGAACGGTCGCACGAAGTGCACTGAGGGTGATGTTGTCCCCCCGCTTCATGTCGAGCTTCACCTCGCGGACAATCGGCTCATCACCAGGGAACACCGCAAGGCGCGGCGAGAACAACGGCGAGATGTCGATGATGTCCGTCGCTGCGTTGGGTTGCATGAGCGCCGTCCGTCAGGACTGGACAGCGGTGCGCCCGCCATCGACAGGGAGGTTCACGCCCGTGACATACCCACCCGCCGGCGACGCAAGGAAGAGCGCCGCCGCAGCGATTTCCGCCGGATGACCGAGCCTGCCCGCAGGAATCTGCCCGATCGCGGCGGCGCGCACTTCATCGATCGTCAGTCCACCACGGTTCGCTCGCCCTTGGAAGATCGCGTCGAGCCGCGATGTCTGGATCGAACCCGGCAGAATCGTGTTGACCGTGATGCCGTGCGGCGCGAGTTCGCCTGCGAGCGTTTTCGCCCAGTTCGCAACCGCAGCGCGCACCGTATTTGAAACACCGAGCCCGCGTATCGGGGTCAGCACCGATGTGCTGGTGATGTTGATGATGCGCCCGTAGCCGGCAGCGCGCATCAGGGGCGCACACGCCTGCACGATCGCCTGCCCCGTCAGCAGGTGCATCTCGAAGGCGCGCGCGAAGTCCTCGGGGGCTGACTCGATCGCGCTGCCCGCGGGCGGTCCGCCCGTGTTGTGCAGCACGATGTGCAGTGCGCCTGCGCGTTCCACTTCACCTGCGACCGCGCCCTGCACACGCTTCCAATCCGCGAAGTCCGCTTCGAGGGTGGAGTGGGACGCACCCTCGCTCGTCGGCAGTTCCGCCAGCACCTTCTGCAGCCCCGCACCATTTCGCCCAAGCAGCACGACCGATGCGCCGGCGCCCGCGAACGCGAGTGCGCACGCTCGCCCGATCCCCTGCGTCGAACCACCGACAAGTGCTCGGCGACCTCGCAGCGAAAAGAGTTCACCGTGATCGCTCATGGGTGGGAGGGTAGCGCGCTTCGGCGCACGAGGGCCGCGCAGCCGCAGGCCGTGCCGATGAACGCAAGCAGCGTGAGCACCCCGTACATGCGCTCCGCCGACACATGGGTCGCGTCGAGCACCGCGCGTGTCTCAGCGGTCGCTGCAGCATCGCCGCTTGCGGCGGCGGTCCAATGCGATTGAGACTGCGAAGCAAGCGTGAGCGAAAGTTGCAGTGACACGATCGCCGCAAACAGCCCCAAGGACAGCGCGACGACGGCGACGCGCTGCAGCACGAGCGTGCCGCGCGCAGGAAGCGCTCCAAAGCGCTTTCCAGACCAACCGCCGAGCACCGTCACGAGCACCGCGGGCATCAAGAGGCTGATCCACAGCACCACATCGAACATGACGCGCGTGATCTGTCCCCCGATGAACACCGACAGCCGTTCGGACGGAATGGACGCGAGCGATTCGTCCGTCAGGCGCGCCACGCCGACTCCACGCAGGGCGGCAAACACCCAACCTGCGGCAACGCCGGCACACACAAGCAACACCGACCAAGCACCCGCGAGCAAAGCGAAGCAGGCGACTCGCGCAGCACCAACGCGTGCCGCGGCTGGCGGATGATCGATCATGCGGCGCGTGCTCTCACGGGCCCGTTGCCGCCGTCATCATCCGCGACATGTCTTGCACCTGTCCCTGCATCGCGTTCATCTGCGCCTGCAACTGCTGACGCTGCTGCAGCATCGCGGACAGGAGTTGCTTGTTCTCTTCCATGCTCTGTGGCGCACGAGTCACCGCGAGCCCCTGCTGCGTCTGAACGATGAAGTTGCCGCCACTTGCCGCGGCTGTCGGAGGCGCTGCGCCCTGCCCCGCCGCAGCCTGCGCGATCATCGGCGCACCAAACGGCGTGCTCGGCGCCTGCATCGCGGGCGGCGTCTGCATCCGAGTCAGGACCAACTTCACCGTGCCCGCGGGCGAATCGTCCTCCTCAAATGTCGTGTTCCAGACGATCGTGCCGTCGGGTCGGAACATGAAGGATGTGTCGAGCGATCGACGCTTCCCGTCGGGCGTGAGCATCGGATTCGCCGAAGAAAACACCATCGCATTTGGCGCATCGTCGTACATCCCAGTCGACAGGAACATGCTGCGATCGCCGTTGGTGATCTCACTTCGCGTGAATCCGACCCCCGGCGTGAAGCCCATCACATCCATGATCTGCAGCGCTGCGCCCTCTTGGTTGTAGAGCACATGATCGCCCGCCAGAAAGACCCCGCCGAGCGTCCAGTTGAAGTGGCACTGCCCCTGAAATGGTCCCGTGCTTGCCCCATCGGCGCCCACCGTCGTCCCGCGCACTTCCCAACTGCCAACGAACAGCGTCAGCAGCGCGCGCGCCTTGGCATCGCTGATCGCTGCCTTCGTTTGTTGCACCGCCGACTGCTCACGCGCCGAACCATGAGCCGTCAGCACGAAAGCGCCCAGCAGCGCGCCGAACGCGCAGCTGACCGCACAGAGTCTCCATGGCGATCTCAAGTGTGAACTCATGTCGATGAGGGTACCGACCGCGGCATCGTGCGGTAGCGGACTCCCGCCTCATCGAAGAGGGACTTCGCCAAGTCCGTCGAACGCTGCCAGTGCTCATCACCGCTCGCAGAAGTCTCGAAGGTGATCACTTCGGCGAGTCCCGCCTGGATGATCGCGAGAGAGCACTGCACGCACGGGCTGAATGTGGAGTACATCGTGCACCCAAGGGGACTGACGCCATTGCGGGCGCACTGCACGATCGCGTTCAACTCCGCATGGCAAATGAGGTCATACTTCACGGGGCGCACGAGGCGATCAGGGCGATCCTCGATGCCAACCGGCAGTCCATTGAAACCCGTGCTGAGAATCTGCTTGCGCGGCGACACGATTACGGCTCCCACGCCGCGCGAAGGATCCTTGCTCCATGATGCGATCTGCGTCGCCAGGGCAAGAAAGCGCTGGTGCCAGTGATCGGGGAATGTCGCTGGAAATCCCACGTGCGTCAGAGTGTCTCGTCGCCAACCTGCGACTCGATGGCACGCAGCCGCTGCGCAACCTTCTGCATCGATGACACGCGCTTGCCGATCGGCAGGCGAATGCACTCGGACACGAGGTCGGAGAGAGCAGGACTGACCGATTGCACGCGCTGCGCCACGGGGACCGTTGCCGGAACCTCGCTGACCGAACGCGCCTTGTTCTCGCCAGGAACGAGCACCGTCTCGGCATAGTCGCGCGTCAACGCGCGGTACATGGTGCAACCGAAGTTGTAGACATCCGTTGCTTCCACGATCGCTTCCTTGGCAGCTTGCTCGGGCGCCATGTAGCCAGGCGAGCCCTGCGTGCGCGGCTTCACCGTGCCGGTCTTGCAGGACTGACCGAGGTCAATGATCTTTGCATGTGCCGACCGTGCGCGCCCCTCAGGCATCATGATGTTGCCTGTCTTCATGTCCGCGTGCACAAAACCCTTCTCGTGCATGTGGGCCAAACCCTCGGCGACCTCGGCGAAGATGCGCACATGGTCGCGCAGGTGTCGTGGCGGCGCTTCCTCGATCGTCGATGAGTCGATCAGTTCGAGCACGAGGCAGATCTCGGTCATCTTCACGATGGGGCGCTCGCGCTTCAGGGTGATTCCGCGGCGAATCGCCGGGTGATTCAGTTCCTTCAGCGTCGCCCACTCGGTCTCGACCTGCCGCAGGAAACGATCATCCTTGTCGCGCCCCTCTTCGAAGATGACATGCTTCAGTGCGTAGGTTGCCCCCGACTGCCGATCCTTCACCGCGTACAACTTGCTGCGCGCTCCCTCACCGAGCAGCGCGATCACCTTGTAGCCAAAGAGTTCCTCTTGGGTCGCCTTGATGCTCATGTGATGCTCATGTGGGACAGTCGTGATCAAAAATACGAACTTGCACCATTCAACAACGATCGGGGACACGAGACCCCCCTGCGATGGTTGTAATGCCTCACAATACAGTATCCGTGGGCAATAAGCATCATCACCCGCGTCGAGTTTTGCCAGGTTTTGAGAACGGACACATCCGCCGCCACCGTTGAACGCGGCGCCCCGCCGAGCGCCCATCGAACCAATCTCGACTCCTCCTCCTGAATCGCGCAGTCGTTACCGACGAATTTGCGACTCAAATCGCGCGGCGGGGAAATGCGTTCCTGGGCTTGGGACGCTCGCAAGATCGGAGTGCAGGAGAACAGCCGACGACGGGATACCGTGTCGCTCCTGAAGTGCCCGAACCAGATTGACGAGTTCGTTCACCTGACGATCCGTGAACTCGCGGCGGTTGCCGTTGCCGATCAGACAGATGCCGATGGCATGTCGGTTATATCGCTCCGCGTCGGACTTGGAGAGCCCCACTCGAGTCGGGTCGCCGTTTGGATTTGGTGTGGTCGACGCAACATGGGCTCCTGGCAACTGCTGCGACCAGCGGTATCCCACATCGACAAGCCCATCTCCGAGCCCCTGACCGTTTCCGATGACAAAGTGGAAGCCGAGCCCGCTCAAGCCAGCGGACACATGCTGACGCCCGAGCGTCACGGCGTCCCCCGCCGGCGTGCCAGAGTGATGGATCACGATTGCCTGCCAGCGACCAGCAACCTCGCTCGCCTCGCGCGGCACGATCAGCGGCACGGCGTTGGGGTTCGCCCCATGACCCACGAGCGTCGGGCTGACCGCTGCATCGATGTTGGGCGCGCCGGCATCAGCGATCACCAGGATTCCTGCCACGGCTGTCATCGCCGCTGCGAAGCTTGCCCACACGGTGAGCCGACGCTGCACGCCACCCTTCGATGACTTCGAATTGCGCGGCGCCTTGGATGATGGTTGCGTTGATGCGTTCGGCACAGTGAGTCCTTTCGACTCTCTGTATCGGATGACCGCACGCGGGATATGAAGGAATCGCCGCAGATTTCAGGACTGCGGAGAGAGTCGCGCTCGAAGTGCCGGCTGCGGATTGCCGAACTCATCGGGTACGAGCAGCGACTGATTCTGCTGACGAAGTCGGTCGTAGGTGTCGAACTGCGAGCGGGGATCCTTCTCGTTGAACAGTGGTCGCTGGCAACCGCCACCGATGGTCAGTAGCGCGGCAACCACGACGGATCGCGCCGCCCATGACGCGACACCACTACTGCTTGTGGTCGCAAGCCGAGCGCCGCACCCTGTCGGTTGCCGCTGTTGCGAGGTGTTTGATGGGGTGAGCGGTGTCATTGCTGAAATGGAATCTCGCGCTGCGAGGCGTAGGTGCGCCCATCCGGCTGGCTGGTGAACTCAACACGAACAGTCACCGTGCCCGCGGCGCAGGTCCAGCCCTCCGCCGCAAGTGGCAGCCGCAGCGTGTAGTGCGCGCCAAAGATGCCGTCTCGCCAAGCATCGCGTACCTCAATGGGACCCCACTCCGCCGCCCCAAGGCTCGCCACGCGTCCGTCCGCATGCAGTTGGAACGCACTCGCTCGCGCGCGCCCAACGATCTGCATGAATCGCCCGCGCCCATCGGTCGGCTTGATGTAGATCACCGCTTCGCATGTTGATATGCCGCTCGCGCTGCCCCCCGCCCGAAAGTGGCTCGCGCCTTCAACGACCAGCGACACCAACCGCGGGGTCGCCTCAGCGACTTGCGCATCGAGCGTCCCTTCTTCGGCGATCGGCGTGGTCGCTGCTGCGAGCTGCTGCCGCAGTTCCGCTCGCTGTGCCTCGAGCGCCGACACCTGTTCGCGGAGCGCCTGCACTTCACGGCGGAGTCCGTCGTTGTCCGTCGGCATCATCACGCGCGCCGACGAACAGCCTGTCGTGCTCAGCATCGCAACCACGGCATACATCGCCAGAAGCAGCATGGCACGCGCAACCGTCACGACTGCCCCTTTCGTCGACCGCGTCCATTGCCGTTGCCGCGACCCTTCACTGCGATGTCCATGGAGAGTTGCTTCAAGGTGATCGTGAGGTCGATGTTGATGACGACGACATGTGGCGGCACCGAGAGTTGCATGGGCGCGAAGTTTAGGAGACCGACAACCCCTGCGGCACACAGTTGATCCGCCAAGCCCTGCGCTGCTTCGCGAGGCACTGCGAGGATTCCGATGGGAATCCGCCGCGATTTGATCGTGCGAGCCAGTTGCGAGATGGGCTGGACCTCCCAGCGACCGATCCGCTTGCCGACCATCTTCTCGTTGGCATCGAACACTGCTGCAATCGGATAGCCCTCTTCGTCGAACGATGCATACGAAAGCAGCGCGCGTCCGATGTTCCCGACGCCGAAGAGCGCAAGCGACCAGCGCTTCTGCGCACCCACCAGCCTTTCGATGCCGCTGAGCAGCCGCTCGCAGTCGTATCCGATTCCTGCGCGACCGCGATCGCCCGCTTCCTCGTCGCGGCTCAGATACGCAAGGTCCTTTCGGACTTGGTTGCTCTTGACACCAACTCGACCGCCGAGGTCGGACGAATTGACCTTGTGCTGGCCAGCGTCGATCAACATCTGCACTTCGCGTGCGTAGAGGTTCAGGCGCTTCGCTGTCGGCTTGGGGATCGCGCGGTCCATTGTTGCCACGGGGAAGTTTAGGTCACGGTCGCCATGCTGATAGCCTGACCTCATGCACCTCAGCGATGTGCTCGCGCGCGATTCGTTCACTGCAAGCTTCGAGTTTTTCCCGCCGAAAACCGAAGGTGGCTGGAACACCCTCTTCGGCACCATCACCGACTTCGGCAAGCTGAAGCCATCGTTCGTCTCGGTCACCTACGGTGCGGGCGGATCCACGCGGCAGTTCACGCATGATCTCGTCGTTCGCATCAAGCAGGAGACGGGGCTTGAGGCGATGCCCCATCTGACCTGCGTGAATCATTCCACCAGCGACATCGATGGGATCCTCGAGCGCTACGCGACTGCCGGCGTCAGCAACATCCTGGCGCTGCGTGGCGATCCGCCAGCAGGGAGTGCCACCTTTGGTGGTGACTTCCATCATGCGTCCGATCTGGTGCGACGATTGAAGGCGTTCCCCGCCAACCGCGTCGATGGCGGCAAGGGCTTCGGCATCGCCGTCGCTGGATATCCCGAGGGGCACCCACAGACACCGAACACGCTGACGCAGATGGATCACCTGAAGGCCAAGTGCGATGCCGGGGCGGACCTGGTCATCTCGCAGCTCTTCTTCGACAACCACGCGTTCATGGATTGGCGCGAGCGCTGCGAGATCGCCGGCATTCGCGTCCCGTTGCTCGCGGGCATCATGCCGATCACTTCAGTGGCAGGGCTTCGGCGCATGGCGGAACTGGCGGCGGGAACGCGTTTCCCAGCCCCCCTGCTGCGCGCGATCCGACGCGCCGAGAGCGATGAGGATGCCGTTGCGCGGGTCGGCATTCACTGGGCAACCGAACAGTGCAGGCAACTGCTCGATTCCGGCGTGCGCGGCATCCACTTTTACACGCTGAACAAGAGCGATGCGACGCGGCGCATCTATGAAAACCTCGGTGTGACGACGACCGATGCACTGCGGCGGTGAGCGCCGCCCCACACAAGGCGCAACTCAGGGTGCCGATGGCGTTGGTGGAGCGGCTGGCGCGGGCTGCTGCTCCTGAAAGAGCGGAACATCATTCGTCGTTCGGAGCCAAATGATCCGCAGTGCACGCTGGAGTTCGGAGTCATTGGGGCTCAGCGCGAGGATGTCCAGTCCACGTGTCACCAGTTCGCGGTCCGAGAGTTGGTGCCCAATCCATGCAGTGATCAGCCCGTAGTCACCAGCGCTGCGCGACCCCTCGCTGCGCTTGATGCACTCGCCAGCGATGGTGCGCAGTCGCGCTTCTCCCCCAAGGAGATCCATCGCGTATCGGGTGTCGATCATCTCGGGCCAGTTGATGAACAGCCTTCGCATGGAGACCGATGCGGACATCTGCAGTCCAGCTGCCACCTGCGCGTTGATGAGTCCTGCGAGCGGCAAGACATTTGCGGGTGCAATCTGTGACGCCGCGATGAAGTCCTTCTCCGCCGAGAAGAATCGCCCCTTGCGCATCGCGTCGTCACCGAGGCGCAGCAAGGAATCAAGCGCTTCTTTCGACCCGCCATCGAGCTGACTGACCGTCTCGCCATGCGCAAGCACGAGATACGCCTGTTCGGGAGTGAGGCTTCGCTTCGCTTGCGCGCTGCCGCTTGCACCGTCTGGTGTCGTGCCCGCTGCGTTCGGCGTCGACGCGTCGCCACCTGCAGGCGTTCCACCTGCAGGCGTTCCAGCGGATGGCGAACTGCTCGGCACGAGCGTGGGCGCATTCGCGCTCGCTCCACTCTTGCCAAGCACGCGGTCGGTGTCGTCGATCGGCAGAGGCGGCCTCAGGTCGAGTCCCTTACGGACCAATCCGCTCAGTGCGCCCAGTTGGCGCACCTCATCAACCGAGATTTCTTCGCTCGAACTGACCGATTTGCCTTGCGCACGAAGCACGCGGCGCGTGCTGCTGGCAAGCACGCGGTCGTACGGCGTGCGCTGTTCGAGCATCATGCGCGGCTGCGCCGCAGCCCGATCCACCGACGCGCCGCTCGGCTGCGCGCGAGTGTCGAGCCGCGTGTCCGGCGCTTGCTGTGGACTACGCGGCTGCTCTGGCACAAGTCCTGAGAGATAGGACCGAACCATCTTTCGTCCTTCCACTCGTCCCGAGCGCAAATCATCGCGCAGCAGGGCACTGCCGTAGACGCCGTACTGCAGGGACTCAATGAGGTCACCATCAGGAACGGCCACGACGCCCGTGAACGGGCTCGACAGGAGACGCAGCGGTCGCCGCTGCGAATCCCGCGTGAGCGAGATCGTCGAGGGACTGTAGATCGATCCGATGTCAGCGACCATCGAACCGCGGCGAGTCTTCATATCGCGGTCGATGCGTTCGTCAGCCGCTTCCGCACGCGAAATGGTGGAAGCGAAATTGCGGTCGAAGGTGACCATCTGTGTCTGCGGTCCGGTGGTGTTGGCACGAGCATCGCCCACACGCCCCGTGACTCCCGTGGGATTGGTGCTCCAGTAATCGCGGAGATAAGGCTGCGCGCTGATGGCGGTCGCGAGGCTGTAGCGGTCGTTCACCGGGATGGTGGCGAGCGCGCTGGCACTGGTGTTCGCCGTATAGGCTCGGAAGTCGCGCGTCGCGATGCCCGATGTCGCGCCGCGAAAATCATCCTCAGCGACATAGCCCACCGAACCGCGGAAGCCACGCCCCGCAGTCACATCGCCAGTGACGATGAGATTGCGAGACCGATAGTCCTGCTGTGCAACGCGCTGATTCCCACCTGGATTGACGCGCGAGTCGAGCGCGGAGCCGCCACCACCGCGCTGGAGGTTTCCATCGAGCGCCTGTTGTGCGACGACTGCGGAGAGCAGCACAAGAACAAACATCAGGCAAAGTGTACAACTGCAGGCATGCGACGCCGCATCGGAGATGAACGACGATCGTTCCATCCGGTCGCTCTGTCCGCAGCCATTCTGCTTGTCTCCATGGCCGTGCTCGTGGGCATTTATGGTCGGCGTCTTGATGAGCGCCCCACGGGCAATCTTGTGCCGATGGGTGAAGTACTCGATGCACTTCGTCAGATGCAGGCAGCGATGCAGCTCGATGCGATCCACCGACCACCTGATGCGGCGGGTCCGACCTCGGCGGATGTTGCAGAACTCATTCGATCCACAACGGGCAGTTCATGGCGCCCGCCGGACCTTGCACCGGAAGGCTTCGTTCCCGTGATCGGCGGCCCGATCGACCTGCCTGGGTGCGCAGGTGGCGGCGGGTTGCTGTACGAGCGCGACGGGGACCAGTCGGGCAGCTACCTGCTGCTGTACTTCACTCCCGATCACGGGCGATTCGTCACATTCGATGCCTACGGTCGGGTTGAGCCGATGCAGTCGTCGCAGACCTTCGCAGAGGTTGATGATGCGAGTGATCCGTCATCCGCGGCGACGCTCGCGTTCTCCAACGGCGAGATGGTGATCATCTATCGCGCCGCAACTGCAGATGTGCTCGAGCAGTTGCGCACGACCCTCGGCGCGCCCTGATCACGCCATCCGGTCTGCGCGGCTCCGCCTTCATACCATCGCCGCCTCCCATGTCTGCGAAGCCCGCCACCATCACGACCCCGATCTACTACGTGAACGATCGCCCGCACATCGGACATGCCTACACCACCACGCTGTGCGATGTGTGGGCGCGAGCGATGCGCCTGCGTGGAAGCAGCGTCTTCTTCCTGACGGGAACCGACGAGCACGGCGTCAAGGTGGAGAAGAGCGCAGCAGCACGCGGCATCACCCCGCGCACGCTTGCCGATGAAAACGCAGCGGAGTTCAAGCGGGTCATGAGCCTCTTTGGCCTGTCGAACGACGACTTCATCCGCACCACCGAGCCGCGGCATGAGCGGCAGGTTCAGGCGCTGGTGAAGCGGCTGCACGAGGGTGGAAGCGTGTATCTCGGCACCTTCGAGGGCTGGTACGACGAAGGACAAGAGGAGTACTACACCGAGACCAAGGCGAAGGAACTGAACTACCTGAGCCCTGTGACCAGTCGCCCGCTCGTGCGCGCGACGGAGCAGAACTACTACTTCCGATTGAGCGCGTTCCAGGAGCGTCTGCAGCGGCACTTCGCCGATCATCCGCATTTCGTGCAGCCATCCGCGCGGCAGAACGAAGTGCTCGGTCGACTGCGCGAAGGCCTGCAGGATGTGCCGATCACGCGCACCAACTTCACTTGGGGGATCCCATTTCCGGGCGATCCGCAGCATGTGATCTATGTTTGGATCGATGCGCTGTTCAATTACATCACGGCGCTGGGGCTCGGGGAACCCGACAGCGATGTTGCGCGCGAGCGTGCGGGTCACTGGCCAGCGGACTTCCATGTGATTGGCAAGGAAATCCTCTGGTTCCACGCGGTCATCTGGCCGGCGCTCCTGATGGCTCTTGAGATGCCGCTGCCAAAGCGGATTCATGCGCACAGCTTCTGGATCGCGGATGGGCAGAAGATGTCCAAGTCGCTTGGCAACTTCATCGATCTCCCTTCAATCGAGGGCTACTTCGCACACTATGGACTCGATGCCTGGCGCTGGTACATGGCGACGCAGGGGCCACTGACAACCACGGACGCCGACTTCAGCGCCAAGCACTTTCACGAGACATACACCAATGACCTCGTCAACACGGTTGGCAACTGCGCGAGCCGTGTCGGCGCGATGATCGGCAAGTACTTCGGCGGAACGCTCCCCGAGGAGCCTGAACGCGGCGGTCCATGGCCCGATCGATGCGCCACTGCCGTTCGCCAATGGTGCGGTCACATCGACGCGTTCGAACTCTCGGCGGCTGCGCGATGCGGGATCGACCTGCTGCGTCAGGTCGATGGAATGATCAACGAGACCGAGCCGTTCAAGCTTGCGAAGGACCCTGCGAACCTGCCGCGTCTTGCCGCGATCCTCAACCAGTGTGCGCAGACGGTGCGGATCGCTGGTGTCCTGCTGGAGCCGTTCATGCCCTCCAAGATGTGCGCGCTCAGCGATGGTTTCGGCTCGGATGCATGTCGGCAGTTGCCATGGGACGAGCGCAGTGCCTACGGTCGGTTGCCGACCGGCGCCGAGGTCGCCAAGCTCGCGCTCTTCCCCCGAGTCGAGCCGATCGGTAACGCGCTCGCGACCTGACCGCATCCGTGTCGCGCCGAGTGCCCGCGAGCGAACGGTTGTTCGCGGCGAAGCGTTGATCGCACCTCACCACTGCACGCGGCACTTCAAAAACAACCAAGCCCGCTCATGCGGGCTTGGAAGTGGGTCCCAGGATGGGAAAATGAATCGTGAATCGGGCCGACAACCGCTTAGTCGCGGCGGCGGCGGCGCCAGGCAGCAAGCGTGCCTGCGCAGGTGATCAAAGCCAACGCACCTGGCGCTGGGATGTATCTGACATCGATGCTCAGTGAGTCGAGTGCGATCCCGCCCGACAAGCTTCCGAAGTTCAGTTCGAATCGGGGCAGCGCAGATCCCGTCGGCGGCACAATCCACCTATACATCCGCGTCTGGACACGGCCCTGTCCATCGGCGGTCGGCTGATCTGATCGAAGTTCCATCATCGAGGGGCTTACTGTCAGGCCTCCGCCCGAGTTGTTGTAAAGACCCAAGATGAGGCTGTTGTCGTTGAGGACAGTGCCAATGGTTGCAATGTTGACAATGACTTCGGCCACGGGCTCCGCTGCGCCCGCGTAGACCGTCATCGAAAGCGGGCTGCCGGTTGCCTGGATGTTGCCCGCCGAATTGATGAAGGCCCCTGCGCCGAAGTTGAAGAGCGCTGCTCCAGGCTCGGTGCCCGCGTAGTTCGGGATATTCGGGCCGCCGAAGGCGCTGGTGAAGATCTCCCAACCGTAGAAGTCGGCGTTTGCCGCACCGCGCCAAACTGGCACAAGCGGGTTGACGAAGTCAGCCGAAGCCGACGAACCAATGACCGCCAAAGCAATCCCTGAGGCGGCACACGCGACCTTTCGCCCTCGATACGACATGGAAAGCCCTTTCTCCAACTCCAAAAATGTGAGGGTAAACCACTTGCCCTCTGACACCAACATGCGAGGGAACGGGCAAAAGTCAAAACGAGGACTGGTTTTTCCCAGCGAAATGTCGGATTTCTTCAATAGGCCTTGGCCCACACCACCCGCTGGGTGCTCGGCGCCCCCGTTATCACGCACGCACCGCGCTCGCCATCGTGTTCAAGCGGGACGCAGCGAATGGTCACGCCAAGCCGCTCCTTGATATCCGCTTCAACCTTTGCGTCGCCGCAAAAGTGCGAGAGCGCAAAGCCGGCGTGGATGGGGGTGGGCTGACCGTCCTCCACCGCAGGCGCATCAAAGAAAGCCTCAAACTCCGCTCGTGAGTCGATCCGCCTCGTGTGCTGCTCGCGGAGCGCAAGCGCTCGAGCAAGCAGCCCATCCTGGATCTCTTGCAGCAGCGCAGGAACATTCGCGATGAAATCGGCGCGCTTCATCGAAACCTTCTCCTTGTGACCACGGTCGCGCCGCGCCACGAACACACTGTCCCCCGCAATGTCACGCGGTCCCACCTCGGCGCGAATCGGCACCCCCTTCTTGATCCAGTTCCATGCCTTGTCGCCTCCGCGCATGTCCCGCTCATCCAGATGGACCTGCACGGATCGTCCGTCGAATGTGCGTGCTCGCAGGTCCGCAGCGAGCGCCTGCGTCCATGTCTTCACCGCTTCGGCATCCTCTGGCTTGTGAACAACGGGAATGATCACCACATGCACTGGCGCGAGTCGCGGCGGCAGGATCAGACCGTCGTCATCCGAGTGGGTCATGATGAGACCCCCGACGAGACGAGTGCTGACCCCCCACGATGTCGTCCAGGCAAACTGCCTCTCACCATTGGCAGCCAAGAACTGAATCTCGCTGGCCTTCGCGAAGTTCTGCCCGAGGAAGTGGCTCGTCCCTGCTTGAAGCGCCTTCCGGTCCTGCATCATCGCTTCGATGCTGTAGGTGTCGACCGCGCCTGGGAAGCGCTCGCCGTCGGTCTTGCGTCCGCGGATCACTGGCATCGCCATGAACCCTTCGGCGAAGGTGGAGTACACACCGAGCATTCGCATCGTCTCCTCGACCGCCTCCTCGCGCGTCGCGTGGGCCGTGTGTCCCTCCTGCCAAAGGAACTCGGCCGTGCGCAGGAACAGTCGCGTGCGCATCTCCCAGCGGACGACATTCGCCCACTGATTGATCAGCAGCGGCAGGTCGCGGTAACTCTGCACCCACTTGGCGTAGGTCGCGCCGATGATCGTTTCCGAAGTGGGACGAACCACCAGCGGTTCCTCGAGTTCACCCGCAGGGTGCAACTTCCCATCCGCGCCCGCTTCGAGCCGATGATGCGTCACCACCGCGCACTCCTTTGCGAACCCGTCGACATGGGCGGCTTCCTTCTCCAGGAAGGAAACGGGGATGAACAGCGGGAAGTAGGCGTTCACATGCCCTGTGTCCTTGAACATCCCATCAAGGACGCGCTGCATGTTCTCCCAAATCGCATAGCCCCACGGCTTGATCACCATGCAGCCGCGCACCGACGATGTCTCAGCCAAGTCAGCTGCGCGAACGACCTGTTGGTACCACTCGGAGTAGTTTTCTGCGCGGGTTGGTGTGATCGCCGTCGTTGAAGCAGCCATGTCGGGAGCCTATCCCGACTGCCGATCACACGCCCGCCACGCGCTGACGCATGCGGCGCGCAACCGACCCCGCCGTGCGCCGCAGCGCTGCGCGGGACAGCGCGCGTGCTTCGCGCACCGCGGCAGTTCGCAGTCGCAATGCGCGCGCTGCGATTGCACGACCCTCGGGGGTCGTTCCCTCGATCGCATCAACGAGGATCGCCAGGTCACGAGCGCGTCCGAGCGCCTGCGCCGCATCGCGCAGCCGTCGACGGGTGAGCGCGGCGCGTTCGCCCGCCGCATCGCCGAGCGCCACGAGATGATCGGAGAGCCTTTGGAACGCCTTGCGCGCATCGTGCAGATCGCGCTCGCCGAGCCCGACCCACGATCGTTCGGCGAAGCGGCGGCCACGCGACCAAGACCGCTTGAATGCGCGGGCGATGTCATGCCAGTCGAGCGCTGCACCAGAGGGCAGGCGCATGGCGCGCCGAGCGATTCCCGCAGCCTCGCGCGCGCCACGCAGCGGCATCGCGGATGGCGAGAGCGTCGACAATGTCGGTGCGGCATCGGTCACCGCGGTCAGCGGCTGTCCCTTCAGCGCGCAGAGTTCCTCCAGCAACGCGCCGAGCGCATCCCGCTGCCGAACCTCCGACAAGTGCGCCTTCGCCTTTCGGAGGTTTGCCTTGGAGCGCATGCGACCGAAGTGCAACGCGCTTCGAAACAGGTCGTTCAGCGACTGGATCCGCTTGAGTGCTCGCCGCGACTGATGCACGCCCTCCAATCGGTCGAGCATTGGCAGACGGTCGTCGGCTGCATCGCTGAGTCCCTCGTCGACCACAGCGTATTCCTGATCAAGCGCGAGCCGCGCTGCGACCACGACCGGCAGATCGATGCGCAGCGCACTGCCGCCCCGCGGCGCAGGAACCTTCAGGTCAGTGGCCGCCGATTTCTGCCTTCGTCGCGTGACGGCTTCGAGCGCATCGCCGGCTTTCAGCGTTGTCGTCAGCGGCGTTGCCCGCGTCGTCGTCAGCCGTTTCTGTTGGGTCTTCAGCGCCATCGTTCACCCAGCATCAATCGGTCTGCGTCGTTC
The DNA here is from genome assembly GCA_009926625.1 of Planctomycetota bacterium. Lineage (GTDB taxonomy): Bacteria > Planctomycetota > Phycisphaerae > Phycisphaerales > SM1A02 > F1-60-MAGs104. The sequence goes on from RFON01000009.1 coordinate 20,399, forward strand.
GCGCTCGCCGCACCTCACGGCTGCGGCTTCGGATCCGCCAACACTTCGGGAGGGGTATTGCAGATGGGCGAGTCCGTCGGCACGAGCCAGAGCTGCAACATCTTTGGATAGAAAGGTTGCCCAGTCGCGCCCGTGAAGTGCACGGTTGCCAACTGATAGATGCCGTCGGCCGGGTACACGACATCAACCTCCGCCCGTCCACCCGTCAGCCGCACCTGCCGCACGTAAAGCACACCTGTGTCACCCTCGCGCATCACGCGCCCAGTCCCAATTCGCTTGGCAACGCCGCGCCAAACCTGCTTTGGGGTATTGGGCGGCAGATCGAAAATGACCTCCGAACCAGCACACATACGCCCATGCACAAAGGTGATCGAATCAGCCATCAGGTCGGGAAGCGGCGGCATGCTCGGGTCCGCCTTTGGCGCACCTGGATACTCCGGGTAAGTCATGGCCGCCGAACAACCCGCCATCGGAAGCGCCATCACGAGCGTTGCGCTTGCGATCATCAGGGTCGCCGAGATGAACGAACGAGGGATGAGAGCGAGCGCGCCAAACGCGCCACGCAATCCACACATGCCAATCTGGGTGAGTCGTGATCGCATCACTCGAATCCTTCCGTTGCGCTTGAACGCGCTCGAAGGGTGCGGAACACTGTGCAAGCAACGGCGGCCGCGCGGCCGCCGCGCGCGGGCATCACTTCTCGACCCGCTGGACGAACCAATACTCCATGTCGATCGGCGCCTGACGGCCGAAGATCGTGACCAACACACGAACTTGCCCCTTGTCGGGGAAGACCTCGTCGATGGTTCCTTCGTAGCCCTGGAACGCGCCTTCCTTGATCGTGACATTGTCTCCCTTGTGGAGATCCATGCGAAGCTGCGGCGCTTCTTCTGCCGGCTTCGAGTCGAAGAGCATCTTCTCGACTTCGCTCACCGACATCGGCGTTGGGCGACCGGCCGTGCCGACAAAGTCGCCGACGCCCGTCGTCTCCTTGATGAGGAAGAACACATCCTGCGGGATGCGTCCATCGGGCTCGAGCCGCATTTCGACGAACACATAACCGGGGTACAGCTTCGACTCGGTGACCGTCTGCTTGCCCTGCTTGCCGAGGACCTTGATTTTCTCGGTGGGCACCATGATGCGCCCAACGAGGTTTTCCATTCCTTCGATCTGCACCTTGCGCAGCAGCGTGCCGCGCACCGAGTCTTCCTTGTTGCTCGCGACACGCAGCACGAACCAGTCCATGCCGTCGCGGAACATCGGAAGTTCACCTTCGGCAACTTCCTCCTGCGGGCGCGCCTCTGTTGGCGTGCTGACGCGGGTTGTCTCGACTCCGAGGCTCCGCGCCGTTGCGCGCGGATTCGACTCACCAGCGCGCAGCGCACGCAAATTGCGCGGTGCCGCGGGCTCTGCGGTCACGACGGTTGCCTTGGGCTTGCGCCGCGCCTTGGGCTTCACGGGCTTCGTTTCCTCGGCGCCGTCCGCCGCTGCACCGTGCGCGCCCGCCGCATCACCACTGACCTCGGGTGCGTCGGCGTGCTCGTGCTCTGAATGTTGATCGAGGTTCATGTCCATTGTGCTCACATGCCAGGCTCGAGAACTCGCAGCTGAACAAACAGCAGGAAGAACGCCTGGTCAAAGACGAAACAGAAGAGTGCGATGATCGCGCCCGTGAAGATCACCACCGTGGTGGAACCCGTCACCTCGCGGCGCGTCGGCCATGAAACCTTCTTCATCTCCGACTCGGTCGCACAGAGGAAATCGACACTGCCCACATGCTTCGCGGTCACCAAATAGATGAAGGGGCAGCACGCTGCAACAAAGATGCCTGCGATTCCCCACGAGACATAGATCGGGTTGATCCCCCAATCAACGCCCGCGAAGATCGTCTGCAGCCACCAACCTCCAAGGACCGCAACCAGCCCGCCGGCGGTTGCCGTGAGCACGCGAGTCCAATAGCCCTGTCCTGACTTGTACATGGGGTCAAACCTTCCGAGACTCAGTCCACATCAACCGCAAACCGCCACGCAGGAACACGCCGAGAGGGGATCGAACCCACGACCTGCGGATTTGGAATCCGCTGCTCTACCAGCTGAGCTATCGGCGTCCAGACGGAAGAAACGCAACGGTTACTTCCGCTTGATCTTGTGGAGCGTGTGTCTTCGCAGCCGAGGGCTGAACTTCTGGAAGCCCTGCTTCACCTTCTCCGCGATGCCGCCTTTGACGCGGATCTCGGTTCGGTAATTCATGTCACCGGTTTCGGTGCACTGAAGCCAGACATATTCACGGTCCAGACTCTTCTTTGCCATGGGATCATTCCAGGATCTTGGTGACGACGCCTGAACCGACGGTCTTGCCGCCTTCACGCACAGCGAAGCGGACGCCTTCTTCCATGGCGACGCCCTTGCCTTCGAGATCGACCTGCAGCTTCACATTGTCGCCGGGCATGCACATCTCCGCTCCGATGAGCGTGAGCTTGCCGGTGATGTCCGTCGTGCGGAAGTAGAACTGCGGCTTGTAGCCGGTGAAGAACGGCGAGTGACGCCCGCCTTCTTCCTTCGTGAGCACGTACACCTGTCCCTCGAACTTGGTGTGTGGCTTGATCGATCCGGTCTTGCACAGCACCTGACCACGCTCGATGTCGGTCTTCTCGACGCCACGGAGCAGGCAGCCGACATTGTCGCCCGCCATGCCCGAGTCGAGCGTCTTCTGGAACATCTCGACGCCGGTGACGGTGGTCTTGAGCGGCTCGGGGCGAAGACCGACGACTTCGACTTCGTCGCCCACCTTCACCACGCCACGCTCGATACGACCCGTGGCGACGGTTCCACGACCCTTGATGGAGAACACATCTTCGATCGACATCAGGAACGGCTTGTCGACTTCGCGCACCGGCTCGGGGATGTAGGAGTCGATCGCATCCATGAGGTCTGCGATGCACTTGTTCTTGCCCGAATCACCTGGATTCTGCAGCGCGGGGAACGCGGCGCCGCGAACGACAGGGATTTCCTTTGCGGGGAAGTCGTACTTCTTCAGGAGGTCACGCACTTCTTCCTCGACGAGGTCGATGAGTTCTGCGTCTTCCACGGTGTCGCACTTGTTCAGGAAGACCACGATGCGCGGCACACCGACCTGTCGCGCGAGCAGAACGTGCTCGCGGGTCTGCGGCATCACGCCGTCGTAGGCGCTGACCACCAGGATGGCGCCGTCCATCTGCGCCGCACCCGTGATCATGTTCTTCACGTAGTCGGCGTGGCCGGGGCAATCGACGTGCGCGTAGTGACGGTTGCCCGTCTCGTACTCGACGTGCGATGTGGCAATGGTGACGATCTTGGTCGGATCGCGGCGACCTTCGCTCTCAGAAGCCTTGGCGACCTGGTCGTAGGAGACCGGCTTGCTGAAACCGCGCGCTGCCTGCACGGCAGTGATGGCTGCGGTCAGCGTGGTCTTCCCGTGATCAATGTGTCCGATGGTGCCCACATTGACATGTGGCTTGGTTCGATTGAAATTTTCCTTGGCCATGGCAGTTGCTCCGTGATCCAGCGATTGCGAGTCCGACGGCGGGAACCCAACACGAGTTCCCGCGGAAGCCACCGAAGGGGATTGAACCCTCGACCTCACCCTTACCAAGGGTGTGCTCTACCACTGAGCTACGGTGGCGTTCCCGAGATGAAAAACCGCCCTCTCGGGCGGCGGGAGGCAAAGTGTATCGGCTGAATGCGCCGCTCACAAGAGGGCGCGCGCGCAAATCGATGGAGAGAGCGCGCGAAGTGAGTCTGTCGCTACGACTTTGTCAGGCCCACGCTGGGCAATCGCTCGGACCACGATCGGTCACAGTGCGCGGGGGAAATCGTTGCGGGCGGCGCCGCCGAAATGGCTCAGGGAGCTGGATTATCGGTCCGGTCGAGGTTCGTGACCTTGAGCCCGCGGGGAGTGGGATCGGTTGGGCCAGGCGCAGGCGGTTGGGCTGGACTGGTGAAGAACGGTCCCTGCAGTTCCAGCAAGGATTGCCACTTCGCTTCGGTTTGGACATGACCGTCCATGCAAAGCAGCAGCGTGGTCTCGCCTGGATAACGGAAGTCGACTTCGCACAAACCAGCATCCGAACCACTCCAAGGGATCTCGGCTGGGTCAATGATCTCGCCCGCGCGGCTGTCGACGAGGTAGATCGCCTGCGATGGGAACTTGATCTGCGCTGCGGTGAGGTATCGACCGAGCACATTCGAGGCTTGTGTTCCCTCGCTTGTCAGTCCAAGCCAAGGCGCTGCGGTGAAGAAGTTGTTCGCTGCGAAGTAGCCAGGCTGACCCTTCTCGCGGGGACCAGCCCCGTTTCCCCACGGATACGCCTCGGAGTCATCGTCGAGCGAGTACGGATTGGTCATCTCGACCGTCGAACGCAGGATGTTCTGGCGATTGTCGGGAAATGTCTGATAGACGAGTCGGTCGGGCGAATCGAACTTGTAGTTGTAAGCGCCGAGTTCCGTGCCCGCGTCGGGGTCTTCCATGATCTCGCCCCCCGAAATCATCGGCATCACGAAACTGCCGAGATTTCCAGTGGTCCAGAGAATGTCCGCCCATGTGCCGACCAGCGGCAGGCCGATCGGCGGGTTGTTCAGCTGGGTGCCTGGACCAATCTGGGGAGATCGCATGTCGCCGCGGAACTGGATCGCCGGCGGCCGATGATCGAATTGACTGGGCAAGCAGCGATCGCGGTTGTCCGCGGTGTATCCCTGCATGAGCGTGGCAATTTGACGGAGATTGTTCTGGCTTGCGGCCCACTCGCTGTTTGCCTTGGCGATGCGCAGCGCGGGAAGCAGCAGCGCAATGAGCAGCGCGATGACGGCAATCACGACGGTGACTTCCACCAGCGTGAACGCCCGCGTGCCGCACAGCGCGCGCACGGGGCGATTGCGGTGGAACGCGATGCAGTGGTTGTCCATTGGGGCATCTCCTGAATCAGAAGCTGATCACTCGTCCTTACGCAGCGCGGATCATCCCATCCCCATCGTCATGAGGAATTCTGCGTTCGACTTGGTCTTGGAAACACGGCTGCGGAGCAGTTCCATCGCCTCCACCACATTCATGTCGGAAACGACCTTGCGCAGGCGAATGATGAGTTCCAGTTCCTTCGGGTCGAGGAGCAACTCCTCGCGGCGAGTGCCCGACGCGCCCACATTGATTGCGGGATAGATGCGCTTCTCCACCAGTTTGCGGTCCAAGTGCAGTTCGGCATTGCCCGTTCCCTTGAACTCCTCGAAGATCACCTCGTCGGCGCGGCTGCCAGTGTCGACAAGTGCCGTGGCAATGATGGTGAGTGAGCCGCCGCCTTCGATGTTTCGCGCGCTGCCGAAGAACTTCTTGGGCTTGATGAGCGCCGAGTTGTCGACACCGCCTGAGCCGATCTTGCCCGAATTGGGCATCGCGTTGTTGTAGCCGCGGGCAAGGCGCGTGATCGAATCAAGGAGGATGACGACATGCTCGCCGCACTCCACCAAGCGACGCGACTTTTCCATGACCATTTCGGCAACCTGAATGTGGCGCGATGCCTCTTCGTCGAATGTGCTCGCGACGACCTCGACGCGCGCGGGTGTGTTGCGCTTGAAATCGGTCACTTCTTCAGGTCGCTCGTCGATCAGCAGCACGATGGTGTGCACATCGGGGTGGTTGATCGCGACCGCGTTCGCGATCTGCTGGAGGATCACGGTCTTGCCCGTGCGCGGCGGCGCAACGATGAGCGCGCGCTGCCCGAACCCCAGCGGCGTCACCATGTCGATGACTCGCGGCTCGATGCGCGTGGGTTGGTCGAGCATCTCAAGGTGGATGCGGTGGTTGGGATGCAGCGGCGTGAGGTTCTCGAACACTGGAAACGACTTCGCGTCTTCGGCGGCAACGCCGTTGACGGACTCGACCTTCAGCATCGCGAAGAACAGTTCGCCCTCTTTCGGTGCGCGGATGTATCCGCGAACCGTCTGTCCGCGGCGAAGTCCGAGGGTTCGTATCGTCTGCGCACTGATGTAGACATCGTCCTCGCACGCGAGGTACGAGTACTCCGCGCTGCGAAGGAACCCGTGACCGTCGGGAGTGATGTCGAGCGAACCCTCGGCCATCATCAATCCATCCTTCAGCGCGCGCGCGCGCAGGATCTCGAACACGACCTTGTGATTGGGCAACCCGCCCATGTCCTCAAGGCCTTCCTTCTTTGCTTCCTGCAGCAGATCGTCGGTATCCATTCGGTGCAGAGCAACGAAGTCTGGTTCCGCTGCGGCCTTCTTCGCGGGCTTCTTTCGATCGGCGAGTTGTGCGTCAAGCGCCTCGCGGTCCGCGGTCAGCACCTCATCGCTCGGCAGGGTGCCGGGCGCGAAGACGACTTGCGCTTGATGGTGCTGCCCGCCGCCGCCACCACCACCTCCGCCACCACCGCCACCACGACGGCGTCGCCGACGCCCCTTCTGATGGAAGTCCTTTCCGTGTTGGTGGTGCGACTGGGGCTGCGATTGTGTTTGGGTTTCACTCATGATTCGTACCGTGGGGAAATCTGCCAACGCCGTGCTTGGCGCTTTGGGGGAACTCGAATCTGCAACGGATCGATCTCGGTTGCCCCTTGCTTGCTGTTGGTGCCGCATGCTGGACGAACGCCGCGTGAGCGGCATGTCCAAACAGCTGAGCGGCACGAACGCCGCTTCACTTCTTCCTGACGAACTCTGCGAGAATCAGGTCGAGGGTCCGGGCTACACAAGCCCGCAACGCGCCCAGCGGGCCATCGTTGACAATGACATGATCGGACATCAACCGCTTGCGGTCAAGGGGCATTTGCGATTTTTCCCGACGATCCAGTTCCTCCGCCGACCAGCCGCGGGTTCGTTCCAAACGCTCCAAACGCATCGCGCGCGGCGCATCAATGAACCAGGTGCTGTCGCAGTCGCGGTCGAGCCCCGCCTCGATCAGCAGCGGCGCGTCGATGACCAGTGCTCGCGTGTCGCGCGGCGCATTCGCAAAGGCCTCGCGGCGGCGTTCATGGATGAACGGGTGCACGATCGATTCCAGCCAGGCGCGTTCCGTCTGCGCCTCGGCGGACTCCCCATCCGAGGCGAACACACGCGCGGCAACCTTTGCGCGGTCGATCGTTCCGTCGCCATGCAGTACCTCGCGCCCCCATCGCTGCGTGATCGCGCGATGGATGTGTGGATCCGTGAGCGCCGCGCGCGCGAGTGCATCGGAATCGGAGACGAGGCAGCCGAGCGCGGCGAGCTCCTGCGCGACGGTTGACTTGCCTGCGCCGATGGCGCCAACGAGTCCAATCACTGGATGGACGCTTGATTGACTCGTGCTCATCGATCGCGCGCTCGTGCCGCTCATGCGCGGGACCAGGTCGCGCCCTGCGGACCATCCTTGACCTGCACGCCGATCGCTGCGAGTTCGTCGCGGACGCGGTCGCTCTCCTTCCAGTCCTTGCGCGCCCGCGCTGCTGCACGCGCGGCGATCAGCGATTCCACGCGCTCGATGAACGCGGGATCATCGGGCGCAGCCGCGCCCGCGACAGGCGCGTTCCGACCCATCACACCGAGCACCGAGTCAATCGAGAGCAGGCTCGAGAGTTCGCGCTGCGGACAACTGTTGCCAAGCGCATCCGGTGGCACAGCGCATGCCTCGTTCAACGCTGCAATCGCACGCGCGACATTCAAGTCGTCGCAGAGCGCTGCGGTGCATGCAGCCAAGGCGCGTTCAAATGGTCCCGCCGCGCGCGATTCATCCGCATCGGTTGACCCACCGCGCGCCTGGGCATCGGCCGCGGCAGCAGCGACGGCAGCATTCCGTGCGCGACACCAGCGATCGATCATGCGCTGGCAATCCTGCAGTCCTTGCAGCGTGAAATTGGCGTTGCTTCGGTAGTGCGTGCGGACCAATTCGAGGCGAAGCGCTGCGGGCGTGACGCCCTTGGCGAAGAGGTCGCGCGCCGTGAAGAAGTTGCCCTTCGACTTCGACATCTTCTCGCCCTCGACTTGGAGGTGACGCGTGTGAAACCAGTGGCGGGCGAACGACGGGCGACCGGATGCACAGCAGCTCTGCGCGATCTCGCATTCGTGATGCGGGAAGATGTTGTCTTCACCGCCCGAGTGCAGATCGATCTCATCACCGAGCAGCATGCGAGCCATCACGCTGCACTCGATGTGCCAACCTGGGTAGCCCTCGCCCCACGGTGAAGGCCACCGCATGAGATGGCGTGCGTCGGGCTTCCAGAGCAGGAAGTCTGCAGGGTGCCGCTTAGCCGCTTGGTTTGCTGCATCGATGCGCTCCCCTGCTCCCTCGCGCAGTGCTTCGAGCGTGTTGCCCGAGAGCCGCCCGTACTCGGGGAATGAGCGGACATCGAAGTACACCGCGCCGTCACGACCGACATAGGCGTGGTCGCGCGCGATGAGTTCGGAGATCATCGCGATCATCTGGGTGACGCAGCGCGTCGGACGCGGCATTCGTTCATCGGAGCTTCCGCCCGACGCAACCAAGGACTGCGTTTCGAGCGCAACCTTCAAGCCGAGCAGGCAGGCGTCCTCCATGAAGCGTGCGGCGTAGAAGTCGGCGATGGCAAGCGGGTCGGTGGGATCGATGTCCGCGCCGACCGGCAGTTTTCCCGACTTCTTCGCCTCTGCAATGCGGCGCCCAGCAACGGCCATCTTGTCCTCGCCGCCGCCATCGGCGAGACCATCGTCGGTCATGTGACCGACATCCGTGATGTTCATGACATGGTGGACGCGGTGTCCGAGCAACTCCAGCGTGCGGCGCAGGATGTCTGCGTTCAGGAATGAACGGAAGTTGCCGATGTGCGCGTCGTCGTAGACGGTTGGGCCGCAGGAGTAGAAGCTGATGCCTTGCCCCGCGTCGATCGGCTCCACGGCCTCCGTGCGGTGGGTCAGTGTGTTGTGGAGGATGAGCGGCATCGGCGCGACAAGAATAGGGATCGTGCGGATGGTGCCGTCGAGGCGCGGGCGTTCAGCGCTTCAGCGCCGTGCCGCGCGGCGCGCCGCGCGACGAGCCGCGCGAATGCGCCGACCGATGTCCGCAAAGTAATGCGCCTTGTGCCACGCGTGCCAGAATCCCGCGCGCCCATCGAGGAATCCGCAGCGGCGGATGTACTCATCGGCGAAGTACGCCGCGGGCAGCCAGCGCCGATCGAGCGACGCGTACTTGGTGCGCTGCCGCGGGGTGAGCGCGTCAAGCGACGCTGCATCGAGGCGCAGCGCGCGCTCGGTCTCCCACGCCGCATAGGCATCGTGGCGTCGCTTCCACTGTTCAAGCCCGCGGTCGTCTCGGTGATCGATGCGCGCGCTGACTTCTCCGATGGTGCCAGTGAGCATCGGATGCTCATGGATCTCCATGTCGAGGTGACTCCAGCGATCCTCCTCGATGCGTTCGTATTCGCCCGCGCCAACGCGGAACAGCGCAAGCTTGCGGTTGGGTGTGCCGTGGCGCAGACGGCGTCCCATGAACCAGTTGTCGTATGTGAGCCAGAACCCACTGTGCGTCGTGGTGGGGATCACACGCGCGAGTTCATCGCAGAACGCAGCATCGACGAACTCGTCGGCGTCGAGGAAGAGGACCCACGGGGTCGTGGGCGGATGCGTCCGCAGGAACCAGTTGCGCTTCTTCGGAAAGCGCCCGTTCCATTGGAAGTCGACGACCCGTGCCCCGTGCGCCAGGGCAACTTCGCGGGTGCCATCCGTCGAAGCGGAATCGATGACGACCACATCAGCAAAGGCGCATCCGACCGCCGCGAGACAGAGGGGCAGTCCAGCATGCTCGTTGCGAACGGGAATGGCGACCGTGATTGGCAGCGGGCTCATCGTGCGACGTCCACGACTCGGTGAATGAGTCGATGCCAAGCAGTGCAGGCATCCGCTGTGCTGAAGCGCCGCTCAAGGACCGCTCGGCCACGAGCGCCCATTTCGGCAGCTTCGGCTGGGCTTTCGCGCAGGCGATGAATCGCACGCACAAGCCCCATCCCGTCGCCAGGCTCAACGATGACTCCGCAGTGCTCCTCCTCAATGACGCGTGCCACCTCAGATGCAGCTGGTCCAACAAAGATCACTGGCTTTCCCGTCGCAAGCACCCCATAGAACTTGCTGGGCACCATCAGCCCCTCAAACTCCGCCGCCATCGTGACAAGGTGCACATCGCCCATGGCAAGCAGATTGCCGATTTGCTCCCGCGGCTGATAGTTGCGAAGGATGACGTTGGTGATGTGGTGCTGGCGAACAAAGTTCTCAAGCTCCGCCTTCTTGGTGCCCCCTCCCACCACCACCCATCGCAGCCCAGACTGATCCTTCAAGGCATCCATGGCAGCAAGCATTGCACGCTCGTCGTGGCCGACTCCGAAGTTCCCTGAGTACTCGATCACGAACTCATCGGAGATTCCCCATTCATCGCGCAGCGGATTTTCGGACCGACATCGCACCGAGATCTCATTTGGATCAGCCCACACATTGATCATCTCGATGTGATTCGGCTTGATTCCACGCGCGATGACGCGCTCGCGCATGCAGCGACCAAGTACGACCACCACATCAGCTGACCGCATGCAAGTCGTATCCAGCCAGAGCAGAAATCGCTGAAAGGGGGATCGTTTGCGGACAAGCCCTGCCGCCTCTGGGACCTCTGGGTAGAGATCCATGGCCCAGAACACAAAGCGTGAGCCTCGCAGTCGCTTCAGGAGGACCCCGATGAGTGCAACAAACGGAGGAGTCGTGAAGCAGATCACGACATCGGGACGCGGAAGTCGCATCGCCTTGACCGTTGCGGCGAGATAGAAGGAAATGAAATCGAAGATTCGACCTGCGATTCGATCCTTTCCGAAGGAATTCTTCGCCACTCGCACGATCTGAATGCCGTCGATGCACTCAGCCGCCACGAGCGCGCCACCCGACTCACCGTAGATGCTCCTTGATGCGAGCGCCGTCACCGAATCGCCTTGCTGCACCATGGTGCGCGCGAGGTCGTGCCCGTGCTGTGCCGTTGCCGCGACATCGGGCCAGAACCCTTGGTTCACGAGGAGCACGCTGATAGGTGATGCGTTGGGCGCACTGGACGGCTTCAGCGCCGAGACGATCTGCTTCACGGCTGCCGAAGAGGAGAAGAGCCGCTCAGACAGCTCCTTTCCATTTCGCCGCGCATCGTCGACTGCGTGCGGATCGTCGAGCAGGTCTTCCGCAAGTCGTTGCAGCACTGCAGCGTCACCGCCGGTGCAGACGCGCCCCACCTTGGACTCGTTGATCATCCTTTCGAGATCGTTGCCTGGGTTGATGCGAGCGAGCACCGGAATGCCAGCCTGCATGTAGGTCAGGAACTTTCCTGGGATGTTGTGGGAGTGGTGTCTCGGGTCCAGTGCCACGATTCCCACCTCGCACTGGCGAAGGAGTCCAGGAATCTCCCGAGGCTCAATCTCGTCGTGAAAGATCGTGTTGTCGAGGCCAGCACTCGCAGCCACAGCGGCAAACCGCGCAGCATCACTGCCGCGCCCCACGAAGAGGAAGCCAACATCCCTCCGATGTCGCATACGAATCGCCAAGTCCACGAACACATCCATGCCCTGTGCGACCCCCATGTTGCCCGCGTAGACGATGATCCTGCGGCCTGCAAGCGGTGTGTCGTCGATCCGAATTCGGCACCCCTCGTCGGTTGCAGGCCTCAGCCAATTCTGGAGCACCTCCAGTTGCCGCCCGGCACGCCTCGACCAATCACTCAGATACGGCAGGTTTGCGGGAGTCTGGACCCCAATGGTGTCGGCCACCTGGTACTGGCCCCTTTCGATCCACTTGAAAAAACGGTACGCCAGCCCGCGCCGCATCAATCCCATATCAACGGCCCACTCAGGGAAGATGTCTCGGAGGATCAAGTAACTGCGGCAGCGACTCTCCCTTCGCAGCGCGCGAACCATCGGTCCAAGGAAGATGGTCGGGGAGTACCACACGATGCCGTCCCATGCTTCGGTGTTGAGCCCGCTGTTTCGCAAGGCACGAAGCAGGACATGCGGCAGCCGCATCTCGTTCAGCGTGCGCCGCACATAGTCGATGTCCTTCGTGCGCGGCGTGCGAACCCGCAAGTGAGTGATGCCATCGCACCGCTCAATGAGCCATGGCTGCGTCAACCCTGGTGTCGGAACGACGACGGTCGGCGAATGCCCCTGCTCCACGAACTCGCGCACGAGGTCGCGCATCTGGACCGCCCCCGAAATCCGCAGCGGCGGGTAGGTATCCGCGATGATGATCAGGCGCATCGGAGTCCCTGAGGAATTCCTGAGGTGTCAGACGGAACTCTTCCTCCACACGACACGCTGCACATAGTCGGTGTAGCTGTGAATGATTCGCACCACCTTTTCCGATACGTTGGGCGCGCTGTAGTCGCCAACGCGCAGCAGGGTGCGTTCCGCTCCGCGAGACTGCGACCGAAGGATCTCGAGCCCCTGCATCACCCGCTCCGTGCTGAGGCCAACCATCATGACGGCTGCCTCTTCCATTCCCTCGGGGCGCTCGTGCGCTTCGCGGATGTTGAGTGCTGGAAAATTCAGGATGGACGACTCTTCGTTGATCGTCCCGCTGTCTGAGAGAACTGCTCGCGCGGACTGTTGCAGCCTGACATAATCGCTGAAACCAAGCGGCTTCAGCAGGCGGATGTCGGGATCGAAACGGCTGCCTGTCGCATCCACCCGCTTCTGCGTCCTCGGATGGGTGGACACGATGACAGGCATCGCGTGATGCGCCGCGACTGCATTGAGCATCGCCACGAGCCGCGCAAAGCTCGCATCACCGTCGACGTTTTCCTCGCGATGGGCACTGACCATGAAGTACTGCCCCTCACGCAGTTCAAGGCGCTTGAGCACATCCGAGGCGTCAATCTTGGCCTTGTAGTGATGCAGCACTTCGTACATCGGGCTGCCCGTCTTGATCACCATGTCCGGCGGCAATCCCTCTGCCAAGAGGTACTCGCGTGCAATCGAGCTGTAGGTCAGGTTGACATCCGCCGTGTGGTCGACGATCCGTCGATTGATCTCCTCGGGCACTCGTTGGTCAAAGCACCGATTCCCAGCCTCCATGTGGAACACGGGGATCTTTCTTCGCTTGGCGGGCAGGACCGCGAGACAACTGTTGGTGTCACCGAGCACCAAGAGGGCATCGGGGCGGACCGTGTCGAGCACTCGGTCCACTGCGATGATGACTTTGCCAATGGTTTCCGCGGCTGATGCCCCGGCTGCATCGAGGAAGTGATCAGGCTTTCGAATCCCCAGGTCCTCGAAGAAGATCTGGTTGAGCTCGTAGTCGTAGTTTTGTCCCGTGTGAATCAAGGTGTGGGCACAGTGCTCGTCCAACTTTGCCATTACACGCGACAGCCTGATGATCTCTGGGCGAGTCCCAACGACGGTTGCAACCTTGAGTTTCGTCATGTCAAACCTTTGCAGTGATCGTGTCGGGATGCTCTCGGTCAAAGCGCTCATTCGCCCAGAGCAGCACCACGAGTTCATCTTGGCCCGTGTTCGTGATGTCGTGCGCCCAGCCTGGCACGGTATCCACGATCCGCAACTCTTCACCAGAAACATCAAGGGTGAAGCGCTCTCCAGTCACCACATGCCTGAAGCCGAATCGCGCGTTGCCGCGAACCACGAGGAACTTCTCATTCTTCGTGTGGTGGTAGTGACCGCCTCGTGTGATTCCAGGATGCGCGGTGAAGAAGGACACTTGCCCAGAGTCGGTGGTACGCAGCATCTCTGCGAACACGCCTCGTGGATCGCCATGCTTCACAATTGGATAGGAGAACTCCTCAGGCGGGATCGCACTCAGGTAGGTGGCATACAGCGCGCGCATCAAGCCAATCCCCACGCGCTCCACTCCGAGGGTCTTTCGATCCTTGTGAAACCCTTCGATTGCCGACGCGATCTCTCCCACGGTGGTCGAGTAAACAGGCGTCACCGACCTGTAGGGACCGCCAGACACTGACTGTCCCTCCAGAAGTGCCGTCGACAGCGTGATCCAACTGGACACGACATCGTCCACATAGACAAGTTGAAGCGGAGCACTCGGATCATGAATGGTGATCGGCAGCCCGCGGGCAATGTTGTGGCAGAATGTCGCGACCGCCGAGTTGTAGTTCGGTCTGCACCACTTGCCAAACACATTTGGCAGCCTGTACATGTGCAACCAGCGCATCGGATCACGGCTCGCAGCGAGCAGCGCAGCCTCCGCTGCACGCTTGCTCTGACCGTAGGGGTTGTCCCGTTCCGCCTGAATCGACGAAGCGAGTATCACGGGCACGGGCTGCGCCCTCGCTGCCACGAGGCTTGCAACCCGCGCCGTCAAGTCCCGATTCCCAACCATGAACTCGGCGGGATCCTGCGGACGATTCACGCCCGCAAGATGGAACACGATGTCACATGCAGCCACTGCGTCGACAAGTTGCTGGTCCGATGAGCGCCGCCCAATTCGAATCACCTCTCGGCCAGCCGCTTCCTCCAAGCGAACGCACAGATTCGTTCCGATGAATCCGTCGCTGCCTGTGACGAGCGCGCGCATCGCTCAGTCGACCACCTGGGGTGTCCTACCCTCCACGATGTCGCGCATGAAGTCCAACTTGAGCAACAAGCGCTTCATCCCCTCGAGATCCAATCGCGCGGTGTTGTGTGAGTTGTAATCCTCGCTCACGGCAAGTTTCGCCTGACCCTCGTCGAAGAACTTGCCGTAGTTGAGATCGCGCATGTCGGGGCGAACTCGGTAATAGTCCTTCAAATCCTCCGAAGCAAGCATCTCCTCACGACTCAGGAGGGTCTCGTAGAGCTTTTCGCCATGGCGCGTACCGATGACACGGATGGGGTGATCAGGCTTCGACATCAATTCCACGATTGCACGAGCCAAGGTGGCGATCGTGGCGGCAGGAGCCTTCTGGACGAAAATGTCCCCGTTGCTTCCGTGCTCAAAGGCGAAAAGCACCAAGTCCACCGCGTCGTCGAGCGTCATCATGAAGCGGGTCATATCCGGATCGGTGATGGTGATCGGCTCGCCGACCATGACCTGACTGACGAACAGCGGAATCACGGAACCGCGGGATGCCATCACATTCCCGTACCTCGTCCCGCACGCAGTCATCCCACTTCCAGCAAGCGTCCGTGCCTTGGCAATCATGACCTTTTCCATCATCGCCTTGGAGATGCCCATCGCATTGATTGGATAGACCGCCTTGTCGGTGCTCAGGCATACAAGCCGCGACACCCCACAGTTGACCGCCGCCTCCAGCACATTCTCGATGCCGAAGATGTTCGTCTTCACCGCCTCGAGCGGAAAGAACTCGCAGGACGGCACCTGCTTCAGCGCTGCGGCATTGAAAACGAAGTCAACGCCCCGCATCGCGTTCAAGACACTTCCGTAGTCACGGACATCGCCTATCAGGAAGCGGAGCTTCTTGTCCTGGTAGCGCTTCCGGCAGTCATCCTGTTTCTTCTCGTCGCGGCTGAAGATCCGAATCTCGCCGATGTCGCTCTTCAGGAATCGGCGCATCACGGCATTGCCGAAGGATCCGGTGCCGCCAGTGACAAGGAGTACTTTGTCTTTGAACATTCGAGCAATTGCCTTGAAGGAAGTCGTTCGAACCGATCATAACTCAGCGTCCATTCGTGCGGGCGGTTCGGGAGCGGGGACGTGGCTGGCGTCACGCCTCGGCTATAGCCCTGCGTCGATTCGCTCGCGCCTCGTCCACGATCGACAGGAACTGACGCAGTCGCGCCTCGGGCGTGTGCTGCGCGACACAATCCCTGATACTCGATTGCAGTGAATCGAACTGCGCCTGCGCCTGCTGAATCATCGACTCAGCATTTTCTTCGTCAAGCCTGAACACGAAGGGCTCCTTGGCAAAGTGCGGCATTCCAGTGATCAGCAGCGGCAGTCCGCATGCAAGAAGTTGGAGCGCCTTGTTGGGCAGGACAATCGCGTCGCAACCCTCAACGCCGGACTTGAATGGAATCAGACCGCCGATGACCTCAGCCATCGGCAATTGATCAAGCGTCGCTGACTCCCTGTTGCGCACATTGATCATGCCCGCGAACAATGGATGTTTCAGCAGTGACTTGACCTTTGGCCCAACCATCCAGATCTCCACGGATGGCATTCGATGCTGCAGCGTGACGGCGAGGTTGTGGACGAAGTCCAAGTCCACGCGCCAGTCAACAAAGCCCCAATACAGCAGGATCCTCCGATGGCCGCCTGGCGATGGCGTTGTCCGACTGGGACCAGCCCAAGGCAAAAACAGGTGGGGTCTGGAGTATTCCCGCAACTGGTCTGCAATCACCACCGAGGGAGTGAGAACCGCATCGCTGCTCCGACATGTCTCGCGCTGCGCATGCAGGAGGGAGGCGCGACATCCAGGCAACGCGCGCGACACAAAGTCATCATTGATGACCGTGATGATCGGGTTCTTGGGGAACGCATCACGCAAGAAGCAGTACTCATAGTTGAAGTTGACGATTACATCACTCGAAGTCGGGCCGAGCGGTTCGAGGGCGGCGTGGATCGACGGCACCGTCCACATTGCATTGAGGGCCCTGACCGCTGCCGACACCCTGATTCGATGATGAACGAGCTCCCTGTGGCGAAACAGCGAAACCCCACGTTCCACTGGACTGCCCACCTTTTCGATGCCGAATCGCCAAGGCCGCTGAGCCACAATCACCTGACGGCCAGATGCGGCGAGCAGGCGAGCCAACTGGTGCCTCAGACGGGGCGGTTCGTTCCACTCAGTCTTGGTGAACAGGATGAAGCGCTCACCAGACAGTTCAGTCATTGGACGCTCGGATCAATCAAGCCCCGACGCTCGAAACAACATGCACCACATGCCGCACCATCTCCTCGGTCATCTCTGGATAGATGGGGATGGAGAGGATGCGGCTCTGGTTATGGAACGCATTTGGGAAATCCGCGGGCGAGTGATTCAGGCGCGCGTACGCCGGGTAGTACGGCAGCGCTTTCGAGTAGTTCAGCATCGTCGAGATGCCCGCCTTGTTCAGGTGCTGCTGCAGCGCATCGCGGTTCTCGCTGCGAATGACATAGAGGTGATACACATGCGTGCGGTCGCGCGCGATCTTCGGCGTGCGAACCGCTGCATGCGGCGCGAACAGCGCGTCGTACTGCGCAGCCACGCGCCTACGCCCCTCCGTCCAGCGACCAAGGTGCGGCAACTTCACCGACAGGATCGCAGCTTGCAGACCATCGAGCCTGCTGTTGATCCCCTCGATCTTGTGCTCACCCTTGCCACCGTGCCGCGCATACAACTCGCACCACTCGGCCAGCTTGCTGTTGTTGGTCACCAGCGCGCCCGCATCGCCCATCGCACCAAGATTCTTGCCCGGATAGAAGCTGAAGCTTGCGGCGATGCCCATCGTGCCCACCTTGCGCCCCTTGTACTCAGCCATGTGCGCCTGCGCGCAGTCTTCGATCACCCAGAGCCCGCGCCGCTTCGCGATCTCAAGGATCGGGTCCATGTCCGCAGGCTGCCCGTACAGATGGACGGGGATGATTCCCACCGTTCGTGGCGTGATCTTCGACTCGATCTGCGCCGGATCGATCGTGAATGTCTCCGCATCCGTATCGCAGAAGACCACCTTGCCTCCCGCCTGCGTGATGGTCTCCGATGTCGAGATCCACGAGTGTGCCGTCGTGATCACTTCGTCCCCAAGCTTGATGCCGAGTCCCTGCATCAGGATGTAGATCGCATCCGTTCCATTGGCGCAACTCACGCAGTGCTTCACGCCCACCGCTGTGGCGAACTGCTGCTCGAAGTCCGTCACGAACTTGCTTCGGATGAACGCCGACTCGCGGATCACCGACGCGATGGCTTCATCGATCTCGCTCTTGATCCCGAGGTACTGCGCGTGCAGGTCGACAAACGGAACATTCATGGAGACTTCCCTTCGATCGCTCTCAAGAGGCGTGCTGGATTGCCCGCATAGATGCCTGGCTTGTTGATGTCCTTCGTGACGACGGCACCCGCCCCGACGACCACATCGTCGCAGATGCTCACCGGCAGGATCGTCGCGTTCGACCCGATCGACACCCGTGATCCGATCGTGGTCGATCGCCACAGCGACTTGTCGCCGCGCGCTGGCCCACCCTTGGCGAACACATCGTTGATGAACATCACGCCGTGACCGATGAAGCAGTCATCGCCGATGGTGACCAGTTCACAGACGAAGGCGTGCGACTGCACCTTGCAGCGCGCACCTACCACCACATCCCGCTGGATCTCGACGAACGGTCCGATGAAGCAGTCATCACCGATCGAGCAGCCGTAGATGTTCACCGGCTGCACCACCTTGACTCGTTCGCCAAAGCGGACATCGACGACTCCACTCTGCAGCAGCCGCGGTTCACCCATGGCGATGCCCAAGTCGGCAGCGTGAAGGTCGGAAGTGCAGCGACACTTCCTTCCCCGTCTCAATCGACTCGTAGATCGCTGAAATCAGTTCCAAGCTCTTGCGACCTGCGAGTCCATCCACCAGCTGCGATGTCCCCTCGCGAATGCTCTTGACCACATGGTCGTAGTACGCCTGATGTCCGAACCCGTACACGCTTGGCGGGTTGACCGAGTACTTCGCCAGCACTTCCTCATCACCCGCTTCCTTCTTCGCGAAGTTCCAAGTCAGCATTTCATTCACCGCGAAGCCCCCGATCACGACCGTCCCGCCTTCACCGAGGATCGAGATGGATCCCTCAAGGTCCTTTGGCCGCGCAGCGGTCGTTGCTTCGATGACGCCGAGCGCACCATTCATGAACCGCAGCGCGACGACTGCCGTGTCTTCGGTCTCGATGTCCACGAGTGCGGTGCGGCTCATCGCAAACACCGACTCCACATCGCCCATCATCCATTCCAGCAAGTCGACATGGTGGCTCGCTTGATTCGTCAGCACACCGCCATCGAGCGCCCAAGTCCCCCGCCACTTGTCCTGCTTGTAGTACGACTGGTCGCGGCACCACCGCACGCGGACCGTTCCCATGACCAGTTTCCCGAATCGCCCTGCCTCGAGCGCCTGCCGAAGCTTCACGACCGGCACATTCAAACGGTTCTGCTTCACCACGAAGAGCCGCACCCGTGCCGCGTCGCAGGCCGCAATCATGCGGTCCGCATCGCCAAGCGTTAGCGCCATCGGCTTTTCCACCATGATGTGCTTCCCATGCCGCGCAAGCGCCACCACATGCTCCGCATGCAAGCCGCTTTCCGTCAGCACCACTGCCACATCGACCTTCTCTCGGTCCATCATGTCGTGCATGTCGGAGTACGCGGGGACCCCGAACTGCTTCCCGATCGCCTCGGCACGACTGCGCACAACATCGCATACCGCCGACAGCTGGGCACCTTCGATCTGGTTATGACCAAGCAGTTCCGAATGCCGCTTCGCGATGCGACCACAGCCGATGAGGGCGAACTTCAGCATGGGGAGAGAAGGATAGTCCCATCAACCCGAGTCCGCCTTGGCGAAGCCGAGTTGCCTGAGTCGGTCACGAGGACTTTGCGACTCGACAAAGGCTTGCACCAACGGCTGCCAGTCCGCAAAGTGGTCCCTGACTCGATCCAAACACTCCCGTACTTCGCCGTCTTCGCCAAGACGGAGGATGAACGGTTGGCGCAGAAATGCCGGCATGCCTGAGATCAAGAGCGGCAATCCACAGGCCAGTAACTGCATGGTCTTGTTTGCCATCGTGATGGCCTTCGTGTGCGGTGCACCACCGTACGGGATGACCGCGGCAAGGATTGAGTCAATCGGCAGATCGTCAAGCGGAGTTGCGGGATGGATCTCGACCTGCGGAAACTGCGTGAGCAAGGTTGTCATCCTGCGCCGTCGATCGGATCGCTCGGTTGGTCCAACGAACAGGACCTTCCAATCTGGCCCTCGACGAACGCACTCCTCGGAAAGCTGCCGTACCACATCCACATCGATGGCGGTGTCGACGGAACCCCAGAACAACAACGCCTTTCGCGAATTCACATCTGCACGGGGAGCGCGATACTGACGCACGGCCCACGGAAGGAACAGCTCACAGGGAGACCACTGCTGCAGGCGAGTGACGAGCGGGGTGGATACGGCAAGCACTTGATCACTGACCTGACAGGTTGCCCGCAGCGCGCGCGCCACATGTCCAAACCACGGAAAGTGTGACTGCGCTTCGAAGTCATCGTGGATCAAGGTGATCAGGCGCTGACGAGGAAAGACATCGCGCAGGAACGCCCCGTCGTACAAGAAGTTGATGACCACGGCATCGTTGGACCAACCCAGTTCGTCGCGTCTTGACTGCAACACCCACCGACTGAATGTTGCGTTACCCCAAGCAATCGGTGGCACCACACGAAGTTGGGCATGCAGCAGGCACTTCGTTTGGACAATCGCAAAGTCCTTGGTCACTTCCCTGATGGGGCACGGTTGTCGCACCCACGGCATGCATGGTCGTTCAAAGAATGCCACACGAACCCCGTGGTCCATCAGTAACCGTGCGACTTGGTGCCGAATGCGTGGAGGCTCCTCCCACCGTGAGTTCGTGATGAGGAAGGCTTCAGCCATGTTTCTGGGGGGCAACACCGCCCGATCAGCTTGCGGGCATCGGTTCGCGTTGGTCGTCGAGAGGGTACGCGTCGGGCTGTTGAGGCGAGCCCGAACCTTGCTCAGCGAAGGACTCGCTGCGTCCCTCCCACTCGGCCAATTGTTCTTCCTGCTGCATTCGAATACGCAATCGAGCGACGATGATCATCATCGCGAAGAGGAACACATTGCTCCAGAGGTTCCCTTGCTTGTTCGTGAGGAAAAACTGGTAGGTAAACAGTGCCGCAAGCGATGCCACGGCAATTCGCCGCTGCGGATCATCTGCATAGTGACGGTGGAGCCACAGGAGTGACCGCACGGTTGCCACCAGCATCGCAGTGAAGACCAGCAAGCTGATGAGACCGAGTTCAGCGGTGATCTCGGCAAAGATGTTGTGGGGATACTCCTCCAGACCACCCGTCGCAGTCACCGCGCTGTATGCGTTGCCGCCGAGACCGAAAATCCATCCGAGTGGCTGCCGCGCCCAAGCCTCGCCAAGCTCAAGGATGTTGCTCAGTCGGTGGCTGCTGCCCTGTGCGATGTTCTTGGCGTCCCAGCGCGCGAGCACATCGAGGAACAGGACTTTCGATGCCACGAACAGTGTCCCACCAAGCACTGTCGTCACGAGAACAACACTGCCGAAGAACCCACCAACACTCTTCAGCTTCCGCGCAACTGGAATGAAGCCCACCACCACCGCCAACGCGAACACGAGTTGCCCACGCGATCCAGACTGGAGGGCAATGATCGAGCCGATCAAGAATGCACCGACTCGAACCAAGGGAAACAGGAATCCGCCTGGCCCACTCGTCACCAGCGCCGCAAAGAT
This sequence comes from Planctomycetota bacterium, assembly GCA_009926625.1. Lineage (GTDB taxonomy): Bacteria > Planctomycetota > Phycisphaerae > Phycisphaerales > SM1A02 > F1-60-MAGs104. The sequence continues at coordinate 41,824 of RFON01000009.1, forward strand.
CATCACGATGCCGGCGAACTCACCCAAGACCAGGGGGTTCGTTCGGACCAACGCCGACAACACAAGACTGAGGCGACCATCCTTGAAGGTGAAACTCGGATTGAACAAGATCGAGCCAAGGATGAGCATCCCGATCAACATCACCCACCGCGCGATGGGCATGACTTCGTCGATGTTTCGCAACAAGAGAGGAAGCACAAGGACATAGAGGACGAAGTAGGGCACATTTGCCTGAATGAGTTTGAGCCCCGCGTCGGTCGACGGCGACCATGCCAACGAAATCAGGTACCACGAAAAGATGAAGAGCGTGCCGGCGAACGCTGGGTTGAGCATGCCCCTCATGAGATCGCCTCGAGCAAGTGCGTCGCGGGCAACGCTCACGCCAACAACGAGCGCGACGACGACATTGGCGAGCGCGGGTCGGCTCGCGAAAATGCCGACGGAGCCCTGGAGTGCTTGCTCAAAGACATACATCGCAATGGCGAGCGCAGCCGCGGCCGCAGGCGAGAACACCGAGGCCACGCTCGTCAGGACGAACAAGGCAAGCGTGACGATCTGGATCATGGGCCGAACTTCGCTGCCTTGATGGTCACGACGATCTCAATCGCGCTCGGACATAAAGCACGCGGGCCTTCGAGCAGTATGGAAGCCCCACCGCGACCGGATGTCCGAACAGCTTCCGCGCGTAGTTTCGCAGTGAGTACCCAATGCCATCAAGCCGATGTTGGGAGAGTCGCACGACGGAGAATCCCGCATCCTCCACGAAACGGCTGATTTGGGAGACACCACCGAACATGAGGTGGTCCGGCAAGGTCAGGGGACCGGGAAACTCCTCGCGCTTCAGGAGGTCAGCCGCGTTGCCGGTCTTGAGGAAGACCTCGCCACCCGGCGAGAGCAATCCGCGCAAGGACTTCATGAACCCACGAAAGTCAGGCAGATGCGAGAACACATCGATCAAGGAAATCGCGTCGTATGTGCCCTGCACATCTTCCAAGAGTCCAGTCTTCACCTGCACGCCGCGCGCTCGAGCATCCTCCGCCTTCGGAATCATGGGCTCGATGCCCTCCACAGTGCTGCCGGACGGGAGGACAGACTTGGCGCCCTCGACAAACTCACCAAACCCCGCGCCAACATCGAGCCAACGGACGGGCGTCCCTCGGATGATCCAGTCGCCGTACTCCGATTGGATGATGCTGCACGCCTGACGTACCTTCCAAGCCATTCGCTTCCCCACGACATTCAGCTTGCGTTCCGTTTCGTGGACCCCGAGTTGGACACCACGATCAATGTCTTCTTGGCGCGGTCGCGGGTTCACATACAGCAGCCCACAGCCATCGCAGCGAACGCAGCAAAAGCCGTTCTCGACAGCCCATGGCTTGAAGCTGGGCGACTGGCAAAGGGGACAGGCGATCTCTTGTCCCGATCTTTCCACAGGCTGCTTCATTGCTTGGAGTCTATCGCCCTTGCTTCCCACGACCGATGGCTGCGAACCGCTTCACGCGGGTGAATGCACCGCTGAATGCACCGCCCGACAGGGACCGCAGCTGCGCGAACACATCAGGTTGGACAAGGCGTGTGGCAAGCAGCATTGCCGCCAGCGTGGCCGGCGCGACAAGCACGAGATTCACCGCGTCACCCCAGATGCCGAAGACCCCGAGTTCCCTTCCGATGATCGTCGCGAGGGCTGCAAGAGGGAGCCCCGACAACCAAGGTGCGGCAAAGGACTTCACGACCGTCGACAGCGCATGACCCGTTGGCCGCACGCACATCCACACCGCAATGGGAAGACTGATCGCCCACAACAGGGTGCCGAGAACGGCGACTCCGAGTGCACCGTGCGATGCGGCAACGAGTGGCAGCGCACTCCCCAAGGCGAGAGCATGAATCAATTGCCAACCCAAGAATGCGCCAAACCTGCCTTGCGCGCGCAGCAATGCCATGGTTGGGGCTGAAGCAAAGAAGAATGCCTCGCTCACCGAAAGTGCCTCGAACACGGGGACTGCGGGCTGCCAGCGATCGGGGAACACCGCGTTGAACAGGCTTTGGGAAAAGACCGCTTGGCACAGGCAGATCGGCACCACCACGGCACTGAGAACTCGCAGCGTTCGAAGGAACGCATTCACCTGACGCTGCGTGTCGTGCGCCAGTTGCACGAGCACAGGCTGCAGCACGCCCGACAACTGTCCCCCAAGAACTGCGTTGGCCTGCGCTGCGAGATTGAACGCGAAGGCGTAGAGCCCGGTCTGCGCCTGACTGCCGAAATGCCCCAACATCAAGATGGGAAGCGTGTCGACCACACTGTGCACATACTGCGCGAATCCCGCAACACGAAAGTCCCGCGCTATCCCTCGGGCTTGCTCGACCGACACGGCTGCTTGGTCTTGTTGTGGTCCGCTGCGGAGAAGTCGATAGGCAACAGCCTTGGCAATGGCAACGACGGAAATCGGCAGCACGATGGCCCACGCTGCCGCCCCCATGAACGCGAGGGCAACCGACAGCACCGATCCTCCAAGCTGCAGCGTTCCGTCGACCATGGCGATCGTTCGATAGCGGAACTGCATGCGAAGTGCCACGACATTGGTCACTTGGAGGGCTTCCGCCAACACGCGGAAGAGTGACGCCCCAAGGAGCGCCGACAACGCACTGAACGGGAACTGCTTATATACCAGGGCGATCAACGGCGAACACAACACAACGGTGGCCACAACCAAGATGCTCCAGCGAAGCGCGACTCGTGCGGCAGTCGATGCGAGCATGGAATACGAAGCCCCTCGACTGACAAGCACATCGCCCATGTTGAGCGGCGGAAGCACGCAGAAGAACTTCGTCAGCACAGTCACAAGCGATGCAAGAGCGATGTCATCTTCCGACAACCTGAAAGCGATCGCCCATGTTGCGACGAGCACCGCGCCCTTGTTCAGGATTGCCTGCCCAGAAGTCCAAAGCGTTCCCCCCACTGCTGTTGAAGTGAGGCTTGGCGTCGCCGACGCACGGAGACGGGAGTCGCCCTGCGTGTCGGCGGCGTTCATCGCTTGATTGCCCGAAACACACGCTGTGCCACGCCGAACAGCGCGATTTCGGAACCGTACTGGTCATGAGGCTTTCGGGGGCGAGCGATGTACGCATCGAGATCGGCGCGCGTCCATCGCATCTTCTTCAGGAAGTAGGCAATGTCATCCTCGAGTGCCTGTTGGCTCGGATAGGCAATGCCATCCATGAGTTCCAATGCATGCGCGCGACTCATGTCGCCAGACATCACCAGCGAACTCAGATGGACAACACGCTTGTCGACACCAAACTTCTTCGGCAGGATGTAGCCTTGGTAGAAGCGGGTGAAGACCGACTCGTAATGTTTGTACGGATATGGCTTGTAGCCACAGTGCTCTTGCAGATACGCGAGCGCCTCCGACTTGCGGAAGGGCATGAGATCCAGGAACCAGATCCAGCGGACCTTGTGCCAGAGCGAATACCACCCAGCCGCGACCGTGCCGATGGCAGGGAATGTCTTGATCTTGACGCCGCCACGGCGGGCAATGGAAAGAATGTTTCTCCGATCAAACTTGTTCCACACCCACTCCGGAGGCATGTGCATTCCCTCCGTGGCGCGGTTCAGTCCCGAGAGCATGTGACGCAGCCCATGTCGCGCTGCCAAGCGAAAGTTCACCGCGTACATCGCATTGTCGTACAGAAGCTCGACATCGATGACATCTGCATCGAAGAAGGCTTGCATCAACCCTCGGTACTCGTGCCAGTCAATGACATGGGTGTAGAGGTCGACACCGAGCCCACGAACAAGGTTGGCGATGTTGTTCTGCGCGAGTTCGGAGTTCCAGCCGTTGTCCATGTGGACCGCCAGTGGCCGAAGCCCAGACTGCACTGCCTTGACAAGCACCCATGAACTGTCGACGCCTCCAGAAACACCGACAATGCAGTCGTATCGCTTGCCCTTGCCGAAGGCCTTGATTTCACTGATCAGTGCGTCAAACCTTGCCTTCTGCTGCGCGGGATCCGGCGAGATCACATGCGCCGCCTCCCGCTCAAACTCCTGACAGAAGTTGCAGACACCCTGCGAATCGAAGCGAATGCCAGGGATCGTCGTGTCCATGATGCACCGAGTACAAATCCGCTTCTGCGGGCTCATCGTTGGACCTCTTGGAGCAAGGCTTCCAGATCTTGGTATCGAGGGTAGGTGATCAAGACCGCCCGATGCGGTCCATAGAAAACGAAGAATGCTCCGGCGCTCACGGCGCTTGCGCCAGCGTCCACAGCCTGTCGAATGTCCGCAAGCGAACCCACGCCTCCCACCGCGATCAACGGCACCGAAAGTTGCTTGGCCGCTTCGCGGATGAGCGCGAGGTCCATCCCCTTCATCATTCCATCACGGTCCACGGCGTTGAGCATGATCTCCCCTGCGCCACTGGAGACCGCTGCGTGCAACAACTCATGCCACTGCCGAGGATCATCCGTGCGTTTCGAAGCGTTGTATGCAAAGCGCCGCCCAAACAAGCCACTCCGCACATCAAGGCTGAACAGGACACTCTGACTGCCGAACACATCCGCGATCTCGCGCACAACCCGCATGTCGGTCAGCGCTGCCGACTGGATGCACACCTTCTCCACGCCCAGCGCGAAGAGTCGCCGTGCCTGTTCCAGCGAGCGCACACCTCCGCCGTAACACAGAGGCATCATGCACTCCCCCGCAAACTGACCAATCAGTTCGTAATCCGGCTCCTTCCCCTCACGGCTCGCTTCAATGTCGAGCACCATGAGTTCGTCCACTTCCTTCTCGTTGAAGATCCGAATCGCATTGATCGGGTCCCCCACATACACGGGATCGCGAAATCGCTTTGTCTTCACCAGCCCGCCTTGGCGGAGCAGCAGACAGGGAATGACTCGATGCTTCAGCACGGCAACTCCACGAACTTGCGGATCAGGCTCAGTCCGAAGCGATGACTCTTCTCAGGATGGAACTGCGCGCCCATCACGTTGTTCCGTTGGAATGCGGCGGTGACATCGATCCCATGTCGGGCAGTGGCAATGACATCCTCCGATTGCGCGCAAACTGCGTGATACGAGTGGACAAAGTAGAAACGCTGTTCACCTTCAGTGCTGGCGATCAAGGGATTATCGCGATGAATCACGACCGTGTTCCAACCCATGTGAGGAATCTTGAGTGATGATCCCTCTGGAAACTTGAAGCGACGGACATGCGCATCGATCCAGCCGAGCCCAGGCAGGACACCCTCCTCGCTGGAGAGGCACATCAGTTGCATCCCGAGGCAGATACCCAACACAGGACGCTTGAGTTGCGTTGCGAACTCGTGCAGCGGCTGGGTCCAACCTCCCTCATGGAGCGATCGCATGCCGTGATCGAATGCCCCCACGCCAGGAATGATGATCTTTGAACACTCGCGTACTTGCTCGGGCCGCGCAAGAAGTGTGGCTTGACCTCCAGCGCGTGCGACCGTGTTGACAACCGATGCAAAGTTGCCGCAGGCGATGGATGGGATGCCGATGTTCATGGAAAGGGACTCTTGTCGAATGGCGCAGCGGCACCCTGAAACTCACTGCGGTGGCATTGTCCTGTGGGCTGCCCACTGCTTAATGTCCATCATCGCGCGGGCAATCGAGTCCGATGTTCCCGTCACGAGCGCCTGACGCACAGTTGGATCAGACCAGTCTGTCGGGGCTTGGCCTCCCAAGAAGTCCTTGGTCAGCGCATCGCGCCACTCACTAGGCCCGAAGTTCGGCTCGACCGTGCCAGACGGCGTCTTTCCTTGGACTGCAACATCGAGGAAGTACTCGATCGCAGTCCAAATGGCGACTCCAGAAGCCCCAGCCTCCAGGGTTGGAACAACCTGTTGCTCGATGAAGAATCGCCGCGGAATGATGCGGGCAAATGGGGCCTTCCCGCCTGGCGTCCAAAATGGATCGATTGTTGGCAGTACCGGCTTGCTGCCCGCACACAGTCGCGCAACGCCAACTTGCGCGACGCGCCACGCCCGCTCAGCCCGAAGCGTGGACTCGACATTGGACGGAGTCTGCATCGCAGGGTCGTACTTGCCGTACACCGTCGGGCTCACCCAATCGAGCTGTGTTGTGATTGGCTCGAAAGTAGCGACTGCATCGACAATCCGCTTTCGCTTGTCGTCATCGCCCAAGCGATCCCAACTTGATCCGTCCATCCACAGTTCCAAGTTTGGCACACCGTAGTAGGTCCATTTCGTTCGCGGGAACTCCGTCTTCACGGACTGGATCAGCGCAACCATCGTCATCACCGTGCGCTTCCACTCGGGCGACGGCGGTCCCTTCTTCAGGTTGTCGAGGAACGGGTCCTCAAAGTCAAGCATGCCCCACTCTGGCTGTACCCCCTGTGTTTCCCGCCGAATTGCCTCAACGACCTTGCCCGAATCGATCTGCCCCGTCTTGCCTGCATTCGGATCGGCGCTCTGATAGCACACATAGAACTTCTGCGCACCCATGATGCGCGCCCGCTCGCGCGAATTCGCACTCGGCAGCACATCAAAGAGGATGATCGGATCGGGAGTCACCGCGGGCTGCACCTCGGCCCGACCCGCAACGGATTCCGATTGAGCCACCGTTGCGGACGCCGCGTCGATCCTGGAGGGAATCCGTGCCGAAGCAACGGGCATCGCAGCAAGCAGGAGCGCGCCGAAAGTCCCGAGTGAACTGCGATTCACTGATCATGCCCCTGCCCCACGGGCATCGCGTGGCCGGCGTTCCGAAGCGTGCGCTCGCGTGCGGCGAGTTCCATGTCGGCGTCGACCATCATCGCGGCGAGTTGTTCGACGGTGCAGGTCGCTTGCCACCCCAGCTTGGCGCGCGCCTTCGCTGGATCGCCCAGCAACTCGTCCACCTCCGCGGGGCGGAAGTAGCGCGGGTCGATCTCGATGAAATCGCCCGCATCGAGCCCGACATGCGCGAACGCCAGTTCGCAGAACCTTCGGACGGCGATCATCTTCCCAGTCGCCACAACGAAGTCGTCGCCCGATGGCTGCTGCAGCATGCGCCACATAGCATCGACATATTCCCCTGCAAACCCCCAGTCGCGCTGCGCATCGAGATTGCCCAAGTACAACTTCTTCTGCAGTCCCAACTTGATGCGCCCCACCGCACGGGTGATCTTGCGCGTCACGAAGGTCTCGCCGCGCCGCGGACTCTCATGGTTGAAGAGGATGCCGCAACTGATGTGCATCCCGTAACTCTCGCGGTAGTTCACCGCGATCGAATGGGCAAAGACCTTCGCGCATCCATACGGCGACCGCGGATGGAACGGCGTGGTCTCGCGCTGCGGCACCTCCGCGACCTTGCCATACATCTCACTGGAACTGGCCTGATAGAAGCGGACCTTTCGCCCCGTCTGCCGTTCATGGATGCGCTGCGCCTCCAGCAGCCGCATCGTCCCCGTCGCCACGGCATCCACCGTGTAGACCGGCTGGTCAAACGACACGCGCACATGGCTCTGCGCACCAAGGTTGTAGATCTCATCGGGCTCGGCCCTGCCCAGCACCTCCAGCAGGCCGGTCCCGTCGGTCAGATCGCCGTAATGCAGCCGCAGGCGCGCGCCGCGTTCATGCGGATCCTGATAGATGTGATCGATGCGCGAGGTGTTGAAGGAGGAACTGCGGCGGATGATGCCGTGCACCTCGTAGCCCTTCGCAAGCAGCAGCTCGGCGAGGTAACTGCCGTCCTGCCCCGTGATCCCTGTGATGAGTGCCTTGCGCGTGGCCGCCATTCATGCAGGATAGACGAGCGTCCGTCACAACGGCATTGGAACGCGGCGCGGGATACCTTTGCGCGAGACGCTCATGAACGCACCTTCGCCGTTCCACAACCGCCGCATCGTGGTCACGGGTGGCGCCGGCTTCCTCGGCCGCGTCGTGGTGGAACGCCTGCGCGCCCTCGGCGCTGCGGATGTGCTCGTCCCTCGACGCGCATCCTTCGACCTCACGCGCGAAGCCGATGTGCAGCGCATGTTCGATGACATGCGCCCCGAGATCATCTTTCACCTCGCGGCCGAGGTCGGCGGCATCGGCGCCAATCAGGCGAACCCGGGTCGTTTCTTCTTCGCCAACATGGCGATGGCGCTTCACTTGATCGAACACGCCCGTCAGCGCGGACTGCAGAAGTTCGTGCAGGTCGGCACGATCTGCGCGTATCCGAAGTTCGCGCCCGTTCCGTTCCGCGAGAGCGACCTCTGGAACGGCTACCCAGAGGAGACGAATGCCCCCTACGGCGTCGCCAAGAAGGCTGCGCTGGTGATGCTCGATGCGTATCGACAGCAGTACGGGATGAAGTCAACCTATGTGCTGCCGGTCAATCTGTATGGACCGCATGACAACTTCGACCTCGGCACATCGCATGTGATCCCCGCGCTCATCCGCAAGTGCATCGAAGCGGTGGACGCGGGCGCATCCCACATCGACTGCTGGGGCACGGGCGAAGTGAGCCGCGAGTTCCTGTATGTGAGTGATGCCGCCGACGGCATCATCCGCGCTGCTGAGGTGATGGATGTTCCCGATCCGCTGAACCTTGGCACGGGTCGTGAGATCACCATTCGCGATCTCGTGCAGCTGATCGCGCAGTTCTGCGGATTCCGCGGCGACATTCGCTGGGATGCTTCGAAGCCGAATGGTCAGCCGCGGCGCTGCCTCGACACCGAGCACACGGCACGGGCAATCGGTTGGCGTGCGAAAGTCGGATTCGAGGAGGGGCTTCGGCAGACTATCGACTGGTACCGCGCGAAACGCTCAGCTCCAGTTCGCCAGCAGTATTGAAAGATCCGTTCCGCCGACGATGCCATCGGCATCGAAGTCGGTGGCGGCATCGGCAGTCGCCCATGCAGCAAGCAGCGCTGCAAGGTCGGTGCCGTCCACCGTTCCATTGCCATCGACATCTCCAGGTTGCACTGGATTGCCGCCCACACTGCCATCGTTCGAAACGCGCTGCCCACGGAGATCCGTCGAGCCGCTTGCGCCGTCCTGCCACACGATCACGCTGGCGCCCGCCTGCATGATCGCAGCCATCCGCCCCTTGTCGGACGACGGCGCCACCTGCACGGTGCCCGCACTGAAGAGGTCCGTGCCTGTCGGCGAGAGCCGCCGCGCGCGCAGCACATCGGCACCGAACGCCGTGGACGACTGCCAGCTGAATGTCACGCCCGATTCATCCGCCGCAGCGGCGCAGAAATCGGTCGAGTACAGCGTTCCCTGCGGCTGCAGTGCAGTGCCGCTTTCGCCCCACAGGCGTGCGCCGCTGCCGCTGAGTGCAAAGGCCTGAGCGCCCATGCCATAGATGGAACTGTTGGGCACATGATCGGGCCAAACCACATAGATGCGGTCCGCGGCGGCATTGACCGCACACGCGGGACTCACGCGCTCGACATTCGCAGTCGCCGTCACGGTGACGCCGCCAGCCGGAAACCGCGGCGCACCATCAAGTCCCAGCACCTGCACGACGCACTGCAACGGTGATGTCGTGTACCAAGAGAACACATAGCCCACACTCGGCACCGCAATGCACGACGGATAGTTGCCGAACTGCAAGGATCCGCTCGTCATCACATTGATCGGCGCGGTGCTGCCCGCACTCCAACCCGCCACTCCACTCGGCGAGACGCGAAACGCACGCAGCAGCTTTGCGCTCGTGAAACCCGTCTGCCGAACACACGACATCATCACACCGCCGCTTGCGTCGGCTGCCGGCCACAGATCGGCGGGTGGTGTTTGCGCGGTCCCATCGGTGAGATTCACTGCCGTCGACCACACCGCTGCACCCGTGGCCATGTCGAGCCGCTGCACGCGTGTCGTCGTGCCCTGCAGCCACGCCGCGTAGATCGCCCCGCTCGTTGGGTCTTCGCACACCTTCGGATTGGCCACATAGTCACTGCCGGTCGACATCGTGCTCGTCCAGACGGCAGTGCCGTCGGATGCGAGCAGCGTGATGCTGATGCGATCGCTTCCAGATCGGTCATCGTTGTAGGCGACTGCGAATCGATCGCCGCTGACAACCGCTGCGCCGTAGTCGACCGTGGAACTGAAACTGCGATCCGCCACAAGCACACCATTGGCTCCCCACATCGGCACGCCCGATGCGTTGAACCGATTCGCACGCACGTCGTAGCCGCCCGTCGAGTTGTCGAACCAGGCGAGGCAGAATCCACCATCGGACATTCGGCCGATCTTCGGCTGCACCTGATCATTTGCTCCGCCCGCGAGCTGCGTCGGTCCAGAGGATGTCCACGCAAGGGAAACGATGAGCACACTGCACACAGCCACGCGAGCAAGATGGATCTTCATCTCCCGAGTATGCACCAAATCATGCGACTCTCCAAGGATGCCGCGGACAATCGCGGCAAGAATCAGACCGAATCCGCGCCGCCGTTGGATTCCCTGTCAAAATCCGTGGTGGGCCCATCCACTCGACGAGGGGAATGCAGCCCCTCCGACAGGTCGGCTGCATCAAAGAGGCTTGGCTCTGCCGAATTCTTGCGCTCCACCGACCGCTGCGCCGTTGTTTTCTCGGACGCGCGCGGCATCGGTGTTTGGTCGGACTCTGGCAAGCGCGTGGTTGGTCCGGTGAACGCGCCGTAGTCCTCATTCGGATTCGCGCCGATCCACTGCACGAAGTCGATCACCTCGCCGGCGATTGCGGTCGACCTCCACTGATCGCCGAACATCGCGCTGATGCCAAGCCAGATGTGCGCATAGGCATTGCGCCGAGCAAGCCCCGCGTGCGGCAACAGCAGTGGCTGGATCGCATCGCCCGTCGCCGCGACCTGTTCACGGATGTTCGTCAACTCCGCCGCGTCCACGCGAACGAGGCTACTCACGACAGCTTCGCCGCGCCGTCGCAGTTGCACCGATTCCTGCTCCGCTGCTGCGTAGACTTGCGTTCATGTGGAAGCGTGTGATCAGTGCTCTGCTCGCCTGCTCATGCGCCGTGCCCGCCGTGCCCGCCGCGCCCGCCGCACCCACCGATCCCGAACCGCCTGCCGTTGTCACGCTGCCGCAGGGATTCCAGTTGCAGGAGTTCGCTCGCGAGCCGCTCGTGTCGGACCCGGTGGCATTCGACATCGACACGAAGGGTCGTTTTTATGTGGCGGAATCGCAGCGGCAGGAACGAGGCATCGAGGACAACCGCACGAGCAGCTGGTGGTTGCTCGACGACCTGACCGCCAGGACCGTCGCGGACCGTCTCGCGTACTACGAGAAGTGGAAGGACAAGCGCGATGGCGGCATGGACTACTACCGAAAGTACGCGGACCGCATCCGCCGCATCGAAGACGCGGACGGCAACGGCAGTGCGGACCGCGTCACCAACTTCTCGCGCGACTTCCGAGATCCGCTCGACGGCACGGGCGCGGGCGTTCTCGTGGATGGCGATCGCGTTCTCTACAGCTGCATCCCAAATCTCTGGCAACTCCGCGATGGAAACGACGATGGCGTTGCCGACACCACCGACGCGCTCTCGACGGGTTACGGCGTTCGCACCGCGCTGCGCGGTCATGACATGCACGGACTCGTGATCGGCCCCGACGGGCGTCTCTACTGGTCGATCGGCGATCGCGGCTACTCCGTCACGACACGCGAAGGCAAGACGCTCGCCGATCCGAAGTCGGGCGCGGTCTTCCGATGCAACCCCGATGGCAGCGCACTCGAGGTGTACGCGTACGGCCTTCGCAACCCGCAGGAACTCGCGTTCAACGAGTTCGGCGATCTCTTCACTGGTGACAACAACTCCGATGGCGGCGATCGCGCGCGCTTCGTGTTCGTGATGCCCTTCGGCCAGACCGGCTGGGACATGAACTACCAGACGCTCGAAGGTGCGAATCAGCGCGGACCGTGGAGCCAAGAGCGCATCTGGCATGTGCGCGATCAGCCCGACCGCGACTATCCAGCATGGACGCTGCCGCCACTCGCGTTTGTCGGCAACGGTCCAAGCGGACTTGCCTATGCGCCAGGCACGGGCTTGCCCGCCGCATGGGATCACCGATTCTTCCTGTGCGATTTCCTCGGCAGCGAATCGCACAGCGGCATCCAGGCCGTGAAAGTGCAGTGGAAGGGCGCGGGCTACGAAGTGACCGAAACGAAGGAGTTCGCGCTCGGGCTCCTCGTGACCGATCTCGGCTTCGGCTTCGATGGCCGCATGTACGCGAGCGTGTGGGGCGGCGGCTGGCTCTCGACGGGCAAGGGGCGCATCGTTTCCATCTTCGACCCGGCGACATCCAGCGCGCCGATCGTCGCTCAGACGCGTGCACTGCTCACACAGGACATCAAGTCCACATCGACGGATCAGTTGATCGCGCTGCTGCAGCACCGTGACCAGCGGGTGCGCCAGCGCGCGCAGTTCGAACTTGCCGCGCGCGGCACATCGACCACGCTGCAACTGCTCGCACTCGCGCAAGCGGGTCCGCCGGACGCGGCGAACGACCGCCTCGCACAACTCGCGCAGATCCACGCCATCTGGGCGCTCGGCATGCAGTCGCAGGGCATTCGCTGCGACCGTGTCCAGAAGCCTGATCCGCTGCTGCCGGTGATCTCGCTGCTCGAGAGCGACAACCCCGAGATTCGCGTGCAGGCCGCGCGAACGCTGGGCGAGAGCGGACGCGTCGATGCCGCGAAGAAGTTGGTCGAACACCTCGTCGACGAGAACACGCGCGTTCGCGCAGCGTGCGCGTTCGCGTGCGCTCGGCTGGCGCCGAAGGCTCCCGCACTCTTCGCCGAAGCGGTTCCGCTGCTGTCGGCAGCGCTCTTCGAGAACGACAACGCCGATCCATTCCTGCGCCATGCGCTCGCGACGGCGCTCGCGGCATGCGCCGATTCGAAGGCGCTCCAATCGCTTTCCGTCGACCAGTTCGAGAGCGTGCGACTCGGCGCGCTGCTCGCGATGCGCACGAACGCCGACCCAACCATCGCGAACTTCCTCTTTGACCCCGACCTGCGGATCGCTGCGGAAGCGGCGCGCGCCATCTGGGATGTGCCTATCGAACGCGCAGCGGATTCGCTCGCGACCGCGGCGGGTCGACTCGCAGAGTGGCGCCCGCCAAGCGGCACGAAGCCGCCGGCCGCAGTGACATTCCAGCGCAGCCTGTGGCGCGGCGTTCCCATCACCTCATCGGCGGCGCTCGAATCGTGCAGCGCATGGACGCGCACGCCAGACAAGATGGACACGATGGGCGAGGCAGTCGGTTTCTCCGACCGCGCTTCCAATTCCGTGCAGCGGCTCCAGGGCACGGTCACTGCGCCGGCGACCGGCGCGTATCGGTTCTTTATCGTGAGCGATGATCACTCGGTGCTGTCCATCGAGCGGGCAGGCGAGACCACCGCGCGCATCATCGCGCGCCTCGACGGCTATGCGAACGAAGGCGACTGGGAGGGCACGCCCTCGCAGGTGTCGGCGCCGATTGAACTGAAGGCGGGCGAGTCGGTGACGCTCACCGCGCTGCAGGCGCAAGGTGGCGGCGCGAGCCATGTCGCCATCGGATGGCAATGGCCCGATGGAACGATGGAACGACCGATCGGGCGAATCCCCGTTGATCCGAGTCTCCTGGCGTTCGCGCGCCGCGCCATCGCGGCGAATGTCGTACTCGGCGGCGACCGCACCCCCGCCATCGCATCGATCGCGCTCAACCAAGAACTGCCGCCCGTCATCCGTCTCGAAGCGCTCGAGGCGCTCGCCGAGTTCGCCGCGCCTGGTCGCCGCGACCGCGTTCACGGGCGCGTGGACATGCTGCCCCTTGGAGATCGCACGACCGAGTCGCTGCAGCGCGCACTCACGCTCGCGCTTCCGACGCTGGCAACCGATCAGCACGCGGCGGTGCGAACGCGCGCGGTGCAACTCGCGAGCGACGCGGGCATCGCGCTCGATCAGAAGGCGAACCTTGCTGCGGTGAAGGATCGAACGCGTTCCGTCCGCGAACGCATCGCGTGCCTTGCGCAGCTCGGGCGCGCGCAGGATGCCGCGCTCGGCGAGGCAATCGACACCGCGCTCGCCGCCGATGAACCGAGGCTGCGCAGCGAGGCACGCGCATGGCTCGCGCGCACCGATCCGCAGCGTGCGCTCGATGAATCCGCCCGCGCACTCACGAACGGCAGCGAAGCGGAGCAGCAGGCAGCGATCCTCGCGCTTGGTCAGTTGACCGCCTGCTCCAACGGTTCGGTGGGAGCGGCCGCACGAACACAACTCGATCAGCTTCTGATGCGCGAAGCGAAGACCGATCTTCCCTCTGCGCTTCGGCTGGAACTGTCCGAGGCGGCGAAGGCGCTTTCGCAGGGCGACGAAGGCAAGCGCTGGCCCATCGGATCGACGGACCCTGGCGTCACGGATGCGCTGCTTCCGCTCATCGGCGAAGGTGGTGACCCGGACATCGGGCGCGAAGTGCTGATGTACCACTCAGCCGCCGCATGCCTTCGTTGTCATGCAGTTGCCGGCGTGGGTGGTCATGCGGGCCCCGCGCTCGACGGTGTCGCGACGCGGCTCGACCGCCGCGCCATCGTGCAGGCGATGCTCGAGCCAAACGCCCTCATCGCGCCAGGCTTCAGCCATCCGTCAGCCATGCCCGCCATGGGTCCACTGCTGAAGCCACGCGAACTGCGCGACCTCACTGCGTATCTCTCGACGCTGCGCTGATCGCTCCGATCGGTCAGTCGCGACCGATCGTCAGCGTCAGTGCGGGCCCGTCCTTCGCCACGCTCTCCCGCGTCGGACCAAGCTGAAACACCGCCGACTCGGGCTCCTGGAAGTAGCCGACGCCAGTGAACACCTGCGGCGCACCATCGGACCACTGCACGCTCAGCGCCAGTACGCCGCCTGCGTCCACGGATCCCGCAAGCGTCGCCTGCCGAACCGGCTTCCCCGCAGAGCCGTCGCTCCATGCGTCATCGATCAGCACGCCGCGGACGCTGCCATCGGCGATGATCGTGATGCCGCCCGTCCCCGCATTGCCGCTGCGGTCGTAGAAGTTCGCGGTCCACTTGCCGACCCACCGCGCCATCGCATCAAGCGGCGTGGTCGTCGGCTCACCGAAGGGAGGCTGCGCAGCGACACCTGCTTCATGCAGCGCAAAGACAACGCCGCCATCCTTCGCGAAGTTGCCGCTCGAGTCGTACCGCGAGAGATTGATCCCCAGCGATCCCATCGACGGGGCGAACGCCGTTCCATCGAATCGATCGCGCTGTCCAGTACTCCAGGCCACGGTGACTTGCGCACTGCCGCCCGCAATCGAGCCAGTCAACGAACCCGTGCGCGCCGTTCCATGAATCCGCTGCCACACCGAATCGACCAGCGACCCATCGACGCCGCCGTTCGCCGCGACCGTCAAGCGGACCTGACCTCCCGACATCTGATCCTGTGCGGTGAAGGTGCCCGACCAGCGGCCGATCGTCGACAGCGGCTTCGACTGCGGGGTTGGCCCAGGCTGCTGCGGCGCAGCACATCCAGCAAGGATGAAGGCAACACAGAGAACGCTCGCGCACGCCCGCATGAAGGCGCCAAGGCTAACGCACCGCTGCGCGCGGCGCCGCGATCACGCGGTGAAACCGGCGAGGACGATCGTGAGGTCCTCCCCGTCGACGAATCCGTCGCCCGACGCATCGCCCTCCGCGGAACTCGTGCCGAACGCAGCGAGCACCATCGCGAGATCCTGCCCATCGACCAGTCCGTCGTTGTTGCGGTCACCCGGCTGCGGCGGCGTGCCCGGCTCGGTGAATGTGAGCACTGGCCCGTTGCCCACATTCCCGACCGCGTCCGTTGCCTGCACCGAGTAACTCACGACAGACCCTGCCACCTGCGCAGGGATGATCCCGCGCCAGAGGCAGTTGCCGGTCAGCCGCATCGCCACCGACTGCGTCAGTTGCCCTTGCAGCCCATATCGCAGCAGCACGCTGCGCGCGTGAAACCCCATGTGGCTCGTGTAGCCGTCACGGAGCGTCACGCGCACAGAACGCGGCTCGCCCGCCACGGAGCCGGGCACCACCTGCTCCGTGCGAACGATGGTCGGCGCGATGGTGTCTGCGGGACCGCTGTTGATGTAGATGCGGTTCTGGAACGAACCGCTCTCGCCCTGCCCCGTCACGAGGTCGTAATCGCCGTCACCGTCGAAATCCGCGACCTTCACATCGAGCGATGAGTCCGTCGATGCCGTGATCACATTCGTCACTTGCGTGAACGCGCCCAGTCCGTTGGTGTTCCGATAGATGCGCTTCGTGCTGCCGAGCGTGGCGATCACCAAGTCGAAGTCGCCATCGTTGTCCATGTCGAAGAACTTGCTGTCATTGTCGTCGCTCGACGGATTCGGGCTGATGCTCGTGGAAATGTTCGTCCAGGAAGTGCCCGCGCTGTTTGCGTTGTGCGCAAGCAACTCCTGATTGCTCGTGCCTGCGTTCGTGCCAAGCAGGTCAAGATCGCCGTCACCGTCGATGTCGCCCGCGTCGTATGCGTAGGCCGTCGCATCATTCGGGAAGTTGCCGAGATTGCTGAATGTGCCAGCGCCGTTGTTGATCCACAGCCTGCTCTGATTGGGAGTGGTTGCGCGCGTCGCCAAGAACAGGTCGAGGTCGAAGTCCCCGTCGGCGTCGAGGAACAGCACATCCATCTGCTGCGACACATTGCCTTGCGGCAGGCGCGTCGCAGTCACATCGGTGAATCGCGCCGAGCCATCATTGATGTAGAGGCGCGGCTGCCCCGTCCCGAACCGACCAGAGGCGCCAGAGTTGCACAGCGCAATGTCGAGATCGCCATCGGCATCGACATCGCCGAAAGTCGCGCGCGCGGTCGAAGTATTCAGCGTCGGAATCCGACCAGCGGTCTCGTTCGTGAACACACCCGAACCATTGTTCATGAGCAGCAGCATCTGCCGGTTGTAGTCCTGCCCAAGCAGCAGATCGAGATCGCCGTCGAGGTCGACATCGCCGAACTCCGCGCTCCGAAAGCAGCCCGTGATGCCGGCCGCGCGGGTGTCCGTCTGATCCGTGAAGATGCCCGTGCCACCATTGATGTAGATGCGCGGCTTCAGAAGCGTGCCGAGCGAGCTGTAGCCCTGTCCGTTGGCGAAGCAGATGTCGAGATCGCCATCCGAATCGATGTCACCGACGGCGATGTAGTTCGTGTACTCCACCTGCACTGGGAAACGGGTGGATGTCTGATCCACGAATTGCTGCGCGGATGCGGACTGCACCGCGAAAGCAATCACGGCCAGGGAAACACCAACCGCGTGTCGGATCATCGATTCGTGGGGCATTTCCGCAAGGTACGGCGTTCCAGACCTCTGTCGAACGCAAACTGCACGAATATCCGCAATTCCCCCCCCTTTTCCGAGCAGCGCAAGAGCGGAATCAGCACCGAATCAGCGGCGACGGCGCGCTTGAACGAAGCCCTTCGGGGTCGGCTTCGCGCCACCAATGCCACTGGGCGTCTGCACAGCACCACTCGGCGCCGCCCCGCCATCTGCCCCGCGCATCTGCTGATTCAAGTACCGCACCCGCTGCCGCGCACCCTGCACCCCCTGCACCCCGCCGCCTTGCAGGTACGCGGACGCGGCGGCGTTGGCTTCGGAGAACTCCGCTTCGAAGGTGATGGTGTTGGTCGCGCGGTCCACGCTGAGCGCCACGATCCCTAGATCCGACGCCAGTTCGACGAGCGCGTCGATCCGCTCGTCCTGCATCGACGCACCCGAAGCGACGATCCCTGCCAGCGCGCGCGTCGTGGTCAAGTGCACGGGCTCGTTCAATCGCCGCATGTCCACCACGGCCTGGATCGCGGGCACGATCTTCTCGCGCGGCAGCAGCCGCACGGCACGAGGCTCGCCATTGAGGATGAATGTGCGCGCCGACACATTGCGCAGCGCCGTCGCCAACGCGCGTCCAGTCGCCATGTTCCCAGGCGAGTACGGATCGGATGCGTCGCGCGCCAGTTCCGCCGCATCCATGATGCGATCGATCGATCCGCCGCTTCCTCCATCGGTCGGCACCGTCATCGCGCGCACGCCAAGTTCATGCAGCAGCCAGAGACACGCCTGCACTTTCGCGTCCGTCGGAAGCATCCCCTGCTTCAGCGCCTCGCCAACGATTCCGCCGAGCGACGCGATGAGTTCGTGCCCAGCAGCGATGAGCGGCACGAGCGACTGCCCCAACAGCCCGAGCGTTTCCTGCGACTGCACGGTGAGCGGAATGTCCTGTCCATTGAGTGTGACCTGCGCCATCGCCAAAGCCTAGCGCGGGTCTTGCCGACGCCACTTCGACCACTTCTATACTTCGCACATGGCAGTGGACGGGCGCACGCAGCGACGCTGGCCCGTGATCCTCGCGATGACGGGGTCCCTGTCCATGATCATGCTCGACTCGACGGTCCTCGGCGTGGCGCTGCCGACGGTCAGCCGCGATCTCTCGATGAACGCCGAGATGCAGGCATGGGCAGTGAACGGCTTCCTGCTCGCGATGGCATCGTGCGTTGCGATCGGCGGCAGGATCGGCGACTCGCTCGGACGAGTGCGCGCGTTCCAGATCGGAATGATCGGTTTCATGCTCGCGTCGATCGGCTGCGCCGCAGCCACGACTGCCGATGCCTTCGTTGCCGCGCGCGTGTTGCAAGGGCTTTCGGCGGCGCTCATGCAACCTGCCAGCGCAGCCATCGTGATCGACATCGCCGCGCCCGAACGGCGCGGAGTCGCGATGGCGACCTATGCGGGCATTTCGCTGCTGTTCCTTGCCGCGGGCCCCGTGATCGGCGGCGTGCTGGTCGAGGATGCATCGTGGCCTTGGTGCTTCCTGATCAATGTGCCCATCGTCATCGCCTCGCTCGCAACGACGGTCGGGCTTCGGCTGACATCCACCGTCCGATCGCGCAGGCCGCTCGACGGCCCATCCGCGCTGCTGCTGCCGACGAGCATGCTGCTCCTGACCTGGGCACTCCAACGAGGCACGAGCGACGCGGCGGATGCGCCGCTTCGGTGGGGCACAGCCGCGATGGGACTCGTGCTCACGCTGCTGTTCATCCGTCGGCAACTGCGCATCGCAACGCCGCTGATCGATCTTCGGCTCTTCCGCGACCGAGCGCTGCGGGCCAATGCACTCCTGCTCATGGGGCTGCAAGTGGTGACGGTCGGTCAAGGCATCTACGGGTCGATCTACATGCAGCAGTTCCTCGGCTTCACGCCTGTCGAGGCTGGACTCGGATCGCTGCCGCTGCTGGTCCCCGTGATCCTCCTGGTGCATGTCGCAGGACGCATGTACGACCGGCGCGGACCGCGCACGCCGATTGTCGGTGGACTCTTGCTCGTGCTGATCGGCGCATCCGTCGAAACCGCAGGAATCACTGCCGCGAACTACCCGCTCCTCGGCAGCGGCATGGCGCTGCTCGGTGCTGGCTGCGGACTCGCCATGAGCCCGACGAATGTCGACGCGCTCTCACGCGCACCAACCGAACGCCGCGGCGAAGTCGCCGGCCTCGTGCAGCAGATGCGGCAACTCGGCAGCACCTTCGGCATCACCGTCATGCTGCTCGTCATGCACCTTTTCGCCGCCGGCGACCCGATCGGCACGACGGGGCTCACCACGCAGGGAATCGCATGCGGCTTTGGGCTTCACATCGCCGTCGCTGCAGCATGCCTGTTCTTGGCACTCCGCTGCGTGCGCGAGAAAGCGCCGATCACCGCACCCGCGACCGCACCCGCGGCTCAGCCTTCGACACCAACGACCTGATCCGCATCGATCTGCACGGCCACTTCGCGCCCTTGCAGCGATGGACCGTGCGGATTGGTTTCGAGCACCTTCAGTCGGGCACCCGCCACTTCAACGACATGCTGCGCATGCGACCCGAGGTAGGTCGACTCCGTGCACCTGCCCCGCACCCCTCCACCGCCGCTCGCTGCATCGCTCACGCGAATCGACTCGGGGCGCACCGACAGCAGCACATCGGATCCGCTCCGCGCCGATGCAGGCACACGCGCACGCCACGATCCGAGCGCCGACTCGACATCGCCGCACCCGCCCGCATCGACCGCACTGCGCAGCCGCGCCGTGATGAAGTTCGTTTCGCCGATGAACTCCGCAACGAATCGCGTGCGGGGACTCTGGTAGATCTCGCGCGGCGCACCGAGCTGCTCGATCCGCCCACGGAACATGACCGCCACTTGGTCCGCAAGCGACAGCGCCTCATGCTGGTCATGCGTCACATAGATCATCGTGATGCGCAGCTCCGACGAAATCCGCCGAATCTCCGCCCGCATCTCCAACCGCAGCTTCGCGTCCAGGTTCGACAGCGGTTCATCGAGCAACAGCAAGTCCGGTCGGAACGCCAGCGCCCGCGCAAGCGCCACGCGCTGCTGCTGACCGCCCGATAGTTGATTCGGAACGCGCTCGGCGTACTCGCCCATCCGCACGAGATCGAGCGCCTCACCCACCCGCCGCCGCCGCTCATCCGACGCAACGCCACGCACCTCAAGACCGAACCCGACATTCTGCGCAACGGTCATGTGCGGCCAGAGCGCATAGTTCTGAAAGACCATCCCTGCATTGCGGCGCTCCGGCGGCACATCCGTCACATCGCGGTCGCCGAAGCGGATGCGCCCCGCTGTCGGCTGCACGAACCCCGCGATCATCCGCAGGATCGTCGTCTTGCCGCACCCAGATGCCCCGAGCAAGAAGAACAGCGATCCCGAGGGAACATCCAGCGACACATCGTCGACGGCCACCGCTCGGTCATACACCTTGCGAATGCCCTGCAAGTGAACGCTCGTCACAGCCGCAGGATATCGGCGCGAACGATGCACCGTCGACTTACCATCTCGCGCATGGGCAACCCGATCGAACGACTCAAGGGGTTGCAGGACCGTCGAAGCTCACTCGGCACCCCCATTCCCAACACCACCATCAGCCGCGATGTCAAGCAGCTTCGCACAACGGTTGAACGCATCGCGCGGCGCATGGGTTCCGCCGGCGACATCTGGGAGCGAATCGTCCCCGCATCGATTCGTGCGGACACGCGCCTCTCTGGAATCACTGGCGGCGTCCTGCATGTCGTGACAGGATCCGCATCTACCAGCTACGCACTTGACCGCCTGCTCCGCGAGGGCGCCGAGGATGCGATTCGAATTGCGAGCGAGGGGCGGATCACGCGCGTGCGAATGCGCATCGGCAGCGTTGACCTTCACCCGAAGCGCGAACGCCAAACAGATTGATCGCCGCGCTCGACTGTTTCGCCAACGCGCTTGGACCGCTTGGGCGGCGGCGTTCAGCCGTTGCCAGCCTCGGGAACTTCGATGAAGACATCGAGCAGCTCGCCTGGATACAACCGCGCCCCAGCGGGGATGTCGATCTCGTACAGCACTTGCAGGACACGCACATCGATTCGTTCCGCCGCCTCGCCGGTGATCGACTTCTTCGGCACGACATACGGCACCGTGCGCGTGTACCGAAGTGGATAGCGGTCGGGTGCTCCGCCGCGCGGCGCTGCGATCGCCTTGGCCTGCGGGCTGAAGCGCCACGCATCGAGTTCGTCGATTTGGACGCGCACATTCAGCCGAGTGACTTCGCCGAGCGCCACGAACTCCATCTTGGATCCAGGCGAGACATATTCGCCCGAGTCGACCTCGACCGCGAGGACCGTTCCCTCCCGAGGAGCGCGGATCGTCTCGCGTTCAAGGCGCACTTGGAGCGCGCCGACGGCGCTGTGAGCCGCGGCGACCTGCGCCTCTTGGACTGCGAGGTCTTCGGGCCAGGTGCCGCGCTTCACATCGTCCAGTTCGGCTTCGGCGCGGCGGACTTCTGCTTGCGCCGATGCGACATCGAACTCGAGGCGGGGTTGTTCGTTTCGGCTCGCGGCCAGATCTGGTCCGACTTCCTGCAGGCGCGCAAGACGCCCTTGCGCATCGGTGAGTCGGGCGTTGGCTGCGGCGAGGGTTGCCTCGCGCATCGCGACGGCCGTGGCATGCGGCAGCGAGCGCAGTGCGGCGAGGCGGCGCTCCTCCACGCTCAGGCGCGCCTTCGCTTCGGCCAGGTCGGCGGCGGTCTGCCGTGAATCGAGCACGAAGAGCACATCGCCCGCGCGCACTTGCTGACCCTCGACGACTGCGACGCGGTCCACGATGCCGGCGAGCGGCGATCCAACGCTGATGACATCGGAACTCGGTTCGACGAGACCGACGCCCGCGATCCGCTTGCCGAAGGGGCTCTTGGCAGGTTCCTGCGACATGGGCGGGAGCGGCGACGATGGCACCTGTCGCACCACGGTCAGCACCGCCAGTCCGACGCCCGATGCGGCGAGCAGCGGAATGAGCAGGAACCTGATCTTGATCACTCCGCGAATCCTAGCGCGGTGCGTTCGGGTGCCCCGAGACCGAGCGCGGTGCCATGTCGATCGGTGAGTCGATCCACGCGCCCGTCGTCCATGTGCGCGATCCTGTCACCGAAGCGGAAGATGCGCTCGTCGTGCGTAACGATGATGACCGCGCGATCGGGGTGCCGACAGGTTTCCACGATCAGCTCCATGACGGATTGGCCCGTGGCACCGTCGAGCGCGCTTGTCGGTTCATCGCAGACGAGCATGCGAGGCTCGTTCACCAGCGCGCGCGCGATGGCCACACGCTGCTGCTGCCCGCCAGAAAGTTTCAGTGGCGCGCTGCGCTCGCGACCCGACAGCCCGACTCGGGCCATCATGTCGGCGGCTCGCTCGAGTGCCTGTGCCCTGCGGACTCCAGCGAGAACGAGCGGGATTGCCACATTCTCGGCGACACTGAGCTGCGGGATCAGGTTGAACTGCTGGAACACGAACCCGACGGTCCGCAGTCGCCACAGCGTTCGCTCGTCGCCGCGAAGCGCGTTGGGGTCCGTGCCGAGCACCTCGAGTTGCCCTTGATCGCGCGCGAGCAGCCCCGCGATGATCGAGATCAGCGTGGTCTTGCCGCATCCCGAGGGGCCGACGAGCATCGCCACCTCGCCGCACGGCAGTTCCAGGTCGGCGCCCTGCAGCGCGATGACCCGCGCGTCGCCCGACCCGAACGCCTTCGACACGCCGCGAGCGTGCACCGCTGGACCACCGCGTGCAGCGGCGATGCTCATCCCTTGAAGACCTCGGCTGGGTCGAGACGCAGCACCTTGTACATCCCGAGCGCTGCGCTGCCGACGCAGATCAGCACGACTGCGCTCGCGGCGATCAATGGGATATGCCAAGTCATTCGAAACGCCAGTCGATCGCCTGGGATGGTGAGTCCGAAGAGGCTCGTCACGCCAATGCCCAGCCCGAAGCCGAGCACGGCGACGGTTGCAGCCTGCAGCGAAACCATGGCAAGCAGGCGCGGCGTCGTTGCGCCCATCGCCTTCATCGCACCGAAGTACTTGAGGTTGTCGAGCGTGAAGTTGTAGAAGGTCTGCCCCGCCACGGCCACACCGACGACGAATCCAAGGATGATCGATGTGCCGAAGTTGATCGGGATGCCGGTTTCGCTCATCCAGTAGTTCAGGGTCTTGTTGCGGAAGTCATCGGTCGGGAACGCCGCGAGCCCGGTCCGCTCGCGGATCGTTGCGCAGAGGCGGTCGATGTCCTGCCCCGGCTCGGGCGACGCGAGGATCATCGATGTCAGTCGTCGGTTCGGCGGCGCGAACTGGATGGCGCGGTTGTAGGTCGTGTACACCACGGGCTGGCTCTGGAATGTCTGCGTGGCCTTGCAGATTCCCACGACTTCCGCGCGCATTTCGTTGAGTTCGAGGATGTCACCCACGCGAAGCGGGCGTGGCGCACCACCCTCGGGCGGTCGCTTCACCATGAACTCGCGGCGGCAGGCGCGTTCATCCACGATGATCCCATCCGACCTCCGCAGATCGTCGAGTGAGCCTTGCAGCATTCGGGATGGGCCCGCGATCAGGCTGGCGTCATCGATGCCGATCACTTGCGACATCTGCCGCTGCCCATCGGGCAACTGCACCATGATGAGCCCCTTGAAAAGCGGCACTGCCCAATCAAGTCCCTCGATCCCGCGGATGCGCTGAACGGCTGTCGTGCGCAGGGCCTTGTTGTCGTCGAGGTATCGCTGGTCGGGGTCGGCGATCCAGATGTCCGCCTGCGGCGTGTCGGTGATGAAGCCGAATGTGCGGCTCATGAGTCCGACGAAGATCGAGGACTGTTGGCTGATGAGCAGTGTCGCGAACCCCAACCCCAGCAAGATTCCGTAGAACTTCGCTGCGTCACCAAACAGCATCTTGAGGGCGAACAAGCGCATGCATCAACCGACGACCGTTGATGCTAGACGCGGAACCGTTGGAGCACCGCGCCCGATGCTGGCGATGGCGCGCGGGGCTCAGCGGCGACGGCGCGTCGAGACCAGCCCAGCGGCAGCCAAGAGCGCAATCGCGCCTGGAGCTGGGACGACCGTTGCGATCAGCGCGTTCGAGAAGGTGCCGTATCCCGCGGGCGTGCCGAAGGAACTGGCTCCGACCGTCACCTGCCAGAAGAGCCCGTTGCCGAGCGCTGGACCAACGACTGTTGCGCTGGCGGCGTTCCATGTCACGCTGCCTGTTGCGGCGATGAGTTCGAAGGAGTCGCCGAGTGTCGGGGTAAATCCACCGAGCAGGACGATCGAGAGGCGACCCTCGTACAACACATTGCCACCGTCAACGAGCACCGTGTCGCACTGCACAGGAGCACCCGTTGGCGCGCCTGAATTGTCAGTGCCAGCGATTTCGAAGAGCATTTGCCCCGACGGTCGCACCCACAGGTTGCCGCCGATGTCGATCACGCCTGGCGAACTGCCCCAGGAAAGCGTCGCGTTCTCCGCGACGTCAAACGCCGCGTAACGCCCGCTCGCGGCACGAACCGTGTAGTTGTTCGATGGTTGCGAGGCAACCCAATTCATCGCGTCAGCGATTTCCGCGAAGACGCTTCCCGGCGCACCTGGACCGTCGATCGAAACTTGCCCCGCCAAGGCACTCGCGGAGGCGAGCAGGGAACTGGTGAGGACGAGGAGATGGGTAGCGGTGCGCATAGGGACCCCCAGATTGCTTTGGCGAGCAACAGGATGTTTTGGGCGGACGGGACGGACAGGGAGGACAAACGGAAAAGGGACGGAGTCAACGGGATAAACGCGAAATTCGGTTGTCCGCGATCACGCACTACAGGAAATTTCTCGCCGACCAGCTGAAACGCGATTCTGCGACAAAAACGCAGTCGAATCGCTCCCAGCGCCGCCCCAAAGGTCAACAACGATCGGCTCGTGAACAGTTTCCTGACACAACTGCGCCCTCATTGCGTCCATGGACCTTCCGCCCAACCAACCGCCCGCTTGGACCGCATTCGACGAAGCAATCGCAGGTGACGCCTCGAATGACCGCTTCAACCCGACCCAGATCGAACTGTTCGGCGGGGACAACATCGTTCGAGGCTCGTTCGGCATTTCCGCCGTGCCAGATGTCCACGACATCGACTACCTGTCGTTCACCGTGGGCGAAGGATTCGAGTTGACCTCGCTGCGCGTGCGCGACGCGTCTGTCGGCGGCGCATTCGCATTCGTGGCGATGCAGGCGGGACCAACGATCACCATCCCCGCCGACTGGACATCCATCGAGACTCCCCTCCTCGGTTGGGCGCACTTCGGCAGCGCATCGGTGGGCAGCGACTTGCTGGCGGAGATGTCGGTTTCACCAGGCTCGGTCGGATTCAGCGGACCTCTTCCAGCCGGCACCTACACGCTGTGGATCATGGAGTTGAACTCCAGCGAGCAGTACTTCTACGACTTCGCCGTCGGAATCGCAGCGGTGCCGGCGCCGTGTCCGTTGCTTGCGTTGCTCGCCGCAACTGCAGGGTCGCGCACGCGGTCGCGGTCGCGGCGTTCTTAAAGTGACCGAAGAAAAGCGAGGATCGCCTCGCGATCGGACTTGGGCAGCTTGGTGAACGCGGTGCGCGCCCGCTCCGCTTCGCCGCCGTGCCACAGGACCGCCTCTTGCAGTGTGCGCGCGCGCCCATCGTGCAGGTAGTTCGCGTGACCGTTCACCGTCTCGAGCAAGCCGATGCCCCACAGCGGTGGCGTCCGCCACTCGCGACCTGAAGCCTCGCCGTCAGCGCGATGATCGGCCAGCCCATCACCCATGTCGTGCAGCAGCAGATCGGTGAACGGCTGAAACGCGACCCCGCGCAACTGCGGCACGGGGCTCGACTGATCCGTCTTGAGCTCCGGCACATGGCACGCGCTGCAACCGATCTCCGCAAACACCTGTTGACCGCGCATCACGGCTGCGCTGTCGATCCCCCGCTGCGCTGGCACCGCAAGCGTTCGGCAATAGTGCGCGATCCTGGCGACCCGATGTGCGTCGATCTCTGGGCTGCCACCCGACGGCGCATCGACCGTGGCACGCTGCGCGGCCGTCAGCGCTTCGGACGGGTGCTCTGCGCTGGTGATGCCGATGTCCTCATGCAGCGCGGCGCGCACTTGGTGGTCGAGCGTCGGCTGCGATGCCTTCCAGCCGAAGCGCCCAACGCGACCTGATTCGCCAAGTCGATGCGCGCGTCCAGAAATGCCATCGCCATCGCGGTCATCGATGTCTTCGCGCGCCACGATCGCCGCATCGGGGACCGCTTCGAGCAAGCCACCACCGATGAGTTGCGGTCCAATTCGCGCAGAAGTGCGAACGGCGCCGACGGGTCCATAGGCGGGGCGATCGATCACGATATCGAGGCGGCGCATCTCCCACGACTCGCCGTCATCGAATGATCCACGCAGCAGGGTCGGCTTCATCTCCAACGCCACCTCGGGCTGCACACCCGTCACTGCCTGATCTTGCAGTTGCTTCCCGTAGGTCGGATGCGGCGCTCCATCCATTGCCTCTGGACTGACGAACACCACCAGCCCGAGTCCGACTTCGCCGGCGCGTTCGGGAGGTCTTCCCCGACCATCTTCCTGATGGCACGCGCTGCACGAATTGGCGTTGAACAGCGGGCCGAGTCCATCGCGCGAATCGACGGATGCGGGCGCTGCGACCCAGTTGTCGCGGAAGAGCGCGTTCCCCACGCTGAACGCGCGGCGATCCTCGGTGGAAAGCGCAGGCACGGGCAAGCTGAACGCGTTGGGCCCTTGCTCGTCCACCGTGGCGGGACCTCCGAGCCGACCGCGGAGCGGATCAGCGGGCGGCGGTGCAGACGGCGGCGGGGCAGACGGCGGGGCAGCCGCCGCGAGAGCGATGCTCATCCACATCAGCGCGCGAATGACCATCGCTCATCCTTGCGGCTCAAGCGGCAATTGAACGCGCAGCGACCTGGCTCCGAGCGCCACCTGCTCGCTGAGGCGCTCGAGCGAACGCATCGCTGCCTCGAGGGCGGCGCGCTTGGGCGAACCATCGGGCGCGCGGATCGCGGCATCGAAGGGACGCGCGATCGCGGCAACGGCACGCTCGGCGGCGGTCAGTGCATCGGCCAGTTCCTTCGCGCGAGCCCCGTCCACTTCTCCAACGAGATCGATCAGCCCGCTGCCTGGTGATGGTCCTCGCAGCACGAAGGCGATGCCGCCGATGTTCGCCTGAAAGTCTCCGTCGGTTGTGTCGCTGAAGCAGCTGTGCTCCTCTTCTTGATCGCGCGTCTCGAGCGCCACCGCGAGCCTCTCGCCCGACATCTCGAAGCCGCTCAGCAGTGCGGGTCCGATGAACATCGCGCGCAGCGATGCATCGCCCCCGCTGAGGAAGCGCTGTCGATGCGCGTCGGGCGTGTCGCGCCAGGCATTGGTCACACGCGCGAGGTCCTCGCACAGCAGTTGGCAAACCTCGAGCAGGTATTCGCGGCGACGGTCTGCATCGGGCGACTTCCCGTCGATGAAATCCGACGCAGGACGACTGCCGGGACCCTCGTCACTCTCGTCCCGTCCCCACAGCATGAACTCGATGGCGTGCCAGCCCGTGGACACATGAGTCTCTCCGCCTCGCTGATTGTGTTCGCGCAAGACCACCCGAACGAGCAGCGGATAACGCGCTCGATCCGCGATGATCCCCGACCGATTCCCCGCCGATGATCCCGACGGGGCTCCCTCGATGTAGTTCTCATCCACAGGCCATGCATTGACGAAGGTCTCGACTCCTCCGCGGCGCGTGTCGATGGGACCGTCGGCGAATCGATACACCTCGGTGCGCCCGTAGTCAGCCCTCGCCGCGATCCAAGCGGTGCGCGCCTGCGCCAACAAAGCCTCGTCGGGTGCCGCACAGAACGCTTGGACGCTCCGAAGCATCGCGCGGG
The DNA here is from genome assembly GCA_009926625.1 of Planctomycetota bacterium. Lineage (GTDB taxonomy): Bacteria > Planctomycetota > Phycisphaerae > Phycisphaerales > SM1A02 > F1-60-MAGs104. The sequence continues at coordinate 70,048 of RFON01000009.1, forward strand.
CGGACTTCTCGGCGCGCTCGTAGTTCTGCAGCGCACCGTTCGCATAGGCGATCATCACGCGATCGCGGAGCGCGCTCGCACTACCCGAATCAGCCCCCATCATCAGGGTCAGCGCGCAGCACATCGAAAGGAATCGCGCCCACTTCATCGGGCGAACTGTAAGTCGCGCTCGTGGCGCCGCGAACCGCACCACACCATTCCTAACACGGTCTGCACGATTGCTTCGCGGATTCCTAGCGATTGTTTGGGTACCACCCCGCTCATGAGGCGAAGGTTTGCTGCATCGATTCGTTGGATGTGCCTGCTAGCACTTTCCTGCTCTCCACTGTGCGGACTCCAGTCTGCGGCAAACGCTGCGGACGCACAGGCGCAAGGCGCACCTTCCGAACCAGAGGCGATTTCGGCGCCATCGCCAACGGAAGTGGCGCGGCGCAAGCTCGCCCAGCGCTTTGAGCGCTCTGTGGTGTCCGTGACGACCTATATCAAGGTTCCCGAGGGCGTCGCATACGACGGTCGCTGGCAGGTCGCCGACGAGTCGCCGTTCCCCGGCTACGCGCGCGAAATCGTGGCAAGCGCGGTGGTGCTCGACGATGCTGGAACGCTCATTTGTGCGCGAACGCCGCTTCTGTTGGACGGCGGATCGTTCGCGGACAAGTACGACATCGAAACAAACGGCGGGGTTCGGTTCGAGGTGGAAGTACTCGGCTCGGAACCAACGATCAATCTCGCGGTGCTCCGAGTGAAGGAAACGCCTGGGCAGTCGCTCTCAGACCTTTCGCCGGTCAAGATCGGCTCGGTGGGCGATTTGCGCGTCGGCGACGACCTGTACGCCATCGGCGACCCTTTTGGAGCCGCCCGCACATTCGCTCCAGGCGTGGTCATGGCGCTGCCGCAGGTTGCGTGCTATCAGGCTGATTTGACAGGCAGTTACATCCACGCCAGCATGGCTGTTTCGCCGGGTGCGATCGGTGGCGCAATCGTGAACCGTGACGGCGCCGTGGTTGGGCTGATCGTTCCACCCCCCGCGGCTGACCCACTCACCCGCCCCGCGCCCGAGTCGTTCACCACCTACGGGATGCAGATTCAGACTGCCTTGGCGGTCGGAGAAGCTCTCAAGCAGAAGCGCTCGAACATTTCACCCTTCCTCGGGTTTTCCGTGATGACGCTCACCGAACTCAAGGCCAGGTTGGGCGACGATGCCAAGTTCGCCGCCATTGTGAAGCCGCCTCACGGGCTTTACATCGACGATGTCTTCAATCCGAGCCCTGCATCGAAGATCGGAGTTCAGGTCGGCGACTTCATCATGGAGATCAACGGCTCGAAAATCCAGAGCGTCGTCGACTTCCAACAGGCGCTTTACTACTTTGCCGGCACCCAAGTGCCAATTCGTATCTTCAGGTCGGGCAAGGAGATGACTCCGATGATCGCCATCGAGTCGCGACCAGCAAGTGCCAATCGCAACTGAAGCTGGCATTTACGCTGCCAACAGTTCCTAAATCCACTTCTCACCAAGCCATCGCACTTGGGAAACGGGGCATGAGCAGTCGGCGGGCATAATTCTTCTCTTCGGAGGCCGCTGTCGGCCTGTCGTTGGATGTCCGACGACTCAAGATTCGATCGATCCATTTCTTCTAGGAGATAGTTCCCCAATGACTCGTTCCACCGTTCTCGTTGGCGTTTCGCTGACCGCCTTTGTGGCGGGATTTGCGTGCGCAGACACCGTGCTCCGCACGGGTCCATCCTCATCCGCAACCCCATACGTCGTCGGCGTTCCTGGCAGCCCAGTCCGTGAGGTCGTTTCGATCCTCTCGGTTGGCGACACCATCAACGGCTACCAGTTCCTCGGCATTCCCGATGGAATGGGCGGCTTCATGACCGGCAACAACATGACTGTCGTGATCGACCATGAGTTCACCGCGAGCGCGGCGAGCGGTCAGCGCGCACATCAGCCAGCCGGCGTCAGCGGCGGCGCTTTCGTGTCGGCATGGACCATCAATCCATCGACCTTCGAGGTGCTCGGCGGATATGACGCCATGACCTCCTGCGCAACCGTCACCAACGGCACGGGTGGCAGCCTGTACAAGTTCGCGCGATTCTGCTCTGGCGATGTTCCAGAGGTGACCGCTCTGTACAACGCATCCACTGGCAAGGGCACCACCAACCGCTTCTTCGTTTGCGGTGAAGAGTCGGGCACGCCTGGCCGCATGATCGCAACCGACCTCGCGACCGGCGTCGGCTACCAGATGACCGGCTTTGATGTTTCGGCTGGCTCTTGGGAGAACGGACTTGCCCGCCCAATGGCGTCTGACACCACCGTGGTGATCGGAACCTCCGACGGCGGAGCGAACCGCATCTTCGTGTATGTCGGCACCAAGCAGGACACGGGCAACCCAGCGGAGCGCGCAGGCCTCCTCAACGGCGTTTCCTACGGCGTCCAGGTGCAGGTCAACGGAGCCAATGTCACCGCCGAAGATCGCGTCAACGCACTCGGCACAGCGACCACTGGTCCCATCTTCAGCGGAACCTTCATTCTCGCCCCTGGCGGCACCGCTGCGGGCACCACCTTCCTCCGCCCAGAGGACGGCGCATGGGATCCAGCGAACCCAACCGACTTCTATGTCGTCAACACCGACCGCATGAGCACGACAACCGCGGGCGCTCCTCAGACCCACGGCAGCCGTCTCTATCGCCTCCGCTTCAGCGATGTCAACAATGTCCTCGCAGGCGGCACGATTGAGGCCCTTCTCGATGGCACCGATGTCATGGAGATGGGCGACAACCTCTGCGTGTACAACACGCTGCAGGGCGGAACCCGCGTCGTTCTCCAGGAAGATCCCGGCAACCACCCGCACAGCGCCAAGACCCTCGTCTACGACGTGCAGAACGATTCCTTGCAGATCATCCTGCAGACTGATCCAGCCCGCTTCGGCGAAGTCGGTTCGGCACCCACCGCCCCGTTCAACGCGGACGAGGAAGTTTCGGGTGTCTATGACGCTCGCGACACCCTCGGCCTCGGTTGGTTCGTCGGCAACATCCAGTGCCACTACACGCTCGCTGCCCCACTCATCGAGGGCGGTCAGCTGTATGCGTTCTTCGCTCCAGAGTTGGTTGGCTCGTGCGCGGCTGATGTTGAGGCTGTGCTCGACGGCGAAGTGAACGGCGACGATCTCGCCACCCTGCTCGGCTGCTGGGGCTCCGCTGGCGCCACCCGCTGCGACATCAACCAGGACAACCTGGTCGATGGCTTCGACATGGGTGTCGTGCTCGGCAACTGGGGTCCTTGCGCGCAGTGACGCAAGTGATTTGAACGCGTAGGCGAGTTGTTCGCCTGCGCGGATAGGTCGAATCAAAGAGCGCCCGGTCCGAACCGGGCGCTTTTCATTTGGCTTGAGGGCAAGTGCCGCGGAGGCGGCGTACTTCGGCAGCCTGGGCAGCGGCCTTCGACCGTGGTCGAGTGCTGTTCGACCGCTTGGACAGCGGCATGGACCTGCCGAGGCTCAGACAGCTCTCGCCTGCTCCACGGACCTGCGGTCCGCGTTCGCAGGCTCGAGAACTCGCTCGGCAGGAGT
>RFON01000081.1 GCA_009926625.1 Planctomycetota bacterium
CGTACCAACGACCCTGACCATCGAGCCCACGCAGGTCGACCTCGGCACGATCTCGCAGTGTGATCCGCCCGCCGCCGTCGCCGTGATGCTGCGCAACGGGTCGCGGCAAGCGGTCACCATCCAGTCCGCGGTGTCGACATGCACCTGCACGACAACCGATCTGCCCGCGGGCACTGAACTGAAGCCAGGCGATGAGCGTGAGATCCGTGTTCGACTCGAGGCGTGGGGCGAGGGTCCGAAGCAGCAGTTCGTGAGGCTGGTGAGTGCATCCGGCGAGTTGCTTGGCCGCATCGCGATTTCCTATCGGATTCGGTCGCCGCTTCGAACGCGGCCGAGCGGCGTGTCGCGCGATGTGAACCCAGAAGGCGAGTTCCTTGTTGAAGCGCCAACACGCGTGCCGTTTCGAGTCCTCTCCTTCGACCCGCCCGTCGCAACGAGCCGTTACGACGGGGCGGTCAGCACACAGATCGTCACGGTTGACTGGGCAGCAGTCGATGCCCTCGTTCAGGAAGGGCGCGCTGTGTCCCCGCTGGTGACGGTCGGACCGAGCGGGCGTTGGACCACGCTCATCCTTGCCGTTCGCACCGACCGCGCAGACTGCGCAGACCTCTTCGTGCTGGTGCGCAACACGCCCTAGCACGACGGTGCGCGCCGAGTCGGCGCTGCGTGCCATCCGCGGGCACCACCCCTCTATATTCGCCGCCCTATGCCCCGAGCCAAGAGACGATCCGCGCGCCGCAAGGGCTGGCGCACCGCGGCAAACTCCGACCGTCACGAGTTGTACGAACTGTCCGTCCAGGGGTGCGAATCCGATTGCGCGCTCTTCGACCGAGTCTTCAAGCAGTGGACGGGACGGTTGCCGCGATCGCTCCGCGAGGACTTCTGCGGCACGGCGCTGCTGTGCCGCGAGTGGGTCCAGTGGCGCAAGGGGAACAGCGGCGTGGGGGTCGATCTCGATCCCGCAGTGCTTGAGCGTGCGCGCACGGCACTTGCTGCACTTCCAGTACGCGAGCGGGCAAGGGTGAGGCTGCTCGAGGGTGATGTCAACACCACGGTGACGGAGCCGACCGATGTGCTGGTTGCCCTGAACTTCAGTTACTTCATTCTGCATACTCGCAAGCAGCTGCGCGATTACTTCGCCAAGGCATTCACGCATGTGCGACCGGGTGGCATGGCATTCTTCGATGCGTACGGGGGTTCGGGGTCGTGGTCGGTGGGCGAGGAGGAACGGTCGCTCGATGGGTTCGTCTATGTGTGGCATCAGGCTCAGGTGAATCCGATCAATCACCATGTTGTCAATCACATTCACTTTCGCTTCCCCGACGGGAGCGAGATGCGGCGCGCGTTCACCTACCGCTGGCGGTTGTGGACGATCCCCGAGATCGTGGAGGTGCTTGAGGAGGTTGGATTCGTGCGGCCAACGGTGTTGTGGGAAGGAACCGAACGCAGCTCGGGCGAGGGAAACGGCGTGTTCAGGCCGACGACGCGCGGCGAAGCATGCGAAGGTTGGATCGTGTATGTGGCAGCGCAGCGTCCGCGGACGGCGACGCGCGTGCCGCCTAGGATTGGACGTGCTAGGCGTGATTCCTGAAACCGAGACATTCCTCCCGCAGTTGGGTGAACGCCTTGAGGCAGTCGCTCGGCGCTTCGAGCATCAGTTGCAGAGTGACCTGCCGAGCGTCACGATGCTCGTTCGGCATGTGGAGCGCTACCGCGGCAAGATGCTGCGCCCGACCCTTGTGATCGCATCCGGCATGGCGGTTGGAGGC
>RFON01000082.1 GCA_009926625.1 Planctomycetota bacterium
TGAGTTCCGGTACCGGTGACACCGGTGACACCCTCCTGAAACAAACTCAATCGCCTCTGTCAGCTCTTCCGTCGGGCCAAGAGCATGCGCCTGCGTCAGGGAGGACCCGTGGCTGCGCCCCGGCCCGCCCCCTGGCTGCGCGCCGCCACCCGCCCCCTGAGCCGCCACGTCGCCCCGTGTGCCCTCGGCCGCGCCCAGCCCGGCCGAACCCCACTCAAGCCTCCCGCGCCCCGTGCCGCCCCAGCGCGCCCGCCTCGCCGACCGCGCCTCGCCACCCGTGTGCCGCTTTCTGCGCCGCTCTGCTCCCGACCCCTCGAAACCCTCGGCAATCCGCAGGGGGTTCGAGTTCCTCTCCGCCCCATGGGCCGAGAGGAGTCGCTCGCGCCATTCACCCAAGCGCCTCGCGCACCTGATCGGCCGTCCACATGGCCTCCGCGATGCACGTTTCGACCGCGGGAAGCAGCCAGTTGTCTTGATTGGCAAACCAAATGTTCTCGTGGATCGGCCTGCGGAGCGCTGCCGGGAGACCTGAGGAGTACACGCCGGGAACGGCGTACGGCATGGCGTGACCCCAACGCGTACATCGCACTTGCGCGACATCCGCGTTGCTCAAGCCGAACTGCGCGAGGGTGTCTGCGAGTTGCGGCGCAAGCAGCGAGGCGTACGCGCGCCAGTCTTCGTTGCCGATGATCGAGAATCGCGCGGTATGCCACGGCAGCGGCCAGTAGAACGTCAGCGCGCGTGTCGATGACGCAGCGGCGAAGCCCGCGTTGACGACATCCGTCACAACGCGATGCTCCGCGAACGCGTTGCCGTCGAGGGGGAATGTTCGTCCGCCGCCAAGGTAGACGTCGTAGAAGTCGTCTTCCACAGGGCGCTTCAGGATCACATTCGCGATGAGATACGCCACGGTCGGAACCTGGCGCATCGCCTCGAACTTGTCTGGGTCGGTGCGTTCGAGCCAAGGCATCATGTGTCGAACGATGTGCTTGGCGTTCGCGCAGATGACGTGTCGCGCGTGGGTTGTGCGAAGCGTGCCGTCTGGAAGACGCGTGAAGAGCAGGACGCCGTCCTTTGTGGGTTGCACGCTCGCGACGGTTGTGCCAACGCGCACTCGTACGCGTGCACTGCCGTCGGGATTTGCGCGCGCGGCGTTCCACAGCGCATCGGAAAATCCCGCGTTTCCTGCTGGAAGTACGTTTCGCCCGAATTCTTCCGCGGCCACGAAGTTCCAACCTGCCGCCGCGTTCAGCTCATCAAAGCCAACGCCAAGACTCGAGTAGCAGTAGGCCTGCAAGAGATACTCAAGACGCGGTGGAAGGGTACCGCAACGAAGGAGGAGATCTTCGTGGAAAGTGCGCCCATCCAGTTCGACCACGCTCGCGCAGGGTGTCTTGTCGAAGGGGAGTTCTGGATAGTCATCCAACGCGAAGCGCTGCACCGCATCTTGATAGAGCGCCAGCGCTCGACGCCATGCGGGATCGGGATCCCGGCCGAGCAGATCGTCGCTGATGACTCCGTCGTACGAAAAATGGAAGCTGCCGTTGTCTTGGCGCCACATGCGATCCAGGCCAAGTTCCGAGTAGAACGACTGCAATCGCGTGCG
>RFON01000083.1 GCA_009926625.1 Planctomycetota bacterium
ATACATACCGGGCCTGTATTACCCGCCTGCAGTAACTCAGGCGCATTGACTGCTGCCAGATGCTGCACCTGACGCGGTGTACATCCCGGCGTACTAATCGTTAAGGAATATATTCCGCTATCCTGACGCACGGCAACAGCCCTTATCGGATTGGTATTGAGAGAAGTAAATCCATTGGGCCCCTGCCAGAAATAATTGGCACCGGGCACACTGCTCGTGCTCAATGCCAGCGTGCTGTTCACGCACACCGGCGCATTACTGCCTATACTTACCTGACTCACATCCTGACCAATGCTTACCAAGATAGAATCCTGAAGACCATTACCACATCCCGGAACATTACCCGTCAACACATAACGACCCGACATTACAGGCGTTACACTGCCACGACTTACCTGAGAACCACTTGCCTGATATCCCTGAGGACCTGTCCAATTATAAACAGCACCCGTATTACCAAAAGCAGACAGAAGAAGCACGCTGCTTTCACATATAGGACCATTACTCCATATGCCCAGTTGGCTGGTATTCACAACCACTGTAGCACTCTGCTGTGAACTACTACATCCAACATAAGAGGCAGTAACAGAATAATTACCGCCCTGACTCAACTGTACATTCGGGACAGATACCTGAAGACCCTGAGCCGTATAACCGCCCGGACCTGACCATTGATAGGAAACTCCTGATAAAGATGGAACTGACAAACTTAAGGTCTGACCAATACAAAGTGGAGAATTACTCTGAATCTGAAGAGTGGAGTATGGGGATTGAATCGCCACTACTGCAACAGACTCAAAGCTAAGTTGCTGATTGACCGTTGCAGTAACAGTGTAGGATCCTGCATCTGATAATTGAACCCCTGCACGGAATCCCTGATTGCCTGAAGCGGTAAATCCGCCCGGGCCCTGCCAGGTATAGGATAATCCGGGGTGATTAGAGGTAACGGATAATCGGAGTGTATCGCCAACACATACAGGCTGCGTATAGGAAGGCGTAATAACAATTACTGTCACCACTACCGCGCCGGAAGTAAAACTGCCATTGATAACCGCATCGGATACTGCCCGACGGAAATAGGTAGTGGTGGTGCGAATCCCGGGTGCATAATCAGATTGTGTGGCTCCGGGTACTGAAGACCAGGTTACACCATTGTTGGTACTTTCCTCCCATTGATATTGATAGTTACCTGTACCTCCACTCATCACTGTTCCGATTAAGGTTGCGGCACTGGTACCGGACAGAATCGTTTGATGCCCACTTACTGCATTGCTGCTCAACACCGGATAAATCGTCAATGAATGCGTTGCTGTAACGGTAACATTGTCTATGCGCTGGGTTACGGTGTAAATACCGCTTGCACCTGTGGTCACATTCGGGAGTGATGGGTTTTGGGTATTGGCTGTAAAGCCATTGGGACCTGTCCAGCTATATGTACCACCTGCTTGAGAGGGCGTCGCTGTGAGATTCAGCGTCTGACCTGCAAACAAGGGAGCATTACTCGTCACGGTGGCTGAATAATTCACTACCCGGATCTCAACCGCTACGGAAGTAAAACTACCCGGAACAATCGCATCCGA
>RFON01000084.1 GCA_009926625.1 Planctomycetota bacterium
CCCCCACCCCAACCGTGTGAGGCGGCGGCACGATCCTGCTGGGCGAGTTCTCGAGCCTGCGAACGCGGGGCGCCAGCCCCGTGGAGCAGGCGAGAGCTGTGTCTGAGCCCCAGCAGCTCCGTGCCGCCGCCCCTGGCGTGGGCGAACGCTCGGCACGGCGCGTTCAGCCGCAGCCCCCGTCGCGGCGCCTCCAGCCACGGCAGTGTGCGGTCAAGGATTACGGACGACGCGGAAGCCGATCGACTCGCTCGCGCTGTCGCCGCCGAGCGGAAGCCGCGCGGACGAACGGCAGTCGGTTGACCAACTGTCCCAGTGACCGCCGCGCACAACGCGGTAAGGACCGCTGCCAGGTCCCGTCGGATCCGTCTGCGCCGCGGATGGATAGGTCCCCCAGAAGTCGCTCACCCACTCAGCGACATTCCCGACCATGTCGTGCAAGCCAAAGCCGTTCGCAGGCTTGAGGCAGCGCGGCCAAGTCCAATACTTGGAGTTGACGGTGACCCAACCGAGGTCGGGCAACACGCCGTCGACATTCGAGCCATTCGGCGCGAGGGGGATGCCGTGGAACGCGGTCGTTGTGCCCCCGCGGCATGCGTACTCCCATTCGGCCTCGGTTGGCAGCCGCATGCCAGACACCGCGAGGAACGCGTCGACATTGAGGATGCTGACCGTCTCGACGGGGCGCTCGCCAGGACCTGGGTATCCGTTGGCGGCCTGGAAGTAGCTCGGATTCGCGCCAAGCATCTGACCGCTCCACTCGTCCTGCGTCACTTCCGATCGACCCATGTAGAACGCACTCGACAGCGTGACCTGCCGAACTGGGCTCTCGTCCGTGTCGCAAGGACCGAACTGCGAAGCGCTGCAGCCCATCTGGAATGTGCCAGCGGGAATGAGGACCATCTCGATCAGCGTGGCGTTGTCGCGAACGCGCCAGGCAAGCCCGGTGGCTTCGATGGCCGCGCGAATCGCAGGGCTTGTCACGACCGCGGGATTCGGCGCGCTCTCGAGCAGCGTTGCCCACGACGGCGTGGTTGCGCCGCAAGGACCCCACGCGCTGAGCAACAGGGTGAGATCAGAGCCAGCAACGACGCCGTCATCGTCGATGTCCGTGTCGAACGCTCCACCGCCGGCGCTGCCCCACGATGACAGCACCGCCGCGAGGTCAAGTCCATCGGTTTGACCGCTTCCGTTCACATCGGCGGGACAACTCGCGAACGCCTGTGGGGCCGCGGCCAGCACCAGCGCGGCGGCAAAAGAGGCGAAGCGTGGCGCGGAAGCGCGCGCGTGTTGAGCGGCAAATGCATGGAATTGTGGCATGACAAAGTAGATGCCTCAAGCGCGCACGACCGCAAGTCGCAAACGCTAGATTCCCGCCGAATCGGCAGGATTTGCAATGTGTGAACGCACCCGGCCTGACTCTACGCATCCATTCCCACGCCAATGGGGCTGCGGCATAGCCGTGCTGGGGCTCAGACAGTCTCGCCTGCTCCACGCGGCTGGCGCCGCGCGTTCGCAGGCTCAACAACTCGCCCAGCACAGGCA
>RFON01000085.1 GCA_009926625.1 Planctomycetota bacterium
CCTCGGCCATGCGGTGCGTGTCGTCGCGCTTCTTCACCGCGTTGCCGCGAAGGTTCGCCGCATCCAGCAGCTCGTTCGCGAGACGCATAACCATCGTGTTCTCGTTGCGCGCCTCGGACACCTCGATCAACCAGCGCATCGCCAGCGAGGTCCGGCGATCGGCGCGGACTTCGACGGGCACCTGATAGGTGGCGCCACCAACGCGGCGGGCCTTGACCTCGACGTTCGGCTTGAGGTTGTCGAGTGCCTTGCGAAACAGCTTCAGCGGCTCTTCGCCCGACTTTTGCTCGACCACATCGAGCGCGCCGTACACGATCTGCTCGGCGAGGCTCTTCTTGCCGTCACGCATGACGACGTTCATGAACTTCGCCAGAACCCGATCGTTAAACTTGGGATCGGGGTTGATCGTACGCTTGGGAACAGGACCTTTACGCGGCATTTTCGGATTCCGTCACGCTGGGCGCCATTGGGCGGAGAGCCCGGGCACCGTAGTCATTACTTGGGGCGCTTGGTGCCGTACTTCGAGCGGCTCTGATTGCGGTTCTTCACGCCTTCGGAGTCCAGCGCACCGCGCACAATGTGGTAGCGCACGCCGGGGAGGTCCTTGACGCGGCCGCCACGGATCAGGACCACCGAGTGCTCCTGAAGGTTGTGGCCGACGCCGGGGATATAGCTTGTGACTTCCATCTGGTTCGTCAGGCGAACGCGGGCGACCTTACGAAGGGCCGAGTTCGGCTTCTTCGGGGTGGTCGTGTACACGCGGGTGCAGACGCCACGCACCTGCGGGCAGTCTTTCATCGCGGGCGCGCTGGACTTGTAACGCACCTTGTCGCGGCCTTGGCGAACGAGCTGGTTAATGGTCGGCATCAGGGACTCCAGAAACACTGTTGCGCACTGTCGAGCCGTCGCTGCCCTGCGTCGCTCTGCAAAATCGCAGGGAGACATCGGTGTCCAGCGCAAGCCCGTGGGGCGCTGCAAGCTGCCGGCCTAACCGGCACCGTCACTGTTCTCTTCGCGGATTCCGCCCTCTTTTCAGGACGTCGGGCCGCGTTGCAACGGATCCGACTCGTCCTGCGAAGGCTTCTCGCCGGGGCGCGACCTGACTCGCCGAAGCTCAGCTGCCCGCTGACGCGGCACCACGCTGCAAAACACTTCATACAGGCCGGTATCGCGACCTCGCCCCTTTCACTGGGGGCGGCGTCTATAACGAACGTGTTCACGCCGCGCAAGCCCCCTTCAACAAAATGATCGAAATCGGTCACCGGGCCGCTGTCGCCCTGCCCCACCGCACGCTGGCTCGGCGTGCAGTGCCCCGGCTGTGGATCGACGCGCGCCATGCACGACCTGCTGAACGCCGATCTGGTGCGCGCGTTCCGATGCAATCCGGCGCTGGTGGTGATCGGCCTGCCG
>RFON01000086.1 GCA_009926625.1 Planctomycetota bacterium
TAATGGTACTGTCAGTGGAAATGGCATTGTAAATGTCAATACCTTAACGCCGAATGCGGTATTAAGTGGATCGGCAACAATATGTCCGAACACCTCGGTGAATCTAACGGTAAACTTATCGGGCAGTACCCCCTGGTCATTGATTTATACCGATGGTATTGTTCCGTTTACCCAGACTGGAATAACTTCTAGTCCGTATGTATTAACCGTAACACCTACTCAAGCAACCACTTATTCCATCTTGAATGTAAGTAATGCCTGTGGAAATGGGGTATCGTTTGGGAATGCAATCGTTAATCCGATTCCTGGACCAATCGCTACGTTAAGCGGAAGCGGAACGATTTGTCCAGGAGGAGCAGTTCAATTAAATACAAGCTTTACAGGAAATGGTCCTTGGCAGTTGACCTGGACTAACGGAACAACTCCAGTTACGATATCTGGTATCACCAATAATCCTTATCAATTTGCAGTAGCACCTGTATCTTCAACCACCTATAGCTTAACAGCAGTAAGTGCCGCATGTACAGGAACACCTACTGGATCAGCTCAGGTGTTTGTAACAACCGGAGGGCCTACCGCCAGCATTTCAACCAGCCAAACGGTTTGTACCGTGCAACCTACAACCTTAAGTGTTGCGATGACTGGAATATCCCCATGGACTATGACCTATACTGACGGGATATCCAATTTTACCCAAACAGGATTAACCAGTAGCCCATATCTCATCAACATAAGCCCCACCTTTAGTAGAACCTATAGTTTGGTTAGTATTGGAGATCAGGTTTGTATTGGTTCTATTGGGGGTAGTCCAGCGCAAGTTACAGTGGTCAGTCCACCAACCGCAGTGTTAAGTGGAAGTCAAACGATATGTTCAGGGCAAAACGCAATTCTGAACGTAGCCTTGACGGGTCAATCTCCTTGGAATCTTACGTATTCAAATGGAACTTCTACCGTTACGGTTACTGGAATAAACACGAATCCTTATTCCTTAGTGGTGGGTCCTACTTCCACTTCCACCTATTCATTAGGTGCAGTTCAATCGGTGTGCAGTGGAAGTGTTAGTGGTAATGCTGTAGTTCAGGTGAATGTTGGAGGTCCTACCGCTGTATTCTCAACTGGTCAAACTATTTGTTCAGGTTCTTCCACTTCTTTATCGGTTAACTTAAACGGAGTATCACCTTGGGATCTTACGTACTCAAATGGTACCACCAATACTGTAATAACAGGTATTTTAAATAGCCCTTATGTGTTTAGCATAACTCCATCAAATACCTCAACCTATACCGTTACATCTATATCCGATGCTTTATGTACCGGCAT
>RFON01000087.1 GCA_009926625.1 Planctomycetota bacterium
GGCTTCCCGCGGCGGTCTTCGCCTGCACCCGGCTGGTAAAGCTGCCCTTGGAGAACTGCACATCGTCATACACCACAAAAATGTCTGCGAGGCTCATTTGCTCCAGAAAGCCCACCCAAGGGAAGTACATCGACTGTGAGATCACTATTCGCATGTTCAGCCAGTTGCCTCGAGCAGGCACTCCATGAGTATCACATCGCGCCAAGCACCCTCGATGTGCACATGGGAGCGCAGCAGTCCACAGCGCACGAAGCCTGCCCGCTCATAGCAGCGGATTGCCTGTTGGTTGTCATGCCGCACCTGCAAGGACATTTTTCGTAGCCCGCGGGTCGTCCGGAGATGCTCCAACAACAAGGTCAGCGCGCGTCCACCGTGACCATGGCCCTGCGCCTCGTGTGCCAATCCGATGCCCAGCTCGCCCGGCGGTTCAGCGGGTCCAAGTCAGAAACCTGCACGAATCCGAGCGGCGCATCGGTGGCAGATTCGGCGATGACGAGCAACATGCGCCCCGGTAGTGCGGTGCGGTCACGCAACCATTGGCGGACCTTCGCCTCGTTGCTGCCGCGCGCCTGAGTCAGCAGTTGCGCCTGGAGGGCCACATCGTTGCGGAGGCGCATCAGGAACGGAATGTCAGTGTCCAACCAAGGACGAAGTCGCGTCGCACCGCGCTCGAGCGTCATGGTGTCCTCTCGTCCAAAAAAACTGGACGCACATTTCGTTCGCGCAGCCATCGCATGTCTGCCACGGCATTGCGCGCGATGACGGGATTGAGGCCCACAAGCAGATGGTGCACATCGTTCGGAAGGGATTCGGGGGCCAGGATGGGAACGCCCAACAGGTGCCGGCCTTGGCGAAAGGGGCTGGCATCGAGCATGCATCGGACGATGCTTGCATCCCGAAGGGTGGTGATGATGTATGCGCCGTAGAACCCCGAGCCGTACACCGCCGCGGGCTGTCCATCCAGATCGTCCTCGCACTCTCGAATGCGATGGTTCATGCTGCGCCAGTATTCGGCGACGCGATCGGACATCACGGCTGACTCTTCGACGGCTGGCGCTGGGGTAGGTTCGCCGCATCGGGTCGCGCTGAACACCAGCGCTCCGCGGTGGACCTGGTCTTCGATGGTGATGTGACGGAACCCGGCATCGTGCAGGAGGCGGTGAAGTGACGGGCGGGTGAAGTGGTTCACATGGTCGATCACCACCCAGTCAGCAACGTTGCCAAAAGTGTCCGGCACGATGCCGTAAAAGATGCCTCGATCGGCAAGGAGCGCCGCCACCCGTTTCACCGTTTCCGACGGATTGGTGATGTGTTCGAGGG
>RFON01000088.1 GCA_009926625.1 Planctomycetota bacterium
TGTTCAGCTTCTCGACGTTGTCGCGTAGCGCTTCGTAGTAGCGCTGCCGGTCCACCGCCGGGATCACCAGCGCCGGGTAACCGTGGCGCCGCAGGATAATCTCAGCGATCAGCCGACACACCGTGCCCGAGTGGTCCGTGAACGGGAAAATCCGCATCAGGTCGAAGTGCAGCGTCGCCGCCTGGCGAATCGGGTGCTGCTGTTGCAGTTCCGGGTCTTCGAGCACCTCGTGAATCTTGGCCATCGCCTCGGGGATGGCCTTGGGCAGCATGATCTCGTGGAAGTACGCGCGGTGCAGCGGGATCTCGGCGCGGTACGAGCCCGCAACCGTGTCCGGGTCGCCATCGACGACGATCCCGTGCAGCGTGCGGACCAGCGCGTCGTCAATCCGCGGACGGCTGTCGAGCGCGGCCTGTGAATCGACCCACGCGAACGCCGTCTTCAGGTTGCGGATGACACGGAACGTGTGCTCGGTGGCGCGGTCGTTGGCAGGGCGATGCTGGCCCGCCAAGGCGCCGTTGATTTCCGGCAGAGTGAGCGCCACGCCTTCGATCGCTTGATCGTAGTAGATCCACGAAAGCATAAGCCTTTCGCGGATTGGAGTGTAAATCGCAGCGTATCGGGCCGCGCGGTCACGCAGCTCGGAGGTCCGCCGGTCGATGTCCATCAACGAAGCGACCATGAAGCGACTTGCCACCCTTTCAGGTATAACCCCGCAATCCGGGGTCACAAACGACCCTCGGCCATCGGCTTATGCGGCTCCAGCCCACCTGTGGTTGCACTCTCCACTATAATCCTAGTCGATCCTGCACGGAAGGCAAGCAAATAGCGAGATCCTGTTGGATTATTGGGCACATGGCCGCCATCGATCAGTTACAGGACCGCTGACGGACACAACGATGGCGGGCCAACCGGTCGAACCAAGGTAAAACCCACGCCCATGTGGTGAAATGCGAAAGGGCGTTGGCACCATGTCGGGGAAACGGTTACAGATGCACAACAGAAGAATGGCCGAGCCGCAGAACAGCAGGGCCCGCTTTCGATGACCGAATCCGTCGCCCCATCAGCGTCAACACCGACACCGCCCGAAAGCCCGCGCCCGCCCGACGACCCGAAGGCGAGGCAGCGTGAGCTGCGCCTGCTGACTGAGCGCGGCGAAGAACTTGTCGCGGCAACACGCCTGTATGTGCGGCTCGCCATTGCGCGCGAGGCGCTGGCGGCGCTGTTGGCAGCGGTCGCGGCCTTGGCCCTGTTCGTCGGG
>RFON01000089.1 GCA_009926625.1 Planctomycetota bacterium
GAGCCAGAGCCCACCGACGCTCAGCGCGGTGTTGTTGCGGATCTGGCAGTTCTGGATGAGCGCAGTGCCCTGCGACTTGTACCAAGCGCCTCCCGTGGCGGCGGAGTGATTCTCCTCGACGATGCACCCCGACAGCGTCAACGACCCGTCGGTCCTCAATCCGCCGCCATTGGACGATGCCGTGTTGCCGCGAATCGTGCAGGTGTTGATCTGTCCGGCGACATCGGACAGCCCGCCGCCATCGCCATTGGATGTGTTGTCCGCGATGGAGCCACCGATGATCGTCACGGATGCACCTGCGATGCCACCGCCGCCCGTACCCGATGTCACATTCGCGATGTTGCCTGTGATCGCGCAGTCGGTGATTGCGAGCGTGCCGCCGTAGATCCCGCCGCCCGAGATGGCCGTGTTGCCGCGGATCTCGCCGCCGGTGACCGTCGCCGTGCTGTTCGAGAGGTACATGCCGCCGCCTTGGGAGTAGGACGTGCTAGTCAGCAGGTTGCCCACGACGGTGCAGCCCGTCAGCGTGATCGACCCGCCGAGCACCGCAATACCGCCGCCCTGGGTGGACGCCTGATTCGCAGCAATCGTGCAGTTCACCAGCGTCGGATTCCCGGATGCCACATGCACTCCGCCGCCCGATGAAGTCGCCGTGCTGCCGATGATCACGCAGTCCACCAGCGTCGGGCTGCTCGCCGACACATACACGCCGCCGCCGATCGATGAGCTCCCCCCTCGCAGCGTGAAGCCTTCGAGACGCGCGTTCGGTCCCTTCTGGCCCGTCGCCGTGAAACACCTGCCCGTCACCGGATCCACCACCGTCGCCGCGGCGCCGCTCGTCGAGCGCACCGTGATCCCGCGCCCGCCGAGGTTCAGGCTCTCTGTGTACAGCCCAGGAGCCACCTCCACCACGTCGCCAGGAGAACTCGCGTTGATCGCCGCCTGGATCGTCGCGTACTCCGAGGGTACGAGTCGCGTATCCGCGCCAACAGAGGCGCTGAGAGCAATGGCAAGGATCGACGCCGCACAACAGGACTGGTTCGTCATGACAATGTGACTCCGCGGAAGTGACCGGGCTTTCCAAACCCCCAGGGTTCAGGTACCTCAACAGGGTAGATCGTCGGTACGCGCCGAGCAATAGGTGTGACAGGGCGCCCACCCTCTGCGCCCACCCTCTGCGCTAGGCTCGCGTGCGATGGCTGGACGAACTGCGGTCGTACTCCTGTCGGGCGGGCTGGACTCCGCTGTGGTGCTTGGCTG
>RFON01000090.1 GCA_009926625.1 Planctomycetota bacterium
TATGCGAGCGAGGATGGGCCAGACCGCTTCAAGTCATCCGCAGCGGCCAGCAGTTGCCGCGTCGAAATGGCCGTTCCGAATTGCTGGATGCCCGTACCGCCGTGCGTCTTGCGCGTCTTGCTAGCGATTGCCACAAGCCGATCCGCGTTCTCTGCGTCGATCCCCGTTCGGGCGACCAGCAGCGAAGCCTCCTCCGCTGGGGCAAGGTAGTCGAATTCGACCACGCGAGGGAACCGATCCCGGAGCGCAGCATCCAGCGGACTCGTTCCGGTGAACTGCGCCCCCTCGTTCATGGTCGCGACGATGATAGTTCCGGCCCCCACGCGCACGGGCTCGCCGCGTTCCGAGATCAAGGTCGAGCGGCGACGGTCGAGCAGCGGAAGCAGCGAATTCGCAACGGCCAGCGAGGCGCGGTTCACCTCGTCGAGGATGACCACGCACCGACCCCGCTGGATTGCATGGGTGAAGGGTGAGTCTTGCCACGCAACGGATCCACCACGCACGGTGCGCGAGCCGAACCAATCACGCGGTTCGCGCACTACAGAAGCGTCCATGATGAATGCCGGGTATCCGGCCATCGCGGCGACCTGTAGCCCTGCCTCCGTCTTGCCGCATCCAGCAGGGCCGACGAAGCGCAGGTGTTCAATCGTTCCGCCCTGCGCCGATGCGGCGATGCCGCGCAGGTAGTCCGCGAGGCCGGGGGTGTAGCGGAAGGATGGATCGACCGCCGGATGCAGCAGCGAAGTTTCCGCATCAGGGTGTGCCGCGAGTCCTTCCATGAATGCCACCGAATCGGGCGAGTCGATTGGCGAGACGCGCGGCGCGGTCGCGGATGCCCAGCGGTACAGATTGCCGGGAAGCCGCTGAATCTGCCCGGTGAGAATGCGGGCATTCAGGACGCGGCGCAGGACGGCCGCTTGTGCGCCGACGGCCACGCCGTTCGCGCTGGCGATGTCCTTCAATGCGCCGAAGGATACGGCGGGCTTTCCGACAAGCGCCGGAGCGAGCCCGTCCAGCATTGCGCCGACGGCTTCGGCGCTGGCGGTGGCGGGTGGGTTCAGGTCAACGGCGGCTGGGATGTGGATAGAAGTCATGGGTAGTTCCTTTCGGTTTAGATGATCGAAACGGCGAGAACGGTAACAGCCACGCACCATGCGGTAGCGGCGAGGATTCGCACAACCTTGCCCGTGGTGGTGGGCTCGTGGCGGTCGATGGTGATCGCGCAAGCGA
>RFON01000010.1 GCA_009926625.1 Planctomycetota bacterium
CGGGCGCCGTGGCTCGACCAGCGCTCCCCGCCGCGGGTGTCGGCGGCTCGCGGCAGGTGCCCGCAGGCATTCGCGTGGGCACGGTCGTACGCCATGCGCAGTTCGGCGTCGGAAGAATCACGGCACTGTTGCCGCGAGGCAACATGACGAGCGTGGAAGTGGACTTCCGTCCAGGTGGGCGACGAACGCTGGTCCTCGAGTACGCGCGCCTCGAAATCGTTGCGGGTTCGTGACTCGCGCGGTCAGTGTGCCGCCGTCGGCGTTCCGCAGATTCCAGTCTGCCAGAAGATGAACGACCATTGATCCGCCTCGTCCTCGATGCGGCGCGCGAGCGGTTTCCCTTGGCCATGTCCCGCATCGCGGTCCACCCACAGCAGCACGGGCTCGCTGCGATCGTCGCTTGCCGATGACGCCTGCATCAGTGCAGCCATCTTGCGTGCATGCAGCGGATGGACGCGCGAATCGTTTTCTCCAGCGGTGAAGAGCACGGCTGGATAGCGCGTGCCCGCTCGAACATTGTGGTAGGGGCTGTACGCGAACAGCCACTGCGCCGCGGCTGGATCCTCGCTCGATCCGTACTCGGGAACCCAGTACTTGGCGAGCAGGAACTGTTGATAGCGCATCATGTCCAGCAGCGGAACGGCGCTGATTGCCGCTGTATAGAGGTCGGGACGCTGCGTGATCGCGACGCCCGTCAGGAGCCCGCCGTTCGACCCGCCCTTGATCGCGAGGTGAGCCGAATCCGTGACCTTCTGGTCGATCAGCCACTGCGCGCAGGCGTGGAAGTCATCGAAGACATTCTGCTTGTTGCCCAGCATTCCCGCGCGGTGCCATGTTTCGCCGTACTCGCTTCCACCTCGCAGGTTTGCAACCGCATACACGCCGCCGCGCTGCAGCCATGGCCAGAGCGTCGGTGCGAACGCGGGGTCGAGACTGACATTGAAGCCGCCGTAGCCGTAGAGGAGCGTGGGCGCGTTTCCCGCCGGTTTCATTCCCTTTCGCTGCACGATGAACATCGGCACTCGCGTTCCGTCCTTGCTTGGCACGAACGCCTGCTTCACCTCGATCGCCGCTGGATCGAAGGGGATTTCGGGTCGCGCCCACAAACGCATCGTGCCGGATGCGAAGTCAGCCGCATAGATGGAACGCGGCTCGTTGAAGCTGGTGAACGACACAAAGCCGCTCGTGCGCTCATCGCTCGTGCCGACGCCCGCGGAGCCAAGCCCAGGGAGTTCGATGGCGCCGACCGACTCGCCCGTCGTTCGGATCCGCTCCAGTCGTGTGGTGACATCCTTCGAGAAGGTCAGCACAAGCAGGTCGCCCGCACGCGAGGCATCCTCAAGCACCATGTCCGTGCGCGGCGCCACGATCGTCTTCCAGGAAGCGCGCTGCGGCGAGCGAAGCGCCACGGCGACAAGCGTGCCGGTGGGTGCGTCGAGCGTCGTTCGCATGTAGAGCGTGTCGCCGAGTGCCGCGGTCGGCCCGAATGTGGCATCGAGTCCCTCGGCCACCACCTGGGCGAGTTGCCCGGCCGCGGGCATTCCCGCGCGGCGCCACGCCTCGGTCTCGAGCACCGAGAGGTCGTTCGCCTGCCAGCCGCGCGACAGCGTGAGGAAGATCCAGCGGCCATCGCGGCTGATCGATGCGCCTGGGATGCGGCTCGGGTCCGTTTGCCGTATCAGCAACGCGTCATGCCGCGGATGCTCGCCGATCGTGTGCCAACGCACTTCGCGCGAATACGGATCCGCCGCGTCCGCCAACGCCGAGTAGAGGAACGCATCACTCGTTGGTGTCCAGCCGCCGAAGGAAACCTTGCCCGCGATTTCGTCGCTGATCCAGCGACCGGTGACGGCATCGAGGACATGCAGCACGCTCATCTCGCTGCCGGACTTCGAGAGCCCGAACGCCACGCGCTTGCCGCAAGGGGAGGGAACCCACCAGTCGAGACTCGTCAGTCCGCGCGCGTCGAGTGCGTTCACATCGATGAGCGTGCGGCGCGCGCTTCGGTCGGGACCGCGTGGCGCCGAAGCGCCGCCACCCGCAGCGGAAGCGGCGACGTCCGCCGCGACATACAGCACGGGCTGGTTCTGTGAACCTTCGCGCTCGGTCCAGAACGCGCTGCCACCTTCGCACACGGGCATGCCAATCGAGCCGATCGACATCAGCGGACGGAGTTCCGCCGTCAGTTCGGCATGGCAGGGGAGTGCACGGAGCAGTGCGGTGGTGCGGTCATTCTGGAGCGTCGTCCAAGCCGCAACTTCGGGCGAATCTCGCTCCAGTTGTTCGAGCCATCGGTAGGGATCGTCCACCTTGCGTCCCCCGATCATGTCGCTGATTGGCTCGCTGCGCGTGGTGGGCGGCACCGCACTCGCCGCCCCGGCCCCGCAGAGCACAAGCGCGCACGCCAATCGGCGCATGCGGAACGAGGCAAGTGTGGATCGAACGGTCATCGTGCATCGATTCATCTGGTGGAGGCTCCTCTTTCGGTGGTCAGTTTCGCGCGGGTGATCCCGACGCAGTCCGCATGCGAATCGTTTCAGGCATCGCTCGGATGCCATCGAGCAGGGCCGGGTCGCCGATCGGTTCAACATCAAGGATCACATAGCTCGTCGAGGGATTCGACTGCAGGTATTCCGCGTTGATGTTGACGCCCGCCTTCGCAAGAAGGGTGTGCATGGTGCCGAGCACGCCCGGCACATTGCGATGGACATGCAGGATCCGCAGTTGCCCCTCGCGCAGCACCGGCAGGTCGACCTGCGGAATGTTGACGCTGGTTTCGGTCGACCCGCGTTCCCAGAAACGCGCGAGCTTCTCAGCCACTTCCACTGCGATCAGTTCCTGCGCCTCCTCCGTCGATCCACCGATGTGCGGTGTCAGGATCGCCGTTGTGCACGCTTGCAGCGGGGAGTGAAAACGATCGCCCGCCTTCGCTGGCTCGTCGGGGAAGACATCGAGCGCCGCGCCGCCGAGTCGACCATCCTGCAGTGCCGCGGCGAGCGCATCGGTATCCACGACACTGCCGCGCGCGTTGTTGATCAGGAACGCGCCGCGCTTCATCATGGCGATCTGGGCGGCGCCGATCAGTCGGGCGGTCAGTGGCGTTTCCGGCACATGCAGCGTGACGCAGTCCGCTTCGCGAAGCACCGACTCCAGCGATGGCCGCGGTGATGCATTTCCGAGCGGCAGTTTTCGCAGCACATCATGGAAAATCACCCGCATGCCGAGCGCCTCCGCGAGGACGCTGACCTGCGAGCCGATGTGGCCATAGCCGATGATCCCGAGCGTTCGGCCGCGCACCTCGTGGCTGTTGGCCGCGGATTTGTCCCATTGGCCCGCGTGCAGCAGCGCAGACTTCTCGAAGAGCCGCCGAAAGAGGCAGACCGCTTCGGCGACCGTCATCTCTGCCACGCTGCGGGTGTTGCTGAACGGTGAGTTGAATACCGCCGTGCCGGATGCCGCTGCGGCCGTCAGATCAACTTGATTCGTTCCGATGCAGAAGCAGCCGATGGCCAACAGATGTGGGGCGCCCGCGAGATCCGCCGCGCGCAGTTCCGTCTTGGAGCGAATGCCGACGACATCGGCGCGGGACAGTGCTTCACGCAGCGCGCTGCCTGCGAGCGCGCCCGGCGCACGGTGGACCGTGAATCCAGCTTCGACGAGCGCGGCATCCGCCGCCATGTGTATCGACTCAAGCAGCAGTGCCTGCGGCATCGCGCGCAGCGTAGCGAACACGCTTCACGGACGGCGCGTCAGCCGACCACATCTGGAAGGCGAAAGAGCCCCTCTGTCAGGTTCACCGGTCCCTCATCGGTGATCAGCACATCCGCCTCATAGTGAACGCTCAGTGATCCGTCGGCAGTGAAGATCGGCCAAGCGTTCCCCTCGCTGCTCGTCTCGGTCGAACTGACCGCGATCATCGGCTCGACGGCAATCAGCATGCCAGACTTGAAGGTGGACCACGCCTCACTCCACTCGCCTGGAAAACTCGGCACCACATTCGACACAAATGGTGCCTCGTGCAGGGTGCGGCCGTAGCCGTGGCCGCCGAGTCCGCGCACGAGGCAGAAGCGACACTCGCCCTCGACATGCCCTTGCACCGCGCGCGCCCAGTCGACGAGTGGTCGTCCGACCACCATCGCCTTCACGCCGCGGCGCAGACTCTCCTTCCCGCACTCCATCAGCGCATGGGCGAGTTTGTCGCCGCCGCGCACGAGGAATGTCCATGCGGCGTCACCGATGAAGCCGCGGTGGCGAACGCCGATGTCGACCGACAGAAGGTCGCCAGCCTGCAGGGGACGGTTCGTCATGTCGTGCGTGCCGTGCACGACGCAGGCGTTCACGGAGAGGCAGGAGTGGCTGGGGAAGGGTGGATGTCCGCGCGCGCGGTAGCCGATGAAGCACGATCGGCAGTCGAGCTTTTCAAGCGTGTGACCGACGAACGCATCGACCTCCGCGAGCGTCTGCCCTTCACGCAGGAATCCCGCGAGCGCCTCATGCGTTTGGACAACGCAGTGTGCGGCTGCGGTGGCGGAAGCGATGTCCGACATCGAGCGTTGCATGGAAGGGCGCAAGGCTAGCGAAGCTTCGCATCGACGCGCATGCCGCGAGCGAAGACAGCCGAGGGGAGCGCACCGCTCACCTCGAAGGCGAGTGCGCGCTCATCGCGGAACGGCCAGAGCACGACATCGGCGCTCTTGCCAGCCGTCAGCGAACCGCACTCTCCCTGCACGCCGAGCACGCAGGCGGCGTTCCAGATGCAGGCGATGAGTGATTCGCTTGGCGTGAGGTGGAGATGCCGCACCGCGAGCGCGATGACGAGCGGCATGCCGCGCACGGGCGCACTGCCAGGATTGGCGTTGGTCGCGAGCGCCAGGGCAGCGCCTGCATCGATGAACTCGCGGGCGGGCATGAACGGCGTGCCGAGGCAGAACGAAGTGGCAGGCAGCCCGACCGCCACCGACTCGCTGTTGGCGACCGCCGCGATCTCGGCGTCGCTGCACGCCTCGAGGTGGTCCAGGCTGACCGCACCAAGCGCAGTGGCGCGCTCCACCATGCCAAGGGAATGGAACTGGTTCGTGTGAACGCGCAGCGGGGAGCCAAGCGCGCGCGCGCGTTCGAAGTAGGCCGTGCAGTCGGCTGCGCTCCACGCGCCCTGCTCGCAGTACGCATCCGCCGCGATGCCGGGCATCAGCGCAGCCGCCGCGGGAAGCGTCTCGTTGATGGTGCGCGCCACGAAGTCAGGCTGCGCCGCATCGATCGCGTGCGCTCCAAGGAAAGTCGCGGCGATTCGCTGCGGTGTGAGCGCACGCGCTGCGGCAATGGCACGCAGCATCTTCAGTTCGCTCTCTGTGTTGAGTCCGTATCCCGATTTCACTTCGACCGTGGTGGTGCCGGAAGCAGACATTTCGAGAAGTCGCTGCACAAGCAGGGCGGTCAGGTCGTGTTCCGTTGCGGCGCGCACGGCACGAACCGTGGACATGATCCCGCCGCCTGCGGCAAGGATGTCCAGATAGGAACGCCCCGCAAGTTTCGCCTCCCACTCGTCGAAACGGTCGCCAGCCCAGCACGCGTGCGTGTGGCAGTCCACGAACCCTGGCGTGACGACGCACCCCTTGGCATCCATCGTTTCGCAGCCATTCGGCAGCGAGATCGGGTCGCCTGCACCGACCACCGTGATCCGATCGGCATCCCAGACGATGTGCCCGCGCTCGATGACGGCAAGATGCGCTGTCGTCGGGCGACGGATGGGTGCGCGCGAGCCGCCTGCAGGATGCATCGTGACCAGTCGCGCGTTCACGATTGCCGTGGCTGCCATGCGCGCAAACGGTACCGTAGGACCGATGCGGCTCTTCGTCGTTCGACACGCGCGCGCTGAGGAGCGATCCGAAACGCATTTCACCGACGATTCACTGCGACCGCTGACCACGCAGGGCAGTGATGAGTTCGCGCGGCTCGCGCGACGCGTGGCGCGTTCGTGGGACGCGCCCGCACTGGTCCTCGCGAGTCCGTTCGAGCGGGCGTGGGCGACAGCGCGCATCCTCCGCGACGAAGCGAAGTGGCCGAAGGCACTGCGCTGCGAGGCGCTCGAGGCGGATCACGCGGGTGGCATCGAGGCTCTGGAGCAGGCGATCGTCGAAAGTGTTGGCGAGTCGCTCGCGCTTGTGGGTCATGAGCCGATCTTGAGCGAACTCGTGAGCCACCTGCTTGGAACCGAGTTACCGAGCGTCGTGATGCGCAAGGGGGCCGTGGCGGTCCTCGATGTGGCGCTCACGCTGCGCAGTGCGGGGGACATGCCAGGGCTTTTCGGCAGTGGAACGCTGCTTGCGCTCGCGGATCCGCGTGCGATCGGCATTCGCGAGTGAGGTCGCAGCCGCCGCGAAACCGCTAGACTCTGCGGCGATCGAAGGCACGCCATGACGACACGCGAAGAACCCACCGTCAAGAAGACTCAACTGCTCGAAACAATCTGGGACGGCGCCGTGCTCATCGCACGACCTGCGGGTCCGAACATTGGGCAGCGCGAGGCGCCCATCGTGGCACAGGATCTGGATCCGATCATGAAGGATGCCGGCAAGAAGATGAAGTTCATGGTGCTCGACCTCTCGGCGGTCCAGTTCATGAGCAGCATGGGAATCGGTACCTGCATCAACAGCCGCAACGCAGCCGCCGCGCTCGGCGCCAAGCCCGTGCTTTACGGCGCAAACAAGGAACTGCGCAACCTGCTGTCGATGATGAAGATCGACAAGCTCTTTGCGATCGTCGAGTCGCGCGAGGCGCTCAACAAACTCGTCGGCTACTGATCGCTACCGATCCGCCGCGCTCGCCCGAGTCATCACGGTCACATCGGCGCCTGCGTTCCAGTCGGCGTTTGGGGGAAGCGTCCCACCAGGGTCGAGTTGCACCACCAGCACCCGCGCATCGGGGCACAGCCGCGTGAAGATCGCTGCGGTGCCGAGGCGCCGCTGAACATGGAATGCGCCAACGAGGTGGATGAACGGCGTTCCAGATTGCCATGCCCGTGCGAGCGAAGTCGCCATGGTGAGATCCCACACGCGCTGCGAGCGGTGCACGGCATCGACCTCCTCATCGGTCGGGACATCCGCCTCGGCGCCACCTTCTTTGGAAGCGTCTGACCGCATCTCGATCATCAACACGCGAAGGCGTTCCCAGTCGCCGTCGCGAGTGATCGCGGCGTCGGCCTCGAACAGCACACGCTCCGCGGGCGGCAGGTCGAGAAGCCCATCCGTGCCATCGCGGAAGGCCTGCGACACGAAGCGGCGTGGTGCGTTCGCGGCGATCACCGTGCCGCCGCGCGACCGTGCCGCATCGATCGACGGTTGGTACCACGGAAGCCATGAATCCTTCCCAGCCCAGTCGCGCGACTTCGTCTGATCGATGAAGTCGTCCAACGCCAAACATCCAGCGAGATAGTCATCGACCGCGTCCTGATCGTCGCGTTCGAGCATCTCGAGACCGACTGCGCCGCTTGGATGTGCATCGAGGAAAGCAGCCACCAGCGCGTGCTGCGCCTTGTGCGCGACCGCGTCGTCATGCGTCTCCCCAACGAAAACAGCATCGGCTGCACGAACGCGCAGCAGGAGTTCATCCCAACTGATGGCTGCGCCGGTGGCACAGTCGATGGTTGGGCAGGACTGAGGTGCACGCGCTGCGTTGAACGCCTCGCGTGGGGTCGGCGCCGCAGTGCAACCGCCGATCAACACGGCGACAACAAACCGCCGCGCCGAGCGCAGAAAGTCGGCAGTGCGAGTGGAGTGGCGCGTCATACGCACTAGCCTATGCCCGTGGAGAATGCCAAGGTGTGCCAGTGGACAGTTGCGATGCGCGGTGTCTTCCTCGCGGTGAGGGGCTGATGCAGCGAGCAAAGGGGATGGAAGTCGCGTGGGGCTGAATCCGCAGACCGCACTGATGCTTTCCGACTCGGGCCCGCTCGCGCGGCGACTGGGAGGCTTCGAGCAGCGGCCGCAGCAGATCGAGATGGCGGCGGCAATCGAGCGCTGCCTTGAACGCAAAGGGCGGCTGATGGTGGAAGCGGGAACAGGCGTTGGCAAGAGTTTCGCCTACCTCGTTCCAGCCATTGCGCGCGTGGTGCAGCGGCGCGAGCGCGTGCTCATCTGCACAAACACCATCGCACTGCAGGAGCAACTGGTCGACAAGGACATTCCGCTGCTGCAAGCGGTCCTGCCAGAGGAATTCTCGACGGTGCTCGTCAAGGGACGCAGCAACTATGTGTCCCTGCGGCGACTGCGCATGGCGGTGCAGCGGCAGGAACGCCTCCTGCCCGTCGAAGATGATCGCCATGCGCTTGCGGCGGTGGAGTCCTGGGCGCAAGACACCGTGGACGGCAGCACCGCGTCGCTTCCAGTGCTGCCACCGCACGGCGTCTGGGAACAGGTGCAGTCGGACGCGGGGAACTGCATGGGGCGCCGCTGCCCAACCTACGACGAGTGCTTCTACCAGCGAGCGCGCCGCCGCATGGAAGGCGGTGATCTCCTCGTCTGCAATCACGCGCTCTTCTTCAGCGACCTCGCGCTGCGCGCAGGGAGCGGTCGCGGCTTTCTTCCGCCGTACCAGCATGTCATTCTCGACGAAGCGCATGCGATCGAGGAGATCGCGGCGGACCACTTCGGCGGATCACTCTCCGAGAGTGCGCTCGCGGGACTGCTGCGCACGCTGTGGAACCCAGCCGTGGCGCGCGGTGTGCTCGGGAATGTGTCGCTGCGCGACGGCGGCGACGAACTTCTGCGATCTGCCCTGCGACATGTGGAAACGGTGCGCGGTGCGGCGCTCGCGTTCTTCGACGAGTGGTGGCAGTGGCGGGGCGGCCAGCCGGGCGAGGGAGAGTGCCGCATTCGCACGCCTCGGGCGATCGACGATCACTTGACCGCGCCGCTGCAGGAACTCGCGGCCACACTGCAGTTGGTGCGCGAGCGTGCGGCGGATGACTCTGTTGCGCAGGAAATCAGTGGACTCGCGCAGCGCGCATCGTCGCTGGCCGCAGCCTGTCATGCCTTGGTGACGCAGTCGCTGCGCGGCTGTGTGTACTGGATGTCGACGGCAATGAAGCGCCGCGGACGCTCAAGTGCGAGGCCGGACATCACGCTGACCGCGGCGGTGGTCGATGTCGCACCTGTCCTTGGCGAGCACCTCTTTGCGCAGGATGTCTCGGTCGTGCTGACTTCGGGAACGCTCGCCACCGTGCGCGGCGACTGCTCTGCATCGGCGCGAGCGCTCGGGATGCAGGATCCCGAAGTGCTCACGCTCGGCAGTCCTTTCGACTATGCGCGTCAAGTGCGACTGTTCATCGAGGCGGCAGTGCCTGATCCTCGGGAATCGACGCACTTGGAGGCACTGGCTGCTCGCATCGAGTGGCATGTTGCTGAAACCGATGGTGGCGCGTTCGTGCTCTGCACGAGTTTCCGCGCGCTCCAGGAACTGGTTGAGCGCACGGAACCGTGGATGGCAACGCACGGCTATGCGGTGCATGCGCAAGGTGCCGGCGTGCCGAATGCGCTGCTGCTGAAGCGCTTTCGCGAGAGCAGGCGCAGTGTCCTCTTCGGCGTCGCGAGCTTCTGGCAGGGGATCGATGTACGAGGCGATGCGCTCCGAAATGTCATCATCACGCGGCTGCCATTCGAGGTTCCCGATGCGCCGCTCGTGCAGGCGCGCTGCGAGGCAATCCGCGCACGCGGCGGGAACGCGTTCGCCGAGGATTCGCTGCCGCGGGCGATCCTGCGTTTCCGCCAGGGCTTCGGGCGCCTCATCCGTTCAGCCACCGACTCCGGCCGCGTGGTCGTGCTCGACCCGCGCATCGTTGGCAAGTCCTACGGGCGGCAGTTCATCGAGGCGCTTCCAAGCGGCATCGACATCCGCATCATCGGTGCGGACGGCGAGGAGATTCCATTTGATCCCGACGAACTGCAGCGCGACTTCGAGAGCGGCACCTGAAGCACACGGGTCAGGTGCGCAGGATCGGCAGCGAGTCGTAGCGGGTGCCGAGCACCTTTGCCGAGCATCCCTTGCCTGGCGCGCTCAGCCAACGGTCCATGAGTGTTGCATAGACGCTGCGGAAATCCGTGGTGAATCGAAGGTCGCCATCGTCGAGATCCGTGAGCGATGGATGCGTGCCGTGCACGTCGGCCTTCACCTGCGTTCCAATCAGGAACATCGGTGCCGCGGTGCCGTGATCCGTGCCGCCGGACGCGTTCTGGCGAACACGCCGGCCGAACTCGCTGAAGACCATCGTGATGACGCGGTCCTCGTTGCCCTGTGCCTTCATGTCGTTCTGGAAAGCGCGGAGCGCCTCACCGACTTCGCGCATCAGGTTTCCGTGGGTGCCGGCCTGTCCACCGTGCGTGTCGAAGCCGTTGATCGATGCGTAGTACACGCGCGTCTTCATGCCGTCTCGGATCATGGCGCCGATGGACTGCATCTGTCCAGCGAGCTTCGTTCCGGGGTACTCCACCAGCGGCGACTTCGCAATCGCCGCGCGCACGCGGTCACTCGACAGCTGCGCATCCAGCGCGGTCCGCATCAAGAACGCAGCCTGTGATCCCGGGTCGACCCCCTCGAGCGGCCCCGCGCGATTCGTGGCGTCGTAACCAGCAGCCAGACCGCCCGTCAGTTCCTTGCCGCTCCACTGATACAGGCGCGCATTCTCGAACGACACTGGATTGGCCTTCGCACCCATCATCGCCAGCGGCGCACTGCGACCGATCGCCACCTCAGCGTCGGCGGCTGGGGAACCGTTGCAGGAACAGTCGATGTAGCGGCCGATCCAACCGTGATCGCGGCCTCCAGGCTTTCCCGTGTGCCAAATGTCCATCGACGCAAAGTGCGAACGATTTGGGTTGGGATAGCCAACGCCTTGCACGACTGCGAGGCAACCGCGATCGAGCAGATCGCGGAAGCCGGCGAGCCGCGGGTGCAATCCGATTCCCTGTGAGTCGTCCAATTGCAGCGCGCCATCCTTCGCCGTCGGCGCGCCGATGGCGAGTGCGGGGCGAGCGCGGTGGTACGCATCGGCGCCGTACGGCACGACGGTGTTCAATCCATCGTTGCCGCCGCTGAGCTGCACCACCACGAGGATGCGATCCTCTGGTTCGCCAGGGCGGCTTGACAGCAGAGGGTCTGGCGAGAGCATCGCCATCGCCGACTGCTGGATGAACCAGGGAAGCGTCGATGTGAGCGAGGCGAGCGTGACGCCCTGCTGCAGGAAGATGCGGCGCGAGAAGGGGGTGTGTTCCATACGGCGACTCCTGGTGGTGCGGCGTCTGCGTGAAATCAACAGAGCTGGTACTCGGGCAGTGCAGTGGCGAGACAGAGTGCGCGAACAAGGCGGCGATCCTCCAGCGGCCCGCCAAGCGCCTCCACGGTGCTGCGGAACTGCTCGCGGCGCGCGGAGGTTGCCTCGCACGCCAGCACGAGGTCGAGCAGCGCATCGGTATCGCGCGAACGGTCGCCCGATGTCGCTGCGTCGAGCGCAGCGCGGATCGATGCGGGGTCCCATGACCCAAGGTCGCCGCCACCCTCTGGACCGGCGCCGGTCATCAAGTAGACGAGCAGGTTCTGCCGAACGAAAAGCGTCGAGGTGTTGATCCACAACTGCCCGCCCTCCCAGCCCTTCACGCTCGGTGGCATGAACAGGCTCTGTCCCATGAGGTCGGCGGCGGCGTTCACGGTGCCCATGTTTCGCACAGGTACGCCAAGTTCGCGCACTGCGCCCACCACCAACTGGACAGGCGACTTGATCATGCAGCCGCGGTTGGCTGGGTCATGAAAATGACGGCTGAGCAGCAGCGTCCGCAAGACAGGCTTGAGGTCGTATTGCCCATCGCGCATCTTCTTCGCAAGGGCATCCACAACCCGCATCTCACTGCGTCCAGGCATGCCCGGCGCATCGTTCACCAGTGCGCGATAGAGCTTTGCGCAGACATACAGCGACGGCTCCTTTCGCGAGAGGATGATGCGCGCAAAGTCATCGCCATTCCAATTTCCCGTGCTGCCGAGGATCGTCTTCGGTCCGTCGTCGTGCCGATTCGCCACGAAGGCAAAGGTGTCGTCATCGAACGAATAGCCGGTCAGCGCGCGCGCTCCCTCCTTGATGTCCTCTTCCGTGTAGCCGTTGCCTTCACCGAGCACGAACAGTTCCATCAGTTCGCGCGCGAGATTCTCGTTCGGTCGTCCCTTGCGGCTCTCGTCGTTGTCGAGGTACTTGAGCATCGCGGGGTCGCGGAGGATGCGCATCACGAGATCGGCGAAGTTGCCCGTCGCATGCTCCCGCATCATCTGATTCTGCAGGAACATGTGGTAGCTGTTTTCGACGCCGCGGTAGCCCGTGGCAAAGTGCCCGTGCCAGAAGAGCGTCATGCGCTCCTGCATCGGGCGCCCAGTTTCGATCATCCGCTGCATCCACCACTGCTGGATCTCACGGAGTTGTTCGCGGTCTTCGCGGTCGCGTTCGTTCCGCATCTGCTGCAACTGCTGCTGGAGCCCTTCGTCCTGCCCACGGCGCGCACGAACGATCAGCTCGCGCTCCTCCTCGGTGGGATTTCGGCGAATGTCCTTGTCGAAGGTGGAAGCAGGGATCTCGGGGGCGGGAGTTCGCTCGTACTCGAGGAGCAAGTCGACCGCGTCATTGGGCTTCATCGCAGCGAGTGTTTGCACCTGTTCAGGCGGACCGCCGAATCCGGCGCGTCGAAGCAGGTGGCGTGCCGCCGAAGCGTTCCAGTCGGAGGCGCGAATGGGTTCGAGGCTGAAGTCCGTCATGTCGCCGGAAGACCTTTCGTCCCATGTTTGTCCGTTGTTGCGGCCCAGAGGACAGCGAGTGCAACAATTGGTCCCCAGAGATATCCAGTTCGGCCGCCGATGAACGCGTCGGCATAGAAGGGGGAGCAGGCAATGATGAACGCAATCAGCACCCACCGCGGCACGCGATTGCGCAGCAGCAGGGCAAACGGGAAGGCAAGCCCGTAAAACCCAAGCAGCGCCAGATAGGCCCAATCGCCCATGCTGCTGATGCCATCGGGTGCAAGTCGAACGACCCAACCCAGGGCCAGTCCACTCAGTGCAGCCCAACGCACGGACATCGCCGTCAGTTGGGCGGGGCGGGGCAGCGCATCGACCAGGGGTGCGCTGCCTTCGCGGGCATGCGCCCCGATGGTGAACGCAAGTTGCACACTCCAGAGCGCCACGAGCGCGCCATCACGGACCGGTCCGCGCAGCGAGTCCGACCACCACATGGCGATGCCCAACAATGTGAGCGCAAACGCCGCGCCGAACACCGCGAATGGGGCGCGCGATCCGCTGCGGAGCCGCGCGCGGTAGAAGGTCAAGTCGAGAAAGGGGCACGCAATGAATCCAAGAGCGACCGCAGGGGCGAGCGCGATTGCATCTGCAATGGGTGGCGATCCCGTTGCCTGCAGCGGCGGCATTGCGCTTGCGCGGCTGTGGGCGGCGATGGCGGCTGCGGTGGCGGCGGAAACCACGACCGACAGCCAAAGCCACGAGCGCTCTCGAAGGAGCCGTGCGCACAGCAGCCCCGCGATGACGACCGCGAATGCGGTGAGCGATGGAAGCATCCATCCAGCGAAGAACGCCTGATAGGCGATCGTCACCAGCGAAAACCAACCGCACAGCGGGAGCAGTTGCTCGCGCAGCGCTCGCACGCGGTCGGTCGACTGCAGCAACCCGAAACCGGCGCACCCCAGCACATTCGGCACGAAGAAAATCCAGAAGCCCGTCCATCCGTAGCGCTCGAGCATCACGAATGGCAGGAACATGCCGATGCACCAAGTCCAACTGGCAGAGCAGAAGAGCCCCCAGCCCAACGCAGAAGCAAAGCCAGTTCGTTCACGCATCGCGGTGAATGCTCGAGGGACCCTGTCCGGCTTTCTTCTCCCACACGCCATCGCCGGCGCGTTCGTACTTGGTGAAGCCGAGGCGGTCGAGATTCTTGTTGGACAGGCGCGATGCATCGCTGCCAAACTGCATCTGGCTCGCCACGGGGACGCGTCGCACTGGGCGCCCGTTCTCTGGGTGTTGCGTCAGTGCCGCTTCGGACATCGGCTGAAAGACCTCGAACGCC
Source organism: Planctomycetota bacterium (assembly GCA_009926625.1). Classification (GTDB taxonomy): domain Bacteria; phylum Planctomycetota; class Phycisphaerae; order Phycisphaerales; family SM1A02; genus F1-60-MAGs104. The sequence goes on from RFON01000010.1 coordinate 14,105, forward strand.
TCGCCGTCGCTGCCGTCAGGATTCACTACGCAGTAGAGGTATGTCGGCATCGGACTGATCCAGTGTAGAACGCGCCGCCTCCAGCATCGACAGCGCCTTCGCGATGTCCGCATCCCGGCAGCGGCCCGATTCGCGTTCGATCGCCATGTGCACCGGTTGCCCGCGCCAACGAAGCGGCGCAACAACGCGCAGGAAATCCGCCCACGGCACGACCCCTTCGCCCACGGGAACATCGCGCCCCCAGGTGCCTTCGCGGTCGGTCGGCTGAGCATCCTTGATATGGACTTGGCGAATCCACGGTGCGAGCGCCTTGGCCGCAGCGAGTGGGTCCCCCAGGCCGTAGAGCACCATGTTTGCCGGGTCGAAGTTGACACCCACATCGTGCGGTGCGAGCGCCTCCAGCGCAGCGATCAGTGTGGTGGCGCTCTCCTGGCCCGTCTCCAGTGCACACGCGACACCGTGACGCGCAAACGCATCGGCAATGAGGCCGATTCGCTCGAGCATCGTGCGCCGCAGTGGATCTGCCGCATCATGAGGCAAGAATCCGCCGTGAAACGACACGAGTGGAATCCGATGGCGCTCTGCCAGCGCAGCCACCTGCAGCGCCCAATCAAGGTTCGCGCACCAGTGGGCATCGCTGCGGACCCCGCCAGTCGCGGCGATGGTCTGCAGTGTGGTGTAGTCCTCCCCCGACATTTTGAGCATGCCGCTGACGACTTCGAATCCTTCGCCGCGCAGCTGCGCAATGCAATCGTGCCACAGCGGATCAACGACGCATGGCACAAGCGAGAGTTGAACGCGCGTCACGCCGAGGGCGCGCAGGCGATCGATGAGTGCGCGGGGCGTTTCGGGGCGCAAACTCCACGAACACACGGCGATTCTTGGGTGGGGCTGCATGCACCGCCGATGCTATGATTCGGGCCCCAACGGTCCGAGACTGTCACGATGACCACACTGAACACGGAGCCCGTGCCCATGTCCCTCGCCGACAAGGCGGAGGCGTTCATCTCGAGGCTGTCGACGCGCAACAATTTCTGGCATCGCGTCTGCTCGCTCATCTGGTTGCCTTATGCGTTTCGGTCGGGCATCACGATGAAGGGCATCGGCGAGGACCGCTTTGTGGCGATCCTCCCGTTCCGCCGGATCAATCGCAACTGGTACAACGCGATGGCCGGCGCTGCGCTGCTGGCGAACAGCGAAGTGGCGGGCGGCATGTACCTGTTCTCTCGCTGCGGCGGCGACTACATCGTGGTGTGCAAGAAGTTGGCCTACCGATTCCTGCGTCCGTGCATCGGACCAGCGGTCTACCACGTGACCTGTAGTGAGGATGTTTCCGCGAAACTTGCGGCCGGCGGCGAGTTCAACGTGGACCTCCGATTGGAGATCGTTCAGCAGGTTCCCACGGTCCGCGGACGGACTGTCCGTCCCGAGAAGCGGGTGGGTCGCTGCGATGCCACTTTCCACTGCGCGCCCAAGGCAATGATTCGCGCGCGCCGACAGAACGCTGCCTGAGCCGCGCGGAGATGTCCGCCGCTTCCGACAAGTCTTCGGGAACCCCGAGCGAGGAGATCGCGCACCTGCGCGACCTGCTCGAGCGCGCGAACACGGCGTACTACTGCGATGCGGAGCCGATCATGGCGGACAGCGAGTACGACCGCCTGTTGAAGCGGCTCGCTGACCTCGAAGCGGAGCATCCGCAGTTCGCGGATGCGACGAGCCCAACGCGGCGGGTCGGCGGTGCGGCGATCGACGGCTTCGTGTCCGTGCGTCATGCGCGGCCGATGCAGTCCATCGACAACACCTATGACATCGATGGTCTGCGTGCCTGGGCCGCGCGCTGCGAGAAGTCACTCGGACGGGCTCCAGCCCTCGTTGCGGATCCGAAGGTGGATGGCGTTGCGATCAGCCTGCGCTACGAGCGCGGGGTGCTCGTGCAGGCGGCCACCCGCGGCGATGGTGCCGTCGGTGATGATGTCACCGCCAACATCCGCGCGGTGCGCGCCATCCCTCTTCGCCTGCGCAGCATCGCAAAGGGTTCGATCAATCCCCCCGAGATGCCCGAAGTGCTGGAAGTGCGCGGCGAAATCTACATGCCGTTGGCGGAGTTCGAGCGAATCAATGCCGAGCGCCGCGCGCGCGACGAGCCGGAACTTGCAAACGCACGGAACGCCACCGCGGGCACGCTGAAGAGTCTCGACCCAGCCGTCACCGCGGCACGGCGCCTCGCGTTCGTTGCGCATGGGCGCGGCGAGCAGCGCGGCGGCGCAGCGTTCGCAAGCTTCAGCGCCTTCATCTCGGCCCTGCATGCGTGGGGAATCCCCACAAACCCTCAGAGCCGCGGGTGCACCGGCGTGCAAGAGGCCGAAGATGCGATTGCCACCTTCGAACGCCGCCGAAGCGAACTCGGCTACGCGGTGGATGGCATGGTTGTGAGGGTGGATGCGTTTGCGGATCAGGATGCGCTGGGTTCCACGGAGAAATCCCCGCGCTGGATCATCGCGTTCAAGTACCAGGCGGAGCGCGCGACAACTCGCTTGGTGCGCGTGGACTGGCAGGTTGGAAAGGGGGGCACCATCACGCCTCGCGCCGCGATGGAGCCTGTATGGATCGCCGGCTCCACGGTTCGCCATGCAACGCTCCACAACATCGAGGAGATCACGCGCAAGGACATTCGCATCGGTGATCTCGTTGAAGTGGAGAAGGCAGGCGAGGTCATCCCGCAGGTCATTGCTCCGGTGCCGTCGGCGCGAACGGGCGCGGAGCAACCGATCGAAGCGCCGTCCAACTGCCCATCGTGCAGCAGTCCGCTCGAGCGCGAGGGACCGAAGGTGTTCTGCGTGAATCCTGCATGCCCAGCGCAGTTCCGCGAACGGGTGAAGTGGTTCGTGGGGCGAGACCAAATGGCGATCGATGGTCTCGGGGAGCGTTTGATCGATCAGTTGATCGATGCAGGGATCGTGCGAGGCCTTTCCGACCTATTCCGACTCGATCGTGCTGCCGTTGCGGCGCTCACCTCCGAAGCGCAGCTCGCGAGCGGCAAGACATCGCTGCGAAAGGTCGGCGAGAAGACGGCGGGCGCGATCGTGGCGAATGCTGAGGAGGCGAAGCGGCGCGGACTGGCGCGCGTGCTCGCGTCGATGGGCATTCCGCTGCTTGGAGTCACCGCCGCCAAGACACTCGCGCGCGCCTATCCCGATCTTCAGTCGCTTCAAGCGGCGAGCGCTGCGGACCTTGAGTCGCTCCCGGACATCGGCGAACGCACGGCGGCGATGTTCGTGCAGGCGCTCTCGTCGCCCCAGATGCGCGCAGCGTTCGATGCACTCGCATCCGCAGGCGTGGACCTCACGAGCCTGGAGTTCGCGGCGGCTTCGACGGCTCTGGAAGCGAGCGGAAGCGCGCCCGCGTTTCGTGGCAAGACAATCGTCCTGACTGGAACGCTCGTCGGTCATGATCGGCGAACGCTGACGGAGCGCTTGGAGGCGCTCGGCGCGAAGGTGAGTGGCAGCGTCTCGCGCAAGACAGATGTCGTCATCGCCGGCAGCGAAGCAGGTTCGAAACTCGACAAGGCGCGTGAACTTGGCGTGGAAGTGTGGGACGAGGCGCGTCTTGAGCGGGAACTTGCCGAAGCGGGGAACGCGTCGGGTGCTGCACCCACTGCAGACGGGTCGCCGGAAAAAAACTAAGAGCCTGCGGCTGGCGCAGGCACAGTCTGCGGCGCCGACTTCGGTACTTCAGGCGCTGGTTGATTCAAGCCGTCTGCGCCGCGGAGGACCATGCGCGCCTCCTGTTCGCTTGCGGTCGCGCGCGCGCTCACTTGCCCATCGTTGGTCATCGAGCCGATCCACCATCCGCTCGCTCCATCCTGCTCAGCGTGCGCCGCAATCATCATGCCCCCGGCGTGGATGAGCGGCCCATGAACCTCGCGCCAAGTGCCCTCGATTCCCAAGGTCTGCTGCACTGCATGACCATCCGCATCCACCGAGAGCAGTCGCCACCGCACGGGGGCGGCTCGGTTGCCATTGCCCGTCACTTGGAGGTTCCATGCGCGCTGTCCCCACTGGAAACTCGGGAGGTTCACGACCTGGGAGCCAGGAAAAATCGATCCGCCGATCATCCAAGCAAACACCCCCGCGAGAACGACGAAGATCACGATTCGGATCGCAAGACTTCGAAGGCCAAGAAGGAGTTGCAGGAACGCAGCCACAGATTTCTGGATGCTACGCACTCCCAGTCGGGGGGTCGTGAAGGCACCTTGGCGTTCATGGTTCTCAGCGCGCGATCCATCCCTGCAGCAGCGCAGTTCCCACGATGGCGGCAAGCGCGATGCGCCACCAGCCAAACAGCGCGAATCCACCGCGCCCGAGGAATCCAACGAGCCACCGCACGCTCACGACAGCACTGACAAGGGCAGCAACCAGTCCGAGGCCGATTGGCACCCATCCGCCGAGCAGTTCGACCGACCCACCCGTGGCAAGCATCTTCGATCCCTTGTAGATGCACGCGCCGCCGAGTGTGGGAAGCGCGAGGAGGAACGAGTATCGCGCTGCCTCGCGCGGATGCATGCCGCAGGCGAGTGCCGCAACGATGGTGACCATGGACCGCGAGGTCCCTGGCACCATGGCGATGCACTGGGCGAAGCCGACCGAGATCGCAGCAAGGGCGGAGAGCGATGCGCCGGTCGGACGCGCTTGCGCAGCTGGCTGCGGCTCCGCTGCGCGACTGCGCACCGCCGGCGCAATCAGCAACATCGCCACGCCTCCCACGGCAAGCGCGCTCATCACGGGCACGCTGCCAAAGAGCAGATGTTCGATCTGTTCGTCGAAGAGTTTGCCGATCACTGCTGCCGGCAGGAACGACAGGAGCAGGTTGCGGGCAAGGCGGAGATCCGCGTCCGTCGAAACAAGCGGCAACCGACCGATGCCGCCGATCCAACGGAAGATGGCGTGCAGCATCGCGAGCACATCGTTCCGGTAGAGGCCGAGCACTGCGAGCACCGCTGCGCCCTGCACCACGATGTTGAACTGATCGATGGCACTGCGGTTGGCCTCGGTCTCGGCCAATCCGAGCGCCCGCGACAGCAAGATCAGATGCCCAGTGGAACTCACGGGCAGGTACTCGGTGATGCCCTCGACGATGCCGAGCAGGATGGCTTCGATCACCGTCACCGCGGACTCCCTTGTGTCGCGCGAAGCCACGGGAGCAGCGCGCGGACTTCGCGCCCTGCCGACTCGATACCGCTTTCGTGCAGTTCGCGCCGCAGCGCAGAGGTCTTCGGCCAGCCGTCCTTCGATTCCGCTGCCAGTCGTTTGGCGAACGATCCGTCCCGCACCGACTCGAGCATCGCGTGGAGCCGATCGCGAAGTGCGTCATCGACGATGCGCGGCGCGGCATCCACGGCACCAAAGCGCGCAGTCGGCGAGATCGACCCGAGCATGCCATCGAGCCCACGGTCGCACACCAGGTCGGCAATCTGCTTCACTTCGTGAGCGCATTCCATGTAGGCCACGAGTGGCGGGTAGCCAGCGTTCACGAGCGTTTCATATGCCGCGCGGATCAAACCCATCAGTCCACCGCAGAGCACCGCCTGTTCCCCGAAAAGATCGGTCTCGGCTTCTGCAGCAAAGGTGGTCCGCACGATGCCCGCCCGCGCACATCCAATGGCATCCGCCCAGCCGATTCCCAGCTCCTCAGCTGCCGCGGACTGATCGCTTTCCATTGTGGCAAGCAGCGCAGGAATCCCAGTTCCTTCGAGGAAGCGTTGGCGAAGTGCGGTGCCAGGACCTTTCGGCGCAAGCAGTACCGCAGCGCGCCGTGCGGGTAATGTCACAAGCTTGAAATGCACGGAAAAACCGTGCAGAAAACCGATCACCGCCGTCGGATTCATAGCATCGAACAGCCTTGGAACGAGGACGGCATGGAGGGTGTCGGGCAGGGCGGCAATGACGAGGTCCGCTTCCGCTGCCGCATCGGAGGCATCCACTGGCGAAAATCCATCCTCCGCGGCCCTGGAGAATCCAGTTGACTCGGGCAAGGATCCAACCAGGACCTCGACCCCAGAATCACGCATATTCAGCGCATGAGCCCGCCCTTGATTGCCATAACCAATAATCGCAACCTTCTTCCCCACAAATGCTTGCCGCGCCGAAACCACCTCGCCTTCGCTCACAAGATCCGATTTCGTCACTCCTTGAGGCTAACAAAAGAACCTTTCGACTTGCATGTTCGTAAATGAAATGCACATTGACGAGCAGCGGAACTATTCCGCCAATTGTTCAGGCATTGTTCCCGTTTGGACGATAACCATGGTCATGATCCCCCAAAGCGCAGTCGATCGTCGTGCAGCCGATCGTTTCTCGCCGCAGGTGGGCTACAGCCGCGTCGTTGTGTCCGTGGACAAGCCCGACCATTCACATGATGAGTTCGAAGGACATGCCTATGACGTGTCCGTAAGTGGTCTGCGGTTTGAACTCGATGAGCCGCTTGAAGAAGGCACTCCAATCGAAGTGGAACTTCACCTGCCTGGCATGCTGCAGTCGATCCGATCGACGGGCCGCGTCGTGCGGGTGCTTGACGAATTTGACGATGCCGGGCCTCAGCGTATGGCGGTGACATTTCGCTCGTTTTCGTCGCCGCTCGATGCATCGCGACTGACGAAGCATCTCGCGAGCGGATACTTCGGTCCAGAGCGCTGACGCGCTCGGCGGAGCTTGGCGGCGCGGAGAGCCTGATGCCGATCGGTCCCGAAGTTCAGGCACACATCGAGTCCATCTTGGCGCATCGTTTCGCCGACCCGGCGTTGATCGCATGTGCGCTTACGCATGCGTCGTTCGCAGCCGTTCGGGCCGACAGCAACGAACGCCTCGAACTGTTGGGTGACAGCGTCTTTGGATTTGTCGTCTGTGAGCACCTCTTCGTCCGCTACCCCGACGCCGACGAGGGCACGCTCACGAAGATCAAGTCCTACCTTGTCAGCCGCGCCAAGTGCGCCGAGTACTCCGCGCATCTCGGGCTGTCGCCACTGATTGTTGTCGGGAAGGGGTTTTCCGGAAGCTCGCTGCCCGCATCGATCGCCGGCAGTTGTTTCGAGGCGCTTGTGGCCGCGCTCTACCTCGATGCGGGGCTCGATGCGGCCCGAGCGTTCGTGCTCCGCACTGTCGAACCGCATGTGGATTCGGCATATCGCACGGGGCACCAGATGAACTTCAAGAGCGTTCTCCAGCAGGTGGCTCAGGCCATCAGCGAGGGCGTTCCGACCTACAGCGTTGTTGATCAGCAGGGACCCGATCACTCCAAGTCCTTCGCAGTCCGCGCTGAAATCGGCAATCGGGCGTTCGAGCCGCAGTGGGGGCTCACCAAGAAGGCGGCTGAACAGGCAGCAGCACTCGCCGCACTTCGTGAGCTCGGGCTTGCCGAGGGGGAGGATCCTGAGGTGCAGATCTTCCTCGATCGCTTGTCGCCCGACGCTCAGGCAAGCGCATCGGCAAGTGATGCTGCGAGAGCTGAGGCGACGGCGTCGGGTGACGCATCACCATCGACCGTCAAGTCGGCAAGAGCCTCGTAGGCGGCTCGTCGCGCGCTGTCGAGTCCAGCGAGTTCGTGTTCGAGGGGCTCGGCGCTCAAGCGTGGTCGGTCGCCTTCGTGTGTGCGGAGGCGTTCCACCAACTTCGGCAGGGAAGTTCGGATCCACACGACGCGCCAACCGTCGGTACGCGCGCGCTGCAGCGCGGCGCTGACGCAAGGGTTGCTCGGTGCACCACCACCGACTGCCACGACGGCGGACGCGCCTCGCTGAGCAACGAGCGGCGCAAGCAGACTGTCAATTGCATCCGCTTCGAGCGCGCGCCAGGCAGATTCGCCGCGCCGCGCAAAGACCTCGCGGATCGATGGGAGCCCCGATCGCTGCAGAGCGTGATCATCCAGATCCTGAAATGTCCAGCCAAGCCTTTTCGCGAACAATTGGCCGACGGTGGTCTTTCCCGCTCCCCGCATGCCAACAAGAACGATCCCCCGAAGCGGAGGTGCCATCTCTCAGCGCGGATTGATGCGACGACCAACGCGGCGCTTGCGGTTCACAATCTTGCGACCTGCGCGGGTCTTCATGCGCGCACGGAAGCCCACGGATCGGACCTTCTTGCGGCGACTGGACTTGTGTGGGTAATGCATGGGGGAAAAGATGGTAGCGGATCATTCGCCCAAGGCAAGCAGGAACCTCAGGCGGGCTGGTGGCGAACCACGCGCCCCTCGATGAGGAAGATCACATCGTCGGCGACATGCGCTGCAAGGTCCGCGATCCGTTCGAAGCGCTGTCCGATACTCAGGAACTCGATCGCAAGTCCCGCGGAGCCCGGATTCCTGTCCATCTGTTCGCGCGCCCAGTTCAGCACCGTCTTGTGGAGTTCGTCGATCCGCTGGTCGGAGCGCCGCACTTGGCGGCACAACTGTGCATCCTCGTTCCCGAGCGCGGAGAGCACATCGCCGAGCATCGTGCGTGAGCCGAACGAGAGATCGACGAGCACGGACGGCAGTTCAACGGCGTCCATCTGGCTCAACTTGATGATGCGCTTGGCGATCCCGCGGGCGAGGTCGCCGATGCGCTCCAGTTCGCCGCTGATTCGAATCACTGCGAGGACGAAGCGCAGGTCGGTTGCAACTGGATGGGCAAGCGCAAGCAATCGCATGCACTGTGCTTCGATCGCCACTTCCATGCGGTCGATTTCGTCATCGCCTTGGCGCACCGACTGCGCCGTGTCGAGATCCGAGTCCACGAGCGAGTCCACGACTGCGTTCACCCGCTGCTCCACCAAGGCGCCCATGCTGAGCAGCGAACGGCGCAGTTCCACGATTTCGTTCTGCAGGTTGACTGCCATGCCGCCCTCGGTCGTCAGCCGAATCGACCGGAGACATAGTCCTCGGTCTGCTTCTGTGCGGGAGATGTGAAGAGCACGTCCGTCGGACCGTTCTCGACGAGCTTTCCTTCGTAGAAGAACGCCGTGCTGTCGGAGATTCGTGATGCCTGCTGCATGTTGTGCGTCACGATCACGATCGTATAGTTCGAGCGCAACTGTCGTATCAGGGACTCGATGGATGCCGTTGAACGGGGATCGAGTGCCGAGCACGGCTCGTCCATCAACAACACCTCGGGATCCACGGCCAGCGCGCGCGCGATGCAAAGCCTCTGCTGCTGTCCACCCGACAGCCCAAGCGCTGGACTGCCAAGGCGGTCCTTCACCTCGTCCCACAGCGCCGCGGCTCGAAGCGCTTTCTCGACCAGTTCGTCGAGGTCCGCGCGGGTGAGGCGGTAGTGCAGCCGAGCCCCGAACGCAACATTCTCGCGGATCGACTTGGGGAACGGGTTGGGCTTCTGGAAGACCATGCCCACGCGCCTGCGCAGCGCGACGACATCCACGCCGCGACCGAGCAGGTCGCTTCCGTGCAGGGCGAGCGATCCTTCGGCGCGTGCCCCTGCGATCGAGTCGTTCATGCGGTTCACCCAGCGCAGCAGCGTGCTCTTCCCGCAGCCCGATGGACCGATGAACGCGCACACCTGATGTTCGGGGATGTCGAGGTCAATCGACTGCAAGACTTGGTGCTCGCCGTACCAGGCGTTGAAGCGTCGCATCGCCACCGTGGCGCGCTGCGTCGGCGTGGATGGACGCGATGTACCCGCCGCGGCACTCGCGGTGTGCGGCACCTCGGTGCTGGGGTGGCGCTGGGGCGCGGGCAGATCAGCGGGCTGGGTCATTGTGGTGCTTTCGGGCGGCGGGTTCATCAGGACTGGAGCGGCTTCTGGAATGATTGTCGGACGAAGATGGCGAGGGCGTTGAACGTCACGAGAACGGCGAGCTGGACGATGATGGCTGCAGCTGCGATGCGGTGGAACTCCTCCTGCGGGCGACCTGACCAGTTGTAGATCTGCATCGGAAGGACCGTAAAGTCGCTCATGAGGTTGGAGGGTGTCTGCAAGACCATCAGGAAACCGCCAATCACCAGCAGCGGTGCCGCCTCGCCGAGCGCGCGGCTGACTGAAAGTATCGCGCCGGTCATCATGGTTGGAAGCGCAGCCGGCAGCGTGACCCGCCACGCCACCTGCCACGGGGTTGATCCAAGCGCCTGCGCCGCTTGCCGCAGCGATCGTGGCACCGCCCGCAGCGCTTCCTGACTTGCGGTGATCATGATTGGCAGCACCACGAGCGCGAGCGTGAGCCCGCCTGCGAGCACACCGGGCCCGAACGGAACCTGGATGAACCACAGGCTGTCTGGATCACCTGGAGCGACGATCCGCAGGGAACTCCAATCCACCGAGAACGACAGTGGCGATTCGCCGGCACGGAAGCCGAGGAAGCGGACGAATACGGCGAGCGCAAGCAGTCCGTACACGATGCTCGGCACGCCGGCAAGGTTGGAGATGTTCAGTTGGATGATCCCTTGCAGCCGCGACTTCTTCGCATACTCCTCCAGGTACAGCGCCGTGCCGATGCCCATGGGAATGGCAACGAGCGCACAGATGGCGCAGACCCATACCGATCCAGCCAAAGGCGCAAGGATTCCCGCGCTGGCTGCCTTCCGCGAGGCAAAGGATGTGAGGAACTTCCAGGAGAGTGAACCTGATCCCTCGATGGCGATGGTCAGCAGCAGCGCAGCGAGCGCAGCAACCGCGATGCACGCAGCCAAGGCACATGTCACCAAGACGACATGGCTCATGCGCAGTCGCGATGCCAACGGTGCGTGCGGTCGCGTCACTCGTACACCTCACGGTACCTGCGCAGGATGAGCGCGCCGACCCATGTCATGACGAAAGTGAAGGCAAACAGGGTGAACGCAACCGCGTAGCTGGACTGGTACTCGATGCCGCCAGCGGGGGCGTCGCCGAGGAACACCTGCACCATCCAAGCGGTCATCGTCTGGACCTGCGCTGAAGGATTGAGCGTCAACTGCGCGACACTGCCGCCTGCGGCAAGTGCCACGATCATCGTCTCGCCGATGGCGCGGGTGATCGCCAGCAGGAACGAGGCCACGATTCCCGAGAGTGCAGCGGGGATCACCACGCGCAGGATCGTCTCTGCCTTGGTCGATCCGAGCGCAAGTGACCCGTCGCGCAGCGACTGGGGAACGGCCCGCAGCGCATCCTCGGCAAGCGAACTGACGATCGGCAGGATCATGATGCCGACGGCGATCCCCGCACTCATGGCACTGTGCGTGCCGAACGAACTGGAGATCGGCTGCAGGAGGTTTGGCGTGATGAAGGTCAGTGCGAAGAATCCGTAGACAACGGTCGGAATGCCGGCGAGGATCTCCAGCAAGGACTTGACGACCCCACGGACGCGCGGGGGCGCGTACTCACTGAGGTAGACAGCGGTCAGCAGCCCGAGCGGCAGCGCAAACACGGCAGCAATCGCCGTCACCAGCAGCGTTCCGCACACGAGCGATGTGACGCCGAAGCGAGGCGGGTCGCTCAGCAACGGGCTCCAGAGTGAGTCGCCGAGAAAGTCCGAGATGGGCACGAGGATCTGCCCATCCGCGCCGCGCATGGTGAAGAAGCCCCATGTCTCCCGAACGAGGATCACGATGATGCCGACCGTGGTCGCGATGCTGAGCAGCGTGAGCAGGAACAGCGCACCCTCGATGAGGCGCTCGATGCCCGCGCGCAGTCGCAGGCGCGCGGGGCGCGCCCGCGGGCTGATGAATGTCGGCGATGCCGGCAACGATGTCATGGCTGACTCTGGGAAGAGGGGGCGCCGAGCGGATGCAGAGGAGTCGAGACGCTTGCGGTCATGTCACTTGAAGATCGCGGAGAACTTCCCTTCCACCCGCTTGCCGTCCTTCACGAACTGCGTGCCGGTGCGGCGCGCAACCCAATTCGCTGTTGACTTCGCGAGTTGGTCCTTTGTCAGTGGAAGGCAGCCCACTTCGGTGGCGAGGTCGGATGCCTTGGTGAGGTAGAAGTCGATGTACGCGGCGACTTCCGCGCGAAGCGCATCCTTCGCGTTCACATAGAGGAAAAGCGGCCGGATGAGCGGATAGGTTTCGTCCAGCACGGTCGCAGCCGACGGGACAACAGGGGTTCCAGCTGCACCGATGACTGGCACCGCGCGAAGGCGGCTGACATTCTCCGCATAGAAGGCAATGCCGAAGAAGCCGATGGCATCGACATCGCCGGCAACACCGAGCACCAGCACATTGTCATCTTCGCTGACACTGATGTCGGTGCGGATCTTTACATCCTTCCCCATCACGGCATCCTTGAAGTAGTCAAAGGTGCCAGAGTCCGTGCCGGGTGAATAGCGTTTGATCGGGCGGTCTGGCCAGGACGGATCGACTTCCTTCCAGGTGCGCGGCCCACCCTCGGAGAAAATCCGGCGAGCGAGTTCAATCGAGATGGACTTCAGCCAGTCGTTCTTCGGGTGCACCACGAAGCAAAGTGTGTCGATCGCGATCGGAACCTCGACGAACTCGATCTTCGCGCTTGTTGTCATGGCCAACTCGGTCGGCGCGATGGGGCGCGACGCATCCGCGATGGCAGTCTCGCCGTGACAGAAGCGCTTGAATCCGCCTCCCGTGCCCGAGACTCCCACGGTGACATTCACTCGCGGAGCGACCTTGGCGAACTCCTCAGTGACCGCTTCCGTGAGCGGGAAAACCGTCGACGAGCCATCGATTCGGATGGAACCGCGAAGGGACTTGGTGTCGGTGGGCGCTTGCGAAACGCTGCTGGCGGCGGTGAGCACGAGGGTCGCCGTGGCGGCGAACGCAACGAGAGTCACGGGATTCGGTATGAGCATCGTTGAATCGTCCCCGATGGAGGCGCAGTTCGTGTTCAGATTCCGTTCATTTGGCGGAACCCGCGGGGAATCCGCAGCGTGAAAACGGTTCCACCTTCGGTCGGGCAGTCGACCGATGCAGAACCGCCGTGCACCATGGCAATGTGCTTGACGATCGCGAGTCCGAGGCCCGTGCCACCCGCTTCACGACTCCGTGCTGCATCGACGCGGTAGAAGCGTTCAAAGAGCCGTGGCAGATGCTCAGCCGCCACGCCAGGACCTTCATCGCGCACGGTGAGTTCTGCGAAGCCGTTGGCGAGGTTGCCGCTGATCTCCACGGTGGTGCCCTCTCGGGAATACTTCAGCGCGTTGGAGAGCAGGTTCAACACGGCTTGGCAGAGCAGGCTCGCGTTGACCGTTGCGTGCAGGTCTTCTGGAACGCTGTTGCGAATGACCATGTGGCGTGCTTGTGCCATGAGTGCCACCTGCGCACACGCATCCTCCGCCACGGTGCGCAGTGGGGTTTGCTCGAAGTCGAGATGGGTTGACACGCGCGGCTGATCGAGGAATGCCAGCAGGAGGATGTCCTCGATGAGTGTCGAGAGTCGGATGGTGCTGCGGTGGATGACGCCGAGGAAGTGGCGAACCTGCTCGGGGTCATCGGTGCCGATGTCGAGCAGCGTTTCCACATAGCCCTTGATGTTGGTGATCGGCGTGCGGAGCTCATGCGACACATTTGCAGCGAAGTCCGCGCGGACATTCTCCAGTCGTCGCAGGCGCGTGACATCGTCGAGCGCCAGCAGCACGCCGCCGCTGCTCGTTCCACTGAGCGGTTCGCCTGCAACCATCAATGTCTCCGCGCCTGCACCCGTGAGTCGGACTTCAGCGGTGATGGGTTCGGGTGAAACAGCGGCACGCTCGGCGAATGCGAGCAACTCGGGCTGGCGGATCACTTCGGCGAGCAATCGGCCGCGGTAGTCGGTGGTCTGCAAGCCAAGCACCCGTTCGGCGATCTCGTTCGCGCTGCGGATCCGCAGTTGTCCGTCGAGCGCGACGAGCCCTGTCTGGATCGCGCTCAGCAGCGTCTGCAGGTCGTCCCGTTCCATCTCAGCCCGCGCGAGCGCCTCGGCGTAACCACGCTGTGCCCGCGCGATGCCGCGCTGCAGCCGCAGCGTTCCCTCGTGCGCGGAGTCGGGAAGCGATGCGCCGAGTTCGCCGTCGCCGATCCGAGCCAAGAGTCCATAGAGGTTCATGACCCGTTCGCGTTCCATGCGACGGGTGATCCATGCAACCGTGGCGGCAGACCCAGCGATCCCGACTCCCAGCAGCGCCGACGGACCGATCCCGATGATGACGCCGATGGTCAGCAGCACGAACAGTGCGGCAGCCGCGATGCGGTAGGCGCGCCATGGCGTTCCATCGACGGGTCGCAACATGGCCCGACTTTACCTGCGGTGCTTCGCCGGCATGCGCAGCAGTCGGAGCCCTCACACTGCGCCGAAGCGCCGCCGCAAAATCACTCCGCGGTCACTGCTTCGCCATCGGCGAACCGATAGCCGACACCGCGCACCGTTTCGATTGCTTCGCCGAGGTCGCCGATCTTGCGCCGAATCGCAGTGATGTGCACATCGATCGTGCGCTGGGACAGCACCGTGAGCGGACCGTGGACGGCAGCGATGATCTGATCGCGAGTGCGCACGAAGCCAGGCTTTCGCGCAAGCATGTTGAGCATCTCAAACTCCGTGATGGTCAGCGCGACCTGCTTGCCGTTGACGGAAACCTGATGGCGCTCCTTGTCGATCACCAGCTTGCCGCTGCAGCGCACGATCGTGGACTCGGTTGCCTGCTCGCGCACCGGCGCGGTCGTGCGACGGAGCGCGTTGTGGATTCGCGCCATCAGCACGCGAGGGCTGAAGGGCTTCGTCACATAGTCATCTGCTCCAAGTTCGATACCACTGACGATGTCGTTTTCGCTGCCTCGCGCCGAGAGCATCACGATCGGAACAGCCCGAGTGTCGTCATGCTCCTTCATTCGCTTGCACACTTCGAGTCCGTCGAGGTCGGGCAGCATCAGATCGAGGATCATCAACTTCGGAGGGGCTTGGCGCGCCATCTCGAGGGCGCGGCGTCCCGAGCGCGTGACTGCGCATTCAAAGCCCTCGCGCTGCAGGTGGAATCGCACGAGCTCGCCGATTTCCTGCTCATCCTCAACGATCAAAGCGGTGCTCTTGACGCTCATAAGACCTCAGATTATCGCGCCTGACTCTGTGACTTCGTGGCGGCGCTCTGTGAATGTTTCGTGAAGGAGTTCGTTCCGCTGCGCAGCAAGACGCCATCCAATCCGTGCCCCTCTTGTCGTCCAGTGACGGCGGGGAGGGTGATAGGAACGCCGTCGGCGGACAGTGCACCAAGAACCGCCATCGCTGTTGCTTCGCGCGCCGCTGGTGCAATGCCAAGCGCTTGCGTCGAGCGGACATCCCGCCCCAGCGCGCGCCCGATCGCCCTCATCAGCATTCGATGGTGAACGCCACCGCCGGCCGCAAAAACCTCGGCGGCACGCGACTTCGGCGCATCCGACGATCCATCGATGACCCTCCCGATTGCCGTCCCGACCGCAGCGGCGGCAGTCGCGAGGGCATCCTCATCCGTCAGTCCGCGCAACGATCGCTCCGCTTGCGCGACGACCTCGTCGGCGGTTCCGAGTGAACGCTTGGCATCAGCCTGTGCGCGGAGCAGTCGCTCGAGTTCGTCATGCTGCGCCGCGGAAGGCGTGCCGCGCGAGGCTCGTTCCCCGTCACGGTCAAACGCCTGTCCGATGCGCGTTCGAGCGAGATGATCGAGCAGTTGGTTGCAGAGGCAGATGTCGAAGCCACGAATCGCGTCGATCCATTCGATGGCACGGCGACTGCCGCGGTTGAGCGGTGCACGCGGCAGGAGGGTGGCGTTCGCGAAGCCGCCGAGATTCACGATGACCCGTGTGCGGCGCGAGTCGCGGAACAGCATCCAGTCCGCGAGTGGCGTGATGGGTGCGCCTTGACCGCCAAGCGCGATGTCCCGCGATCGCAGGTCGAAGAGCACATCGCACCCGAGTTCGGTCATGAGTGGGGCGGCGTTGATCCATTGCAGGCTCGTGGGTGGCGCGTGGAAAAGGGTCTGTCCATGCACCACGAGCAGCGATGGCTGCCCGTGCGCACCAACGAGTTCGCGCAGCGCAGGGAGATGCGCAAGTGCAAGTTCGCGCGCGAGCGCCGCGAACTCGGCTGCGGGGCGCGGCTCCTGCCGCTGCACGGCGCGGAGACGATCGCGCAGTCCGGCAAGCGGCGCAGTCGCGGCACCAAGGAGCGTCGCACGCGCGCGGAGTCCGCGACCATCGATGCGCACCGCGGCGGCATCCACGGCGTCGATGCTCGTGCCGGTCATCGCACCGAAGACCAGTCGTGAAGCGCGTGCAGTCACCCCCGCAGTATCGCAGTTGCTAGACTCCGATGCCAATGAGCAAGCGGATCTTGGTCACGGGCGGGGCAGGGTTTCTCGGTTCCCACCTGTGTGAACGACTGCTCGCGGCGGGCAACGAGGTGGTGTGCCTCGACAACCTGTTCACGAGCCAAAAACTGAACATCGAGCACTTGCTTGGTCAGCCGCATTTCGAGTTCGTTCGCCACGATGTCACGGAGAGTTTCAAGTTCGAGGTTGACGAGATCTACAACCTTGCCTGTCCCGCCGCGCCTGGTCACTACCAGCACAATCCAATCAAGACGCTGAAGACCAGCGTGATGGGCACGATGCATGCGCTGGGATTGGCGAAGCGGCTTCGCGCGAAGGTGCTGCAGGCATCCACGAGCGAGGTGTACGGCGACCCCGATGTGCATCCACAGCCGGAGGACTACCGAGGGAATGTGAATCCGATTGGGCCTCGTTCCTGCTACGACGAGGGGAAGCGCGCGGCGGAGACGCTGATGTTCGACTACTGGCGCGTCAATCGTGTGCGAATCAAGGTGGTTCGCATCTTCAATACCTACGGACCACGGATGCATCCGTATGACGGCCGAGTGGTCAGCAACTTCATTCGACAGGCGATCCGCGGTGAACCCCTCACGCTGTACGGCGATGGCATGCAGACGCGGTCGTTCTGCTATGTCGACGACCTTGTCGATGGTCTGATTCTCGCGATGGCGACTGACGATGACTTCACTGGGCCCGTGAACCTTGGCAACCCAGAGGAGTTCACCATCCGCGAGTTGGCGGAGCGGGTGGTGCGGGCGGTGGGTGGCTCCGCGCGTATCGAACAGGCTCGCCCACTCCCGCAAGATGATCCCGCGCAGCGCTGCCCCGACATCAGCCTTGCGCGGCGGGTGCTTGGGTGGGAACCGCGAGTGAACCTGGCCGAAGGACTTCCGCGGACCGTGGAGTGGTTCAAGAGCGTTGACATGTCGCAGTTCCGCGCGCCGACGCCGAACTATTAGTTGATCGACCTGTTCGCTGAACTGTTCGTGGAACCGTTCGTTCGCCAAAGTTGTCTGAGTTGTGGTGACGACGAGGCGGGCGAGGCAGGCGACGCAGGTTGGCCCCGTGGTGTCAAATCGGTGTCCAATACTTGGACAGAGGCAGTTTGGCGCGGCTTTCCTCAGGCACGAAGAACTGCGTGAGTCCACAGCGAGCGCACGCAACGACATCAAACTTGGTCGTGCCCCACCACTTGGTGTTCAATCCTGGCAGGTAGTTGGGCGCGTAGCCTCCGCCCGCACTGACCTTGGTTGCGTACCGATCCGAGCCGCCACAGTTGGGGCAGGTGCGCTGTTTCTGAGGCATTTGGCTCATCACGCCCGTTCAGGCTAAATGCGGCGGCGTGTCACAGGGGCAGCGAGCTGGAAAAATGGACTGACTGGGCAGGCAGCCCGTGGCGGTTCACTAGCCTGCTGGCGATGGAAAAGGGGATCGGAAATGACCCTAAAAAAATCCGAACAGATCGTGGACAGATGCCGATACTGTAGATACCGTACAGAAGCCAAACGAAGCAAGGATGCACTTGGTTGAAGAGTCGCGTGAACTCAACACCATGGGCGGAAAAGTAAGGAGTCAGTGAGCAATATGATCGCAGCAGCACAAAACGGAGTTCAGGGAACCAAGGGTCAGGCAGCAGGCGCATCGGCGACCGTTGCAGCAAGTCCAGCAAGCGCCAAATCGGAGTCGCAGGGGAAGTCGGAGAGGGTGTCGGAGCGAGTGTCGGATCGTGTTCCGCCGCGCCAAGGCATCGGTGTGCCTTCAGGTGGAAGGGTGGATACAACTGCATCCATGCCAACTGGTACTCCTCCTGTTACTTCATCGTCATCGGGGGCATCACCACAGTCGGGTGCGCAGTCTGGTGCGCAGTCGGGTGCGAAGCCGGGGACCAAGGACGGGCAAGGCAAGTCTTCGGCCGTTGCCGCTCCGACGGCAAACCCCGCGAAGCTTCGGGCATTGGAAACTGCCGTTGGACAGATTGAGAAGAACTTCGGCAAGGGCTCGATCATGAGGTTTGTCGGCGACAACCTGCCCGACATTCAGGGCATCAGCACGGGTGCGCTCAGCCTCGACATTGCACTCGGCGGAAAGGGATTGCCCAAGGGACGCATCGTCGAGATCTTCGGTCCAGAGTCGTCGGGCAAGACAACCTTGGCCTTGACGGTGATCGCCAATGCCCAGAAGGGTGGTGGCAACGCGGCATTCATTGACGCCGAGCACGCGCTTGACCCGTCGTGGGCAAAGCGGCTCGGTGTGAAGCTCGAGGACATGCTGATTTCGCAGCCAGACACCGGCGAGCAGGCACTCGAAATCTGCGAGCTGCTCGTTCGTTCGAACGCGGTGGATGTCATCGTGGTGGACTCGGTGGCGGCGCTCATTCCGCGGGCTGAAATCGAGGGCGAAATGGGTGATAGCCATGTCGGTTTGCAAGCGCGACTCATGAGCCAGGCGATGCGAAAGCTGACCGGCGCAATCGCCAAGAGTGATGTGGTTGTCATCTTCATCAATCAACTCCGCGAGAAGATCGGTGTGATGTTCGGCAGCCCAGAGACAACCACCGGCGGGCGAGCGCTCAAGTTCTATTCATCGGTTCGAGTGGATATCCGTCGCATCGGTGCGATCAAGGACGGTGAACAGAATGTGGGCAATCGAGTCCGAGCAAAGATCGTCAAGAACAAGATTGCTCCACCATTCCGTGAGGCGGAATTCGACATCATGTTCACGGAGGGAATCAGCACTTCGGGAGACCTGCTCGACCTCGCTGTTCTCCATGGAATCTGCGAAAAGTCTGGCGCTTGGTTCAGCTTCGGACAGGTACGACTCGGCCAGGGGCGTGAGGCATCCAAGGCGTTCATCCGGGAGAACCCCGATCTGTCTGGAGAGATTCGAACCGCAGTGATGGCGAAGGTGGCAAAGGACCCGACCGTGGCAGCGGTGCCGAAGCGTGGCGCAGGTGGCAATGATGACTGAGCAGTCGTCGGGTGCGCTTTCATGCGCACTGTCCCGCTGACTTGCGGCAGCAGCAAACGGATCGAGCATTGATCACTCGGCGGTGAGGGCCGGCCGCCGAGTGATCAGTCTGGTGGAGTGGTGGACTCTGATGCAGTTGACGAGTTCTGCCGCTACACTTTCGTTCCGCTGCGGGCGTGGCGGAATTGGCAGACGCGCAAGATTCAGGTTCTTGTGGGGTAAAACCCGTGGAGGTTCGATCCCTCTCGCCCGCACTTCTCACACATGAACGCGCCGCCCATGAGGGCGGCGCGTTTCGCTTGGAGCAATTGTCCGTGCCATGATCGCCATGATTGCCATGATTGCAACATATTGAAGCGTTCGCTTGATGAGCGGATCTCGAATTGGATCCAGAATCATGATCTACCTCGACAACAATGCAACGACGGCGCCATCTGAAGCGGTGGTTGAGGCCGTTCGGCAGGCGCTCCATGAGGGGTGGGGGAACCCATCGAGCGTGCATCCGTTCGGCGCGCAGGCGCGTGAGCGCGTCGAGCAGGCGCGAGGTCAGATCGCGCTGACACTCGGTGCTTCACCACGCGAAATCGTGCTGACATCAGGTGGAACTGAGTCGTGCAATCTGGCGCTGCTCGGCTCGCTTGGACATGAGCCGAGGCGACATCTCATCGTGAGTGCTCACACCGAGCACGCCGCTGTTCGGGAGTGTGCGGCGGGCGTCGAAAGCGCGGAGTATCGCGCGGGATCGGACCGTGGCGAGGTTGCGTGGGTGGACCTTGACGCGGAGGGACGAGTGGACCTTGGGCAACTCGCCCGCCTGCTCGGCAGCCGTGCGCAGGAAGTGGCTGTCGTTTCGCTGATGTGGGCAAACAATGAGACTGGCATCATCCAACCCGTTGTCGAGATTGCCGCCATCTGTCGTGAGTACGGAGTCCGCTTCCATACCGATGCGACACAATGCCTTGGTCGGCTCGTGATTGATGCCGCCAAGATCGGATGCGACTTGCTGAGTGTCTCTGCGCACAAAGCGCATGGACCCAAAGGAGTCGGTGCCCTCTACTGCCGGCGTGGCGTGTCGTTGGTCGGACAAATGGTGGGCGGTCCGCAGGAACGCGGACGGCGCGGCGGCACGGAGAATGTTGCTGGAATCTGTGGGTTCGGTGTCGCATGCGCTGAGAGTTCAAGCTGGCTTGCGAGCGCGCCCTCGCCCTGGAGCAGGCTCGGGCAGCAGCGTGATGCGTTCGAGTCGTCGGTCGCCGCTTCGGTGCGCGGGGCGGTCGTGATCGGCGAGCGAGTGCCGCGACTCTGGAACACGAGCCTGATTGCGTTCCCGCGATTGCAGTCGGAGGCGCTGCTCATGGAACTTGGGCGACTTGGCGTGGCGGCATCCGCGGGTGCGGCCTGCTCATCGGGGTCACTCGATCCATCGCCCGTGCTGCTGGCGATGGGAATCGACCGTTCGGTTGCTCACGGTGCTGTGCGCTTCTCGCTGTCTCGACATACGACGGAACGCGAACTGGATGCTGCCGTCGACTGCGTCGTTCAGGCTGTCCAAGCGGTTGCGCGGTCGATGCCTTGAAGCAGTTGATCAGAGGCCGCGCGCGGCGCGGTAGCGGGCGATGAGCTGCTGCGTACTGCTGTCGTGAGTCGGCTTCGGTGTCGCGCCGCTCAACTCTGGAATGATCCGCTGTGCGAGCACCTTGCCGAGTTCGACCCCCCACTGGTCGAACGAGTTGATGTTCCAGATCGTGCCTTGCGTGAAGACCTTGTGCTCGTACAGCGCGATGAGCCTGCCGAGCGCCGCTGGATCGAGCTTTGGACAGAGGATCGTGGTGGTGGGGCGATTGCCGTCAAACTGGCGATGCGGGGCCAGCCACGCGGCGCTGCCTTCCTGTTCGACTTCCTGCAGCGACTTTCCGAAGGCGAGTGCCTCAGCCTGGGCAAGCACATTCGCCACGAGCAGATCCTGATGGTTGCCGATGGGGTTGTGTGATGCGCAAAATGCGATGAAGTCGCAGGGCACCAGCGGCGTTCCCTGATGGATCATCTGATAGAAGGCGTGTTGCCCGTTGGTGCCTGGTTGCCCCCACACTGCTGGACAGGTGGACCATGAAACGCGCGTTGCATCAAGCGTGACATGTTTGCCGTTCGACTCCATCTCCAGCTGCTGGAGATAGGCACTGAAGCGGTCGAGGTACTGGTCGTAGGGGAGCACCGCGAGTGTCTGCGCGCCAAGGAAGTTGACATTCCAGATTCCCAGCAGACCCATGATCGCCGGGAGGTTGCTCTCGAGCGGTGCGGTGCGGAAGTGCTCGTCCATCTCGTGGAAGCCGCGCAGCATGTCGCGGAACAAGTCTGGCCCGATGGCCAGCATGGTGGAGAGTCCGATCGCAGAGTCCATCGAGTAGCGGCCGCCCACCCAGTCCCAGAAGCCGAACATGTTTGCGGTGTCGATGCCGAACGCACTGACCTTCTCTGCGTTGGTGGAAACGGCAACGAAGTGGCGAGCGACGGCAGCCGCATCGCCGCCGAGCCCGCGCAGCAACCACTCACGAGCGGTGTTGGCGTTCGCCATCGTCTCGAGCGTGGTGAATGTCTTCGAGCACACGATGAAAAGCGTCTGCGCAGGATCGCAGTCGCGTGTCTTTTCCGCGAAGTCGGTTGCGTCGACATTGGAGACGAATCGGACGGACAGGTCACGCTTCGTAAAGGGCAGCAGCGCGTCATAGGCCATCGCTGGACCAAGGTCGCTCCCACCGATGCCGATGTTGACGATGTACCTGATTGGCTTGCCCGTATGCCCACGCCACTGGCCATCTCGAACGGCAGAGCTGAACGCAGCCATGCGATCGAGCACCTCGTGCACATCTGGCACGATGTTTCGCCCATCGACCAAGATCGTTGCGCCGCGTGGAGCCCGCAGTGCCGTGTGCAGCACCGCGCGTTGCTCGGTGATGTTGATCTTGTCCCCGCGAAACATCGCGGCTGCGCGCTGCGCGACACCGCATGCACGGGCCAACGCAAGCAGTGCGTCGAACACGCTCGGCGTGATGCGCTGCTTCGAGTAGTCCATGAAGAGTCCGCCCGGCCCCTCGGTGCTGAAGCGAGCCGCGCGACCGCTGTCGCCTTTGAAGAGGTCGCGCAGGTGAAGTGCGCCATCGGTCTGCGCAAGCTGCTGCAGCGCCTTCCACTCGGGCCGCGTGTCAAGGCGAGGGGCGATCTCCGTCGTGTGAGGCTGCATGGTGGTCATGGCGGCAATGTAGGTGCGAAGGGTGCACTTGTTTGGCGTTCAGGGCGGGTGTTCACGAAAGCGCAACACGAATGGTCGGGCCGATCCGTCCCCGACCGCTATTCTCTGCGTCATGAAATCCACCGCACTCCTCAGCATGACTGGCCAGTCGATTTGGCTCGACAACATCACGCGAAAGCTGCTCGATTCAGGGCAGCTGGCGCAGTGGATTCGCGACCTGTCCGTGGTCGGGCTCACTTCGAACCCGTCGATCTTCGAAAAGGCGGTGACTGGTTCGAGTGATTACGACGCGCAGGTCGGTGAACTCGCTGCGAAGGGACTTTCGGCGGAGCAGGTGTTCTTCGAGTGCGCGATCACTGACCTCACGAGGGCGTGCGACCTGTTTCGGTCGGTGCATGAGCGCACGGGTGGCGTCGATGGTTGGGTGTCGCTTGAGGTGTCCCCGCTCCTGGCAAACGACACCAAGGCGACACTTGCGCAAGCGAAGGAGCTGCATGCGAAGGCGGGACGCCCGAATCTGTTCATCAAGGTTCCAGGCACCCCAGAGGGCATCCCTGCGATCGAGGAACTGACGTTCGCCGGCATCTCGGTGAATGTGACGCTGCTGTTTTCGCCAGACCACTGTCGCGCGGCCGCGGAGGCCTACATGCGCGGACTGGAGAGGCGACTCGCCGCCAAGTTGCCGCTCGGCGTCGTCAGCGGCGTCGCCAGCTTGTTTGTCTCTCGGTGGGATCGGAAGACGGCGCCGACCTTGCCCGCGCCGCTGAAGAACACGGTCGGAGTCGCCGTGTGCCGAAAGTGCTACAGCGAGTACTGCGCGTCCTATTCCAGTGATCGCTGGCTCGCACTTGAGGCGGCGGGGGCTCGCCCGCAGCGACTGCTCTTTGCAAGCACAAGCACAAAGGATCCAAGCCTCTCGCCCACGCTGTACGTGCAGGCGCTTGCGGCGCCGCGAACGGTGAACACGATGCCTGAAGAGACGCTGATGGCATTGACGCGGGGCATGGATGTGCCAGCGGTGCTCGCGCCAAGCGATGCCTCGTGGCAGGCAACGCTCGATGCGGTCACCAAGGCTGGCGTCGACCTTGACAGGTGCGCAGGGGAACTCCAAGTGGAAGGCCGCGATGCATTCGACAAGAGTTGGAAGGAACTGATCGGCGCAATCGAGAGCAAGGCAACGGCTCTCGCACGCTGAGCCGTCGGGCGCACAACGCAGCCACAGATTCCACTGGGTCCAATCGGCACACTGGGTCGCCCCGACGCCGATCTCTTGATCCGAACGGAAGTCAGTTCGTCCACGCCGTCAGGAGCGCTGAGAGGTCGGCGCCTGACACGATGCCGTCTTGGTTGATGTCTGCCGGAATGTTGAATGCTCCCCAAGCTGCCAGCAGCATCGAGAGGTCGGTGCTGTCGACTGTCCCGTTTCGATTGATGTCTGCCCAGTTGTAGGTTCCGCCGCGGGTCCAGGCAGCCGCAGGGACCACGGCCTTTGCCACGCCAGGACCTTGCCATGAGGTGATGAGACCGGCGCCTCCGCCGTTCTCGAAGAACTCGACGCGGATTGCGTGCTTGCCAGCCGCGAGGGCAATCGCGCCCGATCGCTCCACCATGCCGTGCAGTCCGTCGTTGGACACGACCACCGTTTCGCCAATGAGCAGTCGAGAGCCATCGTCGGAGTTCGTGAACAGCGTCCAGACACCTGAGGTCGGGATGTTGATCCAGCCGCGGAAAACGGCTCCGACTTCATCCGCCCGTCCGCTTGCGCCGAAGTTCCCGCTCGTGCTTGGGATGTTGATGTCGTTCACGATTCCGCCCGCGTACTGCGTCAGGGTAGAGAAATCCGGCAGCACCTGTGGTGCTGCGAGTTGGAAATAGCTCGCGATCACGCCAGGAGCAGAGTTGCCTGGATTTTCCGGGTAGCGCAAGGCACTGACATCGACGGTGATGTTTGCTGTGTTGCTCGCGCCGTTCGCTTCGACAATGGTGTAGGCGAATGTGACGGAGGTGGTGGTGCCTCCGGGAGCAGTGAAGCGCACGATGCTGCGGCCGTTCGGTCCGGCACCCTGCACCACGACGGCCGACGCGCCGCCTGTGGGCTGCGCAACCGAAATGGAAGTGATCGGATCGCAGTTGAGCGCAAGGTCGTTGGCGAGCACATCGATGTCGATCACGGCACCGGTGAGGCAGGAGGCATAGTCTGGGAGCGCTGCAGGAGACTGGGTGGACGGGGAGAAGTCGCACGCGCCGCTGCCGAGATACGACGAAATCGAACCGATGCTCATCGGATGAAAGCGCATGTCGACATTCGACATGCCGCCCTCGCAGGTGTGGCAGTAACTCATGATCGTGCCCTCGTCATTGGTCGCCGCAGTGCAGTCCTGCGGGTTCGACCCGCACCCGTCGGCGGGCGGGCTGTAGCTGTGGGTGTGCGGCGCGCCGTAATTGTGCCCGAGTTCATGGGCTACGACCATGATGTCCCAGTTGTCCCAACTGTTGTCGATCAGCGGATAGGGGAACGAACCCCCAAGATTCGCCGACACCGAATAGGCGTAGCTGCCGCAGCCGGAGTTCAGCCAGGCAACTCCACCACCAAGCCCGCGGCCCGAGAGGAATGTGGCGGAGTTTCGCTGCACCGCCGGGGGCAGTGTTTCCCAACGGTCGCGGAACTGGGTCAGTTGGGCACCAGTGCTTGTTGCATCCCACGGATCGCTTGCGGTCGACCAGAGCCGAATCAGGCAAGGGCTCGGACGCAATCCGACATCGCGCGAATACACATCGGTCAGTGCGGAGAACATGGTCGCGACATAGGCAGCCGCCGCCCCTTGGTTGCCGCCGAACAGCAGCAGGAATTCATGGTCGGTCTCGACCGCGATCCTCGACTGTCGGCAAGGATCCGTCCCCGCAATGCCGCCTTCGTTGCCGTTCCCCGCGCCGGCATTGAGGTTGCCCTTCTCGCGACGCTCGTGCGGCGGCAGCAACGCCTCGCAGTGCCAGTCACGAGTCTGCAGAGTTCCCATGGGGAGGGCAGCGTGATGGAACGCGACGAGCGGACCGTCGTGATCCGCGGGGCCGCTCGAAATGATCCAACGACCATCCGCGGTCATCACATAGCCAATCAGGAAACTGTCGTGGCGTGCAAGCAGCACCCGAGAGGCAGGCTGCCCGACGAGCGAACCGACGAAGCAGGTCAGTTCAGGCAGCGCGAGCGGAGTTTCGACAGTCCGCCCCTCCGCATCAAGGGTTGCCGAAACCACCGTTGTTCCCTCAAGTGGGGTGCGGCGGTGGAGGAGAGCGTCGACGGTCTGGCCAGGTGCAATCGGAAGCCCCGTCAGCAGGACATCGTCTGCTTGAGCCAGTGACTGCCATCCATTCTCGTCCACCTCAAGCGCAGCAACGATTCCCTGCAGCGCAGCTGGAACGCCCCCGCGTGCCACTTGCGCTTGTGCAGACATCTCCCGAATGGGCGAGTCGAGCCGAACCACGGTTCGGATTTCGGGGCGCGGGAGCGCGTCCGGTAGCTGAGCCACACTGTGCGTGGACAGGGAGGCGACAGTCAACAGTCCAGCGGAGATGATTGTGCGCGGGGGGAGCATCCCCCGAGTAGATCGCAGGAATGCACCCGAGTCAAAGCGAACACTCGAAGATCCCACGGAAAGCGGCATGTTTTTGTCGGCTGCGACAGGGTGCGAGGGTGTGCCGCGGGGATTGCCGTTGAAGGAGTTGATCAAACGCGCAGCGGAGCGAGCCGATGCTGCTTTCGCAGTTCTTGGACTGAAGCCCATGCGAGGCGTTCACGCGCAGTGAACCGCGCAAGTTGTGTGGCAGTCACCTGCAGGGAAGCGGCCGCATGCCGTGCATCACCCGAGCAACGATGCCATGCATCGAGAGCCTCTGCGAGCAGCAGCGGAAAATCGTCGTGGTCCGCCGCGCATCGAATGCGCCCGCCAACGCAGCGCGACTGCCACAGTTCGCTTGCGGGCACAGGCGTGTCTCGCGGCGGCTGCTGCGGCGATTCGGATCGAACATGAACCGCAAGTGCAATGCGCAGCCGGTGCAGCGCGACCTGACGGTTCTCGGCAAGACTCCGCCGTTCGCTCGCCTGAGCACGCACGCCGCTTGGCAGGTGAGTCAAGAAGCATGCAGTCTCCACCTTGTTTCGGTGCTGACCGCCTGGACCGCCAACCTTTCCAGTGCGGGTCTCGCACTGATCAAGCAGCTGCGCCTTCGGCAGCCCCGCGGGATGGTCAATGCTTCGAGGAGTCATGATGCATCACTCCGCTCGTCGACGCTCACCGCGGCGGCCGCGCGCGAGCGACGAGAGCGGTTCGGCGACGACATCCCAACCGTCTCGATCGCCCCGCTGAAGTCGCAGAGCACCCGTGGCGGCAATCATCGCAGCATTGTCCGTGCAGTACCGCATGTCACAGAGCCGCAAGTCGATGCCGCGGGCCTCGCAACCGTGGATGAGTTCGCGGCGCAGGAGCGCATTCGCCGCAACTCCACCGCCCACAAGCAGTGTTCGTGCGGCACTCTCTTCGCTGGCCCTCCAGGTGCGATCAAGGAGTTGGTCCACGACGGCAAGGCGAAACGACGCAGCCAACGCACCGATCTCCGTGGGCGCTCGTTGGTGTGCAAGTGCAAGTGCGGTCTTGAGACCGCTGAACGAGAAATCATGTCCCTTCAGTCTGGTCCTCGGCAGCGGAATGCGTTCTGGGTCGCCAAGCTCAGCGGCAGCATCGAGGCGAGCGCCACCTGGGTAACCGAGCCCGAGGATCGTGGCTGCCTTGTCGAAGGCCTCGCCCGCCGCGTCGTCGATGGTCGCACCAAGCAGCGTCGGTTCGAGCGGACTGCCAAGCGCGAAGAGGCTCGTGTGACCACCTGAAACGACGAGCCCCAGCGCCGGCCAGACTGCAGGGGGGCGATCGAGCAAGCATGCCACCAAGTGTGCGCCGACATGATCGACGCCGACAAATGGTCGATCGCTGGCCCAGGCGATTGCCTTTGCGGCACTGGTCCCAACAAGCAGCGACCCGATCAGTCCGGGGCGCGTTCCACTTGCGACTCCCCCGATGCAGCCGAGCGTGGTGTTCGCCTCGGCGAGTGCGGCGCGTACCACCGGCACGATGCACTCCAGATGCGCGCGACTGGCAATCTCAGGCACGACGCCGCGGTACTCCTCGTGCAAGGTGTCCTGACTGGCGGTGACGCACGAGAGGACATGCAGCGACTCTCCGGCGATCTCGACGATCGCCGCAGAGGTTTCGTCGCAACTGCTCTCGATGCCAAGCACCTTCATCGCTTCGGGGGGAGCGTAGTCCTCGCTGCCTAGACTGCGGGCAATGGAAACAGGCCTTCGCGGCGGATCGATCCAATCCGAGCGGGCAGTTCTCGCGGCGGTCGTGCTCGGCGGATCCGAAGTCCGAAGCACGCATCGGTGCGGAGGATCCGCTCGCCGAACTGCGCGCCTTGGCGCAGACTGCTGCGGTCGAAACCGTCGGGCAATTGATCCAGAACCGCAGCGACATGGATCCGCGGACCTGCCTTGGCAAGGGCAAGATCGCCGAACTGAAGGCGATGGTTGATGAACTGCGAGCGGGTGTCGTCATCTTCGATCACGAACTGAGCCCGAGCCAGCTTCGAAACATCGAGGAAGCGGTCTGCCAGAAGGTGATTGACCGCAGCGAACTGATCCTCGACATCTTTGCCAATCGGGCAACCTCCCGCGCCGCGCAGCTGCAGGTCGAGATCGCACAGCTCGAGTACACCGCTCCACGGCTGCGGGCGATGTGGTCGCACCTTGGGCAAGTCACGGGAGGATCGCCCGTCGGTGTTGGAACGCGCGGTCCAGGTGAGCAGCAGTTGGAGATCGACCGTCGGCTTGTGTCACGGCGAATCGTCGCGCTGAAGAGGGAACTCGCGGAAGTGCAGGCGCGCAAGACACGCGAAGTGCAAGCGCGCCGAGCCGAGCACTTCACGGTTGGGTTGGTGGGCTACACGAACGCAGGCAAGAGCACACTGTTCAACGCCCTGACGGCAGGAGGCGCGTTCGCGAACGACCAACTGTTCGCCACGCTCCAAACACGCACTGAATCGTGGAATCTCGGTGGAGGAAACACGGCGCTCCTGTCAGACACCGTTGGATTCATCCAACGCCTGCCGCATCACCTCGTCGCAAGCTTCCGCGCAACGCTTGAAGAGACCGTTCATGCGCACTTGTTGCTCCTTGTGGTTGATGTGGCTGATCCGCGTGCGCCGAACCAGTTGGACACCGTGCGGACGGTGCTTGCCGAGATCGGGGCAACCCATCAGCCGAGAATCGTTGTCTTGAACCAGGTGGACCGTCTCGCGAAAGGGGCGACGGACATTGCACTGCCCGCGTGGACGGAGGACGAGCCGACTGCCGTTCACGTTTCGGCACGGACGGGACTTGGGCTTGATGGACTGACGACTCGCGTTCGTGAAACGCTGCTGGGACAAGTGCACGAGGTCACCATCCGCCTTCCGCTCCGCGAGGGCAAGGCCGTTGACTTCCTTGAATCGCGCACCAAGGTTGTCTCGCGTGACTGGGATGAAACGCAGTCCATCCTCCGAGCATTCGTGGCGCGGCGACACATCGAGCATCTCCTTGCCGGGGGAGTGCGCTTCACCGTGGATGGCGAAGCGCCACACACGGCGCTCGCACGATTGTGGCCGCCGGCGAACGATGCTGCGCGCGAACGCATCCCGCCGCACGAGCGACTGTTCGGCGCCGGCGATTGATCGGCCGTCACGCGATATCGCAGCAGCGGTCGAACAGGCTTCGGCAAACGGCTCGCATGCCGTTTGCACTGCAGTCACGCAGCCACGCGATCGACGGAGCGCGAGGGGTGTCGATCGACTGCCACGCTGCGATTCGGCTCGTGAGATCGCGGCTCGGCTTCCAGAACCCATCGGGCGCTCGTCCGAGTGCCATCCGCTCACCGCGGCGCGGAAGGCGGTCCCATCGCTCGATGGGCGTTCCAAGCAGCGCCTGTGAAAAGAGCCATTGCAGCCGTTGTTCGCCCATGAGGACGATGATGTTCTCGCCGCCCGCAAGGAACTGCGCGCGGGCTTTGCGCATCAGCCGGTCCATTCGTCGGATGATGGCCGTTCGGTCGTCGGCGATGCCGACATGCAGGACGACGGTTGGTCCGTCATGCGCGCAGCGCACTCGGCAGCGACCTCGCGTTGCGCCGTCCTTTCCAGGGAAAGTGTGCTCATCGCCGATGCTTGCGCGTTGGAGGAAGTCAGCGAAGTTTGCTGCCATGGCCCGAAACGCTGAAGCCGAAAGTCCGCTGCGCCACGCCACCTCGACTTCCAGTCGCCTCTCGATTCGCGTCAAAGCCTTGATCGCACTTGGCATTCGCGTCGGACGCCGTGCGGGCACCTGTTCATCCTCGATGGTCTTGACATGAAAGTGGAGCAGCACCTCATCTTTCCGCGCGACGAGATCGCACGCGCGCCCCGCCGGAGTGGGCACCTCGCTGCCCACATCAAAGCCGGCGCGGATCAGTGTGCGCGCGAGTCGGGCCTCGGCAGCAAGGGATGCCTGCAGGCGCGGGTTGCCAGCCGCCCGCTCGATGCGACGCGCCATCGGTCGCAGCGCACGCGCTTGTCGCGAAGCGAGCCACCGAATGGCCGCGGCCGCGTGATTGGAGGTGGGGGAGTGCATGGTTATCGAGCCAGCGGCATGTCACATGGAAGGGAGGGATGTTCCCAAAAACATCTGAGTTGCCGAAAGTGACGATTCGGCACCGCCGATGCCTCTCCCGTGCGAAGTTCCACTGCAACAACCACTCGACAGCCCGCAACCCGCCCCCAGATGCGTGTGCCGCGCATCGGGGAACTGCTCGTGGCGCAGGGCATACTGCGTCAGAGCGAAGTCGATGCCGTCTTGGAGCGGCAGCAAACGCAGGACCGCCCGTTCGGCGTGCTCTGCGAAGAGATGTTCGGGATCGACCCATCCATCATCGAGGGTGCATGGATCGACCAGTACCGCGCGCTCGCCCACACCTTCGATGCGGACTTTGCAAGGGTCGACAAGAGTGCCGCCGCGTTGGTCACGCCGCGCCAAGCGTGGCAGTTTCGCCTCTTCCCGCTGCGATTCGAGCACGGTGCGCTCGTGGCGGCGACGACGCCCGCCCATCTGGCACGCGCGTGCAGGTTTGCCAGCAGCGTGCTCGGGCTGCCTGCCATCTTCGTTGTCGTGGACTCCCATGAACTCGGCAGCGCTCTCGAAACGCACTACCCGATCGACGGGCTTGATGTGCGTACGGTGCAGTCGCTGCACGGGGTGAATGGCAACACCCGGACTTGAACCGGGGACACTCGCATTTTCAATGCGATGCTCTACCAACTGAGCTATGTTGCCTGCGGCACTCGCATGCTGGCGGGTGCGTCGGACGCGAGGGTACGCGGAGGCGGAACGCTGTCAAGAATCGATGCCACCTCCGCCGAGTCCACGACATGTGCATGGACCAAGGGCGAAGCGTGCGCGTTGCGTCCATCGCGACGACCAGCAGAGCTCGACTTTGAAAGCGTGGACATCGGGACGCCCAGCGGCATTCGTTCGACACGAGCGAGGATGTGGGCGAGCAACCAGCGTGCGAGCGTTTGGCCGCCGCGGTAATCCTGAAGAGCGGTTTCGTTGGAGGGCTGGGCGCGCCTCGCGGCATCAACGCGCTGCGCTTCGGCGAGCGTGGTGGCGCGGAGTTCACGGAGGAATCGTTCCACCAGGAGGCGCGACTGTTGTGGAGTGAGGCGAAGTTCCGCTCCCTCGCACAGACTTCGGATGTGGCGCGTGACCAATTCACTCCACGCAATCTGATCGCCGCGGATGCATGCGCAGGCGAGCGCCAGGTCGGCAATCCACAGTTCTGCTCGCGCGCTCCAAACGCCCTCCGCCGACACCTGCTCGAGGATCGCATCGAGCGCGACATCCCAGAGTGGACGCTCCGCGCCGACGACGAAGTAAGCGCGTCGGACAGATGCGATGCGATTTGCGAGGTCGCGCGAGACAAACTGCGCTTGCAAGCGCTTGGATCTGAGCGCGCCCTGTCCAGCCCCCGTTCTTCCGTTGTTGACCGCAGTGAACCGACCAGCGTCAATGTGGTTTGGCATCTTGCTCCTGTGCTGCACGCGACCCAATCAATATCCCCAGTGAAGGCGGCAGTCTACGAGTCCCGCGACATGCGTCAACGCGCGGCTGGTGTCTCACAGTCCGAGAAGAGAACGGCGGATGTCCGAAGCCACTGGAAACGACGAGCGGAATGCGCGCAGCGCGTCGATGTCGACTTCAGCCGTGAGCATGGCGTCCGCCTCGCCCGCCAAGGAAGCAAGTTCGTTGCCGACATGATCGAGCATGACGGAACCGCCGCTGTAGACAATGGTTGGCTCGCTCCCTGAGCGATTGCACGCGACGACCGCTGCTTGGTTCTCGAGCGCGCGCGCGATCAGCATGGCTCGCTTCTGGTGGAGCCGCGCTGCGGGCCAACACGCCGAGAAGGTAAAGACCTCCGCGCCGCCAAGCAGCGCGTGCCGAAACAGTTCCGGGAATCGCAAGTCGTAACAAATCATGGGCGCGATGCGCACACCGCCGCAATCAACGACAACGGGACGGTCGCCCGACACATACGCGCGGTGCTCACCGCCTGGCGTGAAGAGAAAAACCTTGCGGTAGCAGCCGATTTCTTCGCCGCTTGGGGCAAAGACCGTTGCTGTGTTGGCGATGCCTCCATCCATGCGCCGCGCAATGCCGGCTTGGAGAAAGATGCGGTGCTGTTTGGCCAGGTGTCCCATCCACTCCACAGAATCACGCGCCGCCGCAAGGTCGGCCCGCATCGTGAAGCCGGTCTCGCACAACTCCGGGAGGACGACAAGATCGCCGGGTGCTGGTTGCCGTGCGTCCAGTGCAGCCGAGATTGCCGCGCGATTCTCCGAGATGCGTTCCCAGAGTGGGCTGGTCTGCAAAGCGTGAAAGCGCATTGTTTATTGAGGAGGGCGACCGACGGGACTTGAACCCGCGACATCCAGGATCACAACCCGGCGCTCTACCGACTGAGCTACGGCCGCCATGGAAAGCGCGGCATGGTAGGAACTTGCGGTGCAAGCTGCAAAGGTGGTGGAACACTCCACCGTGCTAGACTCTGCGGCTCCCCAACAGGAAGTTCTCCATGACCACCATGACCGCCAATTCGTCGACGACCCGTCACGCCTTCGGCTCCGCAAGGATCCTCTCCAATGTGTCGACAGCTGAACTGATTGAGCATGCGCTCGCTCGAGGCGAGGGACGATTGGCGGCGAACGGCGCGCTTGCCTGTGATACGGGCGACCGCACTGGACGAAGCCCCAACGACAAGTTCTTGGAGGATTCCGCGGGCATCCACGGTGACATTGACTGGGGCAAGGTGAATCAGCCCATGAGCACCGAGCACTTCGATGCGCTCGAGAAGCTCGTGCTGGCGACCTTGAGTCGTCGCGAGCAACTCTACCGATTCGACGGCTACGCGGGCGCAGACCCAGCATTCCGCCTGAAGGTATCGGTGTTCACCGAAGAGGCCTGGCACAGCCTCTTTGCCAAGACTCTCTTCATCAATGCGGAGAGTGCCGACCTGAAGAATTGGCGTCAGGACTGGACGATCATCAACGCCGGCAGCCTTCGCTTGGATGATCCGGCGAAGTTTGGGGCGAAGGGTCCCGTGTGCATCGCGCAAAGCCTCGAGAAGCGCACGGTGCTCATCGTGGGAACGCGGTACGCGGGCGAGATGAAGAAGTCGATCTTCTATGCGATGAACTTTGACCTGCCGGCAATGCAGGTGTTCCCGATGCACTGCTCGTGCAATGTGGACCGCAAGGATCCCGCGAATGTGGCGCTGTTCTTTGGGCTGTCGGGGACGGGCAAGACCACGCTGTCGGCCGATCCGAACCGCGACCTTGTCGGCGACGATGAGCACGGTTGGAGCGACAAGGGCGTGTTCAACATGGAAGGCGGCTGCTACGCAAAGTGCATCAAGCTGTCGCGCGAGGGCGAGCCCGAGATCTGGGATGCGATTCGATTTGGAAGCGTGCTCGAGAACACCACGATCGATCCAGTGACGCGTATCCCCGATTACGACAGCGCAGCGCGAACCGAGAACACGCGCGTGACCTATCCCGTGTCGTTCATCCGCAATGCACGGATCCCGAGCGTGGCGAGTCATCCCAAGAACGTGATCTTCCTCACCGCTGATGCGTTCGGCGTCCTGCCACCGGTGTCGAAGTTGACGGCCGAGCAGGCGATGTACTACTTCCTCAACGGCTACACATCCAAGCTCGCTGGAACGGAGGCTGGCGTGACGGAGCCGCAGCCAAACTTCTCGGCATGCTTCGGCGGACCGTTCATGCCTCGCCCCCCGATGCGTTACGCGGAGATGCTCCGCGACCGCATCGCCAAGCACGGTTCCGATGTGTGGTTGTTGAACACTGGCTGGACGGGTGGACCATACGGGGTCGGGTCGCGCTTCAAGCTGGCGTACACACGCGCATTCGTCAGCGCCATCCTCGGCGGGTCGTTGCGCGCCGCGTCCTTCCGCAAGGATCCGATCTTTGGATTGGCAATTCCTGCGCAGGTGGACGGCGTTCCCGCTGACGTGCTCGACCCGCGGAACACATGGACGGATAAGGCAGCGTACGACGCAAAGGCGCGCGATCTCGCGGCGCGTTTCCGCGCGAACGATGCGAAGTTTGCCGTGACGCCCGAGGTGCGTGCAGCGGGTCCGATCGCTTCGTGAGCGGCACCATGGCAGTCGCCTCCACGCAGCTGCCGACCGCGGAGGATGTGGTCCATGCTGCCCGGTCCATTGCCGGGGGAGTCGTCCGAACGCCGTGCCTCCCAAGCGCAGCCCTGTCGGCGATGCTCGGTGCGGATGTGTGGTGCAAGCTCGACTTGATGCAGGCGACGGGCTCGTTCAAGGAACGCGGTGCTCGCCATGCGCTCCTCTCGCTGAGCCCTGCGCAGCACGAGCGCGGAGTGATCTCGGCAAGTGCGGGGAACCATGCGCTCGCATTGGCGTTTCACGGGAAAGCCCTCGGTGTGCCGGTCACGGTGGTCATGCCGCGGTTCGCACCGCTGGTGAAGCAGGTGCGCTGCAAGCAGTACGGAGCGAGGGTGCTGTTGCACGGCGACAACATTGCCGATGCGCGCGAGCACGCCGATGCAGTCGCTGCTGCGGATGGCCTTGCCTACATCAACGGGTTCAACGACCCAGCAATCATTGCTGGTGCCGGCACGGCCGCGCTCGAGGTGTTTGAACAGGTGCCGGATCTTGACGCGATCGTGACGCCGGTTGGAGGCGGGGGCTTGATTGCAGGAGTCGTGCTCGCCGCGACTGCCGTGAGGCCAACGCTGCGGATCGTCGGCGTGGAGTCCGCGCGCTGCGCCAGCATGACTGCTGCGCTCCGCGAAGGCAGACCAGTGCGGGTTTCCGCGGAGCCATCGCTCGCCGATGGTCTTGGCGTCCCTGAGGTCGGCGCGGCGGCATTCGAGATCGTGCGAGGACGCATGGAGTCCGTGCTCACGGTTGGCGAGGACTCCATCACGCGCGCGATCCTGCGGCTGTTGGAGGTGGAACGCGTCGTCGCGGAGGGCGCAGCCGCGACGCCGGTTGCAGCCATGCTCGAGGGGCAACTCGCGAGCCTGCGAGGCCGTCGCGTCTGCATGATGCTGTGCGGAGGAAACATCGATCCAACGGTGCTCGCGCGCGTGATCGAGCATGGATTGGCGCTCGATGGGCGCATCATCCAGTTCCTTGCGGTCATTCGCGATCGGCCCGGCGGGCTTGCGGAACTCGCATCCGCCATCGCATCCACTGGAGCAAGCGTGAAGCAGGTCTCCCACGAACGAGCCTTCGGCGAGGATGATGTCTCGCGCGTCCAAGTGCTCTGCCAGATCGAGGTACGAGGCCCCGATCACACGGAGGAGGTCTTTGCGGCACTGCGATCGCGGGGCATCGATGTGCTTGCGCGAGGCAGCCTCCGTCAGATTGCGACGCACGAGTGATGCGCATCGCGCTCCTGTCCCTCGATGCCACCGTCGGTGATCTCGCTGGCAATGCGGCGCGGATTCGTGCGGCGGCTTCACCGATTGCTCGCGCGGGCGTTCCGCTGATTGCAACGCCCGAACTTTCACTGCTCGGCTATCCGCCGCGTGATCTGCTGCTTCGCGCGGGACTCGTGCCAGCGTGCGTGCACTCCGCCGAGGCGCTTGCCGCCGACCTTGCGACAGATGGAGCGGGCGAGTGCGCGGTCTTGGTGGGTGCTCCCTGGCCGAGCGAGTCAGGGGCGGGCATCTCCAACGCGTGTCTGCTGCTGCGCGGCGGCGTGGTGGAAACCGTCTATCGAAAGCGGCTGCTTCCGCAGTACGACGTCTTTGATGAGGCGCGGTATTTCAGGCCTGGACATCACCCGTGCTGCATTGAGGTGGACGGACAACGCATCGGGCTGCTGCTGTGCGAAGACCTGTGGCGTGGTGAGGACGTTGGTGAAGCGGGCTATCTCGGCGACCCAGTTGGCGACAGCGTGGCCGAAGGCGCACAACTGCTGGTGGCGATGAGTGCCTCGCCATTCTTCGCCGGCAAGCAGGCGCAGCGGCTTCGCGTGTTGCATGCGGCTGCCCTGCGCTCGGGTCGACCGATTGCCATGGTGAACGCATCGGGCGCCAATGACGATTTCATCTTCGATGGTGGGTCCTGCGTCATGCAGCCCGACGGCAGCGGCGCGTTCACGCAGCCCTTTGGCGAGTGGCAACTGGTGACGACGACTGATGCGAGTCACGCAGCGCCTGACGCTGCACCCGAGACGGATGACCTCGCGCGCGCCGTGGTGGAGGGCATCCGGGGTTATGTGCGAAAGACTGGCCACCGAAGTGTTCTCATTGGGCTTTCGGGTGGGATCGACAGCGCCCTGCTGGCCGCACTTGCCGTTGCGGCGTTGGGTGCGAGCGCCGTGCGCGGCGTTTCAATGCCCAGCCAGTATTCGTCGAAAGGTTCACGGTCTGATGCCATGGACACCGCGCAGCGCCTTGGAATGCAGGTGCCTGATCTCCTGCCGATCCATGACATGCATGCGCTCGCGCGAACACACTTTGGAACGCTGTGCGATGTGTCAGGGCTGACGGATGAGAATCTGCAGAGCCGACTGCGCGGCATCACGCTGATGACGCTGTCGAACGCCACCGGCGCATTGGTGCTGTCGACGGGGAACAAGAGCGAGATGGCGGTCGGATACGCAACGCTGTACGGCGACATGGTTGGGGGACTTGCGCCGCTTGGTGATCTCACCAAGCACCAGGTGTACGCCATCGCTCGCCGCATCAACGAGTCACCGCAGGTGATCGGGTTGGCTCGCGCACCAATCCCTCCTGCAAGCATCGACAAGCCGCCGTCTGCCGAGCTTCGTCCCGGGCAGGTGGACCAGGATTCGCTGCCTCCCTACGAAGTGCTCGATGCGATCGTGGAAGGGTGGGTAGACGATGAGCGGACGGTCGAAGAGATTGCCGCGCGCAACGATTTATCGCCTGCGCTCGTTGAACGGTGGACCCGGGCGATCGACGCCGCGCAATACAAGCGATTTCAGGCGCCGCTGATCCTGAAGGTCAGCGCACGAGCGTTCGGCCCCGGGCGGCGGATGCCGCTCGCCATGCGCTGGAGTTCGGGCGCTCGCTGATTCGACGGCGAAAGTTGAAGAGCCTCGGCTGCTCGCTCGGGACCACGATGAAGTTCGCCGTTCCCAAGCTGTATGCCGTCAGTGCGCCGCCGTAGACGCATCCAGTATCGATCGCAACCACCGCGGGTCGTCCCGATCCGCGCATCAGCATCAGCGGATTCACCAGCGGTCGATGCCCCACAATGAGCAAACCATCGGCTCCGTCGTATCTCCACCACCAGTCGGGCTCGCCGTCGGCAGACTTGATGGTCATTCGCACGCGGGGTGGAGTTCGATCGAAGCCTCGCGTGGGGTCGATTCCTGCGTGGACCGCCGTCCACTGATACGGCATCCTTCCACGGACAAAGTTCGTCCGCATCGCCTCCCGAAGGATCGCCTCCGCCTCCTCCAGCAGGTCGGCGTCCGCAAGCAGATCCACCATTTCACCAAGTCGTGGCGGCAGGTGGCGCGCGTCGCCGTCGGGTCCAGCGCGGCGAATCGCCGCGAGCGCCCGCGGCTCATGGTTCCCGCAAACAAGATCGATGCGCCACCCATCGCGCCGACGGGCAATGATCTCCTCGATCACCAGATCAGGTCGCGGCCCCTTCGTGAGCAGATCCCCCAGCAGCACAACGCGTGGCGTTGCTTCGCGGCGCGCGAGGCGACGAAACATCGCCCGCAGCTCCGCACCGCATCCATGCACATCTCCCACGACAACCGTGTCGCGCATCGCTTTACCATACATCGTGCATGTCCATCCGCATACTGCCGGCAGAGATTGTTCAGCAGATTGCTGCAGGTGAAGTCGTCGAGCGACCCGCGAGCGTGGTGAAGGAGCTGCTTGAGAACGCGCTCGACGCGGGCGCCACTTGGGTGACGGTGCGCATTCGCGGTGGGGGGCGAGAGTCGATCGAGGTCGTTGACGATGGGTGCGGCATCGATCCATCCGAGTTGCCGCTTGCGCTTGCAGCTCATGCCACCAGCAAGATCGCCTTGACCAGTGACTTGGATGCGCTTCGCACCTTTGGATTCCGTGGGGAAGCGCTCGCAGCCATTGCGGGGGTCTCGCATGTCCGTATCCGTTCGCGGCGACCCGCCGCAGCCGATGCAGCCGTGCTCGAGAGTCGATTTGGCCGCCTCGACCAGGTTCGGCCGTCGGCAGGCGCGCCTGGCACGGCAATCGAGGTGCTCGGTCTGTTCGGCAATGTTCCCGCCCGCCGCAAGTTCCTCAAGAGCGATCCTGCGGAGGCCGCGCGCGTCACCGAGGTGGTGACGAACGCCGCACTGTCACATCCAGGCGTTGGCTTCACGCTCGAAAGTTCAGGGCGCGAGGTGTTTGCCCTCGAGCCGATGGCCGACCTCTTTGCCCGAACGCTCGCCGTGTTCCCCGATGTCCTTGGGGCCGACCCGCTGCCGATTGCTGGGGCAGGGGAGTTCGATGGAATCAGCGCGCGGGTCGTGGGACTTGCCTGCCGCCCCGAACTGCTTCGATCGGTCAGTCGAACCCAACGCATCTTCGTCAACGGTCGACCGATCACCGATCGTTCCCTTCAGCACGCGGTTCGCGAGGCGTACCGCGGTCGCGCGGCACCAAACCTCCAGCCCACCTTCGTGTTGTTCATCGAGATCGACCCGCACGGAGTCGATGTCAATGTGCATCCCCAGAAGACGGAAGTGCGTTGGCGCAACGCCTCGCAGTTGCACCGTCTCGTTCATCACGCTGTCGCGGACGCGCTAGAGCTGCATGCTGGTCCAACTGGAGCAGGCTCACTCCTTGGGATCCCAGCGAATGATCGGCCTCGAACCCCGCTCATCCCCGCCTCGGTGCCGGCGGTCGCTCGTCCAAGAACCGAACCTGTCTTCACTCCGCTCGAACGCGAGCGAGCGAGTGGGTCGATGCATGGCGTTGAACCACGGCTTTCGCCGACGGTTCCTGAGGAGCACCTGCTCCCGACGCCGGCGCACGCCGTTGATGTGCTGCTTGTGGACGACACCTGGATCGTGCACGCGGATGCCAGTGGCATCGTCATCACGGATCAGCATGCGCTCCATGAGCGTGTGATGTTCGCGGAACTGCGGCGGCGGATCACCGAAGGCAACCTGATGCAGCAGCGTTTCCTCGTTCCACTGCCCGTTGCGGTGCCGCCCGAAGCGATGGTCGCCCTTGAGTCGCTCATCCCGCTGCTTCAGCGGCTTGGGATCGAGGCGAATCCATCTGGTCCACGATCGCTCGCCATCCACGCGTTTCCCGTGTTCCTGCTCGAACGCGGTGTCGACGCGGCGGTGTTCATCGCGCAGATTCTCGGCGACGAAGCAGTTGTGCGCGGGGTCGAGGCTGGACAGATCGATCACGCGCGGGAGGCGGCGCTCGCTGATGTCCTCGACATGAAAGCCTGCAAGGCGGCGGTCAAGGCGGGGGATCGACTGAGCCGTGAAGAGGCGGCACGGCTCATCGCGGTCGGTGCCCAGACGGACCGCGGCACGCACTGCCCGCACGGTCGTCCAACATCGATTCACATTCCACTCGCGGACCTTGAGCGGCGATTCGGGCGACGCTGAGCCGTGCCGAGTCCGTGTCCTTCGGTGGACCGAGCGAGAGGGAGCCTGCCAGCCGCGTTGCCGTTACCGCTCCGCCTGACATGGTCGAGGCGGGATCACCTCGTCGAAAACAACCGTCTGCGATTGGAGCATGCGCTCGATGTAGGGCTCGCAGAGTCCGCAGCCTTCCGCGCATCGAAAAGCGCTGCGCAGTTCCGCGACATCGGTGCTGCCGCAACGATCGGCGTGTGCGCGCATCTGCGCAAAGGTCACATCGACACAGACACAGCGGTCGATGCGCATCGTGCCCGACGGACTGTTGGCCTCATGACCGCTCATCGACTCACCGAGGATCGTAGGCCGCGTTGTTCTGGCTCAGAAATCCGTTGCGCGGGAAGCCGAGCGGTTGTGCCAAGAATGATCCGCCCGATGCCGTCAGCGCGTGCTGTCCTTCGCACGGTGCGCAGACCGATGCCGTGTGCCCATCGAGCCAAGCGACATTGGTGCAGCCTTGATGGCGGAACGCCTGCGCACCCGCGTAGACCACTCCCAAATCCATCTCGACCAGCGCCTCGGGCGCTCGCATGAACTTGTTGGTGCCGCCGCTCCAACCCCCGTCGCCGAACAAAGCGGTCTGCGAAGGGCGATGATGTGCGCTCGCAGGCACTCCCAAGCGCGCGTTGCGCCAACCGCTTCGGAGCGCACCATCCTCACCCATCGATGGGTATGCCCCCTCGGCTCCGATGAACGATGTGTTGTAGTTGAAGCCTGTCGAAGGGGCATCTTCGCTGGCTGTGGGGAACGCGCAGCACGGGCATTGCCGCATTGCGTTGGGGCGGTCAGTGAACAGGCTCACTGGACCCGGCTGAAGTGCACCAGCGCCATGCGCAAAGTCCCAGGCAGTGGTCCGCACACCAGACGCCGTCTGCTCGTGAAGAACGGCTGCTGGAAAAACGCCGCGGTAAGTGCCTGCATAGGCAATCGCCGCCACGGCGAACTGTCGCAGGCGAACAGAACACTCCGTACTCCGCCCGCTTTCACGCACGCTGCCAACCACGGGGACCAGCAGCGAAGCGAGCAGCACGAGTGCGCCGACCGTGACGAGCGACTCCACGAGAGTGAAGGCTCGCGTCATGTGGGACCCCACGATGCCAGCAGTTGCGTCAGGTCGCTCCCGCCGACGATTCCGTCTCGGTCCAGATCGGTTGATGCATCGCCACTTCCAAAGGCGGACAGGAGCATGGAAAGATCGCTGCCACCGACGACCCCATTGGCGTCGATGTCCGCGGAGCGCACGCGCGGCAAGACGCGCGATACTGCATCGATCTCGACATTCGGGTGAAAGCCGCCAGGCACGACGATCCGCACGGCCACGGCGCTCGAGAGCCCGACGCTCGCGAGATCAACGCCGATGCCGCCAGCGCTGCCCGCGTAGGCATCAACCAATTGGTCGTAGTCCATCCCCTGAAGATCGGACATGACGAGCGACGGATCACAGGGCAGGTGCGGGTCCGAGGGGAATCTGCCCGCGGTCGACGAGTACGGTCCAGCATCCGTGAATGCCATCGTGGGGAAGAGCCCATCCGCGACCACATTGGGCACCGTCACCCACGCCACACCGTCCGAGCTGAGTTGGACGATTCCGCCATCGGCGGCGAGCCCCGCGCACACGCCAGTCGGCCAAT
Organism: Planctomycetota bacterium; assembly: GCA_009926625.1. Classification (GTDB taxonomy): domain Bacteria; phylum Planctomycetota; class Phycisphaerae; order Phycisphaerales; family SM1A02; genus F1-60-MAGs104. Next base: position 55,501 of record RFON01000010.1, read on the forward strand.
CGCCATCGGTGAAGAACGAGTTTCCAAACACGATGAGGTCGACACCGAACGGATTGTTCGCGTGGTCGACGATTGGTGGAGTGAATGCGAGCGTCAGACTTCCACCAGCACCGATTGAGACGATCTCCGCCGTGCCGAAGGCAGGCACGAACGGTGTCACCGCGCCAGGCGATATCCCTTCGCCCGTGAAGCGCTCGGGAGCACCAAGAGCGGCAGACGGATTGTTGAAGCCGTTGGCGGGATTCGTGCCGGGAACATAGGAAATCACCGAAGTCGCAAAGTCGTCGGATCGAGCGCCCGAAGCACCCGCAAGCGCGCATGCGAGAGCCAATACATGAATGCGCGACATCACTGCGCGGTCCTGCGCGAAGGTCATCATGAGAATGTGTGAACGACTGGCCGCGCGCCGTGTCCCCTGAACAGACCGCGAGGGGGCGGCACAACACTGCAGGCAGGTCTTCCGACTTCGGGCACCCGAGCCTGCCTTCCCGGATTCCGCGCATGCGGCTCCAGTGGCTGTGGTGGCTCGGGCATCAGACCTCAGCGGTCTCACCCGTTACGGCGGCGCGTCCGCGGCGGATTTTCACCGCCTTCCCTCGCGCGCGTGAGTCGGGCCAGCCGATGCACGCGCACGCCTCGGCTCACGAGTGCCGAGGGTCAAGCACGGGAGGAAGGCTACCTGCACGCGCCGCGACTGTCGTTCATTGCGGAAACCCACTTTCTCCGCTACTTTCATCGCTTCGACAGAGCCGGCCATGGATCGGCAGCTGGGCCGCATGAACCGTTCCGACTCCAGACCAATGGGGTCTGCCCTCTAGAGGATCACTTCATCGTGTACGACCCGACCCGCAATTCACCCATTGTCGCCTGTCTGATTGCCGCACTTCACATCGGGTTCGCGTGCCCGTGCTGGGGCGATGATCCCACTCCGCCAGAGCCCGCAGGTGAACCCTCGGGTGAACCTTCCGCAGAACCCGCAGCGGAACCGCAGGATCCTCCGATGGCAGAGGAGGATGCGGGCGGATCAGCCAACGGAGCGGAGCAGGGCGAAAGCCTCAACGGAAGTTCAGCCAATGATGCCGCCGAGGGCTCAGCGGGCGATCCGCCCATGGCACTTTCCAGCGCTTCGGAAGCAGCAACTGCCCAGCAATCGCACGCGCTCGATATGGCGATCCACTATCTACTCATCGGGAACGCCAATCTCGCCGCGGCGGCGTTCCAAGAACTCTTCGACTCGGGCATCACCGATGAACAGATTGCGCGCCTCGTCGACGAGCGCGGGCTTGCCGACAAGGTTGAGCGTTCGATCACTCGCGGTCGCGGCATGGAGCAATCGAACGCACTGGTGGTCGACTTTGAGACTCGGCTGCGAAACGGCGCGCGGGCGACGAGCCGAAATGCGCTGCGAATCGAGGAGTCGGTTGCTGCACTCAACGGGTCGATGCGCCAGCAGATGATGGCGCGATCACGCCTCCTTTCCGCAGGCCCTTTTGCCGTGCCTGCACTATTGAAGGCACTCGCGAACGCAAGCGACGCACGGTCGTCCAATGCGGCGCGTGCGGTCCTGGTCGACCTCAAACGGCTCGCGGTTGACCCGCTGTGTGCAGCGCTCCCGGCCGTCGATCCGACGACCCAACGGAAGATCTGCGAAATCCTCGGCGAAATCGGCTATCCGAGCGCGCAACCATTTCTGTTGGATCTGGCGGGCAAGGCTGACACGGCCGCGGATGTGCGCGGCGCGGCGCTTCGCGCCTACTCGCGTCTCGGCGGAACCACGGAAGACGCGGCAAGCCAGTACGCCGCGCTCGCGCGCCGTTACTTCGATCAAGTCCCCTCGCTCATTCCATATCCCGCTGACGCGGGAAATGTCATCTGGTCGCATGACTCCGCCGGCGGGCTCATCGGCACCAGCGTGCCAACCCCCGTGTACTGTGAAACGATGGCGGTCCTTCTGTCGCGCAACGCGCTGCGGATCGACCCCAACTCGCAGATGGCGCTCGCCGTCTTCATCGCCGCCGACCTGCGGCGAGCCGTGCTGATGCGCTTGATGAACATGGATGTCAGCGCCGAGGAGGATTCGCTTCGTGCCGAGTTGCTGCAGCCTCGCTTTTCGCCTGAGCTGCTCGCCACTGCATCCGGATCGCTGGCCGCTCAGCTGGCGCTTGGCATGGCGCTCGATGCGAGCGATGTGCTGCTCGTCCGTGAGTGCCTGCGGGTGATTGCATTCAACAGCGGCGCATCGGCACTCGTGAGTCCGTCGAAGGGACGCTCTCCCGTGGTGGAGTGCCTTGCCTATGCAGATCGGCGCGTCCGCTTCGACGCGGCGATCGTGCTCGCTCGCTCGCTGCCCCAGATGCAGTTTCCGCAGGACAGTTCCGTCGTTCCAACGCTGTCGTCCATGCTTCGCTCGACTGGAATGATGGGCGCAGTGATTGCCACGACCGAAGAGGATCGGCAGTCGCTCGCTGCGCGCCTGGGTGAGGTCGGCATGTCGAGCTCGGTGACGGGCAGTTCCATCGGCGAGATCGAGGCTCGCCTCTCGCAGGGGCAGTCCGTGGATGTCCTGGTTGTCCAAGGGGCGAGCGCCGCGGTGCAGGATGTTGTCCGCGCAGCACGCTTGGCGCGGCCGACCGCGACGGCGCCTGTCGTCGTCATCGCCAATGGACAGGATGCAACGGCACTCTCGACCCAGTACGAAAACGATTCCCGCGTGGCTGTGTTTCTCGCTTCGGCGACCAACGAGCAGTTCCGTCGGGCCATTGAGGCCGCCGCTGGAGCCGCGGGAGGACTTGCGTTGTCTGCCGAGGAAACCCAGCAATTTAGCGGTCAAGCGCTTTCGGCGCTGCGAGTCATTGCAGAGTCCGCATCGCCTGTGTTTGACATCCGAGATGCAGAGGCGGGGCTGGTGCAGGTGCTCGGAGGCGGTTCGGTGGAATCGGGAGTGGACATCTCGGGCGTCGCGATGGTCCTCGCCTTGATTCCCACGGATTCCGCCCAGCGCGCGCTGGCAGATGGCGCGCTCGCTGCATCTGGCGAGACGCAGCAGGTGCTGTTGGATGCGGTTGCCGCGAGCGCGCGAAAGTTCGGCAATCAACTCTCGCAGAGCCAGATCGCTGCTCTCAAGGCGCTGCTTCGATCGGATGATCAGGGCGTCGCCACTTCGGCAGCACATGCGTTTGGGGCGCTGGGCCTGCCGACATCCGATGTCGTGCAGTTGATCGTTGATCCTCGCGGATGACCCGCGCACGAGCTGCTCGAATCCGTGTCGCACGGGTCGGGATCGCTACACTCTCGCGCTCGGAGTGCCACCCTAGCTCAGTGGTAGAGCAATGCTTTCGTAAAGCATAGGTCGTGGGTTCGAATCCCATGGGTGGCTTTGGTCTCTGCGGCGCGGCTTCGCTCTGCGGAGCGATTGGCGGTCACGGAGAGGCGATGCGCGCCGCGGGGGCGTCTTACGCGCGATCGATGCCTGAGCGCGAGAGCACCGTTTCAAGCGCTTGGCAAACCTGCTTCACCTGCCGCTCCGTCATCGAAGTGAACATGGGGAGGGTGATCATCCGATCGCCGATCGACTCGGCAGCGGGGCAATCACCGACATTCGTACCGAAGTGCTGTCGAACATGCGGCAACAAGTGAGCAGGGGGATAGTGATTGGCTGCGCCGACATCATGCCGATGAAGGCCATCGATGACTGCGTCGCGGTCCTCTCTCCCGAAGCGATCCGAGAGCCGCACCCAGAACAGCGGCCAACACACCTGCGCATCCTCACCGACCGTCGGGAGGATCAAGTCCGAGTGGCCAGCCAAAGCGCGCGTGTACTGTGCTGCAACTTCCATCCGCTGTGCGCGGATCCAGTCGAGTCGACGCAACTGGCTCGCGGCCAGCGCCGCGAGCGGTTCCGCGAGTCGCGCGTCGAAGCCGATACCAGTGAAACTCATGACCATCCCGAGGTCAGGCGACTGATCGGGAAAACTGCGCCGATCGTCGCGTCCCTGGTTGCGAAGAGACCGACACGCGGCTGCCAAGCGATCGTCGTGCGTGACGATGGCTCCTCCCTCGCCGGCGCTGATCGTGCGGTTCGGTCCGAATCCGAAAACGCTCAGGCGACCGAATCGACCGACATTGTCCGTGCCAATCGTCGATCCAAGTCCTTCCGAGCCGTGCTCGAGCATCGGCAACTCCAATCGTGAGCACAGCGCGATGAGTTCTGGAAGTCCGCACGGATTGCCGAGCACTGGGATGCCAAGGACTGCCTTGGTTGAAGCGGTTACGGCGCGCTCGGCGCGCTCGACGCTCATGCACAGCGTTCGCGGATCGCAGTCGACGAAGACTGGGATCGCCCCAACGGCAATGACCGCATTCACATTCGCTGGATAGGAGAACGCGGGAACGAGCACCTCGTCGCCGTGACCGATCCCAAGCGCGCGAAGCGAAATCTCGAGCCCGCTTGATGCGCTCGATACGCCGATGGCAAAGGTGCGCCGTGTGACTTCGCCAAGGACCGCCTCGAACTCAAGCAGTGCCCTGCCCATCGTCAACCGCGCGCCGCCGAGCGTGGCGAGCACTGCCTGTCGGTCGACATCGGTCAGATCCGGCTTGCTGAGGGGGATATCCAACTTCATGGGGACCGCATCTGATCAAGGGCGTTCTCTTGCTTGCCGCTGCTCTTGACGAACAGCCACGCGGCTTGGGCAAGCAGACTCTGGTCAAGGTCTCCACCTCCGGCTGCAACAATGCCGAGATCGCCTCGGACTTGGGGCGACAACTCAGTTCGCCCCCGTGCAATCGCAAGCAGTGCCAGCGCATCACCGCGACGACTCAACTGCCCTCGAACCTTCTCAGCAACATCAGCACTCGCAGGCGACTTGGCGTTGCAGAGAGCAAGCAGCAGCACTTCCTGCACTTGCCGCTCACGATCGGCACTGCGAATCATCGGCTCGAGCAGTTGAGGGTTGACCTCCGCCAATCGAGTCGCCGCATCCAGGACCACGGGGGACAGCGCCATGGCATTCGACGGCGCTCCGAGGAAGACGTCAATCAGGTGTTTCCAGACACGCGTGGACTGTGGAGGTGGCAGCGTCGCTGCGCGGCGGATCGCCCACTCGGCACTGGTCTTGTTTGCGCGGTCGATGACCACCTCAAGCGCTGAAGCCATCGCGTCGGGATCGCCACCCGCGCTTGCATCGATTGCATCGGCAATTGCGTCGACGAGTGGCTCGCCATTCCGCAGCTTCGCACCGAGGCCCGCTTCGCAGGCGGCTTCGTGTGCGAGCATCTGGAGCCCCGCTCGCAGAAGCAGCGCTTGTGAGCGCTCCTGTTCCACAAACGCGCTCCACATTCGTGCGCCAACCTGCGGCTCAAGGCCAAGCGCGGTGGCGTTCGCCATCATGCGCGTTGCGGCATTGATGTTCGGCGTCAGTGTCAAATCGCCAAGTCCGCGAACCGAGGACTTGAGGCGGTACAGCAGTGCCACGCGCGACAGCTCTTGAAGTGTGCCGTTGCGGACTTCGTCGCTTCGCTTGCTCCAACGATCGACGAAAGCCTTCCACGCTGAGTCATCGCCAGACTCCATCAACAGCAGCGATGCGAGACCGGCGACTTCGTCCGCTGGATCAGCGCACAATGCGCGCAGTGGAGTCGCAGGAAACGGTTGCCCCTGTCGATGCAACTCGCCACAGATGACCAGCGCATCGACGGGTGGCAGGTTGGGTTCCTCGAGCAGTGCGCGGAGGCCTTTCGGCTTCAGCAACTCAAATCCGATGGCTGCGCGAATAGCCGTCGATCGATCCTCGGCAGTCGGCAGGGCGAGGACCTGATCGATGTTGAGATCCCGCTCCTTGGACAACTCAGCAAGTCCGAGGATGCCGTCAATGCGCGATCGCCAATCGGGCGACTTGAGAAGCGCCTCGTAGAATGGCGCGAGTGACGGATCCTCCAACGCACGGAGTGCAACGATCAAGGTGTGATGGTCACCGCGCGGTGTCGGCAGGGCGCAGCGCTTCAGCGTCGAGATTGCACCATCGATGTGGTCGGTGCGACCATACTGCGCCGATGCCCGCGGGCATGATCCGAACAACAGGGCAGTGAGCACGGTGCCGACTGCCACTCGGTTGATGCATTGGGAGACGCGCGCGCGCACCGCGCGAGTGTAACGGTCGAGGCTCTTGGCGCGTCAGCCTCGGGTCGTGAGAATGCTGCGGCGAGTGCGTTCCACCAGGGTGTCCGCGCCGATCCGATGACCAGCGACATCCACCTGTTCATGCTGCGCAACCGAGCTTCGGTACTTGGTGACCGCGGCGTGAACTGCCGAGTGGCTTGAACGACCGAGCGCCGCAGCGATCTCGGGAAACGAACAGGTTGTCAACTCTCGTGCAAGAAGCGCTGCGAGTCCGCGAGCCGTTGCGACTCGTCGGTGCCGACCCGCGCCAAGCAGTTCGGATGATTCGAGACCAGTCTCGGTGCACACAGCTGCGATGATCTCTGAGAGCCGTACCGGCCGACCCGCACGCCGCGGTTCGGCGTGGCCAAGCGCCCGCTCGACAAGCACATGCCCACCCTCGGCACCTTCCCCAAGCGTTGCCTGATGGGCGCAAACCGTCAAGACTGCCCCCTCCAGTTCGCGGATGCTCGTGCCCGAACGATCCACCAGGGCGTCGACGGCGGTCGGGATCAAGTTGACTCCGCGCGAGGCGAGCCGCCGCCGCGCGAGTGCGATCCTTCCGACGCGGTCGAGCGGTTCGACCTGCACCACAAGCCCCGAAAGGAAGCGGCTGACGAGTGCTGGGCTGCACCGTGCAATGGCCCGCGGGTGCGCATCGGATGCAAGCACGACCCGTCCGCCGCCCGCGGCAATCGCATCGAGCGTGTGCAAGCACTCCGACTGTGTTGCGTTCTTGTTGCCGAGGAAGTGAACATCGTCGATCACCAGCAGGTCGTGCCGCCTCTGGCGGCGACGGATCGATTCGATGGAGCCATCGCGAACCGCTGCGATGAACTCATTCGTGAACTGTTCACCCGTAATGCAACGAATGCGTGCGTCAGGCGTGCACTCGATGAAGCGGCGGCACAGTGCCTCACACAAGTGCGTCTTGCCCACGCCACATGCCCCGTGCATGAAGAGCATCTGCGGTGCTCCTGCAGCGCGCTCTGCCATGCGCACAGCACTGTCGAATGCCATGCGGTTGCCTCCACAAACGAGGAAGTCCTCGAACCGCTTCCATGCCGAGCGCTTGCTCGAGGCTGGTCGCGGCGCAGTCGAGCGGCTCTCCGGCAATCGGTCAGGCGTGGGCGGTGGATCGACCGCGGGCAGGCGTAGCGTTGGGGTGTCGGTCCCCGTGTCATCAGTCAGGGCGCTGACCGATGTCGACACGGCGTTCGCAACGGAAACCGAAATGTCGATCACCGCCTCGGTCCCGAGCACCTCATCGGCTGCAGCCCGCAGATGATGGTGGAAGTGCCGTTCAATCCACTCCGCGGCAAAACGACTGGACGCATGCACGCGGAGTCGACGCTCCGTCACTGCAAGCGTGGCGTTGTCCACGAGCCAGAGGCCGTGCCGCGATGGTCCGACGCGGCGAATCAGCACTTCGTGCAGCCGCCGTGTGTTGCCGCTGCCGAGGTACGCAGCGGGTTGATGGGGCAATTGGATCATGGTGGGTGTGTTGAAGCCGCAGGACAGCGAGCTGCAGGGTGCAATGCAGTTCGCGCAAGAAACAAGGATGGGGAATCGAATCCGTCCGGGTCAGACGCGGGAGGCGGCAGGGGGCAGTTGCCGAAGGATGCGACTCCTCAAGCATGCTGCCCACCTGCCTTCAGCCCAACGAATGCGCCTCGATCCGTGAGGCACAGATGGGGAAAACTATCGCTCCCTGCGGCGATGACAAGCCGCCGCGGACGCATGTTCAGTTCGTGTTTCCCATGTGCCGCTCAGGACGGGATATGCGCGTTTTCAGCGATTCGTACGGGTCCGATGGTGCAAAGTTGTCCACAAACGGTGGAAAACTCACGACGCAGTGGTGCGCTCACTCGCGACCGTGCAGACAAGTGCGACCCTGCGCAGGCGCGGGGCGAATCCGCGAGATGCGTAAAGCCTCATTGCAGGGGTGTTTCGTTCGTCACATGCCAGCGCAAGCGGCCCGCGAGCGTCATCCTTCAGCAGCGCGAGCGCATGGTCCAACAGGATTCTGCCGAGTCCGATGCCGCGAGCGCGCGGGATCAGCCCGAAATACACGAGTTCCAAGCAGCGCGACGAGGGAATCTCGCTGACGAAACACGCGCCGACCGTTTCGCCGCGCCACTCCAGCAGCAGCCACAAACGAGAGTCCAGAATGCCGGTGGCAAGATGACCGTCCAAGATGTCGCGTGTCGTACGCATCTCCGCAAGTCCAGGACAGTCGAGCGAGTCCACATAGGTCTGCGACAGCAGCGACTCAAGCAGGCCTCGCTCTTTCCCGTCCCAAGGGATGACCCGAATCTCCGCATGAGAGGGAGGAAGTGACCGACATTCGCTCGTTGCGGGGCGCTCGAGATATGCAAGCGTCGCGATGGCGTGCATGCCACCCAATTCCATCGCAGCCAAATCATCCTTTGCCAGCGGTTCGACCAATGCCTGAACAACTGCGGCATCCATGCGCTGCGCCGCACCAATGGCTTCGCGAACAAGAAGCGCTCCGCGTGGGCGATCCGCCGCGCCGCGCAGAGGCGACATCGTCAACAGCGCAGTACGCCCTGGGGCGCGTGCAAGGACGGCGGCGTGCTGCAGCCGACCCTTGCCGTCGCGCAGCACCAGCACCGCTTCACGCGACGGATCGCGTGGACGCTCAAGCGTGCGCTGTGCGCGAAGGCGTGAGCCGCCGAAGGCAAGCACGATCGCCTCTTCACGCAGCGAATCGGAGGCTTCATGCACCTCCTGATCGGCAGGGGGGAGTCGTCCCATGGACAAAGCGTATCGGCTTGTAGGCGATACACTTGGCCTCCCATGCGACGCCCTGTGCTCAGTTCACTCACGATTTCTGCCGCGTTCGGCATCGCACTGTCGTGCATGATCGCGGCTGCCCGTCAAGACTCTGGTCCGATCGGTGCCCCGAAGGCAACTCCGCCTGCAGTGCCGCAACCAGCTGAACCGCTTCCGAGTGATCGCGAGCGAACACTCTCTCCTGACCCAGCACCAGGGCAGTGGCAACTCGAGTTCATCCCTGGCGACCTTCGCTTGTACACAGATCCTCAGACGAGCCAGCACTTTTGGTACTTCACATACAAGGTGGTCAACCGCACCGGGCAGGATCGGTGGTGGGCACCAAAGTTTGAACTGTTGGAGGATCACGGACGCGTGCGTCGGTCTGGGCAAAATGTTGATCCGATCGTGATGAAGCGCGTGGAGGCGTTGATCGGGAATCGCATGATTGCCGACCAGTATCAGGTCCTCGGCGAGATCAAGCAGGGGGCAGAGCATGCGAAGGAGGGATTTGTCGTTTGGAGCGAGGACGATTTGCGCGCGACTGAACTGCATCTTTTCATTCGCGGCATGTCGAGCGAGATGAAGAAACTCCAGACGAAGGAGGGCGAAGTCATGATGTACAAGACCCTCAGGCTTGATTATCGGGTTCCCGGGGATGCTCTCGACCGCAGTGGCGAGCCCGTGGTGTGTGAGCAGCGCGAGTGGGTCCTGCGCTGATCAATCGCGCGGGTCCCAAAGTGCGGGCAAGGTCTGCACATCTGTCACATCTTGCACATTGCGCAAAGCTCTCATGACCGCTTGATCAGGTGCCGATGCTGCGCTATCCTGCGGGACTCGATCGGAGATCCAACTCGGAGTACTTTCCATGGCACACAAGAAGGGACAAGGTTCAACCCAGAACGGCCGCGACTCGAATCCGCAGTACCGCGGGATCAAGTTGTACGGCGGTCAGGTCGCTCGCGCCGGCTGTGTGCTCGTGAGTCAGTGCGGCACCAAGTGGCGGCCTGGCTTCATGGTTCATCAGGGACGCGACTACACGCTGACCGCGTTGGTCGATGGAACGGTGCGCTTTCGAGGCCGCTGTGTGGATGTGATCCCCCTCGATCCCGCAACACCACGACTCGCGATCGATCGTTGAGCGCGTTGTCCTGCCGCGAGTGAGTCGCGGTCGCGCGCGACGAATGCGTTCGGTCGGCGTGTGCCGCGTGGAGCGGCAGTTCCGCAGCAAACATGTTTGTCGATTCTGCCATCATCACCGTGCGGTCCGGACGCGGGGGTGCAGGTTCGCGGCACCTCCTGCGACTGAAGGGGAACGCCAAGGGTGGGCCCGATGGCGGTGATGGTGGAAAGGGCGGTGATGTGGTGGTGCGCGGCAATCCGCATCTCGACACGCTCGTCCAGTTTGCATACCAACCGCATTGGATCGCCACCGATGGCGAACCAGGATCACGGAAGAATTGCAATGGCAAGGAGGGAATGGACCGCATCATCGAGTTGCCTTTGGGATCACGGGTCTTCGATGCCCAGACTGGCGAACTGGTCGCCGACATCACCGAGCCCGGGCAGTCGACGGTGGTTGCCCACGGGGGTATCGGGGGCAAGGGCAATGTTCATTTCAAGAGCGCCGTTCATCAAACGCCGACAGAGACTTCGCCTGCCGGGGAGCCTGTTGAACGGCTCTTGCGCATCGAACTGCTTTTGATCGCCGATGTTGGATTTGTCGGTTTGCCCAACGCGGGGAAGAGCACGATGCTGAAGTCCACCACCCGCGCACATCCAAAGGTGGCGGACTATCCATTTACGACCCTCTCGCCCCAACTCGGCATTGCGGAACTGCCTGGTGAGCGGCGGCTGGTGCTCGCGGATCTACCCGGGCTGATCGAGGGGGCGTCACAGGGCGCTGGGCTTGGCCACGATTTCCTCCGCCATGTCGAGCGCACACGCGTGCTCCTGCATGTCGTTGACATCGCACCCGTGGATGGGTCGGACCCACTGGAGAATCACCGCATGATTCGCCGCGAACTCGCCGACTTCAGCGATGGGCTTTCACGCAAGCGCGAACTGGTGGTGCTGAACAAAGTCGACCTGATCGCCGAGGAAGATCGCGCAGCAACCGTGGATGCAGTGGTGCGGCGCTTCAAGCGCGACCGTGGCGTCACGCCGCTCGTGGCAAGCGGTGCAACCGGAATCGGCGTGCGTGACTTGCTCGAGATCGTGTGGCATGCCGTTCAAGAGGCGCGAGGCGCCGACCCAGTCACTCCTCATCGAAGCGGCGGTTGATGAGATCAAGCAGTGCATCGAGCGCAGCCTGCTCGTCGAGCCCAGAACACTCGACCTCAAGACGAGATCCACATGTCGCGGCGAGAAGGAGCATCTGCATGATGCTCTTGCCATCGACCCACTCAGCGACATCGCATCGGCGCACACGGATGGTGGACGCGAAGGCGCTCGCACACTGGACGAACGTCATCGCTGGCCGCGCGTGAAGCCCAAGCGAGTTGCCGATGGTGGCTTGCCCCTTCGTCACGCCGAGCCCGCGTTGGCGGCTCCATCCGTTTCATCGAGAAGCGTGAGGACATCGTCGCGGTTTCTGGCCTGTCGGAGGAATCGACGGAATGTTTCTTGGCTGAGGGCGCCAAAGATCGTCTCCATCGCCTCCAAGTGCGCCTCAGGGTGGTCCTTCGGACTCAGCATGAAGATGATCGAATGCACTGGTTGTCTGTCGAGCGAACTGAAGTCCACGCCTCCCTGGGAAACACCCACTGCCGCCACGGGCTTCTGCACGAGTGCGGTCTTGGTGTGCGGGACGGCGACCCCATGCCCAAATCCCGTCGAGCCACGCTTTTCGCGTGCGAGTGCTTCCTTGAGGAGTGGAGCGCGCGACGCTCCGTCGACGACACCGCATGCGATCAATCGGTCAAGCAGTTCGCCGATGGCGTGGTCGCGTTTGGTTGCCTCGAGCCCCGGAACAATCGCATCCGACACGACGATGTCCCGCAAGTTCATGCGGCGGGATCATACTGCAATCGGGCTGCCTCAGCGGTGATGGTGGCGGAGGCGATCCTTGTAATGCGAGAGTTGACGCACGCTTCGGTCAACCGCCAAATCCACGCAGGCATACAGATCGCGGTGGAGGTAGTTGCAGACGAAATCCTTGTGGTGCTCGACATCCGAACGGATTTCAACATGGAAGCCGTGGGGCGCGCGTTCAATCGTGATGGCAAGTTGCTGAAGCCCGTTGAAGAACCGCGGCAACTTGCTGACCTTCGACTGGATGTAGGTGCTGATGGCTTGCGTTAGTTCCATGTGCTTTGCACTGATGGTGACGAGCATGGTGGTCTCCTCTCGGGCGGCTCAGGTCGCGGCGCGTGCACGAAGGGCAACGCGCCCCCCGTGTGACTCCACACCCCATGCGCCTTTCAGCTGCGGAGGTGATGGAGTATGAAGCGCCTTGGACATCGGAAACTACGGTGTTACGGTGCGACCTGCCGCCAGGTTCACTTGGACGGTGCCATTCACTTGCCCGCGACGGAAACGGACTTCCACATTTTCCCCCGATTGCCTCCCCGCGAGCGCCATCAGGTAGTCGCCGACGGAGCGGATCTCTTCGCCGTCAATGGCCAGCAAGAAGTCGCCGCGCGCGAGCCCTGCACGCTGCGCTGGTCCGCCAGCAGCCACCGCGTCGATCCGAACGCCCTCTGGACGGTTGGCAAGCGTCGTTCCGAGCACCCCCTCGCCACCTTCGACGGTTCCATCCTGCCGACCTCGCTGAAGGACCCAGTCCCGCCACTGTCCCTCGATTGCCGCAATCGGCGCGCGCATGACACGCTCAACAGCGCGAAGTCCGCTCGGATCATCGGTGTATCCATCCGTGTACGCGCGGTACCAACTCGCCAGCTGACCGTGATGAGCGAGGAACGCCAGCATGGACCGCGCTTGCGCATAGTTCCATCGCGGCTCCTTCATGAACTCGCCGTCGCTGAGCGCCATGAAGTCGCGCCATGGCGTATGGACTCCCTTCTTGACGCGGTCGAATGTCTCTGCCGTGCGGTGATTGGGAAGGATCACGATTCCACTTGCAGCGCCGACGGTCCAGTCTTCGAAAAGGGTTCCAAACCCCTCGAGCATCCAGATGGGGTGTCGTTGGCCGAGGCGCTGCATGTGGCCGCGGTGGAGGAGGTGTGTGTACTCGTGCCGCAGGATCGCACCCGTCGAGCATGCGAGGAGCTGGCGCAGATGGTGTTGGTAGATGCCGCCCTGTCGGGGATCGTCGAAGATCTTTTTGGCGTGTTCGGGAGCGATCAGCACCAGCAGCACCGTGTCGGGCTGACGCTGTTCGAAGAAGTGCGTCGTCAGTTGGTTCGAGAGAAGTTGCAGCGATGTTCGCGTGCGTCGAACCGAGTCGGGTTCGAGCGCCGATGCGATGAGAAGACCCATCGGCTTGTCCTCGTCCACTCGATACCGACCGCCGCCGAAGCGGCGCATCCACTGTGCCAGCGATGAACGCGCGGTGGACTCTCCGCTTGCATCCGTGTCGGTTGGTTCGTCGGCGGGCGGGGGAGGAGGTTCCTTGCCACGAAGTTCGGTGCGAAGGGCAATCACTCGCTGCCAACCATCATGAGCCCGCAGCCGAGCGAGATCGGGATGTTCATCGAGGGCGCGATCATCGACCCACCCTGCGCGCAGCGCACGCAGTGCCAACGCTGCACTGGAACGCCCGTCACCCAGCAGGGCGCTTGCACGGCACGCATCGAAGAGCACCTGTGGATCATCTGGATGCGTCTCGAGGTACTGCTCGGCTATCCGCAGGGCATCCTCGATACGGCCCTGCGCAAGCCATCGCGGGAACTGGCGGTCGTAGTCAGTCCGAGTCAGCTCGGCGGCGCGCCCCTGTGCATCGGCGGGAGGCGATCCATCGGGCAGAGGCGGGAGCGGTGGATCCTGCAGCAGCACAAGTGCAGCGCAGATTGCAGTTGCTGCCGAGAACATCTCGGCGTGATGCTAGGTCGTGTGCAGCCGAACTCGATCAGGCGCTAGGGGGCTGCCGTGATGCCCAGAGGCGTATCGCTTCGCGGTACGCAGCGGCTTCTTCACCTTGGACTCGCGCAGAAAGCGTGAGCGGCGTGTCGCCCTCCAGCACGGGCACGCGGCGCTGGACGAGCGTTTCCCCGTGGTCGTATTGATCGTCGACGAGGTGAACCGTGCATCCCGACTCACGCGCACCACTGTGAAGGACGGCTTCGTGCACATGCGCACCGTGCATTCCCTTGCCACCGAACTGCGGCAGCAGCGCTGGATGAATGTTGAGCGTGCGGCCAATCCACGGACCGACCCGGAAATGGCGGAGGTATCCCGCGAGAAGGACCAGTTCTGCTCCGACACTTCGAAGCGCCTCATCGACTGCATCGCTCGCCGCATCGCTCGCAGGCAAAGGCACGATGATCGGCGTGAGCCCAGCGGCGCGACAACGCTCGACCGCTGCGATGTCGTGGCGGTGCGCGATCACCGCGGCCACCGTCAAGGGGATCTCACCCGACCGCGACGCGTTCAGCACGTTCAGCGCGTTTGTTCCGCCGCCGGACACAAGGATGGCGGCCCGCCAGCGGCGTGGGTGCTGCATCAAAGCGAACTCATGCCGTCCTCCGACCCGAGTGTTGCGGGTGAGGAGAAAGGGATCGGTTGATGCTGGCGGTCAATCGCAACCATCTTGACGGTGGCCACGGTCACGCGTGCGGACTCGCCGGTTGTGTACCGCTCGGCGTCGACCACCACGCGAACCGTCACGGATGTGCGTCCCGTTGCGGCAGTCGATGCGCGCAGTGTGACCATCTCCCCGACATACACGGGCGCGACGAACTCGATGCGCTCCACCATCACGGTGACCCAGCGATGCAGCCCGAGCGTTCGTGCATGAACATACGCAGCCTGATCGATGTAACTCATGATGACGCCGCCGAACACCGTCCCAGAGTGATTCGTGTCCCGCGGCATCGTGATGACGCGCAGGACGATCTCGCCGTCAGGATGCTGCATGGAGTTGGATCCTAGTGGGCTCCGCGCACTGCGCGCGGCCGTGTTGCCTTGGCACGCGCCTTCGGTGCATCGGGGCGACCTTTGCCTTGGCTTGCAGGGCAGTTCGGCAAGACGCGGCGAAGGTAGACGCCAGTGGCACTGGTCTGATGAGCGGCGACCTGCTCCGGTGTTCCAACGGCGATCACCTGTCCTCCGCCATCACCGCCCTCTGGTCCAAGGTCGATGATCCAATCAGCGACCTTGATCACATCGAGGTTGTGTTCGATCACGACCACCGTGTGTCCGGCATCCCGCAGTCGGTGCAGTACCGAGACCAACTTTGAAACATCGGCAAAGTGCAGCCCCGTTGTCGGCTCGTCGAGCACATAGAGCGTGTGTCCGTTCGAATGGGTTCCAAGTTCCGTCGCCAGTTTGATGCGTTGCGCCTCGCCGCCGCTCATCGTGGTCGAGGCCTGGCCAAGTTGCAGATAGCCGAGGCCGACATCGCACAGGCATTGCAGCATCGCGGCGATTCGCCCATGCGCCTCGAAGAATGCGAGGGCGTCTTCGCAGGTCATGTCGAGCACCTGCGCGATGGACTTCCCCTTGTAGAGGATTTCAAGCGTTTCCTTGTTGAACCGTGTGCCGCGGCACGCTTCACACTCAACGAAGACATCGGGCAGGAAGTGCATCTCGATGCGCCGCACACCTTGGCCTTGGCATGCTTCGCATCGCCCACCTTTCACATTGAAGGAGAAGCGACCGATGGGGTAGCCGCGGATGCGCGCTTCCGGCACCCTCGCGAAGCACTGCCGCACATGATCGAAGATGCCCGTGTAGGTCGCTGGGTTCGACCGCGGGGTTCGACCAATGGGTGACTGATCCACTTCGATGACGCGGGTTACCTGATCGAGCCCCCGAACGCTGCGGTGAGCACTGGGGACGATGCGCTTTCCCAGTACATCTCGCTGCGCGGTCTTCAGCAGGATGTCGCCCACAAGAGTGCTCTTGCCGCTGCCAGAGACGCCAGTCACGCAGATCAGCCCGCCCAGCGGGAAGCGCACATCGATGTTGCGAAGGTTGTTGGCATGCGCCCCTTGCACCACGATCGCGCGCGACTCCGCGAGCGCGGTCCGCTTGGCAGGAACGGGAATGCTCAGCTGGCTTGAGAGGTATTGGCCAGTGAG
>RFON01000091.1 GCA_009926625.1 Planctomycetota bacterium
ATGGGCCAGGCGAGTTGAAGCGTCCCGGTCGTCAGATGCATCGTCGTCAGAAGCCAGGCGAGAACCAGCGCCGCGCCGCTTGTCGCCACGCGGGGCGATTCGGCCGTTCGCCAGACGAGCGCGGTGTAAATGAGCCCCAGCGCCATGATGAACGCGTACGAGCGAACCTCGCGCGCCTGGTCGATGGCGTAGGGCGAAAAAACGACGAGCACGAACAGTTCGAACCGCTTCCGCTCGGGGACGCGCGGGGGGAGCAAGCAGACGAAGGCCGCCGCCCCGGCCAGCATCGCCACCGCACTGGGCAGCCGCGCAACCCAGCGCTCGAAACCGAACAGAGCCGTCCATTGGTGCAGCAGGAACGGCCAGACAGGGCCCCGCCCGTGTTCAGCCATGATGACCCACGGATTGGACGCGTCGCGAATCATGCTCCAGCGCCGCAGCTCGTGCAGCTCCAACGCCCAATACCCACCGTACGCGCCGAACGCGACGTAGATTGCGAACGCTCCACCGACTGCAAGCAGCCAGCGCGCACGCACGAACGCATCCATGACCTGACTCCCGGTTTCAACGTCAACATTAGACCGGAAACGGAACGCGCACGGGGGCGCGCCGGGGCCGCTTCGCGGTCAACACATCGTCAACGAACTCAGGCTACCAAGTGCCGTTGGACCTCGCAATCATTTTTTCGCGCGCCAATCGGGCGCACTAATCGAAAGCTCCGCACACGGGGGTGCTGGACAATGGGTCGTGACGGGAGGCGCCCCGGTCAGGCCACAGCGCCGAACGATACATCGGCCGCATCAGCATCGCCCGGCGCAGGTACCCAGGACTCGTCGGGGCTCTCGGGCGGCAGCGCCACCGGCTTTCCGTCGTAGCGCAGGCGCTGGCCGGGCCAGAAGTAGGTCCGCCACGTGTAGGCCAGCATCGACGGCTGTTCGAGCGCCGGGTGGATGAACGGGTGAATCAGCTCCGCGTGAAGCTGGGGCAGACGACTCCAGTGCGCTGCGGGCTGAAGGTGGTGGATGCCGTGGTAGCCGTTGTTCAGGCACAGGAAGTTCATCAGCTTCCCGGTGAAGTTCCGGCTGTGGTTGTAGGGGTGATTCTCGTCGCAGCCATCGTGCTGCAACAGGTTGATCGACACGATGCCCGCAGCGCCGCCGATCACGTGCGGCAGATAGAAGTAGAACAGGAATTTCTGCCAATCGAGCACGAGCAGCGTCACCGTCACG
>RFON01000092.1 GCA_009926625.1 Planctomycetota bacterium
AACCGCTGCAACTTCCGCTGCGACTACTGCAATATCCCCCTACAGCAGCGTGACGAAATGACCACGACCGAGTGGTTTCGCGCGATTGACGAACTGATGGAAGGCGGCATGTCGCGCGTGAGCCTCATCGGCGGCGAACCGATGCTGCGCAAGGACATCGGCGACATCATTCGCTATCTCAAGGCCAAGGGCGCGCATGTCTCGATGAACTCGAACGGCTGGTACACCGAAGCCCGCCTTGACGATATGCAAGACCTCGACCTCGTGTGCC
Organism: Planctomycetota bacterium; assembly: GCA_009926625.1. Lineage (GTDB taxonomy): Bacteria > Planctomycetota > Phycisphaerae > Phycisphaerales > SM1A02 > F1-60-MAGs104. Next base: position 272 of record RFON01000092.1, read on the forward strand.
TGACCCTCGATGGCCCCGAGGCGGTCCATGACGCCCAGCGCGAACAGGGCTCGTATCAGCGCGTTATCAAGTCGATCGACCTGCTCACGGGCGCAGGCGTCAAGGTCGTCACGATGTCGGTCATCACGCCGAAATCGATCGGCACGCTGGAACACGTCCTTGAAATCGCCAAGGCGAAGGGCATCACTTCGTTTTTCCAGATCGAACACGATGCCGAGTTCGATGTGTATCGCCCGGTTGGTGCGAACTTCACCCAGACCGATCTGGTTGAGCTCGCGCGCCGCCTGCGGCGTCTGAAAAATGACGGATGGCCCGTCGGCAATTCGCACCGCATCATCGATCTTCAGGAAAAAGATGGTCAGCGCCTCGGCGGGTCGTGCGCCCATTGCTTCGCGGGGCAATACTTCGGCTACGTCTTCAGCGACGGCTCGGTGGCGCCGTGCCTCGCGACCCAGTGGCAGATGCCGCGCGAGGAAGGCCGCAAGCGCGGGTTTCTCAAGGCGTTCGAAGACATGCCCGCGCCGCAGGGGCCCGGCTGCGCCTGCGTGCCACTGCACGAGGTCAACCAGATGCTGTCGCTCGACCTGCGCGTGCTGTGGAACGCCGTCGAGCTCACGTTCACCCAACACAACACCGACATCCGCAAGTATTGATGTTTTCCACGGTGCTTCGACTGACGCGCGCCAAGGGCTTTGCGCACTTCATCGTGCTGCCGTTCGCGGCGCTGCCGTGGCGCGGAACAAGCGTTGAACAGAACGTCCTATGGGGTGTGCGCGGAGCCGTCACGGCCGGGCTGCTGTTGGGCTACGCCTATCTCATCAACAACATCCGTGACCGCAAGCTCGACACGGACGCGGCCAAAAACCCGCTCGTCGGCCCCGACGGCGACGCGCTGGTGCCTTTTGCAAGGGGGCTTTGTGTGGCCTTGCT
>RFON01000093.1 GCA_009926625.1 Planctomycetota bacterium
GTCCACAGGTATCTGAACAAGGCCCCGCCCTCCAATGGCGCGACGCCCACGGGACCCTCGTTGCGCAGCACACGATCGTTCTCGTCGATCAACTGAAAGTATGTGAAACTGCCGCAGGCAGTCGGCTCGCGCTGCAGACGCTCGATGTGGCGTGCCACATAGTCCGTGTGCAAGGTGTCATGGCCGCCGATCCAAGCGAAGAACGGGCTCTCCGAGGCATCTCGCAAAAAGATGAAGTTGTCGTTTGCGCCAATATTCACTGGCTGCCGCACATGAATGAAGCGAGGGTCATGTTCGGCGAATGTCCGGCAGATTCGCTCGGTGTCGTCGGTCGAGGCATTGTCGGAAATCAGGGCGATGAAGTCGCGATGCGACTGACCCTGAATCGACCGAAGCGTTCGCTCGATGAAGCGCCCTTCGTTGTATGCGGGAATCCCCAGCACTACCGTGTCGTGCCGAGCCACCACAGGAATGCGGCGGCCCTCCATCGGCTCATCTCGTGCGGCGGAGGTATCCATCGGGCGCCACGGTGAGCAGCAGCTTGTGTTGAATGTCGCGATTGATCTCAAACTCGGGGTGCGTGCCGAGCCATGCATGCACCGCCGACTTTGGGCTATTGCCGGGCCCCCAAGGACGGTCGACCGAGAGAGCCGCCGGCATGTCATCCAGCAGCGTGTCGAACACCACGCAGTAGCTGCCAACACTGGTGAGAGGTGCGTAGGCCTGCAGTTCAGCCAGAACATGGTCGTGGGTGTGGTTGCTGTCCAGGCAAACCATCACGCGCCCATATCCAGCAGCGATCGACTGCACCTGCGCCACGATCTCGGGCGCCACGCTGGAGCCCTGAATCATGCGGATGCGTGAGGACATCGGATGCGCTTCGATGGCGACGCGATTGTGCGGACGAATGTCGATGTCGATTCCGAGCACGCAGCGATGGCTTTGGCGGGGGTCCAGCGTCTCGCCACGCTCCACTGCGTCAGCCATGTCAAGGAGCGCCAGCATGGAAGCACTGAACACCAGCGAACCACCATGCGCAATGCCCGTTTCGATGATCAGGTCGGGACGCACCGCCCACACCAACTCCTGCATCGCCCACGCGTCCGTGGGGAATTGGATGGCCGGGCGATCCATCCATCTGAAGTTGTAAGGCCAGCGATGCGGCGCTACCTCTCGAACCCATATGCGCGACAGGGCCTG
>RFON01000094.1 GCA_009926625.1 Planctomycetota bacterium
GGCAGAGCGCAGCGCGAAGGAGAAGCTCCGCGCGAGCGGCCTTGCGCTGGAAGTCTACCTTCATTGGACGACGTCTTGAGTCGCGGCGCGTGTCGCGATGAGCTGCGCCCGGATGTCCACTGCCAACTGCGCGTTGGTCACGCAGGTGAACACGAGGCGCGCGAGGTCGACGGCGGAACAATGAGGGTGCGGCGCTGGTTCTGGAGAGAGGGAGCAGTGACGTGGAAGATGAGCGAAGAGGCCGTGGTGAAGGCGAAGCCAATCAGAAAGCGAAGGCCGTGAGCGACTACGAGTTGAAGTTCGAGCGGGGGCACGATGTGACGCTCGCGAAGATGCTGGCCATCTCGACGCTTGCGCCGCAGGCCACCGAAGAGGAGCGGGCCCAGTGGATGGCGAAGCCGATTGACTTGTTGGTCAACATGCTCGCGGTGCGACTTCAGGTGCTTCGAGACGAGCGCGCAGTCGATGACGTGGCGCGGCTGAAGGTGAAGCTAAAGGAAGCGCGCGAGGAACTTGAGGAGGCCCGGTCGGAGTTGTGGGAATGCCTTGTCGCTCAGGGCGACATGGAGAACGCAGACAGCCCAGACTGGACGGCCTTCGCTTGCGCCGAGGCGCTGGTCTGGAGGTTCAAGGACCTCAAGAAGGAGCGCAACGAGATGCACAAGGAGATTCACAAGAACTGCCCGCGCAACGTCACTGGGAGGCTCATGTGCAACCACTGAGCGACTTGGAGACGAACTGGTCGGTCGACGTGAGTGGGCTGCATATCGCAGTGAGCCCGGGGGCGGTGGACGAGTGCATCCGCGACAACCCGCCGCGTACGGACAACGGCTTCTGGAACGAAGCCGAGTGGGCTGACCTCAAGGACTTCGTCTTGGACATGTGGCGTGGCGACGTCGCGCGCAGGCGCGTGGCGAAGCGAATCCTCCGGCCTCACGTGAGTAGCCTCCGCACGCGCCTCTCACCAGTGGTTGTGCGCTTCGGCTCCAAGTTCCAGCGGAGGCGTGCGTGAACGAGCAGACCCAACAAGAGCCGATGGCCTACGCCGACTTCGTGCGAGCCATCGTGAGGCGGAACCGAGAGCTGGAGGCGAAGCTCAAGAGGGCAACGCGCATGGCTGCGAAGCTGGCTGAGGCGTTGTGCGAGAAGGGGAGGGAGGCGTGCCGATGAATATGGAGCGCGGTGG
>RFON01000095.1 GCA_009926625.1 Planctomycetota bacterium
TCGAAGTTCATGCCGTACACGCCAACGATGAAGCTCAACGGCATAAACACCGTGGCGATAATCGTCAGGACCTTCATCACCTCGTTCATCCGTTGGTTGATGTTCGAGAGGTAGATGTCCATCAGCCCGGCGACGACTTCGCGATCGGTTTCTTCGAGTTCGATGACCTGTACGACGTGATCGTAGATATCGCGCAGGAACAGGCGGGTTTCTTCACTGAAACGGTCGCCATAGTCGCGCATCAGGGCGGCGATGGCCTCGCGGGTCGGCCACGCGGCGCGGCGTACGACCAGCAGCTCGCGGCGAATGGTGTGAATCCGCGAGACAGTCTTGCGGTCCGGGGCTTCGATGACCTCGTCCTCAAGGTGTTCAACGCGCGTATCGACGATTTCGAGAACCGGAAAATAGTGATCGACCGCGGCATCGATGAGCGCATAGGCCAGCCAGTCGGCGCCTTTGGCACGGATACGTCCCGTGCCTTTGCGGATCCGCTCGCGGACGTTCTCCCACACCGTCGCGTCGCAGGCGTCGGTCACGCGGTCGCCTTCTTGGACGGTGACGATGAAATCGCGCCCGAAGAACAGTGCGACCTGATGGATATCCACGTCGCCGGTCGCGGTGTGGATGATCGGGATATTCAGGACGATGAACAGGTGGCGATCGTAACCCTCGGCCTTGGGCCGCTGCTGCAGGTGCAGGTTGCTGGCGTCTTCCAGCGCGAGCGGGTGGAGGCCAAACGCGGCAGATGCGGCCTCCAGGGCGCCGCTGTCGTGCGGGCTGGTCAGATTGACCCAGATAAGCCGGTTCACGCGCTCCGGTTGGTTTTCACTGAAACGATGGCGCAGCGCCTCGGGCGTCAAATTGGGCTCTTCGATGACCGAATGCTCGTCATAGGCGATGAGTTGGATTCGCGAGGGCGCCGGGGCCGGGCGGGTCGCGCCGGACAGGGCAGAGGCGCCCCGTTCGGGCAGGGTGAACCCGACCGACGAGATGCTGCGATGCCGAACCGTCGGCAAGCGCCGCGGGCGCGCAGGCGAGCGCGAGTGCCAGAAGGGGCGTGAAAGGGGGCCGGGTCGTGGTCATGGGGGCTCCAGTCGGATGGGACAGGACAAACACGCACCTCAGGCTGATGGTGGAGGATCCGTCGCAGCGCCGTCTTGAGGCGGAAG
>RFON01000096.1 GCA_009926625.1 Planctomycetota bacterium
CATAAATCGCATTCGAACTTTGATTCGTACCCAAACCCAACTGCCCCCGTGTATTGAAACCCACCGACAGGATTCTACCCTGCTGGTTAAGCATTATTACGAAATTGGTCCCTACACTTACATCCCGAACAGAAGGGTTACCAGTCAGACGATTTAAAGTATTCCAGGGCGAGGCCCCACTCCCTCCAATACCACATTGACCATAGTCGTTATTCCCCATGGAATAAATCTCTCCATTGGCTTTACGAACATAGGTCAATTCAGTGGATGCTTCCACCGAAACCCAGTCAGTCGCTGTCCCTACCTGAGTAGGAATACCCACTCCTCCCTGAGGACCAAAGCCCCTGGCCCCTTGAGTACTGTGCCCCCAACCCCACAGCGTTCCATTGGATTTGATTGCCATACAATGATTCCAGCCTGCTCCCATATCTACCCAGTCATTATCCGTACCTATCCGACCGGGGCCGGTAACAGTATGACAGGGATTCGCTCCATGTTCACCCGTGTTACAAAAACCCCAGCTCCAGATGGACCCGTCCTGCTTGAGGGCATAAGATGTACTTGCCTTGGTATATACCTTACTCCAGTTGGAATCAAATCCTACACGATTGGGTGCGGGTTGGTTTTGACCCGTTCTGTCACCCAACTCACCAGCACCATTACTTCCCCATGCCCACATGGTTCCGTCTCTTTGAATGCCTAAACTATGCCCAGACCCCGCACTGATTTCTATCCATTCATTGGAGGTGCCGATTTGAACCGGAGTGCTGCGTCTCTGGCCGGTACCATCCCCCAGCTTCCCGGAACCACCACCCCCCCAGGCCCATAGGGTCCCATCTTTCTGAATACCCAGACTATGCTCGATTCCTGCTGCAACCTTCCACCAATTATTGGAAGTCCCTACCTGAACCGGAATATTGGAAGTGATTTGATTACCCGTGCCCAACTGTGAACTGTCATTCACTCCCCAGGCCCATAGCGTACCATCTGAACGAATGGCCAGGGTATGGGACCCTCCTGCGGATATTGCTATAAACGAATCCGGCATCAGCGTGGAAAGCGTATAAATACCACTCATGCTGCTATTGGCCTCCGGGCGGGTTACAACAGAATTAGTACTGCTGCCTGAAAATCCATTGGGACCCAACCAGGTATATACGGACTGGCTG
>RFON01000097.1 GCA_009926625.1 Planctomycetota bacterium
CTGAGCAGGAGAGGATTCGATGCATCGCCAGATCCGATCTTGATATGGCGGACACCCAGATCCCTCAGCAGGTCGACTGCTGCACACGAGAAGGGTGTCGCTATGAACTCGATTCCGAGTTCAACGCAGCGGCTCTGAACGACCTTCCAGGCTTGCGGAGAGAGTTCCATTCGCCGCCAGTACTCGAATCGAGTGCGATCGACTGGCGAGAAGGGGATCCGGAATGGCTCCTCCGGACCGCTCTCTGCATGCGCGATATGCACCTGAAACTTCACCGCATCGACGCCGCACGCAGCCGCGGCCTCGACCATGCTCAGGAGGATGCCAAGGCTTCCGTCGTGGGCCTGGGCGATCTCCGCAACCACCAGCGTCGAGCAGGAGCGCTCGGCCTCGCGCATCGTCATCATGATCGCACGCCTCCCAGGCGCTCGACGAGACGCTGAGCGATCAACCGTTCACATCTGGCCATCGCATCATGCGTGGCACCGCCGATATGAGGCGTGATCACGACATTTTGGCCGCGAGCCGCAGCGAGCCAGGCGTCGAGCCTGGGCAGAGCGGGTTCCTGATCGAGCACATCGGTCGCCATGCCTTCCATTGCACCGGATCGGACCAGATCAAGCAATGCCTCCTCATCCACCAGCTCGCCCCTAGCCGTGTTCACCAGATATCGGCCCCGGAGGCCGGCAACTCGGTCACGGTCAAGAATGGGGGGCTGTCCCGACGCGTGCGATGCGCACAGCACGACCATCTCGCTCCACTCGATCAGGGCTTCCAGCGATGTCTTGCGGATCGCGGATGGATGGGAGGCTTCCCGACGAACATCAACGAAGGCCACCTTGGCTCCCAGTGCTTCCAGCATGTTGGCGAGCATGGTGCCGATCCGTCCCATGCCGACGATTCCCACTCGAAGCCCGGAAATCTCGCGGCCGCGGCATCGATCGCGATCCCAGAAGCGGTTGCCTGCGTGCAGGAACGCGAGCGGATACCGCCGCAGCAGGGCGATGACGAGGCCGAGAGTGTGCTCCGGGGTGGCGCGGATGGTGCGAAGGAATTCAACCTCTCCACGGAGGGTCACCAGAAGGATGTCACGGGCGGACAGGGCCGTCTCGTCGAGGTGCGTGTGTCCCGTTGTCGCAC
>RFON01000098.1 GCA_009926625.1 Planctomycetota bacterium
CGCCCCCTGCAGGGGGCGCCACTCACGCCGACAACGAGAACGGCACGCTGCTGCCCCCCGCATTCGGCGAGCGCGTGCTGCCCACGATGAACGAAGACGGGTCGCGCCGTTGGATCAAGCCGCGCCTGTCGCATGGCCCGTTTCACAGCGCGCGCCGGATCTTCTCATGGGTGCTGATCGGTATCTTCACCCTCGTTCCGTACATCCGCATCGGCGGTCATCCGCTCGTGTTGCTGGATATCCCCGCACGGCAGTTCACGCTGTTCGGGCGAGTGTTCGTGCCGACCGATACGCTGATTCTGCTCGCGCTGCTGCTCACGGTGTTTACGGGCGTGTTCCTGTTCACTGCGGTACTGGGGCGCGTGTGGTGCGGCTGGGCTTGCCCTCAGACAGTCTACCTCGAGTTTGTGTTCCGCCCGATCGAGCGCTTCTTCGACAACCTCGGCAAGCGCATGGCGCTGCGGCCCGACGACCCGAAGCACACCCTCTTCAAGGCCCTGCGCTGGGGCGCCTACACCGTCATCGCGATGTACTTGGCGCACACGTTCCTAGCCTATTTCGTCGGCGTGGACCGGCTCGCGATTTGGGTTCGCCGCTCGCCTCTGGAACACCCGGTGTCGTTCCTCGTCATGGCGGGCACGACGTTCGCGATGCTTCTGGACTTCGGCGTTTTCCGCGAGCAGGTCTGCTTTGCGGCGTGCCCCTATGGTCGCCTGCAGTCGGTTCTTCTGGATCGCCAATCGCTGATCATCGGCTACGACAAGACTCGCGGTGAACCCCGCGGCAAGATGTCGGCCGCAGCGTTCATCGCCGCCAATAGCCCCGAGGCGAAGAAGGGCGACTGCGTTGACTGCAAGGCCTGTGTCGTAACGTGCCCGACCGGCATCGACATCCGTGATGGCCTGCAGCTCGAATGTATCGGTTGTACGCAGTGCATCGATGCCTGCGACACGATCATGCTCAAGCTCAACAAGCCCAAGGGTTTGATCCGCTACGCCTCGCAGGATGAACTGGCCGGGAAGAGCCGCAAGCTCATCCGTCCCCGCGTGCTGATTTACAGCGTGCTGATGACGGTGGCCGCTTCGGCGCTGGTGTACCTGCTGACCCACGACCGCA
>RFON01000099.1 GCA_009926625.1 Planctomycetota bacterium
ACGCAAGCTCATCAAGAAGCAAGAAACCGAACTCGAAGAACTGCAAGACCTGCTTGAGCAGGAACGCGAACGCTACAGCTTCAGCGCAGCGATTCGTCGAGATGAAGACCTGCGTACCGTCCTTCTGGATGTCGCCACGCGTGAGCGCTTCTCGGCCCTGCGTTATCGCAGCCGTCTCAAGGGCGAGCGCCGCCTGCTGGCCGAGCGCGCCGAGCAGTTGCTGGTCGAAGTCCGTGCGCTACGCGAAGGCTTGGCCGGGCTCCGCCTGCAGCTCAAGCAATACGTTGCGGAGCGTGGTGGTAAGCTGAAGGTCGATCTTGCCAGCGAGAACAAGACGCTGGATGGACAGAAGCTCGCCATTGGCCAGTTCGAGAAAGAAAATGAGCAGGTCTCGGGCGATGTCGCGATGGGCGCCCTGCAAAAAGTGCAGACACGTCTGTACGATGTGGTGCTCCAATCGGATCTCGGGCTTCTGGACGTCGCGTGGCAACGTAAGCAGACGCGATCGGACAACATCAACAAGCTGACCCGGTCCATGAACGCGGAGACTCAGGAACTCGACCGCGAGTTTACCGAAGTCCGCAAGGGGGCCGAATGAAGCGCACGCGCCAGACCGGAATCGGCCAGATGAAGCTTCGCTCGCTCGCGTTTGTGCCGCTGATTTACTTCGCCGTCGCCGGGTTGGTGACGGGCGTTGCCACGCGCCCATCGCCCTCGTTCGCGCAACCCGCCGCGGATAGCCCTGCATCGCCCACCTCGACGGCGACGCCCGGTGCCGACATGGGCGACGGGCTCCGCCCGGATCAGCGCGAAGTGCCCATGGAGAAGTTCCCGGAAGGGTCCTTCGCCAAGGTCGCCGGAGACGTTCGCCCGCTCGACATGAACGGCGACGAACAGGCGGAGTTGGGCGACTTCTCGCGTACCGCCGAGCGGTTCGAGGAAGAGTCGAAGGGCTTCTCGCAAGACCTCAAGCGTGTCGTTGATCGCCGCTACACCGAGCGCCTGCGGGGTATCCGCAAGTTCTATGAAGAGCGGATCACCGATCTCGAAACCGAAGAAAAGCTGCGGCGTGAAGACGCT
>RFON01000100.1 GCA_009926625.1 Planctomycetota bacterium
TTCGTACTTCAAGCAGCTCTTTGCGCAGGTCACAAACCCGCCAATCGATCCGTTGCGCGAAGAACTGGTCATGTCGCTTTCGACTTGGGCTGGGCCTGAGCGGAACATCCTCGACGAGACCCCGGAACACGTTGCGCGCATCCGTCTCGACCATCCGATCCTGTCGCCAGCGGATATCCGCCGGTTGCGCCAATCGACCGACCCGCGCGTACGTGTGCGCGAGATCGATATGCTGTTTGCGGCCGGTGACGAGGACGACGCCGGGCCCCACGGTTTGAGGCTCGAAAAGCGGCTCGATGAAATGTGCGCCGAGGCGGAACGGCTCATCGCGACGGGCGTCACGTTCATTCTGTTGACGGATCGCAGGCTCGATGTCGAACACGCGGCCGTGCCGAGCCTGCTTGCTGTCGCGGCCTTGCACCATCACCTGATTCGCAAGTCGCTGCGGACGAAGGTCTCACTGATCGTCGAATCCGGCGATGCGCGCGAGGTCATGCACATCGCGTTGCTGTTGGGGTACGGCGCCACGGCGATCTGCCCCCATGTCGCAATATCGACAATCCGTTCGCTGACCGACGGTGGCCGACTTGAGAACATCAAGGACCATGACGACGCGATCGAGAATTACATCACGGCTCTGAAAAAGGGCTTGATGAAGACGATGAGCCGTATGGGCATCTCGACGATGCGCAGCTATTTCGCGGCGCAGATGTTCGAGGCCGTCGGCCTGTCGCGGGCACTGGTCGAACGCTACTTCACCGGCACCTCGTCGATGCTGTCGGGGATCGGCATCGAAGGGGTCGCGGCAGAGGTCATCGCCCGGCATCGCCGCGCTTTCCCACCCGAAACCAGCGAGACCGAAGGCCGCCCTGCGCCGCTTCTGGATATCGGAGGGCTGTACCAGGTCCGCAAAGGGGGCGAGAAACACCTCTGGGGTGCCGACACGATCCGCCTGCTACAGAAGGCCGTGCGCGAAGACGACTTCGCGGCGTTCCGGCAGTACACGAGTATCGTCGACGACCAGTCGCGCGAGCGGGCGACGTTGCGCAG